>JBKJHV010000009.1:0-30495 GCA_046598445.1 Lysobacteraceae bacterium
AGATCCCGCAACGTGCCGTACAAACGATCCAGCGTGCGCACCGATTGTTCGATCAACCCATCCGACCACTCCAGCGGCTGCCGGTAGTGCGCCGACAGCAGGGCGTAGCGCAGGGCTTCCGGCGGTTGTTCGCGCACAAGGTCGTGGACGCGCTGGATGTTGCCCACCGACTTCGCCATCTTGCTGCCGCCGAAGTTCAGCATGCCATTGTGGATCCACCAGCGCGAGAACGTTTTGTGACTGCCGTCATGGTGCTTGTGCGCGCATTCGCTCTGTGCGACTTCGTTCTCGTGGTGCGGGAACTGCAGGTCGATGCCGCCGGCGTGGATGTCGATGGTCTCGCCCAGATGCGCTTCGGCCATCGCCGAGCATTCGATGTGCCAGCCGGGGCGTCCGACGCTCCACGGCGACTCCCAGCCCGGCAGATCGTCGGTGGAGGGTTTCCACAGCACGAAATCGCCCGGGTTGCGCTTGTACGGCGCCACTTCGACGCGCGCGCCGGCCAGCATTTCATCGGGATCGCGGCGCGAGAGTTTGCCGTACTCGGCAAAGGTGTCGACCGCGAACAGCACATGGCCTTCGGCGGCGTAGGCGTGGCCCTGGTCGATGAGGCGCTGGATCATCGCGATCATCTGCGGGATATGCGCGGTGGCGGCGGGCTCGATGTCCGGCGCGAAATCGCCCGACACGCCCAGCATCGCCATGTCTTCGCGATATGCGGCGGCGTACTTGTCGGTGATGGTCGAGATCGGCGTGCCGAGCGCTTTGGCGGCGGCGTTGATCTTGTCGTCGACGTCGGTGATGTTGCGCGCATATTTCAGACGGCCGTAGCGGCGGCGCAGCAGCGCGGCGAGCACGCCGAACACCACCGGGCCGCGGGCGTTGCCGATGTGGACATAGTTGTAGACCGTGGGCCCGCAGAGATACATCGTCGGGCAGGCGGGGTCGAGCGGGGCGAACGGCTCGACCTGGCGGGTCAAGCTGTTGTGGAGTCGAAGGCTCATCGTCGGCACGCTGGGGGAGTTGGCTGATTCTAGCGGCACGCGTACCCGCACGACAGCGGGGGTTCAGCCTGAATCGATTCGAGGCCCTACACTGGCCGCCCGATGCGCCCGACCCCCGCCACCGCCTTTACCTGTTTCGGCATGCCGCTGCTGTTCGTCGCGGTGCTGTTCGCCGTGGTGCCGTGCGTGCAGGTGCAGGCGCAGAGCAAGAGCGACAGCGGTCAGCTTTCGAACGTGCGTACCGAATACGCCCAGGTCTTGCGGGTGGAGCCGGTCTACCAGACCCTGCGCGCCTATGCGATGGAGCAGCGCTGCGACAACCCCGCCGAGGCGACAGGCGTGGCGCAGACCAACCGCAACTGCCGCCCGACCCGGGTGGAGCGCGAATTCCAGCGCCCGGTGGCCTTCGATGTCGAATACATCCATCGTGGCGTGAAATACCGTTCGCGGTTGCCCGTCGATCCCGGCAAGCGCCTGCGGGTGCGGATCTCGGTCACCCCCGACATCCCCCCGGCCGAGAAGCGTTGAACAGGATGGCGATGAACGCGCCGGTCTTGCAGCCGTCATCTGCGCGTGCGAGCATGCGCCCCCTATGACGAACGCGCAGCCCCTGTCGATCACCAGTGCCCGGATGGCGTCCGGCATGACGTCGCGTGCGCGCCGACCGGAACCCCACACGCAAGCTGGGTGATCCGGAACCGTCGTCATATTCGCTCCAACGACAAGATTCCAACGATCAGGCCCGGCTCCCGCCGGGCCTTTTCTTTTTCCGCGTCTTTCCCCTCCCTCTCTCCCACGATCTCTCCGCCGAGACCCGCCATGAAGCACTTCTTGAACACCCAGGACTGGAGCCGCGCCGAACTGGACGCCGTGTTGACCCAAGCCGCGCTGTACAAGCGCAACAAACTCGGCGACGCGCTCAAGGGCAAGAGCATCGCCCTGGTGTTCTTCAATCCGTCGATGCGCACCCGCACGAGCTTCGAGCTGGGCGCATTCCAGCTCGGCGGCCATGCGGTCGTGCTCGCCCCGGGCAAGGACGCGTGGCCGATCGAATTCGACCTCGGCACCGTGATGGACGGCGATACCGAGGAGCACATCGCCGAAGTGGCGAAAGTGCTGAGTCGCTACGTCGACCTGATCGGCGTGCGTGCGTTTCCGAAGTTCATCGACTGGGCCGCGGATCGCGAAGACAAAGTGCTGAAAGGTTTCGCCAAATACGCGACCGTGCCTGTCATCAACATGGAGACGATCACCCATCCCTGCCAGGAGCTGGCGCATGCGCTGGCGCTGCAGGAACATTTCGGTTCATCGGATCTCCGCGGCAAGAAGTACGTACTGACCTGGACCTATCATCCAAAGGCACTGAACACCGCGGTTGCGAATTCCGCGCTCACCATCGCGACGCGCATGGGCATGGACGTGACCCTGCTGTGCCCGACGCCCGAGTACGTCCTCGACCAGCGTTACATGGATTGGGCTGCTCAGAACGTCAATGAAAACGGCGGTTCGCTGCAGGTCAGTCACGACATCGACAGCGCCTACGCCGATGCCGATGTGGTCTACGCCAAGAGCTGGGGCGCACTGCCGTATTTCGGTAACTGGGAACCCGAGAAGCCCATTCGCGACCAGTACAAACATTTCATCGTCGACGAACGCAAGATGGCGCTGACCAACAGCGGCGTGTTCTCGCATTGCCTGCCGCTGCGCCGGAATATCAAGGCCACCGACGCGGTGATGGACGCGCCGTACTGCATCGCCGTGAACGAAGCCGAGAACCGCCTGCATGTGCAGAAAGCGGTGATGGCGGCTTTGGCCAGTCAATAACGTTTTTCTCCTTCCCCAGCGCTGCGGGGGAAGGTCGGGATGGGGGCGTGCCTCTTTCCCGTTGCCCTCCACCCCAACCCTCCCCCGCGTGCGGGGGAGGGGGCAAACCACGAGAGACATCCAATGAGCAGCAAAGACATCGTTCTCGCTTTCTCCGGCGGCCTCGACACCAGTTTCTGTGTGCCCTATCTGCAGGAACAGGGCTGGGCCGTGCATACCGTGTTCGCCGATACCGGCGGCGTCGATGCCGAGGAACGCGCGTTCATCGAGCAGCGCGCGCACGAACTCGGCGTCGCATCGCACATCACCATCGACGGTGGGCCGGCGCTGTGGGACGGCTTCGTCAAGCCATTCGTGTGGGCCGGCGAGGCGTATCAGGGCCAGTATCCGCTGCTGGTCTCCGACCGTTACCTGATCGTCGATGCCACGCTGGCGCGCGCGCAGAATCTGGGCACCAAGGTCATCGCCCACGGCTGCACCGGCATGGGCAACGACCAAGTGCGTTTCGATCTCGCGGTGAAGGCCAGCGGCGACTACACCATCGTCGCGCCGATCCGCGAAATCCAGAAAGAGCACACCCAGACCCGCGCCTACGAACAGGCCTATCTGGAGCAGCGCGGCTTCGGCATACGCGCCAAGCAGAAGGCGTACACGATCAACGAGAATCTGCTGGGCCTGACGATGTCGGGCGGCGAGATCGATCGCTGGGAAGTGCCGGGCGAAGGCGCGCGCGGCTGGTGCGCGCCGCGCGACGAATGGCCGGAAGCGGCGCTGCAGGTCACCATTGCTTTCGTCGGCGGCGAAGCGGTTTCGCTGGATGGTCATGCGCTGACCGGCGCGCAGTTGCTGGCGAAACTCAATGCGATGTTCGCGCCCTATGGTGTCGGTCGCGGCATGTACACCGGCGACACCACCATCGGCCTCAAGGGCCGCATCGTGTACGAAGCGCCGGGCCTCACCGCGCTGCTGGTCGCGCATCGCGCGCTGGAAGAAGCGGTGCTGACCAAACAGCAGAACCGCTTCAAGCCCGATGTCGCGCGCAAATGGGTGGAACTGGTCTACGAAGGTTTCTATCACGACCCGCTGAAGACCGATCTCGAAGCCTTTCTGGCGTCGTCGCAGGCGATGGTCAACGGCGAGATCGTGCTAGAAACCCGCGGCGCCCGCGTCGACGCGGTGGCGGTGCGTTCGCCGCACATCCTCAACGCCAAGGGCGCGACCTACGCGCAGTCGGCGGACTGGGGTGTGGAGGAGGCCGAGGGTTTCATCAAATTGTTCGGTATGAGCAGTACGCTGTGGGCCGAAATCAACAAATGATTTCCAATGATCCGGCGATGGACAGAAGCAACATCTGTCATCCCGAATGCCTGCGCAGCAGGCGGATGGATCTGTTGTTGCGTTTGCGTTCCTGAATCGAAAAACAGATCCCTCACCCGATAGGGCCGGGATTCGGGATGACAGGCTTTCCCGCTGACCGCTGACCGCTGACCGCTGACCGCTGCCCTTTGACGTTATCCGGACTTCAATGATCAACGACATCCTCCAACATCTCGAATCGCTGGTCTCCTTCGACACCCGCAATCCGCCGCGCGACATCGGCACGGGCGGTATGTTCGACTATCTGCGCGCACAGCTGCCCGGGTTCGTCTGCACCGTCACCGATCACGGCGCTGGCGCGGTGTCGATGCTCGCGGTGCGCGGAAAACCCACGCGCGTGTTCAATGTGCATCTCGATACCGTGCCGTCGTCCGAGGCGTGGAGTGCCGATCCGCTGACGCTGCGGGTGAACGACGGCAAGGCTATCGGCCTCGGCGCCTGCGACATCAAGGGCGCGGCCGCGGGTCTGGTCGTCGCGGCGCAGCGCACCACCGGTGATGCGGCATTTTTGTTCAGCACCGACGAGGAAGCCAACGACGCCCGCTGCATCGCCGCGTTCCTCTCAAGCGATCAGGGTTTCAGCGAAGCGATCATCGCCGAACCGACGCAGTGCGAAGCGGTGCTCGCGCATCGCGGCATCGCATCGGTGCTGATGAAATTCCGCGGCGCGGCCGGGCATGGGTCCGGCGCGAACGCGATGCACAGCAATGCCCTGCATCACGCGATGCGCTGGGGCGCGAATGCGCTGGATCTGGTCGAAGCCGAATCGCATCGCCGCTTCGGCGGGCTGACCGGTCTGCGCTTCAACATCGGCAAGGTCGAAGGCGGGATCAAGGCCAATGTCATCGCGCCCAGCGCGGAGCTGCGTTTCGGCTTCCGGCCGCTGCCGTCGCACGATATCGACGAGCTGCACGCGCGATTCCGCGATTGCGTTGCAGTTGAAAGTGTCGGTTACTACGAGGAGACGTTCCGCGGCCCGTCGCTGCCGGCCGGCGATGTCGCCAGCGCCGAAGAGCGCCGCCTCGCGGCGCGCGATCTCGCCGACGAACTCGGCCTGCAGATCGGCAGCGCCGTGGATTTCTGGACCGAGGCTTCGCTGTTTTCCGCCGCGGGGCTCACGGCCTTCGTTTACGGCCCCGGCGATATCGCCCAGGCGCATACCGCCGACGAATGGGTCGCGCTCGATCAACTCGAACGCTACACCGCGTCCATCATCCGCATCCTGGACGGAACTGTTTCCACATGACACCGCTGCTCGATCACAAAGTCCACGACCCGCAGACCCGGCAGACCATCGTCCGGCTGTTGTCCAGCATGGCCGGTGCGAAAGAAATTTCGCAATATCTCAAGCGCTTCTCGCAGCTCGACGCGGCGCGCTTCGCGCTGGTGAAGGTCGGCGGCGCGGTGCTGCGCGACGATCTCGGCGCGCTGACCTCATCGCTCGCATTCCTGCAGGACGTCGGCCTGACGCCCATCGTCATCCACGGCGCCGGCCCGCAGCTCGACGAAGAACTGTCCGCAGCCGGCATCCAGAAGCAGACGGTCAACGGCCTGCGCGTGACCACGCCGGAAGCGTTGGCGGTCGTGCGTCGGGTTTTCCACGCGCAGAATCTGAAGCTGGTGGAAGCATTGCAGGCGCAGGATGCGCGCGCGACGTCGATCGTGTCCGGCGTCTTCGAGACCGATTATCTGGACCGCGATGTCTACGGTCTGGTCGGCGAAGTGAAGCGGGTCGATCTCGCGCCGATCCTCGCCAGTCTGCAGGCCGGTTCCATCCCGGTCATCGCCAGTCTCGGCGAAACCGTCGGCGGGCAGATTCTCAACGTCAACGCCGATTTCGCCGCCAACGAACTGGTGCAGGTGCTGCAGCCGTACAAAATCGTATTTCTCACCGGCACCGGCGGCCTGCTCGACGGCGACGGCAACGTGATCGACTCGATCAATCTGTCGACCGAATACGACACGCTGATGGCGCAGTCGTGGATCAACGGCGGCATGCGCGTGAAGATCGAACAGATCAAACAGCTGCTCGATGCGCTGCCGTTGTCGTCGTCGGTATCGATCACCCGCCCCGAAGAGTTGGCGAAGGAACTGTTCACGCACAAGGGCTCGGGCACACTGGTGCGCCGCGGTGAGCGCGTGCTGCAGACATCGAGCTGGGACGAGATCGACACCGGCCGTCTACGCGAGCTGATCGAATCGGCGTTCGGCCGCACCCTGGTGCCGAATTACTTCGAGCGCACCGCGCTGCATCGCGCCTACGTGAGTGAGAACTACCGCGCCGCGGTCATCCTCACCCAAGAAAACGGGCTACCGTATCTCGACAAGTTCGCGGTGTTGGACGACGCGCAGGGCGAGGGACTCGGCCGCGCGGTGTGGCAGCTGATGCGCGAGGCGCAGCCACAGCTGTTCTGGCGTTCGCGACTCGGTAACCCGGTCAATGCGTTCTACGACGCCGAAGCCGACGGCAGCGTCAAACAGCAACGCTGGCGCGCGTATTGGTACGGACTCGGCGATATCGATCGCGAGGGTCAGGAACAGTTCCGTTTCTGTCTCGAACACTGCCGGCAACGGCCGGCAACGCTCACGGATTGAATGCGATGAATGATCTGCTCGACACGCCGACGCTCAATGGCCGCCACGTACGGCTGGAACCGCTTCGTTCGGAGCATGCCGACGCATTGCGCGCTGCCGCAGCCGATGGCGAGCTGTGGACGGTGAGTTACACCAGCGTGCCTGGCGTGCAAGCGGGCGAGGCCGAGGCCTACATCGCGACCGCGTTGCAGCAGCAGGGCGCGGGCCAAGCATTGCCCTTCGTGGTGAGGAATGCCGCAGGCGAGGTGGTCGGCAGCACCCGGTTCTACGACATCGATCGTGGCGTGCCGCGCGTCAAGCTCGGTTACACCTGGTATGCGCAGCGCGTGCAGCGCAGCGGCCTGAACACCGAGGCCAAGCTGCTGCTGATCGATCACGCCTTCGCGCAATGGCGCTGCGAGGCGGTCGTGCTCGAAACCAGTCACGAAAATCTGCGCTCGCAGGCGGCCATCGCCAGGCTCGGCGCCAAGCGCGACGGCGTGCTCCGCGCCCACACGCGTCATCGCGACGGCACGCTGCGCGATACCTTCGTGTTCTCGATCCTGGCAGCGGAATGGCCGGAGCTGCGTCGCAATCTCGAATCGAAACTTGTAAAGCATCAGGGGCGTGACGCATGAGCGCAGAGATTGTCCGTGTCGGCATCGTCGGCGCCCGCGGCCACGTCGGCGCGGAACTGATCCGGCTGTTGGTCGCGCATCCGCGCTTCGAACTGGCCTATGTCGGCTCGCGCGAACTCGACGACCAGCGGCTCGCCGATCACGTCGACGCTTACAGCGGCGAGCTGCGTTATTCCTCGCCCGCGAACGAAGTGCTGCCGTTGCTCGGCGCCGACGCGGTAGTACTGGCCCTGCCGAACGGCAAGGCGGCGGCATGCGTGGCCGCGTTCGATGCGGCCGTCGTCGATCCGGTCATCGTCGATCTCTCCGCGGACTATCGTTTCGACGACAGTTGGTACTACGGCCTGCCGGAACTCACCCGCGCGTGTTACCTCGGCGAACGTCGGATCAGTAACCCCGGTTGTTACGCCACCGCGATGCAGCTCGCGATCGCGCCGATGCTCGACCTGCTCGACGGGCCTGCGCAGTGCTTCGGTGTGTCCGGCTATTCGGGCGCGGGCACGTCGCCATCGGACAAGAACGATCCGGACAAGCTGCGCGACAACCTGATGCCGTATGCGCTGACCGGACACGTGCATGAGCGCGAGGTGACGCGCCAGCTCGCGCATCCGGTCGAGTTCATGCCGCACGTCGCAGCGCATTTCCGCGGCATCACGATGACCGTCAATCTGCATCTGTCCGAAGCGGCGACCCGCGATGCGGTGCTCGCCCGGTATCGCGATGCGTATGCGCACGAACCGCTGGTGCGCGTGCTCGATGAGGCGCCCTGGGTCAGCCGCATTGCCGGCCGGCACCACGTCGAGATCGGCGGTTTCGCATTGTCGGAGGACGGCCGCCGGCTGGTAGTGGTCGCGACCGAGGACAACCTGCTGAAGGGCGCGGCGACGCAGGCGCTGCAGAATCTGAATATCGCGTTCGGTCTGGACGAGTGGGCCGGTATTCCGCTTGAGTTGGAATAAGTATTTCCTATCATTCCGAACCCGGCTCCATCGGGTGAGGAATCTGTTTCTGCTTCTGATGCATTAGTCACATAGCAGAAGCAGTTCCCTCCGCCTGCTGCGCAGACGTTCGGGATGACAGACCGTCTCTTTCGTGTATCGCTTATGGAAAATGACCATGTCCGACCTTCTCTGGCAAAAACCCGGCGTCAAAGTCGATGAGCGCATCCAGCGCTTCCTCGCCGGCGAAGACGTGATGCTCGATCGCGAATTCTTCCTGTTCGATGTCGAAGCCAGCCGCGCGCATGCGCAAGGGTTGCTGCGGATCGGCATCCTCGCCGCCGACGAGTTCGCCGGCATCCAGGTCGAGCTGGGGAATCTCGCCGAAGATTTCCGCAATGGCGATTTCGTGCTCGACGAACGTTTCGAGGACTGCCATTCGGCGATCGAATCGCGATTGATCGAACGTCTCGGCGATGCCGGCCGCAGGATCCACACCGGTCGCAGCCGCAACGACCAGATCCTGGTCGCGACCCGGCTGTGGTTGAAGGATCGACTCGCGCGCCTGCATGCGCTGTGCATCGAGTCCGCCGAGGTCGCGCTGGCCCGCGCCGAGGTCGAGGCCGACGTGCCGGTGCCGGGCTACACCCACCTGCAGCGCGCGGTGGTGTCGTCGTTGGGCATGTGGTGGTCGGCATGGGCCGAAGGGTTCATCGACGACGCGCAGCGCGCACGCGACACGCTGGCGTGGATCGACGCCAATCCGCTCGGCAGCGCGGCCGGGTACGGTGTGAACCTGCCGCTGGATCGCGATCATGTCACCGAGGCGTTGGGCTTCGGTCGTCTGCAGGTCTCGGCCGCCTACGCGCAGCTATCGCGCGGTAAGTTCGAGATGGCCGCGATCGAGGCGCTGTGTTCGGCGCTGCTCGATCTGCGCCGCCTCGCCTGGGATTTGAGCCTGTTCACCAGCGCCGAATTCGCGTTCGTCGCGCTGCCGGCGCAGTACACCACCGGCAGTTCGATCATGCCGAACAAGCGCAATCCCGATGTGATCGAACTGATGCGCGCCAGCTACGCCAGCGCCGCCGCCGCGCGCACCGAGATCGAACAACTGCTGTCGCTGCCATCGGGCTATCACCGCGATCTGCAGTTCAGCAAGGGGGCGATCTTCCACGCCTTCGGCCGCGGACTCGGCGCGCTCGAACTGCTGCCGGACCTGCTGCGCAATCTCGAATGGAAGCCCGATGCGATGCGCGCCGCGCTCGATCCGTCCATGTACGCGACCGATCTTGCTGTCGATCTCGCCCGTCAGGGCCTGCCGTTCCGCGATGCCTACAAACAGGCCGCCGATCCTGCGCGCTGGGCGGAAGGCGATCCCGCGGCCAGCCTGAAGGCGCGCGTGTCGCCCGGCGCAGCCGCGGACCTGCGGATAACTCAACTTCGTGAGAGACTGAATTCCTTGCGCTCAACATAGGAGATATGTATGCGTCGGAAGACTTTAATTTTAGCCGCCATTTGCTTAAGCATCCTTCCAGAAATGGCGTTTGCTCAAGCTGTATATATAGGCAGCTCTGACACGAGCTCGGTTAGTCTGGAGGTAAGAACTGTCCGAAAAAAATCAGGGTTTATCCAAGCTTGGGTGGAATATAACGATCTGAATTTCACTCCCAAGGCTACATCTTCGAAAGCACTAATGAGGTTTCGTTGCGAAGAGGAAGATATTGCAATTGCGTCAACTGTTCGATATTCGAAATCGAATGGAACGGGTGAGGTTGTTTCAAGTGTAAATCATGATTTCCCTTCCTATAGCCCTGCTGTTCCTGATTCTATTGGCGAAAGCATCCTAAGATTTGTATGCGCCTATCACGCTGGTGAGGCATGGACAGCCGAAGTGGTGCAGAGCGCTATTGACGCAGAGGCCGCCGCCAAATCAGCGGCTGCAGCCGCTGATGCAGCGATGGAAGGGCCGAGGGACGTTAGAAATAAAATCAATAAGACCCCGTAAGTTTCTCGGCTGTAATTTTAGGCAAATTCTATGCAGTGGTATGAGCAGTTAGTGCCTTCATGGAAAAGAGCAGTGTTAAAAGTGGGCAGCAGCCTGCTCGCCGCCGATGGCGGACTTTCGCCGCGCAATGCGCAGCATCTCGCCGCGTTCGTCGAAGCCTGCCAAGCGCAGGGCCGCGAGGTGGTGATCGTGTCGTCGGGTGCGGTCGCGGCGGGGCGCATGGTCCTGCATGCGTCCCTGCACGCGACGCCGCGGCCGGGCGCGGCGATGGCCGAACGCCAGGCGCTGGCTGCGCTGGGTCAGGCGAAGCTGATGGCCTTCTGGCAAGGCTTCTTCGCCAGGCCGGTCGCGCAGGTGCTGTTGACCCACGACGATGTGCGCAACCGCCGCCGCTATCTCAATGCTCGGGCGACGCTGCGCGAACTGCTGCGCTGCGGCGCGCTGCCGATCGTCAACGAGAACGACACCGTCTCGGTCGATGAGCTGAAGCTCGGCGACAACGATACCCTCGGCGCGATCGTCGCGGCGCTGATCGATGCCGACGTGCTGTTCATCGCCACCGATATCGATGGCCTGTACGACGCCGATCCCCGCACCAATGCGGATGCCAGGCCGCTCCAGGTCGTGACCGATCCGGGCGACGATATCCTCGCGATGGCCGGCGGCGCCGGCTCCAATGTCGGCACCGGCGGCATGCGCACCAAGATTCTCGCCGCGCAGCGCGCCGGCGCGGCCGGCATCGATACGGTGCTGTTCAACGGCACATCCGCAGAAGTGTCCGCCGCGCTCGCGGAAGATCGTCTCAGCGGCACGCGGCTGGCAGCCACGCGCAGCCGCGTGGCTGCGCGCAAGCACTGGCTGCGGCATGCGCCGGTGGAGCAGGGCGCGGCGATCGTGATCGACGCCGGCGCCGCGGCCGCGCTGATCGACAAGGGCGCATCGCTGCTGCCGATCGGCGTGGCGGATGCGCAGGGCGAATTCCGCCGCGGCGATCTAGTGGAAATCATTTGCATCGACGGCGGCCGCACGCGCAGCGTCGCGCGCGGCGTCACCCAGTATTCCGCCGCCGATATCCGCCGCATCGCACGCCGCAGGTCGCAGGAGATCGAAAACGTCCTCGGCTACAACTACGGCGACACCATCGTCCATCGCGACGATCTCTCGCTGCATGCACCGAATCCGAACGAGGTCGCCGATGTCTGAACATCCTGTGCAGGTGCTGTCCATCCGCGCGCAGGCGCTGGCCTGTCGCGACGCCGCGCAGGCGGTCGCGGCGCTGTCCACCGACGCCAAGAACGCGCTGCTGCGCGCGATGGCCGACGCGCTGGATTCCGATGCCGCCTCGATTCTCGCAGCCAATGCCGAAGACCTGCGCGCGGCGGAAGCGAAAGGTATTGGCAGTGCGATGTTGGACCGGTTGATGCTGGATCCGCAGCGGCTCGCCGGCATTTCCAACGCACTACGCGAGGTCGCCGATCTGCCCGATCCGGTCGGTCAGGTCACCCGTCGCGAGATGCGGCCCAACGGCATCACTATCGAACGCGTGCGCGTGCCGCTCGGCGTGATCGTGATGATCTACGAGGCGCGCCCGAACGTCACCGCCGACGCCGCGGCGCTGTGCCTGAAGGCCGGCAACGGCGTGATCCTGCGCGGCGGTTCGGAGGCGATCCGCAGCAATGCCGCGATCGCCGCGTCGTTGCAGCGCGCGTTGGTCGATGCCGGTGTGCCTGCCGCCGCGTTGACCTTGATCGACGATCTGCGCCGCGAGGCGATGATCGAACTGCTGCAGCTCAACAACATCATCGATCTGGCGATACCGCGCGGCGGCGAAGGCCTGATCCGCTTCGTCGCCGAGCATGCGCGTGTACCGGTCATCAAGCACTACAAGGGCGTGTGCCATCTGTATGTGGATGCCGCTGCCGATCCGGATCTTGCGTTGAATCTCTTGCTCGACGGCAAGGTCGCGCGGCCCAGCGCCTGCAACGCGCTGGAAACGCTGCTGGTGCATGCCGACATCGCCGCGGCGTTCCTGCCGCGCGCTGCGGCGATGCTGCGCGAGCGCGGCGTCGAACTGCGTGGGGATGCACGGGCATGCGGGTTGATCGCCGATGCGAAACCCGCGAGCGACGACGACTGGGACGCCGAATTCCTCGATCTGATCCTCTCGGTGCGCGTCGTCGATTCGCTGGATGAGGCCATCGCGCATATCCGCCGTCATGGTTCCGACCACACCGAAGTCATCGCCACCCGTGACGAAGCCGCCGCCGCGCGCTTCGTTCACGCATTGCGTAGCGCGGTGGTGATGGTCAACGCCTCGTCGCGTTTTTCCGACGGCGGCGAACTCGGCTTGGGCGCGGAGATCGGAATTTCCACCACGCGCCTGCACGCCTACGGGCCGATGGGCGCGGAATCGCTGACCATCGAACGGTTCGTGGTGCGCGGGGCAGGGCAGACGCGGAATCTGCGCAATTGATCGGTTTCCGCGGCGGATACGGTGCATTCGCCCAAGCTGCCGTTGAACACCCGGCAATCGTAGGGTGGGCCCTGGCCCACCGCTCCACTATGCGGATTGTTTTTCGGAGAAGGCGGTTTTAGGTCTTCAGCGGTGGGCCAGGAGCCCACCCTACTTGCTCGGGGCGGCTTTCTGCATCAAGCAATTGGTCGGGGAGACAGGATTCGAACCCGCCATGGTGTGATTCAGGCAGCCGGGCCCTCGAAGCCGCGCGCGCGGCCGCCGAGTTTCCCGTTCACACGCAATAAAAAAGCCGCCTCGGGGCGGCTTTCTGCATCAAGCAATTGGTCGGGGAGACAGGATTCGAACCTGCGACCTCTACGTCCCGAACGTAGCGCTCTACCAGACTGAGCTACACCCCGACATTGCAGCCGGTCATTCTAAGGACTTGCCCCCCGGCCGGCAACCCCGGCGCGCGAATTGGGGCGGGACGACCGATTTCCGGGCTTCAAGCCCCGCCGAGGGGCGGCCTCCGGCCCAGCCAACCGCTAAACTTGCCCCCTCTGCTGCATGCCCCGGAGTTCCACTTGATCAAGCCGCGTACACCGCCCGGCGTCCTCGAACTGCTGCCGCGCGACCAGATCGCTTTCCAGCGGATGCTCGACACCATCCGCCGGACCTTCGAACGCTACGGCTTCCTGCCGGTGGAAACGCCGGTGATGGAGCTGTCCGAGGTGCTGCTGACCAAATCCGGTGGCGAGACCGAGCGTCAGGTGTACTTCGTGCAGTCGACCGGTGCGCTTGAGAAAGCGGTCGACGGATTGCCCGAACTCGCCCTCCGCTTCGACCTCACCGTGCCGCTGGCGCGCTACGTCGCCGAGCACGAGCACGATCTCGCGTTCCCGTTCCGCCGCTACCAGATGCAGCGCGTGTATCGCGGCGAGCGCGCGCAGCGCGGGCGGTTCCGCGAGTTCTACCAGTGCGATATCGACGTGATCGGCAAGGACGCGTTGTCCACGCGGCACGACGCCGAGATCCCGGCGGTGATCGCATCGGTGTTCGAGGCGCTGGCGATCGGCGAATTCACCATCCAGTTCAACCACCGCAAGCTGCTGCGCGGCTTCTTCGAAGGCCAGGGAATCGGCGAGGGCGAACGCCAAGCCGCGGTGCTGCGCGAGATCGACAAGCTCGACAAGCGCGGCGAAGATGCGGTGCGCGCGACCCTGACCGGCGATGGCTTCGCGCTTTCCTCCGAAATCGCGGACACGCTGCTGGCGTTTTCGCGCGTGCGTGCGACCGGCCATGACGCGGCGCAGACCGCGCTCGACGCGCTGGGTGCGGGCACCGAGCTGTTCGAGGAAGGCCGCAACGAATTGCGCGAAGTGCTGCGCCAGCTGCGTGCGCTGGGCGTCGACGATGATCGCTTCGCGCTGAATCTGTCGATCGCGCGTGGCCTCGATTACTACACCGGCATCGTCTACGAGACCACGTTGAACGCGAACCCGGAGATCGGTTCGATCTGCTCCGGCGGCCGCTACGAAAACCTCGCCAGTCACTACACCAAATCGAAGCTGCCGGGCGTGGGCATTTCCATCGGATTGACGCGCCTGTTCTGGCAACTGCGCGAAGCCGGGCTGGTGGCGACCGCCGACAGTTCGGTGGACGTGCTGGTGTCGCTGATGGACGACGGTGGTCTCGACGCCGCGCTGTCGCTGTCGCAGAAGCTGCGCGCGGGCGGATTGAATGTCGAAACCCAGCTCGAACCACGCAAGCTCGCCAAGCAGATGCAGTACGCCGACCGCGCCGGCATCCGCTTCGTGGTGATCCGTGGCGAAGACGAAATCGCGCGCGGTACGGTCGCGGTGAAGGATCTGCGTCGCGGCGAACAGTTCGAGGTCGCGGAGGCCGATCTCGCGCGCACCTTGCTGGTCGAACGCGAACAGTGGCGCGCGCTGCCGCACGCTCAGTCGACGCGCCCCGAGGTGAAAGCATGAAACCGATCCGCCTGGACGGCCGTTCGTTGACCCGTGACAGGATGGTGGAAGTGGCGTACGGCGCCCAGGTGATGTTGGACGAGGGTGCGTTGCGCAACGTCGCGCATGCTGCGGCGTTCCTGGCCGAACAGGTACGGCGCGAGGAACCCATTTACGGCGTTTCCACCGGTTTCGGCAGCAACGCCGACAAATTGCTGGGCGCGCATCCTCTGCGCGACGAATTGCCGGGCGCGACGCCTTCCGGCCGCTCGCTGCACCAAGAGTTGCAACACAACCTGATCGTGTCGCACGCAGTCTGCGTGGGCGAACCGTTTTCCGCCGACGTAGTGCGCGCGATGCTCTGCATCCGCATCAATACGCTGCTGCGCGGGCATTCCGGCGTGCGCGTCGAAACCCTGCAGGCGCTGACGGCGATGCTCAATGCCGGCGTCGTGCCGGTGGTGCCGCAGTTGGGTTCCGTCGGCGCGAGTGGCGACCTGGCGCCGCTGTCGCATCTCGCCATCGTGCTGCTGGGCGGCGGCGAAGCGTTCTACGACGGCGAGCGCATGCACGGCGCGGAAGCCTTGAAGCGCGCCGGACTCGCGCCGGTGACGCTGTCGTACAAGGAAGGCCTGGCGCTGAACAACGGCACCGCGCAGATGCTCGCCACCGGCGTGCTCGCGCTGCATCGTCTTGACGAATTGCTCGACACCGCTGATCTTGCCGCAGCGATGACCCTCGACGCCTTCGCCGGCCGTCTCGGCGCATTCGCCGAAGAAGTGCATGCGCTGCGTCCGCATCCGGGCCAGGTCGAGGTCGCGGCGAATCTGCGCCGGTTGCTCGCCGGTTCCACGCTCGCCGACATCGCGTATCACCTGGTGCCGAAGTTCCGGCCGTGGCTGCCGAAGAGTTGGGACACCGAAGAATCGCAGGCGCTGAGCTTCGATATCGGTTGGGACTGGGTGCCCACCGATCAGCGCCATGGCCGCGAGAAGTTCTACAACCGTTTCAAGCCGTTCCTCGGCGGGAAGAAGCATCAGCCGCAGGACAGCTATTCGCTGCGCTGCATCCCGCAGGTGCATGGCGCAGTGCGCGACGCGGCGGCGCAGGCCAAGCGCGTGTTCGAGATCGAATTGAATTCGGTGACCGACAACCCGCTGGTGTTCCCCGATGCGCGCGCCGAACACGTCGAGCAGCAGGTGATTTCCGCCGGTCATTTCCACGGCATGCCGCTGGCATTGGCGATGAGCTACGTCAAGGCGTCCATTCCGGTGCTGGCGTCGATCAGCGAACGCCGGCTCAACAAGCTCGTGGATCCGGCGACCAGCGACGGCTTGCCGCCGTTCCTGATCGGCAATGAAGACGCCACCGAATCCGGTTTCATGATCGTGCAGTACACCGCCGCGGCGATCGTCAACGATCTCGCCAGCCGCGCGCATCCGGCGTCGGTGTACTCGATTCCGACCAGTGCGAACGCCGAAGACCATGTGTCGATGGGCGCCAACGAAGCGCGGCACGTGCTGTCGATGGTCGACGACCTCGGCAAGGTGCTGGCGCTGGAACTGATGACCGCCGCGCAGGCGCTGGACCTGCGCCGCGACATGATCAACGCAGCACGCGATCTGGCCGATCGTGCCGACGCCGCGGACCTCGCGGCGAAAGTGCAGGGCGGCCCGCTGCCCGCGACCGCCGAACATGCGGCGTTCCTTGCCGAAGTCGAGGCGCTGCGCGTCGAGCTGTCCGCGGCCGAGCCGTTCCACCCCGGCAAGGCCGTGGCCGCGGCGCACGCCGCCATCCGCGAGCGCGTGCCGTTCCTGGCCCGCGACCGCGCGCTGGATGTCGATCTTGCCGCCGCGCTGGCGGTGGTCCGCGACGGCGCGGTGCTGGCGGCGGCGCGTCAGGCCGGCTGAGCCGGACTGGCATTGGCCCTGTAGGAGCGGCGGAAGCCGCGATGCCCGCGGCGTCTTTTGTAGGAGCGCCGGAAGGCGCGAAGCCCGCAGCATTCAAACAATGACGTTATCTGTAATCTTTATCCGCTCGATCGGCGCTTTCGGCTTGCGCTAGTCGCGGGTATGGCGAGGTCGCGGGCTTCGCGCCTTCCGGCGCTCCTGCAAAACTGGGATTGATGGAGTGTCGGCTGGTTGACAGCATTGTCGTCGACCTTTAATGTATTAACACGCTAATACATTGATCGACACGCACGGCCATGAAGCACCGCCCCCAGCCCATCCTTAAACGTGATGCCGAGGCCGACCTCGACGCCTTGGCGCAGGCCCTGGCTGGCCTGTCGGTGCCGGGGGATGTCCGTGCCTTCCTGATCGATCTGTGCACGCCGGCCGAACTCGAGGCCATGGCCGACCGCTGGAAGGTGGTGCCTTTGCTCATCGAGGGCGTACCGTACCGCGAAATCCACGATCGCACGCTGGTCAGCGTGACCACCATCGGCCGCGTCGCGCGCACGCTCGAACACGGCGCCGGCGGCTACGGCCGGGCCATCCAGCAGCGTCAACCGCGCCGATCCGGCGCGCAATGAGGACACACGTCATGCAACGAACGGCAGCCGCGACCGAGCGGGATCGACTGCGCATCGCCATCCAGAAGAGCGGCCGGCTCAGCGAGCCCGCGCTCGCGCTGCTCGCCGCCGCGGGTCTGAGCTGGCAGGAAAGCCGCGACAAGCTGTTCTACTACGGCGAATCGCTGCCGGTGGATCTGCTGCTGGTGCGCGACGACGACATCCCCGGATTGATCGCCGACGGCGTCTGCGATCTGGGCATGGTCGGCCGCAATGTACTGATGGAGCAGGCCTACGAGCGCGAATCGCGCGGCGCGGCGCCGGCGTTCAGCGAATGGCGCGCGCTTGGTTTCGGGCGCTGCCGTTTGATGTTCGGTATCCCCAGCGAATGGACGTGGGATCCGGAGACGCAACTGCCGGGCAAGCGCATCGCCACCAGCTATCCGGCGCTGCTGTCGCGCTGGCTGTCCGAGCGCGGCATTCCCGCCGATGTGGTGACAATGTCCGGTTCGGTCGAAATCGCCCCGCGCCTGGGTCAGGCCGATCTGGTCTGCGATCTGGTGTCGAGCGGCGCCACCCTGGTCGCCAACGGATTGAAGCCGGTGGAAATCGTGCTCGACAGCGAAGCGGTACTGGCCGGGCCGGCCGACGGTTTCAGCGACGTGCGTGCGGGCATCGCCGATCTGCTGTTGCGCCGGCTCGACGGCGTGATGAAGATCCGCGACAGCAAACTGCTGTTGTTCCAGGCGCCGCGTGCGGTGTTGTCGCAGCTGATGCAGTTGTTGCCCGACGCCGAGCCGCCGACGGTGATGTCGCTGGACGGCGGCGGCACGGATGCAAGCGGCAACGGCACCGGCGATGTCGCGCTGCAGGCGCTGTGCCACGGCGCAATGACCTGGCAACGACTCGAAGATCTCAAACGCGCCGGTGCGCGCGGCCTGATGGTGCTGCCTGTGGAGAGGATGCTGGCATGAATACATCGATGAATACTTCACCGACGAACAAAACGCTGACGGGCGCTTTGCCGATGAACACGTCGCTCGCGAACCGGATCGATCTGAATCTGCTCACCTGGTCGACATTGGACGAAGCGGCCCAGCGCGCCGCACTGCGCCGGCCGACCCAGGATTCCGCCGCGGCCGTGCGCTTGGGCGTGGGCAAGATCATCGCCCGCGTGCGCGCCGACGGCGATGTGGCCTTGCGCAAGTTCACCCGATTGCTTGATCACGCCGTGCTGGATGCGTTCGAAGTGTCGGACGAGGAATTCGCAGCGGCCGAGGCGGCGCTGGATCCGTCGCTGAAGGAGGCGATCATCGATGCCGCCGCGCGTATCGAAGCCTTCCATCTGGACAGCGGCATGCACGAATACGCGGTCGATACCGCCGAGGGCGTGCGCTGTCGGCGGATCGTGCGGCCCATCGCGCGCGTCGGCCTGTACATTCCCGCAGGCAGCGCGCCCTTGCCTTCGACGATGCTGATGCTCGGCGTGCCGGCGCGCATCGCCGGTTGCGATGAAGTGATCGTGTGTACGCCGCCGCGCACCGACGGCAGCGCCGATCCCACGGTATTGTTCGCCGCGCGCCAGTGCGGTGTGCGCCGGGTATTCAAAGTCGGCGGCGCGCAGGCCATCGCGGCGATGGCCATCGGCACCGAAAGCATCCCCGCCTGCGACAAACTGTTCGGCCCCGGCAACGCCTGGGTGACCGAGGCCAAGCGTCAGGTGTCGACGGTGGAAGGCGGCCCTGCCATCGATATGCCGGCGGGTCCGTCGGAATTGCTGGTGATCGCCGACGGTGGCGCCAACCCCGCGTTCGTCGCCGCCGACCTGCTGTCGCAGGCCGAACACGGGCCGGATTCGCAGGTGATCCTGCTCAGCGATTCGTCGACGCTGATCGCGCGCGTCGCCGCCGAACTGGTGGGTCAGCTCGCGCGCCTGCCGCGTGCCGACATCGCGCGCAAGGCGCTGGCGCAGTCGCGGCTGATCGTGGTCAAGTCGATCGAAGAGGCGTTCGACATCAGCAACCGTTACGCGCCGGAACATCTCATCCTGGCGTTGCGGGATCCGGAGCCTTGGCTCGGTCGCGTGCGCGCGGCGGGCTCGGTGTTCCTGGGCGATTACGCCGCAGAATCGCTCGGCGATTACTGCAGCGGCACCAATCACGTGCTGCCGACCGGTGGCGCCGCACGCGCGTGGAGCGGACTGTCGGTCACCGGTTTCCAGACCGCGATCAGCGTGCAGAGTGTCTCCGCCGAAGGCCTGCGCCGGATCGGTCCCAGCGCGATACGCATCGCCGAAGCCGAGGGTCTGCAGGCGCACGCCAATGCGGTGAGCCTGCGGATCGCATCATTGCCCGCAACGGATAGGCCATGAGCGGACCGTTCGCGACCAATGCGAAGCCGGGTGCGAAGGCCACGATCCTCGACCTGGTACGCGAAGACCTGCGCGCGTTCGCCGGCTATTCGTCGGCGCGCAGTCACAAAGTCGAAGGCACGGTCTGGCTCAACGCCAACGAATCGCCGTGGGCGAACGTCACCGACGACGCCGGTGCGCTGCGACGCTATCCGCAGCCGCAGCCCGAAGCGTTGCGCGCGCGTCTGGCCGAGGTCTACGGCGTGCGCCCGGAGCAATTGCTGATCGGCCGCGGGAGCGACGAAGCCATCGACCTGCTGGTGCGTGCGCTGTGTCGCGCCGAGCACGATCCGGTGGTGATCGCGCCGCCGGTCTTCGGCATGTACGCGGTGTGCGCGCGGCTGCAGGGCGCGCCGCTGGTGGAAGCGCCGATGCGCGAGCGCCCCGACGGTTGGATGACCGATCTTGCTGCGATGCGCGATCTCGCCATCGCTCGCCGCGCGAAGATCGTGTTCCTGTGTTCGCCCGGCAATCCGACCGGCGAACTGATCACCTTGGCCGCGATCCGCGCCTTGGCGCAGGCGCTGGCCGGCCGCGCGCTGCTGGTGGTCGACGAGGCGTACATCGAATATGCCGATGCGCCGTCGGCGGCATCGCTAATCGACGACTATCCGAACATCGCCGTGCTGCGCACGCTGTCCAAAGTGCATGCACTGGCCGGTGCGCGGATCGGCTGCCTGCTCGCCGACGCCGCGCTGATCGAAGTCCTGCGTCGTTGCCAGGCGCCGTATCCGGTGCCGCAGCCCTGCGCCGATCTCGCATTGCGTGCGCTGGAACCGGCGGCGCTCGCGGAAGCGGGTGCGCGGGTGCTGACGACCCGCGGCGAACGCGAACGCATGCTCGCGCGTTTGCCGCAGTTCGGCGGCGTGCGCCGGGTGTATGCAAGCGCCGGAAATTTCCTGCTGGCGAGATTCGACGATGCCGAAACCGTGTATCGGCGTCTGCTCGCCGCCGGCGTGGTCGTGCGCGACATGCGCGCGACGCAGGGGCTCGGCGATGCGCTGCGCATCACGGTCGGTACACCGGAAGAGAACGATGCGGTGTTCGCGGCGCTGCGGCTGGAGGAGGCTGCGGCATGAGCGCAGGCATGAGTGGGAGCAGGCCCATCCTGTTCGTCGATCGCGACGGTACCCTGATCCGCGAGCCCGCCGATTTCCAGATCGACGCCTACGACAAGTTGGCGTTCGTCGATGGCGTGATCCCGGCGATGCTGCGCCTGCGCGATGCCGGCTACGAGTTCGTGATGGTAACCAATCAGGACGGCCTCGGCACCGAAGCGTTTCCGCAAGCGAATTTCGATGGTCCGCACGCGCTGATGCTGCAGATCTTCGAGAGTCAGGGCATCCGCTTCCGCGATGTGCTGATCGACCGCAGTTTTCCGCACGAAAACTCTCCGGATCGTAAGCCGGCCCTCGGCCTGGTGCAGCCGCTACTGCGCGACCGCGGCATCGACTGGTCGCGTTCGGCGATGGTCGGCGACCGCGAGACCGATATCCAGTTCGCGATGAATCTGGACATCCGCGGCTTCAAGCTGAAGTCGCCGCAGTTCGGAGATGGCGTCGAATGGCACGACATCGCGCATGCGCTGGTCGATGTGCCGCGCACCGCACGCGTCGAGCGCAAGACCAAAGAAACGCGGATCGAGGTCGAAGTCGATCTGGATCGCGAAGCCGATCCGGACGTGAAGACCGGTCTGGGCTTCTACGACCACATGCTGGAGCAGCTCGGCAAACACGGCGGTTTCGCGCTGCGGCTGCGCTGCGACGGCGATCTGCACATCGACGAGCACCACACCGTCGAAGACAGCGCGCTGGCGCTGGGGCAGGCGTTGCGCCAGGCGCTGGGCGACAAGCGCGGCATTGCGCGCTACGGTTTCACGCTGCCGATGGACGAAGCGCAGGCCAGCGCGACGCTGGACTGGTCGGGTCGCCCGTATTTCGTGTTCGACGGTGAATTCAAGCGTGAGAAGGTCGGCGATCTCGCCACCGAGCTCGTGCCGCACGTATTCCGTTCGCTGTGCGAAACCGCGGGCCTGAATCTGCATCTCTCAGTGCGCGGCGACAACGATCATCACAAGATCGAAGCCTGTTTCAAGGCGGTCGCGCGCGCGCTGCGGCAGTCGTTCAAGCGCGACGGCGATGCCTTGCCCAGCACCAAGGGGACGCTGTGAGCGGTGGCGATCTGGCGCTAATCGATGCCGGCGGCGCGAATCTGGGTTCGGTGCGCTATGCATTGAACCGCATCGGTGCAAATCCAAGGCTGGTGCGCGATGCCGACGAACTCGGCGAACCCGAGCGTATTATCCTGCCCGGCGTCGGTGCTGCGGCGCCTTCGATGGCGCTGCTGCGCGCGCGAGGACTGGATGCGGCGTTGCGGACCAGCCAAGTGCCATTGCTGGGCGTCTGCGTCGGCATGCAGTTGCTCTTCGAAACTTCCAGCGAAGGCGATGTCGACTGCCTCGGCCTGTTGAAAGGGCGGGTGAGCAAGCTTTCGGGTGGCCCCGGATTGCGCGTGCCGCATATGGGTTGGAACCGGCTTCGCAAGCGCGCCGATGCGAATGGCGACACCTCGCCGCTGCTGGACGGCATCGACGAAGGCGCGCATACCTATTTCGTCCACAGCTATGCGGTGCTGGTCGACGACGATACCGATGCCTGTGTGCTCGCCGAAAGCGAGCACGGCCAGCGTTTCGCTGCGGTGGTCGGTAGCGGTAAGCGTTTCGGCGCGCAGTTCCATCCCGAACGTTCGTCCGCAGCCGGTCTTCGCCTGCTCGACAATTTCCTGAAACTTTCCGCATGAATGCTGTTGCCGAAGAATTCACCGCCTATCCCGCCATCGATGTCCGCGACGGGCGCGTCGTGCGCCTGCAGCAAGGCGACTACGCGCGCGAGACGCGCTATCCGGACGATCCGTTCGCGGTCGCGATGCGATATGCCGATGCGGGCGCGCGCTGGTTGCATCTGGTCGATCTGGATGCCGCCCGCGCCGGTGGATACACGCTGGCGCCGCTGCTGCGCAGGATCGCCGACGACGGCAGGCTGAAGGTGCAGACCGGCGGCGGCGTGCGCGACGAATCCGCCGTCGCCACGATGCTGGAGCAGGGCGCGTCGCGCGTCGTCATCGGTTCGCTCGCGGTGCGCGAGCCGCTGCTGGTCGAAACCTGGCTGCAACGTTACGGCGCCGCGCACATCACCATCGCGCTCGATACGCGCCAGGACGATACCGGTGCGTGGCAACTGCCGATCCACGGTTGGACCGAACGCGCCGAGCTCGATCTCGACGCCAGCCTGCGCCGTTATCGCGATGCGGGCGCGCAGCATCTGCTCTGCACCGACATCGCCCGCGACGGCATGATGCGTGGCCCGAATCTGGAACTGTATCGAATGATCGTGGCGCGAGACGAGGGCTTCCAGTTGCAAGCCAGCGGTGGTGTGCGCGATGTCGCCGATATCATGGCCGCGCGCGAGTCCGGTTGCGCCGGCGCGGTGCTCGGGCGATCGCTGCTGGAAGGCGGCATGACCATCGAGGATGCGTTGACATGTTGAGCGTACGCATCGTGCCTTGCCTGGATGTGCGCGACGGACGCGTCGTCAAGGGCGTGCGTTTCCGCGATCACGTCGACATGGGCGATATCGTCGAACTCGCCTGTCGTTATCGCGACCACGGTGCCGACGAACTGGTGTTCTACGACATCGGCGCCAGTCCGGATGGCCGCGCGGTCGATGTCGAATGGGTGGAGCGCGTCGCGTCCGCAATCGACATCCCGTTCTGCGTCGCCGGTGGCATCCGCAGCGTCGACACCGCGCGCCGCGTGCTGTTCGCGGGCGCGGACAAGGTGTCGATCAATACGCCCGCGCTGGAGCGGCCGGCGTTGATTTCGGAAATTGCAGAAGCCTACGGCAGCCAGTGCGTGGTGGTC
The DNA here is from genome assembly GCA_046598445.1 of Lysobacteraceae bacterium. Classification (GTDB taxonomy): domain Bacteria; phylum Pseudomonadota; class Gammaproteobacteria; order Xanthomonadales; family Xanthomonadaceae; genus Lysobacter_I. The sequence continues at coordinate 23,627 of JBKJHV010000009.1, forward strand.
GGCATCGATTCGATGCGCGATGCCGACGGTGTCTGGCGCGTCCGCAGTTACACCGGCGATCCAGACAAAACGAAGGCGCTCGGCAAGGCCACGCTCGACTGGGTGCGCGAAGCGCAAGCCTTGGGCGCAGGCGAGATCGTACTCAACTGCATGGACAGCGACGGCGTGCGCAAAGGCTACGATCTCGAACAACTCATAGCGGTGCGCGCGATCTGCAGCGTGCCGCTGGTGGCGTCCGGCGGCGCGGGCGCAGTCGAACATTTCATCGATGCGTTCCGCGAGGCCGATGTCGATGCAGCGCTTGCGGCCAGCGTATTCCATTCCGGCGCGATCGCGATTCCGGATCTCAAGCGCGATCTGCGCGCGCAAGGCATCGAGGTGCGGCTGTGAGCGGAATCATCTCTGTCGATACGACGTTCGATATCGAAACGCTGGCCTGGGCGAAGCAGGACGGCCTGTTGCCGGCGATCGTGCAGGACGTGGATTCGCATCGCGTGCTGATGCTCGGCTACATGTCGCGTGAGGCTTTGGCGAGAACCATCGAACTGCGCCATGTCACGTTCTTCAGCCGCAGCAAACAGCGGCTGTGGACCAAGGGCGAGAGCAGCGGGCATGTACTGGCGCTGGTCGGCCTTGAAGTGGATTGCGACAACGACACGCTGCTGGTGCAGGCGAGGCCGCAGGGGCCGACGTGCCATCTCGGTACCGCGAGCTGTTTTCCGTCGGCGCCCGGCAATGATTCCGGCAACGAAGCGGTAAACGTGCTTGGCGAACTCGACGCATTGATCCGTCTGCGCGAAGCGGATCGCCCGCCCGGCAGCTACACCACGAAATTGTTCGACAGCGGCATCAAGCGCATCGCGCAGAAAGTTGGTGAGGAAGGTCTCGAAACCGCGCTGGCCGCGGTGGTGGAAGACGACGAGTCGCTGCTCGGCGAGGCTGCCGATCTCGTGTATCACTTGCTGGTACTGCTGCGGATGCGGGGTTTGTCCTTGGCCGATGTCGAGCGCGTGCTGGCGGCCAGGCGCAGTTGACTGCTAACGGCCATGCAGCCTGTTTTCATCCCGCTGTAACAAAGCCGGGCGCGGCAGTGCCATTGGTCACGAACAGGCAGGGGGATCTGTCTGGTAGCATTTCTGGCGCGATTTGCGCACACCGACACATTCCAAAGGACACCCCCATGTTCAAGAAATTCGCCGCCGAAGCGCTGGGCATCAGCGACATCGGCGTGATCGTCTCACCTGCGGATTACGATAAGGTCGACGCCGACGACTATCTGTTCCATGAAGATGGCGAGAAGATTTTCTTCCTGATCAAGTCGAAGAAAGACGAATACTGTTTTACCAATCTCGCGCTGATCCACGTCGACGGCGATTCGGCTGTGTCCAGCAAGCGCATGATCAAGCGTTACGAATACGCCACGCAGCGTATCGGCTATGTCGCGATCGAGACCGCAGGTACGCTCGATATGGACGTGGAGCTGAAGTTCTCGATCGGCGAGTCCGTATTCAGCATCGATGTGAAGAAGAGCTTCATCGAGCAGGTGAAGGACATCTACAAGGCGCTGATCGCGATCGGCAAGCAGCAGGCGCGCGATGGCGTCGCCCGCGACAACGCCCTGCGCACGCTCGAAGCGATGGGCGGCATGCTCAAGCTCAACAATCTCGGCAGCGAAGCGGGCGTGGTCTCGCATTTCAACGCCGTGCTCGACAATCTTAACGACGCGATGCTCAATCGCCACATTACGGCCGATTACACCAAGGTGTTCGAGCGTTACATCCACAACAACGCGCCGCCGTCGCTTCCGCGCTGAGGTGCGTCCCGTAGAGCGGCCTGACCAGCCATTCGGCTGTTGAAAGCCAGGCCGCTCTACAAGAGGCTTGATCGTTTCGTCACGCGGCGGTGATCGAAGTCCGCACGCAGTCGCGGCCGTTGGCCTTGGCCGCGTACAGCGCCTGATCCGCCACCGACAATGCGGTGTCGGAATCGATATCCGCGCCCGGGTCGACGGTATGCACGCCGATGCTCGCGGACACGCGCAGGCGATGCGCGCCGCTGACGCAGGGTTCTTCGACCAGTTTGCGGCGCAGGTTTTCGGCGATGTTCACGGCGTCGTGCAGGTCGTGACCCGGCAGGATGACCACGAATTCCTCGCCGCCGAAGCGCGCCAGCAGCGAAGACTCGTGCGCGCGCAGCGCCTGCCCGATCCGCTGTGCGGCCCAGCGCAGGCAGTCGTCGCCGACCAGATGTCCGTAGCGGTCGTTGATCGACTTGAAGTGATCCAGATCGATCATCAACAGCGAGACCGGCTGCCCCTTGTCGCGAGATTCCTTGAGCATCAGCTCGAAGTTCTCGTGGAAGTGGGCGCGGTTGTACAGGCCTGTGAGGCCGTCGCGGCGACTGGAATCGCGCAGCCTGCGGTGGACTTCCTCCAACTGCATCAGCGCACTGCGGACTTCCTGGGTGCGCTGCGCCACCTTGCGCTCCAACTGCATGGTGGCTTCGGCGGCGATCCGCTCGTTCTCGTTGCGCAGCGACGCGTAGCGATAGCTCAGCGCGATGGACAGCAGCAGCATCTCCAGAGCGGAGCCGATCTGCACCCCGTATTCGGTGAGCATATTCTTTGGCACCAGGCCGAACGCCAGCGCCGCGATGGTGGCGGTGCCGGCCAGGAACACGGCCCAGGCGGCGAGAAAGAGCCGCGCCGGCATGTAGCCGCGACGCAGCACCACCACAGTGGCGATGACGGTCCACAGCACGCTGATGATGACCGTGCGCGTGGCCCAAGGTGTGGAGATTCCGTACGGCAACCACAGCGACGCCGCGCCCAGTGCGATGCAGATGCCGATGATCGCCAAACTGACGATGTTGCCGCGAGGGAAGCGTTTGGGCATCTCCAGGAACGTACGCGCGAACTGCTGCATGCCGATGATGGCGAAGCAGATCGACAACGGCACCGCCACGTTCGCCAGCCACGGATTGTTCGGCCACAGGTATTCGAAGCTGTAGCCGTTCAGGGTGAACAACACCAGGCCGAACGCGGAGATATGGAACAGATACCAGAAATAGCTGGCATCGCGCAGGGTCAGCCAGAGCACGAGGTTGTACACGAACAGGGCGAGCAGGATGCCGTAGTAGATGCCCATCACGAACTGCGCGTCGCGCGACAGCGAAGTGAAAGCCGCAGGCGTGTACAGCTCCAGCGGCACCTGCATCGAACTCTGGCTTTGCGCGCGGAGCAGAATTTCGACGGGCTGATCGGGCGGCAGTTCGATGCGGAAATTCGGATGGCGGTAGGAGATGCTGCGCGCCGAGAACGGCAGCAGATCGCCGCTGGCCTGCTGGACGATGCGCCCATCCGGATAGCGCAGAAACAGGTCGATGCGATCGAGCAGCGCGAAACGCTGCACCAGCATCCAGTGGCGCTCGTCGGGGTCGTGATTGACCACGGTGGCGTGGAACCAGTAAGCGCCCTGCTGGAACCCGAACGCGGTCTTCCCCGCCGGTACCGGCTGGAAGCCGTCGATGGCGATGCGCCGCCAGGCGTCGTCCGCCGTGTCGATCGCGTCCTTGTCGTGCAGATAGCTCAGATGCGGAGTGAGCGACATCGAAGCGGTGCCTTCGATGAGTTCCGCCGGCGGCTGCGGATTCGCGGCCTGGCTCGTCGGCACGCTCAACAGTTGCGCAGCCGCGATGACCATGGCCCAAAGCCAAACACGTCGGAACGGCATGCGTCTCCCCTGCGGGCCGGATCAGGGCTGATCTTACTGCAGGTAAGGTCACCATTGAACAAATCCATCCTGGACTTATTCAATTGTCGCGCGTTCGGTACATGCCCGAACGCACTCGCGCCGAATCAATCACTTGGGTGAATAATTCGGCGGGCAGCACATCCTTGTGCCGCGGGAACGCTGAGTTCACAGCGTTCCCGCGCATCGATGTCGATGTTCCCGGCGGGGCGGGCAGAGGCATAATCCTGTACTGGTCCGGACAGAAAAGAGGCGGCGATGCGGTTCCGCGAAAGTGTGTGCATGCTCGGTCTGCTGTTTTTCGCTGCGGGCGCTGTGGCGGCCGATGCGTCGACGTTGCTCGGCGGCGTGGTCTACGACGACCGTGACGGCGACGGTCGTCGGGATCGCGGCGAATCCGGCGTCGCGGGCGTTCTGATCTCCAACGGCAGCATGCTGACCGAAACCGATGTGGCTGGGCGTTACCGGCTTGCGGTCGCGCCCGGACAGACGGTGTTCGCGATCAAGCCCGCGGGCTGGCGCTTGCCGAACGCGGATCTTGCGCGCCCCGGCGCATGGCGACATGTGCCGTCGCTCGCGCCGCCGTCGCCCGCGCCGTCATCGATAAAATACGGCGGGATCATCGTATCCGGCCCGATGCCGCCGACCTTCGACGTCGGCCTGCGTCGCGCGCCTCCGGGCGACGGCTGGCTGGAGGTGCGCGTGTTCGCCGATCCGCAGGTGAAGTCGCGCGTGGATGTCGGCTACTACGCCCGCGACATCATCGACAGCGTGCTCGCCGAACGCATGCTTGCCGAAAGCAGGCTCGCCGAACCTGTGGATCGGCAGCGCCGCGCGCCGGAACTGGGGCTGAGTCTGGGCGATATCGTCGATGACGATCTGTCGCTGTATCCGGCGCTGAACGCGGAAACCCGTCGCATCGGCCTGCCTTGGCTGCACGTTGCCGGCAACCATGATCTGGACTTCGACGTTGCGCGCGATGAAGACTCGCTGCTGACCTTCCGCAACACCTTCGGCCCCGATACGTTCGCCTGGGAAGAGGACGAAGCGGTGTTCGTGGGCCTCGACGATGTGATCTATCTGCCGGGTCAAAGTCCGAACTACATCGGCGGCCTGCGAGAAGACCAGTTCGCGTTTCTCGAAGCCTATCTGCCGCGCGTGTCGAAGCAGCGCCTGGTGGTGCTGGCGTTGCATATTCCACTGTTCGAGTACGAAGGTCGCGACACCTTCCGCGATGTCGATCGCGCGCGGTTGTTCGCGCTGCTGCGCGACTTCCCGAACGTGTTGATCCTCACCGGTCACAGCCACGCCCAACAACACTGGATGCACGATGCGCGCAGCGGCTGGCAGGGCGCAGCGCCGCTGCACGAATACAACGTCGGCGCGGCCTGCGGCGCGTTCTGGACCGGCGTCAAGGACGCGAGCGGCATTCCCGATACGACGATGGCCGACGGCACGCCGAACGGTTACGCCAGCCTGGGTATCGGCCAGGACGGTCGCTACACGCTGGCTTGGCATGTCGCTCGCGACCCGCAGGATGCGCAGATCGGCCTGCATGCGCCGAAAGTGCTGCGCCGCGGCGCATATCCCGCATATGGCGTGTACGCGAATGTCTACATGGGGCGGGTCGATACGCGCGTGGAATTCCGCATCGACGATGGCGAATGGAAAGCGATGCGCCGGGTCGTTGCGCCCGATCCGCGCGTGCTGCGCGAGAACATGCTCGATGCCGATGCGCAGACGCTGCGCGGTTACGATCGCTCGGCGGAAGCGACGTTTTCGCCGCATCTGTGGCGCGGCGCGCTGCCGACCGATCTCGCGCCGGGCGCGCACCGCATCGACGTGCGTGCGTTCGATGACTGGCGCGGCGAGCTGCGTGCGCAAGCAGACTATCGTTTGCAGGACGCAGAGGCATCGCCATGAGCGATTTGCCCGACAATCTTCCAGTCCTGCCGTTCGCCGACGGCGGCGCGTGGGAAACATGGTTGATCGCGAACGCCGCGGCGAAAGGGCTGTGGCTGAAAATCGCCAAGAAGGACAGCGGCATCGCCACGGTGACCTACGATCAGGCATTGGATGTTGCGTTATGTCATGGCTGGATCGATGGTCAGAAACGCGGTTTCGACGGCGATTACTTCCTGCAGAGGTTCACGCCGCGGCGGCCGAAAGGCCTGTGGTCGAAGATCAATATCGGCAAGGTCGAACGCTTGGTCGCCGAAGGCAGGATGCGCGCGGGCGGGCAGCGCGAAGTCGATGCCGCGAAAGCCGACGGCCGCTGGGACGCCGCCTATGACGGCGCGCGCAACATGGAAACGCCGCCGGAGCTTGCGGCGGCGCTGGCGGAGAACAAGAAAGCGCGCACGTTCTTCGAAGCGCTGGACAAGACCAATCGCTACGCGGTGTGCTGGCGGGTGCAGACTGCGAAGAAGCCGGAAACCAAGGCCAAACGCGTGGAGGCGCTGGTTGCGATGCTCGCGCGCGGCGAGAAGATTCACTGATTCCAAAGCCAGGTGAACTGACCAGGCGCGGCAACGAAGATTGTCGTTACGGACAGCTTTTTAAAGCGCGTTGCCCGACGCCAGTTGGGAGAGTGCCAAGCGATGAGCCAGATCGACCATAACGTGCAAGTCACGATCGGTCCGAGGGCCAGAAACGCGCAGAGATGGTCGCAAAGCGGCGGTGGATCGAACACGACGAGATAAATAGTAAACAACGAAAACGCCGCGATCAGCATTCCGATCGCGATGCAGACATTCGATCTGGCGAGAGCGGCAACCCGGAAATACGATTGATACATCATTGGCCTCTGATGCGGAGTCATTTCTTCGGTTTCGAGGCTTTTCCGGTTTTCGGCTTCGGAGGTGTCGCAACATCAGCCGCTGGTGCCGGCGTCGCGGGCAGGGCATACGCCACTTTCGGGCCGGGTACCAACTGCGACTGCCACGCCTGCAAACGCGGCAGGATCTGCTTGCCGACCGAGATCTGCGGCCGCGACGGCCGGAAACCTTCTTTCTTTTCGCGTTCGGCGATCCGTGTTTTCGCGATCTCGAACGCGGCGACGAAATCGGTGGTCTCGTTCAGCGCGTCCACCAGCCACGCGCGGCCGAAATAAGTCGCGTC
>JBKJHV010000052.1:0-4047 GCA_046598445.1 Lysobacteraceae bacterium
GCTGGCGGGTGCCGCCTGTTTCAGAGCGACCGCGCAGGCGGCGACCATCGGCGCGGCCTGCGATGTTCCGCCGAAATTCGAGGTGGCGCCGTTGAAACCGGGCGCGCGAACGAAGGCGCCGGCGGCGAACAGGTCGGTGGTAGCCGTGCGGTTGGAGAAACAGGTCGGCTGCAACGGCGCGGTCCCGGTCTCGGTGCAGCCCAGGAAAGTGATCGCGGGGCCGATAAAATCCCAGGTCGCGGCCGTCGACAGCACATTGCGGACGCACGACGGCGCACCCATGCCGCCGAGGTTGCCCTGGTTGCCCGAGGACGCGGTCACCACCGCACCCAACGCGTTGAGATTGGCGACCGCCACCGCCAGCGCTTGCGTCCACGCCGTCGAGGTGTCGCAGTCGCCGGGAAACAGCGTGTCGGTACCGAGGCTGAGATTGACCGCGTCGATATCGGGATGCTGCGTCGCCAGCCAGTCCAGCGCGGCGACCACGTCCGATGTCGAATTGAAGCGGTTGTTGCGATCGATCACCTTCACCGCCACCAGACTCACCGCCGGCAGCGCGCCGCGCGGCGCGACCGTGCCGTCGCCGCCGATGATGCCGGCCACGTTGGTGCCATGCCCCTGGTCGTCTTCGGCGGAACCCGCGCCCGACTGGCTGCTGCCGCCGCTCGGACAACAGCCGCTGCCGACGCTGCAGAAGCAGGCCTGACCGACGATCCTGCCGAGGAAATCGGCGTGATCGGTATCGATGCCGGTGTCGACCACGCCGACCTTCATCCCGGCGCCGCCGACGCCGAGCGCAGCGAGCTGGTGCACCTGATTCTGCACCGACGCCGCGTCCGGCTCGACCGCATGGCCGGCGCCACCGACATCGAGATCGACCCTCACCACGCGACGGTCCCGCGCCAATGCGGCCAAGGTCTTCGCATCGGCCAACAGCACGAACGCCGGCACGCGCTCGAAACGCCGCAGCATCTTGCCTCTCGCCCGCGCCGGCAGTGTCGACAGCACGCCATCGACATCGCTGCGCACGCGCGGATGCAGCTTCGGCGCGGCATCGCGCCCGGACAGACGGCCGTTCGCAGCGGCGACGCCGCTCGTTGCGCGATCGCGCAGCATCACCACGACGCGCACCTCGCCATCGCGTTGCGCCTGCTGCTGCGCCGCCGCGGACACCCGTTGCGCCTGCGCCGGCAGCGCCGCCGCCAACAGCGCGATGCAGATCGCGCCCAATCCACGGATCGTTTTCATGGTCACCTCGTTCGTTGTTCGCTGCGCACGGTTCTATTCTGCCCGCTTTTCCGCCGACGCCGGCCCGGCCGCCTCGATCATGACCAGCCCGGCCACACCGCTCAACGCCAGATCGGTCGGACGCAGACCGCCCGGCACCGCATCGGTGATCGCGACGAAATAACGATCCGCGCCGGTGTCGAGCGACAGCGTGATGCGCAGCCAGCGATTGAAACCCGCGGTGCTGGTGGCGCACCGATCCATCGCGCGCTGTTGATCGCCCGGGCGAACCTTGATCTGGACAAGCCGGTGCAGGCGTTGCAGAGGCAGAAATACCACGACGCCAACCGCGCCTATCACGCGCTGGTGCGCTCAGATCGGAGTGGGCGGTACTGGCTCGAACATTCCTACGGCACGTAACCAGATCGCGTTCGCGCGACCTTGGGCGCTCACCGGTGGTATCCACCATCGCCCGGGCGTCGGCGCTGCCGCGTGCTCGACTTCGTGGAGCATGACCACGCCTTCTTCACCGATGGCATCCCGGCTGCAGGGAAAGGCGATCAGCTCGTTCGCCATGCTCAACCACGCCGGGTTGAAACGATCGATGATGCGCCGTTGCCACGCATGCGGCATCGCCCTGATCTCGGCGCAACGCTGGTATGCAGCGTCCTCGCTCGGATGGCATTCGGCGTAGACCCAGTACAGCGGCGTCAAGCCGCGTTTGCCGGACTGGCGCAGTTGCGCGCGCTCAATCCTGTGCCTGATGTCATTGGCTTCCACAACATCCTGCGCGATGTCGACGAAGAGCTTTCGCTCCCGCGCATATGCCAGCACGTAGACGATGGCCGCGGCACCCGGCAATGGTTGGCCGCGCAGTTGTTCGAGCGTCCAGTCTTCGTGGCCTGGGGGCAACGCCTGCCCGACCGGCAGCCTCGGGCGTGGACGTGGAGCCTTGGCCAGGGTCGCCATATCCTCGTCGGAACAATCGTCCATTGCGTTTCCTGCGGCGTGATGGCGGGTTACAGCTTCGGTCCGTTTGGGCCGGGATCATTCTGGGTCGGATTGTTCTGCTGTTGGGCCAGTGTCTGCTGTTGCTGCTGCTCCAGCACGTTCACCTTCTGCAGCGACTGCTCCAGCGGTTGTTCCACCGCCTGCTTCACGTCGGTGACCGAACGTCGTGCGGCGGGATCGTAGGGGTCTTGCCCCTGGATCGCGATCAGCAGGGTGTTGCCCTGCGCCTGCGAGCCATCGCGCTGCGGTGCGCCCGTCTGGTTGAGGACCACATGGTGGGCCGAGGTCATGCCGGCTGCTTTCGCGTCGTGGAAGGCGCCCATCGTCAGCCGTTCGCTGGTCGCATCGAACGTGCGTCCATTCTCCGCATCGATCCTGGCCACGCCGGTCTCGATCTGCTTATGGAGATGGTGGCCGGGATGATCCGGGTCGCGCGGATCGGATGGGCGTGCAGGCGGCGGTATCGGCGCGGATGTTGTCGTGGTGGGGGCCGCGTGGCCGCTGTCCGCCTGTCTCTGCTGCACGTCGTCGCGCGGCGCATCCTGTTCGCGCGACTCGACGTCGCGCTGTCCGCCCCCTGCCGAACGGGTCGGTGCCCCCACGGCCTGCTGTACCTCGCCCTGCGACAAACCCTGCCGGTTGGCTTCGCGTGTCGTCTGCTCGCGCGCGTCACGACCGTTTTCCGAAGTTCGTTCAATCGCATGCGGTGCGGTGGTCATCTCCGTCCGCGCTTGCTCGATTTCTTTTGGCGTCGTGACGGCAGCCATCACGTAGGTCTTGCCGTCGGTGTCCAAGCGCAAGCTGGCAAGCTCGGATCGGCCATCGCTCTGTGGTCGCGCTTGCAATGCAGTGGTGGCCGGATCCAGTCCGCTCGCATCCCATGTCGCGCGGACGGCGATTGCAGAGGCGGCGACCTGCTCGGCGCCCGCATCGACGCCCGCGTTGCGATAGGCACCCGCGACCGTATCGCGCAAGCGCGCATCGGCGTCCATTGGCGGCACGGGTGGGATCTCGCGTGGCGGTGGCAAACGCGCCTGCAACACATCTCGGGTCGCTTCAAGCTCATCATGCAGACGACTGCCAGCGATAGAATCGATACCTTCTTCATTCAGCCAACTGCCATTCGCCTGCCGCCGATAGAGATCGCCGTCGGAAGCGACGAGCTTGTCGATGTTGGTGCGCGCGTTGTGCACCGCATCGGGCATGTCGCCATGTGCGGCCCAATTGTTACGGATGTACGTGTCTTCATAGCGTGCTGCAATCGAGGCCGGGCTGTTCGCGGCGTTCTCCACCACGATCTGCGCCGCTTGCCGATCCAGTCGCGCTGCGCGCTCGCTCCCGGGGTCGGCGGTTTCGGTGGAATACGGGGTCATGTTGCGTTCGACGAATGGGCCGTAGACCTTGCGCTCCCATTGCCCACTCTCGGGGTCGCGTTCCCAATTCGTCGGCCGGCTGCTCGGTGCATCGCCTGCCTCAGCCGCGAGTGCGAAGGGAGCGCGCTGTGCCGGCGGGCCGCCCAGTACCAGCTCGACCGATCGACTGGTCGCTTGATAGTTGAGTGCGTTCTCCGTTGCCGGCGAAGCGCGAAGGTCCCCGCGACGGGCGTTGTCGATGTTGTCGTCACTACGATCGATTGGCGCTTCCCGCCGCCACCCCAGTGCAGGATTGTCTGGATCGTAAGCCCACGTTTTGCCGCCAAGCTCCTGATTGTAAATGCCGCGATTGTCGTTCCACTCTGCGATCTTGCCGCCGGCGAACACGCCCGCCACGCCGCCGATGGCGCCCGTCACCAACAGGCCAGGCCCGGAT
>JBKJHV010000077.1:0-17592 GCA_046598445.1 Lysobacteraceae bacterium
CAGTTCACCGCTTCGGCCTGCGCCTCGAACGGCTTGGGAATGACCTTGCGCACTGCTTCCACCACATGCCGCATCATGATCTCGCGGTTGATGCGCGCGTAACGCTGCGCCCAGTCCACCGCGAACACGTAGTCGGCGTAGTGCTGGCTGCCCTCCGGCAGATACGCCAGATCCTGATCCGGAAGATTGATCATCCAGCGGCGCATCTCCTCCTTCGCCAGGGTGATGAAATGCGTGCCGATGGCGTTGCCGACGCCGCGCGACCCGGAGTGCAGCATGAACCACACGCGCTGCGCTTCGTCGAGACAGATCTCGATGAAGTGGTTGCCGGTACCGAGCGTACCGAGGTGCTTGAGGTTGTTGGTGTTCTTCAGTCGCGGATGACGCTCGCAGATTTTGTCGAAGTCGGCGACCAGCTGCGACCACCCTTCGATGGCGAGCTCAGGCGCGTTCTCCCACGCACCCTTGTCGCGCGCGTGTCGCTGCGCCGTGCGGCCGTGCGGAACCGCGCATTCGATCGCGCTGCGGATCTCGGCGAGATTGTCCGGCAGATCGCTCGCGGTCAGCGTGGTGCGCGCTGCGATCATGCCGCAGCCGATATCCACGCCCACCGCCGCCGGCACGATCGCGCCGATGGTCGGCACCACCGAACCCACGGTCGCGCCCTTGCCCAGATGCACGTCGGGCATTACCGCGACCCAGCGGTGGATGAAGGGCAGCTTGGCGATGTTCTGCAGCTGCTTGCGCGCTTCGTCCTCCAGCGGCACGCCGCGGGTCCACAGCTTGATCGGCACGGCGCCCTGGTCGTGGATGACATCGTAGTGTTCGGTGGTCATGGTGAATTCTGCCTTGTGTTGCCGATGATGCAGGGTGGTGACCCAGCCGGCGCTCCCCCTGCCCGGCCGGCCCCATTGCCGGCCGGGCATTGAACATCGGTACGCGATTCGGCCATGGTGGCCTGATGCGGAGAGGTCTTCCTGGTTCGAGCCGTGTATTGCAATCCGCGTGCCAACTCACCTTCAATTCTCGTAACGTGTTGTTTTCAATGTCTTTGTATTGAAAAACGCCGCCGAGATCGGCTTGTCTGCTCTGTAGAAACGTATATTCTTGGCTAGGTTTTTATCCGGAAAGATCGTGCGCAAGCAGCAAGTCATCTTCGGCATGCTCGGCACCCAACTGGATGCCGGCAACGGCCCGGGGCGCTGGGAAAAGTGGCGGCCCACCGTCTCGCTGGGCATGCACGAAGACTTCGTGGTCGATCGTTTCGAGCTGATGCTCGACGAACGCCGCTACGGACGGCTCGCGCAGACGGTGACGGACGATTTCGCGCAGATCTCGCCCGAGTCCACGCTGCGCCGGCACGACACTTACCTGGCCGATCCCTGGGATTTCGAGGGCGTCTATTCGACGCTGCACGACTTCCTGCGCGGCTACGCGTTCAAACCGGACGATGAGGATTACTACATCCACATCACCACCGGTTCGCACGTGGCGCAGATCTGCTGGTTCCTGCTCGCCGAGAGCCGGCATTTCCCCGGCAGGCTGCTGCAGACGTCGCCGCCGCGCAAACAGGCGTCCGGGCAGACCGGCAGTTTCGCGATCATCGATCTGGATCTGTCGCGCTACGATCTGATCGCACAGCGCTTCCAGCAGCAGACGCTGGAAGATCGCGATCTGTTGAAGAGCGGCATCGCCACGCGGAACCCGGCATTCAACCGGATGATCGAGCAGATCGAGACCGTGGCCACGCGCTCGAAGGCGCCGATGTTGCTGATGGGGCCGACCGGGGCCGGCAAGAGCCAGCTTGCCAAGCGCGTGTTCGAGCTGAAGAAGCTCAAGCATCAATTGCCCGGGCGTTTCGTCGAAGTGAACTGCGCCACGCTGCGCGGCGACGGCGCGATGAGCGCGCTGTTCGGCCACATCAAGGGCGCGTATACCGGCGCCGGCAGCGACCGCGCCGGCTTTCTGCGCTCGGCGCATCAGGGGCTGTTGTTCCTGGACGAGATCGGCGAGCTCGGGCTGGACGAACAGGCGCTGCTGCTGCGCGCGCTGGAGGAAAAACGTTTCCCGCCGGTGGGCAGCGACAAGGAAGTGGAGAGCGACTTCCAGCTGATCGCCGGCACCAACCGCGATCTGCAGGAGGCGGTGATGCAGGGGCGATTCCGCGACGACCTGCTGGCGCGGCTCAATCTGTGGATGTATCGGCTGCCGGGCCTGGCGGAACGCAGCGAGGACATCGAGCCCAACCTCGATTTCGAACTCGAACGCTGGAGCCGCGACCAGCATCAGCGCGTCGCGTTCAATCGCGAAGCGCGGACGCGGTTTCTCGCGTTCGCGGCCAGCCCCGAGGCGCGCTGGGCCGGCAATTTCCGCGACCTCGGCGCCGCGGTGATGCGCATGGCCACGCTGGCGAACGCCGGCCGCATCCAGATCGAACTGGTCGAGGAGGAAATCGCGCGCCTGCGCGGGCTGTGGCGCGAAGGCGGCGCGCCGTCGCCGCTGGATGCGCTGCTGGGCGATCGCGTCGCCGAACTCGACCGCTTCGACCGTTCGCAGTTGGAGGATGTGATTCGCGTCTGCATGCAGGCGAAATCGCTGTCGGACGCCGGCCGCACGCTGTTCGCGGTGTCGCGCACGCAGCGCAGCAGCACCAACGACGCCGACCGCCTGCGCAAATACCTCGCCCGCTTCGATCTGGACTGGGAACGTCTGCGCGCCGCGATGCGCACTTGAACCGACCTATCGCGTTCCGCCCCGGTTTGGCCAACACTGCTGTTTCGACATCACCCAATCTCGACAACAAGAGCCTTCACACCATGAGCATGAACATGTTTTTCCAGGCCTTCGCGCCGAAAGATCTCGAAGCGATGCGCGAGGACCACGACCTGATCGACAAGTGGGTCGAGGGCGAAGAACGCTGCACGGCATCGGTCGACGTGGAGACCGCCTGGGATGTGTTGAGACATATCCTCGACGAGACCGGCTTCCGCAGCGACGGCGTCGCCGACGGCGTACTGAGCAACGGCTGCGATTTCGTTTCGCCCGAACTCGTGAAGGAACAGGCGAAGGAACTGTCGACATGGAGCCGTGCGCGCGTGCGCGAAGCGCTGCGCGCGATCGATGAGGATGCTGGCCTGTATCACCAGGCGGTGTATCAGCACGAGGAAGGCGATCTGATCGATCAATACGACGTGCTGTCCGCATTTTTCCAGGAAGCGGCCGAACGCGGCGACGGCGCGCTGTTTTACGGGGCGTGACGATCGGGCGTAACGCGCCCGTCGAACAGCGGCACTCGGCAGACGTTCCACTCACGCTTCGGTCGAAGAAGGGTTTGCTGAACGCGGATTACGGCGCTTTGACCGCATGTCATCGCTGTTGCATTGCAGCAGCAACGCCGGGAATGAAAACGCATATCACCGGATCGATATCACGGTCGCGCCAGTCGCGCCGCGACGAATAATCGCTTCCACTCAAACACTTGCAGAACGCACGCTGCGCGCATCGCCGGCGCAGGCCTGTGCTGCGAAGCATTTTTCCGCCATTGCAGCGACTGAAGTAACGAAACGGCATGAGCCGAATTCTGTGAGCGAATGCGCATACCCGGAAACAAGGTGTTGACAACGTTGTCACCTAAACTCAGCCTGCACTCCGGACAGGCGGCGCGATGCACTGCATTGCGCTACCGGTCATGGAGTTGATGCGTTGCGGCTATGCACGCACGCAGGACGAACGCGGCACCGTGCAGGCCGCAGCTTGATCATCAGGCAGGCAATCCAGATCTGCCGTCGGCGTCAGACATTGATGTAGTTGCGCGCGATGCGCCGTTCCCCGCTTCAGCCGGGGCCGGCATTCGAAAACGTCATCGCGCGAATCTCGGGATACAGGGAGTGGCGACCGGGCCGGATCGGCCTGGTCTTCGTGTTCAACCCACCGCAATGGAGAAGCGCAATGCTGTACTCAACCCTATCCGGCAAGCGATGGCTGTTGTCGTTCGCGATCGCATCCGCATTCAGTTTCAACGCAATGGCGCAGACCGTGAGCTGCGCGGGCATCCCGGCCTGGAATGCCAGCACGGTCTACAACCCGGGCGACAAGATGGTGTACCAGGGCAGGCTGTACGAGGCGAGTATTCCGATCTGGAATGCGGCGCCCACCTACTGCACCTCCTGCGGCTGGTACAAGGATCTCGGCAGCTGCGGCACCGGCGGCAATCAGTCGCCGACGATCGCGTTGACTGCGCCCACCAATGGCGCAACCTTCAATACCGGCGCGAACATCGCCGTGAGCGCCAACGCCAGCGACGCCGACGGCAGCATCGCGAGAGTGGAATTCTTCCGCGGCGCCACTTCACTGGGCGTGGACACCACCGCGCCGTACAGCGCGACCTGGAGCGGCGCCACCGCAGGCAGCCACGGCTTCAGCGCGGTCGCGACCGACAACCTCGGCGCCACGGCCACCTCGGCCACGGCGACCGTCACCGTCAGCGGCACACCGCCCACCGACACCACGCCACCCAGCGTGCCGGCGGGCCTGGCTTCGCCTGCGCAGACCGGCACCAGCGTCAGCCTGAGCTGGTCTGCAGCGACCGACAATGCCGGCGGCAGCGGCGTGGCCGGTTATGACGTCTATCGCAACGGTGGCTTCGTGGCTGCGGTGGCGGCGACGAACTACAACAACACCGGCTTGAGCCCCGCCACTCAATACAGCTTCCAGGTGCGCGCCCGCGATGTTGCCGGCAATGCTTCGGCGCTCAGCGGCGCGATCAACGTCAGCACCCAGAGCAATCCCACCGACACCACACCGCCCAGCGTGCCGGCGGGCCTGACGTCGCCCACGCAGACCAGCAGCAGCATCACCGTCAACTGGACGGCGGCGACCGACAATGCCGGCGGCAGCGGCGTGGCCGGATACGATGTCTACCGCAACGGCAGTCTGGTGGCGTCTCCCACCACGACCAGCCACACCAGCAACGGTCTGAGCGCCAACACCCAGTACACGTTCCGGGTGCGCGCCCGCGACAACGCCGGCAATGCCTCCGCGCAAAGCGGCGAAATCGCGGTCAGCACCCTGGGCGGCCCGCCACCGGGCAGCAAGCGCGTGATCGGCTATTTCGCGCAGTGGGGCATTTACGGTCGCAATTACCGGGTGCGTAACATCGACACCAGCGGTTCGGCCGCCAAACTCACCCACATCAACTATGCGTTCGGCAATGTCCGCAACAACCGCTGCGAAGTGGGCCTCACCGTCGCCAGCGATCCGAACACCGGCGTGGGCGGCGATGCGTTCGCCGATTACAGCAAGTCGTTCGCCGCCGGTGAAAGCGTCAGCGGCACCGGCGACACCTGGGACCAGAAGCTGCGCGGCAACTGGAACCAGCTCAAGCAGCTCAAAGCCAAGCATCCTGGCCTGAAAGTGCTGATCTCGCTCGGCGGCTGGACCTGGTCGCGTGGCTTCGCGAGTGCGGCACGTCCCGAGAACCGTCAAGCCTTCGTCGCGTCCTGCGTCGATGCCTACATCAAAGGCAACCTGCCGGTGACCGACAATGCCGGCGGCCCCGGCGCGGCGCTGGGTGTGTTCGACGGTATCGATCTGGACTGGGAATACCCGAACGCCTGCGGCCTGACCTGCGGCACCGCCGAAGACCGGGCCAACTTCAACGGATTGCTGGCGGAATTCCGCAGGCAGCTCGATGCGGTGCGCCCCGGCCTGCTGCTGACCATCGCCTCCGGCGCCGGCGTCGACAAGATCCGCGCCACCGACCCGGGGACGTATCACCAGTCGCTCGATTTCATCAACGTGATGACCTACGACTTCCACGGCACCTGGGACCCGAAGACCAATCACCACTCGGCACTGTTCGCCTCGCCGCGCGATCCGTCGACGGGCGACCAGAAGTTCTACAACAGCAACGACGCCATTGAAGCCTTCCTCTCGCGCGGCGTGCCGGCATCGAAGTTGACGCTGGGGATCGGTTTCTACGGCCGCGGCTGGACCAATGTGCCAAACGGCGGCACCAACGGTCTGTACCAGAGCGGCACCGCCGCCCCGGGTACCTACGAAGCCGGCAATGAAGACTACAAAGTGCTGAAGAACCTCAACTGGCCCAGCTACACCGACAACGATGCGATGGCCACGTGGATCTACAACGGCACCACGTTCTGGAGCTACGACTCGCCAGCGCTGATCCGCACCAAGATGAATTACGTGAAGGCCCAGAACCTGGGCGGTGCGTTCTTCTGGGAATTCAGCGGCGACGACGCCCAGGGCAGCCTGGTCGAAGCGATCAGCTCCGGCCTGAAGTAATGAGCACTGCACGATCGTACTGAATGATCGCGGCCATCCATCGGCCACGATCCGACCTTGGAACCACATCGCCCGGCAATGCCGGGCGATGTGCGTTTACGGATCCCGGTCATCGGCAGCAGGCAGCGGGAGGTCCGCTCAGGCCGGGAGGTCGGGGGGCTGGTCGCGGAGGCCGCATTCGTGAGGGCTGAATATCCGCCGACAGCCGCCGCTGAAAGTGCGAACCAGGCCGGCATTGCCCCAACGGGCTCGAATCCGGGGGGCCACACCTTTATACTGCGCGGATTGTGCGGCCGAAGCCCGGCCGCCCCGCCAATCATGTCGTTTTCCGGGTGAGTCGTGCGCAATTACGATCTGGACTTTCTGAAGCATTTTTCGATGGTGATCGCCTTCCTCATGGCGGTGACCCTGGGCCTGATTCTGTTCGCGGCCTATCTCCATGGCGCGTTGCCGCAAGAGGTGAGCCCGGTCGAAGCGAAACGCACCGAGGGGCGGATCGCCCCGGCGGGCGCTGTGTTCGCGGGCGCCGGCGGCGAAGCCGCCAGAGCCGCCGCGGATGCTGCCGCCAAAGCCGCTGCGGCCTCGCAGGTCGCCTACGGCGGCACCAAGGACGGCGCGGTGATCTACGACAACCTTTGCGCGGGCTGCCACAAGGCCGGCGTCGGCGGCGCGCCGATGCTGACCGCCGCGGGCATGGGCGCCCGTGCTGGTCAAGGCAAGGACACGCTGCACAAGCACGCGATCGAAGGCTATACCGGCAGCGCCGGGGTGATGCCGGCCAAGGGCGGCAACCCGGCCCTGACCGACGACCAGGTCAAGGCCACCGTCGACTGGATGCTGGATCAGGTCTGAGTCCGGCGCCCCGCTTCGCTGGTCCGCACCAGTCATGCCGCTTCCACAACGCCGCCTCCGGGCGGCGTTGTCCGTTCCGCCTCCCGCTCTCAGACCCGGAGATCGATCTCTTGAACGTCCGCCGCATGCGCCACCCGCTCCTGTCCCCGCTGTCGCTGCTTTGCTTCGGCTGCCTGTTTGCGACCGTTGCATCGGCGCAGAACGCACCGATCGCCATCGGCAAGGTCCAAGGCACGGGCGAGCGCAGCCCGCTGGTGGAACAGGAAGTCGTGGTCGAAGGCGTGGTCACGGCCGCTTTCGGCAATCGTCTGGGCGGCTGGTTCCTGCAGGACGCGGGTGACGGCAACGCGGCGACCTCCGATGCGCTGTTCGTTGCCGCCGGAGAAACACCGATGCTCGGCCAGCGCGTGCGTGTGCGTGGCACGGTGGTCGAACTGGACGCAGGCAACGGCACCCGCACCGCCCTGCAGCCGACAGCGGTGACGCCGCTCGGCAAGGGCAAGGTCCGCAGCGTCGCCATTGCGGCACCACCCGCAGACTGGGAACCCTACGAAAACATGCGCGTGCGGGTCACCGCGCCACTGACCGTGGCCGGCACCCATCGTGCCGACAAATACGGCGAATTGATGGTTAATTTCGGCGAACGCCTGCGCACGCCGTCCGACGCGGCAGCACCGGGCGATGCCGCGCGCGCGCTGGCGGCCGAGAATGCGCGGCGCATGCTGCGTCTGGACGACGGCAGCGACACAGAACAGCCCGCCGCACTCTGGTATCTGCCGAAGACCGGCCTGCCGCGCACCGGCGGGCGGCTGTCCAAGGTCGAAGGCGTGATCGACCAGCGCGGCGGCAACTACCGGCTGCAGTTGACCGCAAAGCCCGCGTTCAAGCGCATGACACCGCCGACGGCGCCGAGGGTCGGCGGCGACGTGCGCATCGCCAGCTTCAATCTGGAGAATTTCTTCAACGGCGACGGCCAGGGCGGCGGCTTTCCCACCCCGCGCGGCGCGCGCAATCCGGCAGAACTAGAGAGCCAGCTCGCCCGGCTGGTCGGCACCATTCAGGCACTGGATCCCGACATCGCCGCGTTGATGGAGGTGGAAAACGACGGCTTCGGCCCGGAATCCGCGATCGAGACGCTGCTCAACGCCTTGAACGGCGGCTTTGATGCCAATTCCGCAGTTGGATCGGTGATCGACATGCTGAACGCGGGCGGCGGCGACTGGCGCGCCATCGTCACCGACGCCGACCAGGGCGGCGACCAGATCCGCGTGGGTCTGATTTACCGCGCCTCGCGGGTGTCGCCGGTCGGCACCGCCGCGACCCTGACCGACGACTTGTTCGGCACCCGCAACCGGCCGCCGCTGGCGCAGACCTTCCGCGCCGGCGGCGGCGCCACCGCAGGCCCGGCGTTCACGGTCGTGGCCAACCACTTCAAGTCCAAAGGCTGCGGCAACGCCAGCGGCGCCGATGCCGACCAGAAAGACGGCCAGAGCTGCTGGAACGCGACCCGCACCGAGTCCGCGCGTCGGCTCGACGCCTGGCTACGCACCGATCCGACCCGATCCGGCAGCGATCTTGCGATGATTGTCGGCGATCTGAACGCCTACAGCGTGGAAGATCCGGTGCAGGCGCTGACTGCCGCCGGCTGGCGTGATGCCTTCGCCGGACAGCATGGGCCGGCGCCGTACAGCTATGTCTACGACGGCCTGACCGGCCGCCTCGACCACGCACTGCTCAGTCCGGCGCTGGCGGCACGACTGGTCGGCGCGGCGGAATGGCACAGCAATGCCGACGAACCCGACAGCCGCGGCTACCAGAACCGGCCCGGCGACCGCGCGCCCTGGCGCAGCTCCGATCACGATCCATTGGTGGTCGGGTTCAGGCTGCGGAAGCCCTGAAGGTCTGGCCGGCTATCATCGACGCATGACCATGCCCGCTTTCCCGACCGACGCTGCCGCCCTGACCCTGCCGGGTCCGGCGGGCACCCTCGAAGTCGCCGTCGATCCGCCAGAAACCGAAGTGGCCGGGCAGCCGGTCGTCGCCCTGCCGATCGTCGCGGTGATCTGCCATCCGCTGCCGACCGAGGGCGGCACGATGCACAACAAAGTGGTGACGATGGCCGCGCGCAGCCTGCGCGAGCTGGGCGTGACCACCGTGCGCTTCAATTTCCGCGGCACCGGCGCTTCCGAAGGCACGTTCGACCAGGGCGAGGGCGAGCTGGACGACCTCCGCGCCATCGTCGCCTGGGTGCGCGCGACGCGCCCCGACGCGGCGCTGTGGCTGGGCGGCTTCAGTTTCGGCGCCTACGTCAGCCTGCGCGGCGCGGTGGAACTGCAGCCGGCGGTGCTGATCTCGATCGCGCCGCCGGCCGGGCGCTGGGACTTCGACAGCATCGCGCTGCCGACGATGCCGTGGCTGGTGATCCAGGGCGAGGAAGACGAGATCGTCGACCCGCAGGCGGTCTACGACTGGCTGACACGCACTGGCGCCAAGGCTGAACTGATCCGGATGCCGGAGACCAGCCATTTCTTCCATCGCAAACTCATGGACCTGCGCGGCGCGATCAAGCACGGCGTACAGCGCCATCTTCCCAAGCGGGGCGAGCTGCCGGAGCCCGACGCCGCATCATGAGCGACATCCCGATGAGCGGCGGCGCGGCGGCGCCGTCCGTGCGCTATGCCGAAGGCGTGGCCCGCGGCGACTGGAGCGACGACCCCGCGCAGCACGCGGCCCTGCGCGAACTCGATCGCCTGCATGCGGCGCTGTCCGCACCGCCCAAACGCAAAGGCCTGCTCGACACGCTGTTCGGCAAACCAGTCACGCCTTCGCCGAACGGCCTGTATCTGTGGGGCGGGGTCGGCCGCGGCAAGACCTTCCTGATCGATCTGTTCCATGCCGGGCTGCCGATCCGCGAGAAGCGGCGCACGCATTTCCACCGCTTCATGCGCGAGGTCCACGAGCGCCTGCGCGCACACGCGGGCAAGCGCGACCCGCTCGCGGTCATCGCCCGCGAATGGCGCGCGCAGCTGCGCGTGCTGGTGCTGGACGAATTCTTCGTCAGCGACATCGGCGACGCGATGCTGCTGGGGCGGCTGATGGAACGACTGTTCGACGAAGGCACGATCCTCGTCACCAGTTCCAACGCCGCGCCGTCGGAGTTGTACAAGGATGGCCTGCAGCGATCGCGCTTCCTGCCCGCGATCGCGCTGCTGGAGCGCCACTGCAACGTCGTGCATCTCGACAGCCCGCACGACTATCGCCTGCGCGCGCTTACCCGCTCGCCGGTGTATCGCACGCCACTGGACGGCGACAGCGACGCTTGGCTGGAATCGCGCTGGCACGAACTCGGCGGCGACGGCGTGCTGGGCGAAACCCGCTACCGCGATGCCGGCATCGTCATCGACGGCCGCCGGATTCCGGTGCGCGCACGCACGAAGGGCATGGCCTGGTTCGATTTCGCAGCGGTGTGCGAAGGCCCGCGCGGCAGCGCCGACTACATCGAGATCGGAACCGAATTCCACACCGTGCTGCTCGGCGGCATCCCGGTGTTCGACGCGCTGCGCGACGATGCCGCGCGCCGCTTCGTGACCATGATCGACGAGCTCTACGACCGCCACGTCAATCTGATCTGCAGCGCCGATGCTGCGCCGTCACAGCTCTATCGCGGCGAACGGCTGGGCGCCGCGTTCGAGCGCACCGCGTCGCGATTGATCGAGATGCAGTCCGCCGAATACCTGGCGCTGGAACATCGCGGCTGAGGCCACTATCGACGCCGGCCCGCAGGAGGGCCTTCAGGCACGAGCTTTTTTGACGGCGATCGGTGCGCAGAGCTCGGGGCTGAAGCCCCTCCTGCCGGGGTATCGCCAGCGCATTCGAGCGCACGCGCCGAAGCGACGGTTATTTCGCGGCGAGCAATCGCACGCCGCGCAATTGCGGGACGCCGGCGACGATATCGGTCCACACCACATGTGCGGCGGCGCCGTTGAGGACGAGTTTCGGGAACCCGGTGGCGCGTCCCTTGCCCTGCAGGTCGGCAAGCTTGGTGCGCTGCAGTTGCTTCGACAGGTCGGGCGTGTAGCGCGCCAGCCACAGCGACTGCGCGCCGGCCTCTTCGCGCAGCCACAGCAGCCACACCTGCTGCGCATCGACCGCAACCGTCACCCGGCCCTGCGTCGCCACGCCGGTATCCACCTCCACGGGTTTCGCGAACGTGGCGCCGCCGTCGACGGAACGTGCAAGCCTCACCGTCGGCGTATCGCCGGCCGCGGTGTACCACGCGACCACCACGTCCTGGTCGCGCGCAGCGACCGACGGGCCATTGACCGGGCAGGCCGGCATCGTCCAATCGTCGGCGTGCACGCGCGCCGGCGTCGACCAGGTCTTGCCGTCGAAACGCGTGGCGTAGATGTCGCGGATTTCGTCTTTGCTGCGGCCGCGATACACCAGCACCGCGCCGTCGCCGCTGGCGGCGGCATCGGTCTGACAGCAGTCGCAGGTCATCGCGTCGATCTCGGCCGCGGCGCTGGCGCGCAGATTCGCGTCGAACACCGCCGCGCGCAGGGTCATCGCGCCGCTGCCGTGACCGTCGCCATGGCCATCGTCGTGCCCGTTGATGTCTTTCGGCCCGCCGGCATCGAGCGTGTTGCGGCCATCGAGCCACGCCACGCCGAGGCTGCCATTGCTCTGCGGCCACATCGACACGAAACCGTGTTCGGTTTGCGTGTCGTCGTCATGCGCCTTGCGCGGCGCGCTCCAGTTCATGCCATGGTCGAGCGAGCGCACCAGCATGACGTCGTAGGCGTAGGGCGCGTCGGCGGATTTCTGCAGCCAGTGCGCCCACAGCGCACGGTCGGCGGTGGCGGCGATATGCGGGGTGTCGGCCCAGTTGGTGAACATCGAGTTGCCGACCGCCACCGTGCGCGGACCTTCCCAGCGGCCATCCGCCGGGTAGAACTCGGCGAACTGGAAGGCAGGCCGACGCCCGCCACCGGTGTTGATCCAGCTGAGCAGCACGCGGCCGTCGGGCGTGACCGCCAGATCCGGTTGCGCCGAGCCGGGCAGCGCCGGCAACGGCCAGGCTTCGATCGCCAGATCGCCGGTCACGACAGGCTTTGGAGCGACGGGTGCCTCGCCGCAGCCGGAGAGCAGGACGAGGGCGAGGACAGCGAGCGGGCGAAGGGATGTGCGCATGGCCGTAGGGTACGTCATCCGATCCGCGGGAGTGGCAATAAAGTCTAGGCCGCAGCGCCGCGGCGCTGACGCGTGAGATGCACCAGCAGCAGTGAGATCGCCGCCGGGGTCATGCCCGGAATGCGCTGCGCCTGACCGACGGTCTGCGGACGCACGCGTTCGAGTTTCTGCTGCACCTCGAAGGACAGGCCGCGCACCCCCGCGTAATCGAAATCGTCGGGAATGGCGGTGTGCTCATGACGCTGCTGGCGCGCGATCTCTTCACGCTGGCGCGCGAGGTAGCCGGAATACTTCGCTTCGATCTCGACCTGTTCGGCAACGGCGACATCTTCCACCGCCGGGCCGAGCATCGGCACGCTGAGCAGCTTCGCGTAATCGAGTTCGGGGCGGCGCAGCAGATCCAGCGCGTGGGTTTCGCGGCTGAGTTCGATGCCCAGCGTCGCCACCGCCTCACGGCCCAGCGCGTTGTTCGGCGACGCCCACAGCGCGCCGAGGCGTGCGCTTTCGGCGACCACCGCATCGCGCTTGCGCGCGAAGCGTTCCCAGCGCGCGTCGTCGACCAGGCCAAGGCTGCGGCCGGTCTCGGTGAGGCGCAGATCGGCATTGTCTTCGCGCAGCTGCAGCCGGTACTCGGCGCGGCTGGTGAACATGCGGTATGGCTCTTTGGTGCCGTGGGTGATCAGATCGTCGATCAACACGCCGATGTAGGCCTCGTCGCGACGCGGCGACCAGGCGTCGAGCCCGCGCACGTGGCGCGCGGCATTGAGCCCGGCGACCAGACCCTGCGCCGCCGCTTCCTCGTAGCCGGTGGTGCCGTTGATCTGCCCGGCGAAGAACAGCCCCGAAACGAGCTTGGTTTCCAGCGAATTCTTCAATCCACG
Source organism: Lysobacteraceae bacterium (assembly GCA_046598445.1). GTDB lineage: Bacteria > Pseudomonadota > Gammaproteobacteria > Xanthomonadales > Xanthomonadaceae > Lysobacter_I. The sequence goes on from JBKJHV010000077.1 coordinate 13,227, forward strand.
CGGGTCGAAGTAGTCGTACTCGATCGCGTAGCCGGCGCGGGTGATGTGCGCGCGCTCGAAGCCGCGGATGCTGCGCACCAGATCGAACTGCACGTCGAACGGCAGCGAAGTCGAAATGCCGTTCGGATAGATCTCGGTCACGTCGAGGCCTTCGGGCTCGACGAAAATCTGGTGCGACGCTTTTTCGGCGAAACGCACCACCTTGTCCTCGATCGACGGGCAGTAGCGCGGGCCGATGCCTTCGATCTGGCCGCTGTACATCGGCGAACGATGCAGCGCACCGCGGATGATCTCGTGGGTGCGCTCGGACGTATGCGTGATCCAGCACGAGATCTGCGGCGGATGGTCGGCGGTGCTGCCCATGAACGAGAACACCGGGCGCGGATCGTCGCCAGGCTGCTCTTCCATCACGCTGTAATCGAGACTGCGGCCGTCGATGCGCGGCGGCGTGCCGGTCTTGAGCCGGTCGACCTGGAACGGGCGCTCGCGCAGGCGCGCGGCGAGCGTGGTCGCGGGTGGGTCGCCGGCGCGGCCGGCAGCGAACTGTGTTTCGCCGATGTGGACCTTGCCGGCCAGGAAAGTGCCGGCAGTCAGCACCACCGCAGGCGCCTCGAAGCGCAGGCCGGTCTGGGTGATCGCCCCGCGTACGGCATCGCCTTCGATGATGAGGTCGTCGACCGCCGACTGGAACACGCTGAGGTTCGGCTGCGATTCCACCGCGCGGCGGATGAAGCTGCGGTAGAGCGCGCGGTCGGCCTGACAGCGGGTGGCGCGCACCGCCGGGCCCTTCGATGCGTTGAGGCGGCGCCACTGGATGCCGGCGGCGTCCGCGGCGCGGGCCATGATTCCACCGAGCGCGTCGATCTCCCTGACCAGATGCCCCTTGCCGATGCCGCCGATAGCCGGATTGCAGCTCATCGCGCCCACGGTCTCGATGTTGTGCGTGAGCAGCAGCGTGCGCGCACCGGCGCGCGCGGACGCGAGCGCGGCCTCGGTACCGGCGTGGCCGCCGCCGATGACGATGACGTCGAAGCGATGGAAATCGTTCATCTCTGTACCTGTTGTCGCAGTGGTATCGCGACGTGGATTGCCGCATGCGGCATCGAGCGACCTTGTTTGCAGCGCATTCTAACGAATCGAGTTCCGGCAACGTCACTGCATCGACGCGCCGGCACGAGAGTTGGCACGCAATCTGCTTATCTCAAGTGGCACTCAGCGCGGCATGCGCGAAAGCGCAGGCCGGGGTGGAACAGGGCTGGCCACGTGCGCGCTGAGGGAGCCAGGGGCCGAATGTCGGGGGACATTCGGCCCCTTTTTTTGTCTGTCGATTTCGAACCGCCGCTGCTTCCGAACCGCCGCGATTCTTGTCGGCCACGGTTTCGACCATGCACGTCATCGACCCGACAAGGGTTCGACGTGGAGGTTCTGGGGGAAGATTCCGGATATTCCGGAAAGGCACGAGCGCTTCGCGCTTGATCAAGGTGCCGACGCCCGACGGGGAGCGGAACAGGGGGGATCCGGATTTCCCCGCCGGGGGTCGGCGATTCTTACCGTGATACGTCGGATTCCGACGCAACCGGTCAGACTGGTTTAGCTTGCGACCAATTCGGGCGCTTGGCAAGGGCTTTCAGGGTGTTGGATCGCGACGGGATTCTCGTTCCCGCGGTTCGCTTCGACGTTCCGGCGGCGTGGGCCGCGGCGACTCCATACGCGGCCGCGACTGCTCTGCCGGCTGCGGCATCGACACCGGCGCACGGCGCATTTGCGGCTCCGCGCCGGGCGACGGGTCGCCGCCGCTCAGCCCCGGTTGCGACACCATCATCCGGCGTCGCGGGCGGTCATCCCGTACCACGATGTTCGGTGGGCTGCCGGGCATCGGAATCGCCTCCTGGCGCCGACGCCGATCGAGATGACGCCACGGACCGCCATCGCGATCACCATCGCGGTCGCCGATCTGCGGGCCGCCGTTGCCGGGCGGCGGATCGATCACGCCAGGCGGCAGTGTTCCCGGTGGTGTGGTGTAGGGCGGACGCGGATGACGCTGCCGACGATGCGGATAGGGGTAATACGAGTACGGATGACCCCAGTACGGATAGCCGTAACGGTCATTGTCGTAGCCGAAGGGGTAGCCGAAGCGCGAGTACGACATGTGGCCGTAGCCGAACCCGTAGCCGAAACTCCCGTACCAGCCGCCGGGATAGCCATAACCTATTGAACTGTACGGCCCGCCATAGACGTCGTGATACTGCACCGACGGCTCTGAATAGTAGTAATCGCCACCGGCATCGTCGCGATAGGCATAGGTACTGACGCAGCCGGTCAGAATCAGTGCGGAGAGTGTCGCAAGCAGACCAAGACGGAACATGGTGCACCCCTGAGTGATCGTCGCCGACGGGATCGGCCCGTCCGAGTATCGAGCATCTACCCATCGCGTTGAACCCGTCCTTAAGAAATCCGCACTGCGTGACGATGAATCGCCGCATCAGGCGCCGAAAACCCCGGATCACCGTTCATCTTCGCCATGTCCCTGCCGGCGTTCGCGATCATCCACGCCGCGCGCCGGTACCAACGGCACCCGGGGCCCGCTTATAACGCCTGTTACGATGCCGGGATGACCGCCGCCGTACCGATGTTGCCCGACTTTGCCGCCGTGCTTTCGGCCGCGGCCCGGATCGCCCCGCATGCCCAGCGCACGCCGGTGCTGCGGTCGCGTTCGCTCGACGACATCGCCGGCTGCGAACTCCATTTCAAGTGCGAGAACCTGCAGCGGGTCGGCGCCTTCAAGTTCCGCGGCGCCTGCAACGCGATCTTCGCGCTGGACGACAGCGCCGCAGCGCGAGGCATCGTGACCCAGAGTTCGGGCAACCACGGCGCCGCGGTGGCCTTGGCCAGCCGTCTGCGCGGGGTGCCCGCGACCGTGGTGGTGCCCGAGGGCGCACCGGCGGTGAAACTGAAGGCGATCGCCGGCTACGGCGCGACCATCGTCCGCTGCGCGCCGACCATGGCCGCGCGCAACGCCGCCGCGGACGCGCTGGTCGCCCAGACCGGCGGGCATCTGGTACATCCCTTCGACAACAGCGACGTGATCGCCGGGCAAGGCACGGTGGCGCTGGAACTGTTGCGCAGCGAACCGGAACTCGATGTCCTGCTGGCGCCGGTCGGCGGCGGTGGACTGCTCTCGGGCTGCGCGCTGACCGCACGCACGCTGCGGCCGGATCTGCAGATCTGGGGCGCGGAACCCGAAGGCGCAGCCGACGCCCACGCCTCGCTGCGTGACAACCGCTGCATCACCGACATGACCGCGAACACGATCTGCGACGGCCTGCGCGGGCATCTCGCGCCGCGCACGCTGGCAATGTTGCAGCGTCACATCGACGGCATCCTGCTCATCGACGACGACGCCGTGACCGAAGCGATGCGGCTGCTGTGGGAGCGGCTGAAACTGGTGGTCGAACCTTCCGGCGCGATCGCGTTCGCCGCCGTGCTGCGCAATCGCGAACGCTTCGCGGGGCGGCGCATCGGCATCGTGATTTCCGGCGGCAACGTCGACCTCGACACCCTGCCCTGGCAAGCGCGCCCATGAGTCGCGGCGCGCCGCCATCGCTGATCCAGCGCGCGTCCGGAAAACGTCGCAAGCGTGGCGGCCTGTTCCGCTGGCTGCGGCGGCTGCTGATGTTGTTGGTGCTATGGCTGTGCGGCGTGGCGCTGTACATCATGTATGTCGGCGGGCGCGACGAAGCCGCCGGCGACCAGGTCCGCGCCGACGCCATCATCGTGCTCGGCGCCGCCGCCTACGATGCGCGGCCGTCGCCGGTGTTCGAGGAACGCATCCGCCACGGCATCGATCTCTACAAACGCGGACGGGCGCCGACGCTGATCTTCACCGGCGGCTTCGGCGGCAACGGCGCGCGGTTTTCCGAATCGCAGGTCGCGCGCCGCTATGCGCTGCGTCGCGACGTGCCCGCCAGCGCGATCATGATCGAAACCGTGTCGCGCAACACCCGCGAGAACCTCAGCGAAGCGGCGGCGCTGATGCGCAAACGCAAACTCGGCCGCGCGGTCGTAGTCAGCGACCCGCTGCACATGTCGCGCGCGCTGCGGATCTGCGGCGAAGTCGGCATCGCCTGCATCGGCTCGCCCACGCCGACCAGCCGCTACCGCAGCTTCGACACGCGCTGGCGCTTCCTGCTCAACGAGGTGTACTTCTTCCATCGCGATCTGTTCGTGTCACCGCGCTGAACCGCATTCCAGGAGGATCCCATGATCATCGACGGCACCCGCGCCCACGACCGCGCCACCACGCTCATCCTCGGCTACTACGCCGCCTTCAATCGCGGCGACTGGGCCGCGATGCTGGCGCTGCTCA
>JBKJHV010000034.1:0-104982 GCA_046598445.1 Lysobacteraceae bacterium
AGGCAGTGAGTTCCAAAAGTGGCTTGGGTCGTCCGTTTCGCATCGCGCAATCTCAAGGAAAAGATAGCGCAAATACACGCATTATTTATGCCAACTATTTGCGGGACAGGACACTAGGCTGTTCCGCCAACAGCGTGGCGATCTCCGCGCCCAGGCGCAGGTCGTCGGTCATTCCGAAATGCTGGCGGCGCAGGCGGCCCTGGCGGTCGATCAGGATCATGGTCGGCGTGCCCTGCATCGCATAGGCGGCCATGGTCAGCGGCAGCGGGTGCCGTGCCGGGTCGTTGTCGCGGTAGGCATCCACGCCGACCGGGTAGCGGATGCGGTTTTCGTGCAGATACACCGCCAGCGCGTCGGGGCCCATCACCGCGTGGTGTTCGAAAACGGTATGCAGGCCGATCACCGCCAGGTCGCTGGGTGCGAACGCCTCGGCCACCTTCATGCTCTGCGGCACCGCGTGCTGCACGCAGCCCGGGCACAGCATCTGGAAGGCATGCAGAAACACCGGGCGCCCGCGCAGGCTTTGCAGCGAAAGCGCGGCGCCGTCGTCGGCCGCGCCCGCATTGAACCAGCGCGAAACGTTCAGTGCGGGCGCCAGCGGCTCAGCCATGTTTCAGCTTCAGCGTCAGAATCGTCGCCGACAGCAGGAAGGTAACGATGTTGGAGAGGATCATCGGCGTCGATTGCAGGGCGATGCCGTAGACCAGCCAGAACGCGATGCCGATGGTGAAGACCACGTACATGCCCAGCGAAATGCCGCGGGTGTCGCGCGTGCGGATGGTCTTGACCGCCTGTGGGACGAAGGCGAGGGTGGTCATCGCCGCGGCCAGGTAACCGGCCCATTCCATGTTCGCCATCGCTGCGCTCACTTCTCGTCGCCGGGGCGTTTGTAGACCACCCCATCCTTCATCACGAAGTCGACGTTCATCACGACGTTGATGTCCTTCAGCGGGTCGCCGGGCATGGCGACGATGTCCGCGCGCTTGCCGACCTCGACCACGCCCTGGTCGTCCACGCCCAGCACCTCGGCGGCGTACAGCGTCGCCGACTGCAGCGCGTAGGTCGCCGGAATGCCGGCTTCGACCATATAGATGAATTCGCGGGCATTCTCGCCATGCGGGCCGACGCCCATATCGGTGCCGAAAGCGATCTTCACTCCGGCCTTGTAGGCCTTCGCCGCGGTCTGCTGGATCAGCGCGCCGATGCGTGCGGCTTTCGGGCGCACGACATCGGGGAAATAACCGTCGACCTTCGCCTTCTCGGCGACGAAACGGCCAGCGGCGATGGTCGGTACGTACCAGGTGCCTTTCTGTTTCATCAGCGCCATGATCTCGTCGTTCATGTAGGTGCCGTGCTCGATGCTGGTCACGCCGCCCAGCACCGCGCGCTTCATGCCTTCGGCGCCGTGCGCGTGCGCGGCGACGCGATAGCCGTAGTCCTTCGCGGTGTCCACCACTGAGCGGATCTCCTCGACCGTAAACTGCGGCGCGTCGCCCGAACGTGCGTAGCTGAGCACGCCGCCGGTGGCGGTGATCTTGATGACGTCGCTGCCTTCTTTATAGCGCTGGCGCACGCCTTGGCGCGCTTCCTCGACCGAGTTGATGACGCCTTCGGTCGGACCGGGCGAGCCGACCAGATGTGAGAGTGTGTTGTTGTAGCCGTTGGTGGGATCGGCATGGCCGCCGGTGGTGCCGATGGCTTTGCCGGCGGCCCAGATCCGCGGGCCTTCGATCAAACCCTGGCTGATCGCGTCGCGCAGATGCGGTGCCGCGTCGCCGCCCAGATCGCGCACGCTGGTGAAGCCGGCCATGAGGGTCTTGCGAGAATAGCTGACGCCGCGCAGTGCGAAGTCGGTGGGGTCGAGGCGGAACTCTTCCTCGTAAGTGCGTGGGCTGGACTGGTCGCCCAGATGCACGTGCAGATCGGTCCAGCCGGGCGTGCAGGTGTGCCCGGCGAGGTCGATGCTGCGGGCGCCGGCGACATCGGCGCGCCCGGCGCGCACTTCGGCGACCTTGCCGTCGCGCACCACCACGGTGTGCGCACCGAGCATCTGCCCTTTGCGGCTGTCGAACAGACGCTCGCACTGCAAGGCGATATCCGCTGCGGAGACGTGCAGCGGTGCGAAGCAACACAGGGCGATGGCGGCGGCGAGCGCGGAACGGATCATGGTGGAAGTCCTCGGAGGCGTCCCGCGATCATAGCGTGCCGGAGCAAGGCGGTCGCACCGGCTCCGGCTCGCAGAGACCTCACATCTTGATGACCATCGCCTCCACCTTCACCGCCGGCAACAGGCGCTGGGTGAAATACTTGTCCTGGAAATATTTGATCTTGTCGCACAGCACCGGGTGCGGGATGCCTTCGTAGAAGAAGATTTCCTTGTCGAAACCGATCGCCTTCAATTCCTGCGGCAGCATCAGCGCGCGGCGCTCCTCTGACTCGCTGCGGCTGAACTCGCGGCCACGGGTGAAGCTGTCCTTCTTGACCGTGGTGTAGCCGAGCATTTCGGAATAGTCGTTGGCGTCCTGCTGCTCGCGCGGCGCGTAGACGATCTGCAGCGCATGGTTGGTGATCATCGTGCGCGAAATATCCTTGCCGTACGTGGCGTCGAGCTGCGACATGCTCTGGATGATCGGCAGCAGGCGAATGTTGTAGCCAGCCATGTACGACACCGCGGTGGAAATGATGTCGACCTTGCCGATCGAGGTGAATTCGTCCATCAGCAACAGGCACTGATGCTTCAGCTCCTTGTTGTTCTGCGGCAGTTCCTTGGTGTTGAGGTTGATGAGCTGGCTGAAGAACAGATTGATGATGAGCCGGCTCTCGGCCAGCTTGTTCGGCTGGATGCCGATGTAGATGGTCATCTTCTTCTTGCGCACGTCGGTGAGCAGGAAGTCGTCGGCGCTGGTCACCGCATCGAGGATCGGGTTGATGAACGCGTTGAGCGGCTCCTTGAAGGTGCCGAGGATCGAAGCGAAGGTCTCGTCCGCCTGCGACAACATGCCGGAGAACGCGGTCTTCGCATGGCTGCTCATGAACGGCCGCTGCGCCAGATCCTTCAGGAACGGCTTCAGCTCGCTCTGGCCGTCGCCCGAGGACAGACGGTAGATCGCGCCGAGCGACGGCGGCTTGGAGAACGGGAAGCCGATCTTCTGGTCGTCGTCGTATTTCTCGAACAGATACAGCGCCAGGGCCATGAACGCATTACGTGCCTGGCTGACCCAGAATTTCTGGTCTTCGGCGCCGTCCGGGTACAGCATCGCGGCGATGCTCATCAGGTCGGATACGCGGAATGCCGGGTCGTCGGAGACGTAGGTCAACGGATTCCAGCGGTGGCTGCGGCGATCTTCCGCGAATGGATTGAACAGATAGACTTCGTGGCCGACGCTGGCGCGCCAGCCGCTGGTCAAGTCGAAGTTCTCCTGCTTGATATCCAAGACCACCAGCGATTCCTGGTAGTCGAGCAGGTTCGGAATCACGATGCCCACGCCCTTGCCCGAGCGGGTCGGCGCGGCCAGGATCACGAACTGCTGGCCGCTCAGGCGCAGCAGCTTGCCGCCGAACTTGCCGACGACGATGCCGTTCTTCTCGGATTTGAACATGCCCTTCCCGGACAGATCGCCGCCGGTGGCGAAGCGGGCGTCGCCATGCAGGGCTTTCGGTCTGGACTTCAACGACAGCAGCATCAGACCCACCCATATTGCGATCGGGATGCCGAAGCCGATCAGGCCGCTGTTCTTGATCTTCTTCGCGTAAGGCAGGACCTGAGGTTGATCGATGACCTTGTAGTAATTCAGCCAGGTGTTCCAATGCAGGTCCACGCCGCGTAGTTTCAGCTGCATCAGCACGATGTAGCCGGACAGATAGAACCCGGCGACGATGGTGGCGACCAGAAGGACGAGCAGGAAAACGAGTTTCGCGTTGGAATTTGAGTTCTGGCTGCTCACGGGCTGGCGTCCTGCAGTGATTCAGGTGTCCGGGGGAGGGTGATCGTGCGGCGGGACGAGGTTTCGGCGGGAGTGGCAGCGACACTTCGTCTTGCCGCGAAGGGAGGCGAGCGTAGGGTGTGGATGCGACGCCATGGCGATGGCCATGTGGTTTCAATTGCAACTTTCTTTGACGATCCTGCCATCCACCTGTCCCCCGTTGGCCGGATGCGATCTTACGTCATCCCCCTGCCATGCCTGCAAGCGTGCAGGCCATGGACACGAGATGCCTCACGCCGATGTCTCGTATGTCTCTTGGCGGTTCTGTTTTGAGACGGAAGGCGTGTTTTTCGTTATGATCAGCGGCCATTCATTCGTTGACAGGCACGACCAGCCTGTAGAGTATGGTCTGGGCGCAAGGAGGACAGGGGATGCCCCGTTTAGGTCACTACATTCGCTGCGATACGCATGCGGCTCCGGACGGGAGGGTTCCGTCTTGTTACCGGGCATGGAACTGATGGGCTGCCAGGGACTGGCCGTCCCGACCGAAGTCATGCACCACGTGGTGCGTGTCGAGTCGTCCTACAATCCCTACGCCATCGGCGTGGTGGGTGGCCGTCTGGTGCGCCAGCCGAAGAATCTCCCCGAAGCCCTTGCCACCGTGAGGATGCTTGAAAGCCGTGGCTTCAATTTTTCGATCGGCCTGGCCCAGGTGAATCGTTACAACCTGGGCAAGTACGGCCTCGACACCTACGAGAAAGCCTTCGAGCCCTGCGCCAATCTGTCCGCGGGATCGAAAATCCTCGCCGAGTGCTACCAGCGCGCCAGCGGCGACTGGGGCAAATCCTTCAGCTGCTACTACTCGGGCAATTTCTCCACCGGCTTCCGCCACGGTTACGTACAGAAAATCTATGCCTCTGTCCGCCAGGGTCGGGCGACCGAAGACGCCCCCGGCGCTCCCGCCATCGAGGTCGTTGGACGCACGGCCCGTCGCACGGTCCCGGTCTCGAAGCATCCGCTCTACAACAACGCTGCCGCTCCAGCCGAACGCATAGCAGCGGTCGATTCACTGGCTCCTGCTGCAGCGGCCGCCCCTTCGCGGACCGAGCGCGTACGCTTGTCGCGGATCGAATCGACTTCGCGGGTCGAGCCTACTTCTCCCTTGATGGCCGAAGTTCCGGCGCCCGCGCCAGCTTCTGTGCCTGCGTCCGCGCCAGCAGCGACACTTCCTGCCATGCGCGCCGAAGCGATGGGGCGCGCGGTCGTGGCCAATGGCCCCGTCGGCGTCGCCAGAGTCGTTGCTGCCGAACCTGCACCGGCTGCTTCCGAACCGGCTGCCGTCAAACCCAAACGCAGCGACCGGGCCTCGGACAAGGCGCTCGTCATCAGCGCCCCGGATCAGGACGATGCTTTTGTTTTCTAGTTTTCCCCCTATGCCCGGGGCTGTCACAGACCGTGTATAAAATTGTCGTAAGCGTTCCACCCCACCAAACCTAAGGAGAGTAACTGATGAAAATGTCCAACAAGGGCCAAGTGTCCTCGCTGTTGATGGCACTGGTCTTCGTGGCCGTTCTTGCCGTTCCGAATATGCTGTTCGCTCAGGAATTCGCAGGCGCCGACGAGCGCATTTGCGGTTTCTTCGAAAATATCGCCGGCCTGCTCAATATGGCTTCGATCGCCGTCGTTACCATCGCGGTGATCTTCGCGGGTTACCAGATCGCTTTCGCCCACAAGCGCATCGCCGACGTTGCCCCGATCCTCATCGGTGGCTTGCTGATCGGCGCGGCCGGCCAGATCGCCCGCATGCTGATGGCGGGCGACGGCGGTGCTACTGAAGATTGCACCGCGATGGTGATGAACGCACTGCCGATCCTGAATGCATAAGAACGTGCTCTTCCGTGGCTGCACTCGCCCGGCGATGTTCATGGGGGTGCCGTACATGCCCTTCTTCGTCGGTGCGGGCGGGTCGCTTTTGCTTGCGGTCTATTTCGGTCTGCAGTATCTGCTGTTGATACCGCCCGTGATTTTAGTCATGCGACAGATGGCGAGGCGGGACGAAATGATCTTCCGCCTGCTTGGATTGAACTTCCAGTTCAAGCTGCGGGCCCGCAACGTCAAAAACCACGCGGGGATGTGGGTGTTCTCCCCGAATGGGTACCGCAGCACGCAGCCCGGCGCCAAGCGCACGTTCTCCGGCCCGTTCATCATCAGTGGCAAAATGACCGGCCCCGGCAAGTCGACGCGACGGGGTGCTTCCACTGCTTGATCTGTTTCTCCCGGTGTCCGATACGTTCGGGCACCGGGAGGAGCGGCGTACAGGCTCAGGTGCTGGAGTTTCCGTACCAAGGATTCTCTCGTGAATGGGCCACAGGATCGTTTCACGGCTCGCCGCTGACGTCCTGAACAAGTCATGGTTCGCATCTCTTGCGAACCTCGTTATTCACCGCACAGTTTTGACCCCGAAGGCGCATGTTCACTCCCGACACTTCCATCAGCGAGTTCGTTCCGTTCTCGTCGCACGTTTCCCCCTCGGTCATCAAGACCCGTGAGGGCGATTACCTGCTGTCCTGGCATCTCGAAGGCCTGCCCTTCGTCGGGCGTGAGGAATGGGAGCTCGAACACCGCCACAACACTTTCAACCGCCTGTTGCAGACCCTGCGCGCGCCGGATTTCGTCAACGTCGCCTTCTGGGTACACGATATCCGCCGGCGTCGGCGCGTTAACATCAAGAGCAATTTCCGGCAGCGCTTCAATCAGGAGATGTCCGACGCCTACTACGCGGCGCTCTCCTCGCAGAAGATGATGCAGAACGATCTGTATCTGACCATGATCTTCCGCCCTGTGGTGGGCAGCAAACGACTGATGGAGAAGACCTCCGAGCACGCCAAACTCAAGGCCGAAGAAGAGCAGGCAGTCGCCAAACTGCTTGAACTCGCCGGAAACGTCGAAGCGGTCATCAAGGACTACTCGCCCTACCGTATGGGCATGTACGAAGGCGCCAACGGCGTCGTCTTTTCCGAAACCCTTGAATTTCTCGGTTACGTCCTGAATCGCATCGAAGAGCCTGTGCCGGTGCTGCACGCGCCGATCTACAACTATCTGCCGGTCAGCCGGCACATGTTCTCAACGAAAAGCGGCGATTTCGTGATTACGACGCCCAATGGGGTCAATCACTACGGCGCAGTCCTGAATGTCAAGGAATATGCCGACAGTACTTACCCCGGCATACTCAATGGCCTGAAGTATCTCGATTTCGAGTACGTCATGACCCATTCCTTCAGTCCGATGGGGCGCCAGGACGGGCTCAAGGTGCTGGAGCGCACCAAGGGAATGATGATCTCCTCCGGCGACAAGGCGGTCAGCCAGATCGTCGAACTCGATTACGCCATGGACGAGATGGTGTCCGGCAATTTCGTGCTGGGTGAATACCATTTCATCATGGCCGTGTATGCGGAGACACAGGAAGCGCTGACCCAGCGGGTCGCAACCACGCGTGCGGAGTTGTCCAATGCCGGTTTTGTCTCGTCGAAGGAGGATCTCGCCGTCGCGGCGTCCTTCTACTCGCAGCTGCCGGCCAACTGGAAATACCGTACCCGCATCGCGAACGTCAGCTCGCTGAATTTCCTGGGGCTTTCGCCGCTCCACAACTTCGCCTCGGGCAAGCGCGACAACAATCCTTGGGGCGAATGCGTCACCACGCTGCAGACGACCAACGGTCAGCCTTACTACTTCAATTTCCACGCCACCCACCCGGCGGAAAATTCGCTGGGCGAGAAAGCCATCGCCAATACGATGGTCATCGGCAAGTCGGGTACCGGTAAGACCGCGCTGATCAACTTCCTGCTCAGCCAGGTCCAGAAATACAACCCGTCGCCGACCATCTTCTTCTTCGACAAGGACCGCGGCGCCGAGATCTTCGTGCGCGCCTGCGGCGGCAATTACCTGGCGCTCGAAAACGGTCAGCCGACGGGCTTCAATCCGTTCCAGTGCGAGCGCAACGAAGCGAATGTCCAGTTCCTGGCCGATCTCATCAAGGTGCTGATCGGCAAGAAGGCTTACACCTCACGCGACGAAGAAGACATCTTCCGCGGCGTCGAGAACATGCTCGATACGCCAATGCACCTGCGCAGCATGACGAACTTCCAGAAGAGCCTGCCCAATATGGGCGACGACGGATTGTTCGCGCGCATGCGCAAGTGGACCAAAGCAGGCTCCATGGGCTGGGTGTTCGACAACGCGGTCGATACCATCGATCTACAAAAAGCGAACATCATCGGTTTCGACTACACGGACATCATCGACAACCCTGAAGTCCGTGTGCCGGTCATCAATTACCTGCTGCACCGCCTCGAAGAATTGATCGACGGTCGCCCGTTGATCTACGTGATGGACGAGTTCTGGAAGATCCTGGACGGCGAGGGCGGACTGAAAGAGTTCGCGAAGAACAAGCAGAAAACCATCCGTAAACAGAACGGCTTGGGTATTTTTGCGACCCAGAGCCCGGAGGATGCCTTGAAGAGCTCGATCGCCGCGGCTCTGATCGAGCAGACTGCGACCATGGTGCTCCTGCCCAATCCCAACGCGAGTCGCGAGGATTACATCGAGGGTCTCAAGCTGACCGACGCCGAATATCAGGTCGTCAAAGGTCTCGACGAGCGCTCCCGCTGCTTCCTGGTCAAGCAAGGCCATGCTTCAAGCGTTTGCCAACTCAATCTTCGCGGCATGGACGACGCGCTCGCGGTCATCTCGGCTTCGACCGACAACATCGAAATCCTGCACAAGGTGTTGGCTGACAGGGCTACGGAGAAGGGGGCGGTTGAGAGCGCACTGCTACCGGAGGATTGGCTCGAAGATTTCTATACCCACCGCAAGGGGTCGGGCAAGAAGGCCTCCCAGTCGGACGAAAGCGGCCGCCGGGCGGTTTCTACTTGACTTTGTGACCTTAATCGCGGTTTAACACGTTTTATATATATAAACACCGATCCATTCAGCTTTGTACCCTGCCAACCATCAGATTCCAGACGACACCGGAGGTGTCCCATGAAGACTGCCGTAAAATCCCGTTCTGCTCGCAAGGCGCCGTTCCTGTTGGGCCTGGCGCTTTCCTGCTCATTGGTGACCGGTTCTGCAGGCGCACAGTGGGTGGTGACTGACCCAGGCAATACGTTGCAGGCAGTCATGAATCAGATCAATACGTACATGGCTAAAATTCAAGACGCTACGCAGTACGTTAAAGAAGTCAATCATATGAGGCAGGAACTGACGAACCTGAGCATGATATTCGATAGTTTCCAGCTCAAGTTCGCCCAGGATTTCCAGAAGAAATCCCTGACGGATGGCATGTCGGATCGCTGCGGCGGCGGCATCGGCGGTATGATTTCCGACCTCATGTCGAGTATCAGCCTGAGTGGAGATGAAGACATCGTCCAGCAGCAGAAGGTGATCTGTCAGCGTATCGTCATGTTGGAGAATCAGAAATACAACGATCAGGTCGACTATCTCAATGCGATCATGAACCAGATGCAGGCTGATATCGATAAAGCCAAGAGTCAGGCGAGAAGTTCGGATACGAACGGAAAAGAAGGTACCAATGGGATCATGTTGGAACTGACTGCTATTCAGAAAGATAAGGACGATAGGCTCGCAATGCAGCGAGCACAGGCCTTTGACGAGATGATCAGTACGCTCGAAACGCAGCAGAAAAATCTGGCGAGAATTGCCATGAATGGCAAGAGCTCCATTGTCGGAGCGATCGCGAACACGCTGATTTTGAAGGGCGCATTGGAACTCAACGAGTAAGGGCAACTCGCCCTTGTTGATCCTGGGTCCGGCGCAATGCCGGATCCAGGACAAAGTCTATTGAAGTATCCCGCATGGGATCATCACGAATCAGAACAGGATCGAAGTCATGGAGCATCTGCTTGCAGGCGGTTTAGTAGGGGTGGGAGGGCAATTGCTAGATCGGCTATTGCAACCCCTTGCGCAGTCGTCGATCGGTGATCTGGCCTACTTCGCGCTGATCTATGATTTTCTGCATGAGCAGATCCAGACCTTCGGCCTTGGTCTGATGGAAAGAAGTGCCGGCATCGTGGGTGGTGTGGCTCTCTTTTTGTTGACCGCTTGGATTTTTTTCCAAGGCCTGCGCATCGTGACCGGCCAAAGCCGGGATTCGATGATGTCTTTGGTGATGAATTCACTCAAGGCAACGCTGATTGTGGGCTTTGCGATTACGATCGGTGTCGGTGGCTCGGACGTCCACAACTTCCTCACTCAAGATATGACGGCCAGCATCACCGAACTTGTGACGGGTGAGGATGATCGCGAAGTCAAAGACATGATCGATGAGAACCTGGCCTGGATGCAGGTGGGACTCACCAGCATCGATGTGCTCCAGATCGTCGACGATCCGAATCTCCATGCGGAAAAGAGCCAGGCGATGTGGATGGTCGGTATGGGCACTGCTGGTCCGGCCATGGTGGGCGGAGCGATGCTGCTGCTCTACGAAATCGCGTTGGCGTTATTCGTGGGCCTGGGACCGATTTTCGTGCTGTGCCTGTTGTTCGATCAAACCAAATCCCTGTTCCAGCGGTGGCTGATGTACGGCATCGGCACGATGTTCTCGATGGCAGTATTGGCGGCGATGGTGGCCATCGCGACCAAAACCGTCTTGGCGGTAGCGGAGGCCTTCTGGTTCAGTTCGCTTGCCGGCTCGCTGCTCGGTTTTGGCAACAGTCAGGGTATGCGCAGCATTGCGCTACAGCAGGGCGGTATTGGTCTGCTGCTCACCGTGATCCTGATCAGCACGCCGCCGATGGTGGCCAACTTCTTCCAGGGCGTGTTGGGGCAGTTCTCCTCGCATACCGGCTTTAGTCCCTCAGCAGGCGGCGGCTCACGTCCTGGCGAGCCTGGCTATCGTGGTGGAGCTGGTGGTGGTGGTGGTGGTGGTGGGCGTGGCGGGCATTCGCAGCGAGATGAAAATACCGCTGATGTTCGCGCAAAACAAAGTGACGACACCGTTCGACCGACAGGACAGTTAACTGGTGCTAGTCGTACATCTGGAATTAATGAAGAAGGTGTTAAACCAGCGCCTAGAGCGACACCTGGGTCGTGAAGGGAGTAGTCTTGATGGAATGCCGATACCTTTTGCTTGTTTTGATGTTAGTACTGCCTGCATTCGCATCGGCAGAAGGACGTTGCCCTGCTGGAATGTTTGAAACCGGGTCGCGTGACTATATTGGCTGTGCCCCGATTCCGGGCTACTACGATAGTGATAGTGATAGTGATAGTGGCCCGCCTCCCAAGCCCATGATATGGGAAACCCGTTGGGGGGCTATTGCACGCGAGATTGGAGGTGGTTCTATAGCAGGGGTTAATGGCTTCAGATCGGAGACAGCTGCCAAGAAAGCCGCAATGGCGCAATGCCAAGCGACAGCGACTGCCTCAAAAGCAGCCTGTAAGCTTGTTATCCCTTATTACAATCAATGTGCTGCTTATGCTTGGGGTGAGGGTGCAGGTGGATGGGCATTTGCAGCTGCTGATCTCGCAAAAGCTAAAGATGGGGCACTAAAAGACTGTAATGCGAAGGCTAGTTCCGCTTGTGAGATTTTCTATAGCGGCTGCAGCTTAGACGAGTTAGTGCCTAAGTAATTGGCTTTTTGATTAAGTGATCAGCTTCACGGATGTGCAGATGTTTCACCGCTTTGCGCCGATTTATGCTGGCAATTCTGTGGATAGCTCACTCACTACGGCTCTCACATCCATATGCACTTTGTTGAGAGAGGCGCTACCATGAAGAGATTGTTTTATCTGTTGTTTGGATTACAATTTTTTCTGCCCGAAGCGGCGTGGGCGGAAGGCAGATGCCCTGCTGGAATGTTTGAAACCGGATCGCGTGATTACATCGGATGCGCCCCGATTCTTGGCTATGGTCAAGGAAGTAGCAATGACGGTGAGGACAGCCCTCCTCCCATACCTATGATTTGGGCTAAACGATGGGGTGCGTTTGCAGGTGAATCTAGTGGTAGCGGGTTTGGGGCAGTCAACCGTTTCAACTCAGAAGCTGCTGCTAAACAGGCCGCGCTTGCGCAGTGCCAAGCGTCAGCATCAGCTTCAAAAGCTAAATGTAAAGTTCTTCTTGCTTTTTATAACCAATGTGCTGCTTATGCTTGGGGCGGTGGGGGAGGCATAGCATCTTCAGCTGTTGACCTTCCATCCGCAGAAGAGCGTGCACTAAAGTCGTGTGGTGCTGCTTCTGGTGTGGCGTGCAAGGTGTTATTCCAGCGGCTGTAGTTTTGCAGAGGCGGTACCAAAGTAATCGTCTTTGCAAAGGCTTTTTTCTATGACGCTATTGAATTTGAATTGAACAGTCTTGATGTTCGCAATATTCTGGCCGGCTAGATAGATAGAAATAGATAGGAGGCTGGTCATGATGGAAGTGCGGTACTTGCTGTTGATCTTGCTGCTGGCTACGCACGGAATGGTATCTGCAGAGGGTAGCTGTCCTCCCGGGATGTTCGAAACAGGTTCGCGTGATTACATTGCCTGCGCCCCAATTCCTGGCTATGGCCAAGGTAATAATGATGATGTTGAGGACAGCCCGTCTCCCATACCAACGGTCTGGGAGACTCGGTGGGGGGCAATTGCGACTGAATTGAATGGCGGTGGGTTTGGAGCGGTTAACAGTTTCGCTTCAGAAGTGGCCGCCACGCGGGCAGCAGTTGAGCAATGTGGACAAACTGCATCTGTTTCAAAAACGAAATGTGAAATTCAAATTACTTACCATAACCAGTGTGCTGTCTATGCATGGGGAGCGGGACGAAGCGTAGCGTCTCACGCTGTTGATATTCCAACAGCAGCAAAAGATGCACTGGCATTTTGTAAAAATAAATCAGGTTCGGACTGCAAGATTTACTTCAGCGGCTGCAGTTATGCAGAGGCTGTGCCGAAGTAAATCGCTTCTCAAAGGCCCTTCCATAGGCCTACGCGGCGTCTTCGCCAGATCTGCGATTTAATCAATGCTCAGCGATACTTTGCTGATTGAGACGTTGGTCGCTGCAGTTATCACGCGGATCAGTCGCTCGGGATCGGAGATACGACATCCGATCGTCTGCAATGCCTGAACGCCATGCTGGCCATGGCTTGGTGCCGGAAGTGGGACTCGAACCCACACGCTTTTAAGGGCGGCGGATTTTGAGTCCGCTGCGTCTACCGATTCCGCCATTCCGGCGCGGGGGCATAGTATAGCCCAAGCTCCGGTGCGACCGGCATACGTACGATGCTCTCAGGCGGCGATGCTCTCAAGCGACATGATCGAGCTGCAGTTGCTTGCTGACGTGCATATGCCAGCCATCGCCCACGTCGTTGAAGATGCCGCAGCAGGTCATCGCGCGCTGATAGATGTGCAGCGAGACCGCAGCACCGGTGTCGCTGGCGTTGCGGATGGTGTGGTACTCGTGCGGCGGGATCAGGCTGCCGGCGGAACCCGTGCCGGCGATCAGGCTGCCGACTTCGGTGAACCGGTAGCGGTCTCCCGCGCGTTCGCTGAGATCGTACTGGGTGATTTCCAGCTGGCCGTGCCAGACGCCTTCGACGCACCACAGCCCGTCATGGTCGTGGATGGGCGTGCCTTGGCCCGGGCCCCAGGTCATGGCGATCACGCCATACCCATGCTGCGGACTGATGTAGATCTCGCGGCGCGCGTAATGGCCTTGAACCGGTTCCAGCACGCAGGCGGGTAGTTCGACGCTGCGTTCGCGCATCATCCGGCACAGGTTGCTGCGCAGCGCCTGCACCACGGCCGTGTCGTCGCCGAGGGCGACGGCAGCGTCGATCGTGTCGATCAGATGTGAGCGGCCGGGGAAGTCGTGCACGGACATGACGAAATCCTATAAGGGCATTCTGCCGGGTTATGTGCGAATTCTAGCAGGCCGTCCGCTCCCAAGCGCGGCACGCCGACTCGATTTCGGCATCATTATCTTCGGCAAATACCACCGCACGCAGAATTGCGGGCGATGGTTCTGCCGGCGTAAGCGGCGATCAGCGGTTGAAACCGCCACCACCGCCACGCGGACCGCGATTGCCGCCGGGCTTCGGGCCGCCGGGGCGCGGGCCGTTCGGACGCGGGCCGGAGGGGCGGGCACCGGCTGGGCCGGCTCCTGCAGGGCGTGGCCCGCTGGGCTTGGCGCCGGCCGGACGCGGACCGCGGGGACGGTCATAAGCGTTGAAGCTGCCGGGGTTGGCGTGATCCGAGGGGAAACTCGGGGCGCTGCCCGGGTGGCCGTAGGGTTTGCCGGCGCGTGCGGGCTTCGGACCTTGGCCAGCGCCACGCGGGCCACGGTCGTCGCCGAAGCCGGCGCCGGCAGGGCGGTCGCCGTAAGGACGCTTCGGACGTGCGCCGCCGGGGCCGCCAGGACCGCGTTGCTCACCGGCACCAGCCGGACGATCGGCATACGGGCGCTTGGGACGCGCGCCGCCCGGGCCACCGGGACCACGGTTCTCGCCTGCTGGCCGATCGCCATAAGGGCGGTTGCCGTCCGGACGTGGGCCACCGGGACGTGCGCCGGCTGGGCGCGGGCCGCTGGGCTTGTTGCCGTAAGGCTTTCTGGGCGCGCTGGGGTCGGCATTGCGATGACCGGTCGGACCGGTGCTCACGCCTTCGGGCACGTACCAGCTGCGGAACGCGGCGGGATTGCCATCAGGCAGCGGTTTGGGACCGTTGTCGCGGCGCTGCTTGAAGGGTTTGTTCTGCGATTGGCGGGCGGCTGCTTCGCCGCTGACGGTGAGGGCGCCGCTGCTCTTGCCATGCCCGCCCTTCTTGTTGCCGAAACGGCCGCGGTCTTCGCGGACGTTGTCGAAGCGACGCAGTTCGCGGCCTTCGTCGGCGGTGTTGTGGCCGTTGACGTAGGCCTGGCTGCTGCGGCCTTCGCGGCCGATATGCACGGTCGCCTTGGCGGCCTTGCGCTGGCCGATCACCGGTTGCAGCGTCAACGCCGGCGGCGGGCCTTCTTCCAGTTTGAGTTTCTTGCGCAGGCTGTCGACCTGTGCGGCCGCCAGTTCCTGGCTCTGGCTGCGCAGCAACTGCTGCGGCAACGACACGTCGCCATAACGCACGCGCTTCAACCGGCTGACCTGGCAACCCTGCGATTCCCACAGCCGGCGGACTTCGCGGTTGCGGCCTTCGCTGAGCGACACCTGGAACCATTCGTTGGAATCGGTGCCGCCGATGCGTTCGATCTTGTCGAACTTCGCCGGGCCATCTTCCAGCGCGACGCCGCGACGCAGGCGGTCGACGAGCTTGTCGGACACGGTGTCTTCGCCTTCTGGCGCGCGCACGCGGCAGACGTATTCGCGTTCGATCTCGAACGACGGGTGCATCATCGCGTTGGCCAGTTCGCCGTCGGTGGTGAGCAGCAGCAGGCCGGTGGTGTTGATATCGAGACGGCCGATCGCGATCCAGCGCGCGCCCTTGAGCACAGGCAGCGCTTCGAAGATCGTCGGGCGACCTTCGGGATCTTCGCGGGTGGTGACTTCGCCTTCGGGCTTGTTGTAGATCAGCACGCGCGCCGGTTCGGTCAGCGCGCTGGAGACGAAGGTCTTGCCGTCGATCTCGATGCGGTCGCCGCCCTTGACGCTCATGCCGGTCTGGGCGATTTCGCCGTTGACCTTGACCATGCCTTCGGCGATGCGCTGCTCCAGCGCGCGGCGCGAGCCCAGTCCGGCCTGGGCCAGGACTTTGTGCAGGCGTTCTTCGAGGCGCGGGGCTTCGTCGGCGGGGGCATCCTTCTCGCGTTTGAGCGAAAGGGTAGTGGGGCGTTTTTCTTTCATGTCAGGCTCCGGTGCTGTCGTCGTCGTCGACGAGGGCGGTGTGGGTGTTGTCGGACGCCGGAATGGCGTCGTCGTTGTGGGCTTCAAGCGTGTGTTCTTCCGTGCTTTCTGTATGGGTTTCGATTGTGTTTGCGTCGGCGATATCGGTATCGCCGACGCTGTTTTCTTGCTGGTGGGGCTGGTTTTCGGCATCGGGCAGATCGAAATCGTCGGCGTCGGTGTCGCCGTGCGCGTCGTCCGCTTCCGCGTCGTCCGGCTCTGCATCGTCCTGCACGCCTGCGACGATGACGGCCGGCTTCGGCGCATCCGGGTCGGTGAACGACAGCTGCGGATCGAGTTCGCCGAAGTCCTTCAGCGCCGACAGCGGCGGCAGCTGGTCGAGGCTCTTCAGGCCGAAGTAGTCGAGGAAGCCGCGTGTGGTGCCCAGCAGTTCCGGGCGGCCCGGCACGTCGCGATGGCCGATGACCCTGATCCATTCGCGCTCTTCCAGCGCCTTGATGATGTTGCTGCTGACCGCCACGCCGCGGACCTGTTCGATCTCGCCGCGGGTGATCGGCTGCCGGTAGGCGATGATCGCCAGCGTTTCCAGGGTGGCGCGGGTGTATTTGGTCTGTCGCTCGGTCCACAGGCGCGCGACCCAGGCGTGGACATCGGCCTGCACCTGGAAACGGTAGCCGGACGCGGTTTCGGCCAGTTCGATGCCTCGGCCGTCGCAGCTCACGCGCAGATCGGTCAGCGCCTGTTCGATGCTGCCTTCCGGCGCGGGCTCGTCGAGGGTGAACAGTCCGCGCATCTGCACGATGGTCAGTGGCTGGTTGGCCGCGAGCAGGGCGGCTTCGACGATGCGGGTGATGAAGTGTTGATCCATGGGGTCTGGTGTTTGATCGGTCTGGCGCGTCGTCAAGGCTGCCGACGCGGGCAAGACGGGCAATGTCGGGCGCGGGTCATGACTGCGCGTCGTCGTTGGCGGCATGTGTCGCCGGTGTGGGCTCGACGATATCGTCGTCGAACTCGCTGCTGAGGTCCGGCACAAAGGTGTCGCCGTCTTCCCCGGTCGCCAGCGACTTCACGTAGATCGGCGCCAGCGGCCCTTCCTGGACGATGTCGAGCAGCTGTTCCTTCGCCAGTTCGAGGATCGACAGGAACGTCACCACCACGCCGAGCTTGCCTTCGCGCGCGTCGAACAGCGACTCGAAGCGGTGGAAGCTGCCGTCGCCGAGGCGGGTCAACACATCGGTCATGCGCTGGCGCACGCTCAGTGCGTCGCGCTTGATCGCGTGGCCGGTGAACAACTCGGCGCGCTTGAGCACGTCGTGCAGCGCCAGCAGCATTTCCTTCAGCTGCACCGCCGGCGGCAGCTTGATGCTGGCGCGGTCGGGCAGGAAGGCCGCGGCCGGCGAGGTGTCGCGTTCCATCCGCGGCAGTGAATCGATGTCTTCGGCGGCCTGTTTGAAGCGTTCGTAATCCTGCAGCCTGCGGACCAGGTCGGCGCGGGGGTCGTCTTCGGCGTTCTCGTCGCTGGGCGGGCGGGGCAGCAGCATCCGCGACTTGATCTCGGCCAGGATCGCGGCCATCACCAGGTATTCGGCGGCCAACTCGAAGCGCATCTCGTGCATGACCCCGATGTAGCTCACGTACTGCTTGGTGATCTCCGCGACCGGGATGTCGAGGATGTCCAGGTTCTGACGGCGGATCAGGTACAGCAGCAGATCGAGCGGACCCTCGAAGGCGTCGAGGATGACTTCCAGTGCGTCCGGTGGGATGTAGAGATCCTGCGGAATCTGCAGCACCGGCTGGCCCAGCACCGTCGCCAGCCGCATCTCATGCTGCTGCGGGGCGTGCGGCTGCGCGACAGCGTGAGGCTGCGTGGCGTGCGCGTCGGCCGCCTCGGCGGGGGCAGGCGCGTCGGACGCTGTTTCAGTGGTCATTCGACAGCAGGGTCATTGCGGATTCGGCATTCGAAAGCGATGGCTGGTGGCGGCTGAGACGCCGGACAGGCGGCAATCGCGGGCATGATCGCGTGCTGCAGCGATCGGTATGTGCGTGGCGCGGCCGGCCTCTGCGGACCGATCCGGGCGACATGTCGCCGTGGTCGTCCGAGGACGCGATGGACTGCGGGCCGGACGTAACGACAACTGGTTGAACATCGGAACGCGCATGCCACGTTCGGGCGGGCGCGAACCACGTGAAGACAGATTCAGAGAAACCAAGGGCTACGACAGCACCATCCAGAATCATCCCGTGCCGGAGGCCGGGGCGTGAGCGGAAGAGTCGTGGGCCAGAGCCGGGTGGAGGCGGCGGATCGAATGCGGATGCTGTCAATGCGGATGCTGTCTTGGCAGCGCCAGCGTGGATTCGATGGGTCGTCGCAGCCGGCCTCGAAACGATGCGGTGCCAAGGGTACGGGCTGGGGGCGCTGCTGTCCAGCCGCCGCGCGCTGTGGTTGCGGCCCGGGGAAGTGGGCGCGGCGATCCACTATCCTGTGCCGCAGGATCCGGACAGAGAGACATTCATCTATGTGGTACGCCATCGAGGGCTACGACGCCCCGCAATCGCTGGACCGACGGCTGGAAACGCGGCCCGCCCATCTGGCCCGGCTGCTCGCCCTCAAGGACGCTGGCCGCCTGCTGCTGGCGGGCCCATGTCCGGCGATCGACGCCGAAGACCCGGGCCCGGCCGGATTCAGCGGCAGCATCGTGATCGCCGAGTTCGAATCGCTCGACGCCGCCCGCGCCTGGGCCGACGCAGATCCTTATGTCGATGCCGGCGTCTACGCCCGGGTCGAGGTGCGTCCGTTCCGGCAGGTGCTGCCATGACCGCAGCGGACAGTATTCCTGCCGCCGGCCCGCTGCCCCGCGAGGCGCGCGTCGAAGCGATCCGCAGCCTGCTGCAGACGGCGTTCGCGCCGAGCGTGCTGGAAGTGATCGACGACAGCCATCGCCACGCCGGTCATGAAGGTGCGAAAGATGGTCGCGGGCATTTCACGGTGCGGCTGATCAGCCCAAGCTTCGCCGGCATGGCGCCGCTGGCGCGTCACCGCGCGGTGTACGCAGCACTGGGCGACCTGATGCAGACCGATATCCACGCGCTCTCTATCCAGGCCAGCGATTGAATCGTCGCGATTGCTGCGATGCAGCATGTTTCCGGGTGTTTCCGTGGCTTCCGTCGACATGAAAATAGTCAATAAAATTAGATGTTTACAGTCTTATTTTGGGCTATGGATGTGTCTGTCGCAAATTCTTTACATCACTTGATGAAAACGGTTACATTGCCTCGACGCGATCTCTTCCTTCACTGATTCGGGGGCGAATGCATTGAGTGTGACGATTAAAGACGTGGCGCGTGCGGCGAAGGTCTCGGTGGCAACGGTCTCGCGGGCCATCAATGGGCACGACAACGTGGCCGAAGCCGTCCGTCGCCGGGTCTTGGCGGTCGCGCACGAGCTGCGCTACAGCCCGCATCACGCGGCGCGCAGCCTCAGCAGCCGCCGCACCCACACCATCGGCGTGGTGCTGCCGGATCTGCACGGCGAGTTCTTCTCCGAACTGGTCCGCGGCATAGATCTCGTCGCCCGCGACTGCGGCCTGCACCTGCTGGTGTCGAGCTACCACGGCCATCCCGAGGAACAGGCGTCGGCGTTGCGCGCGATGCGCGGCCGGGTCGACGGCCTGCTGGTCATGTCGCCGCACGTGGGCAATATCGATTTCCTCAGCGAAAACCTGGCCGCGCTGCCGGCGGTGCTGATCAATTCGCAGCCGACTGAATCCGATCACATCGCGTTCGGCATCGACAATTACGGCGGTGCGCGGGCGATGGTGGCGCACCTCCTCGCCGCAGGCCATCGCCGGGTCGCGTTCATCGCCGGCCCACCCAACAACTTCGACGCCTTCGAGCGCCTGCGCGGCTATCGCGATGCGCTGCTGGCCGCCGATCCGACCGCCACGCCTTGGGTGCTGCCCGGCGATTTCAGCGAATCTTCCGGCCATCAGGCCGGGCAGATGCTGCTGGAGGCCGCCGAGCGCCCCGATGCGGTGTTCGCCGCCAACGACATGATGGCACTGGGCTGCCTGTTCGCGCTGACCCAGGGTGGCGTGCGGGTTCCGGACGACGTTGCGCTGGCCGGCTTCGACGATATTCCGATCGCGCGCTATGTCGCGCCTTCGCTCACCACCATGCGCGTGAACATGCCGGAGCTGGGCGCGCACGCGATGCGCCTGCTGCTCGCACTGCAGAACGGAGAGGACGTGAGCGAACGCCTCGCGCCGCTGGTGCCGGAGTTGATCGAACGCGATTCGAGCCGCCGTGTTGGAGTCGATCGCGCCGCCATGCGACCCGGCGGAGACGGATGACCGGGAAGGCTTTTTTTTGAGCTTGGATGTAATCGGTTACAGACAACAAGAACAGACCAGTCGATATCAGAAGCACCAACACCCTCGGGAGGGGTGAAACCATGAACCAACCACGTCGTCCGCATCAGCGCCGGTTCGAGCGCACATTACTGAGTTGCGCACTGGCGAGCTGCCTGATCTGGGCCACGCCCGCCGTGTTCGCGCAATCCACCGGGGCCACTGTCCGCGGCCAGGCCGCAGCCGATGCCAAGGTCACCGCCACCAATGTCGCCACCGGTTTCAGCCGCAGCGTCGAAGCCGGCGACAGCGGCGGTTATGCGCTGCCCGGCCTGCCGCCCGGCACCTACCGCATCAATATCGAAGCCGGCGGCGAGACCACCACCCGCAACGTCACCCTGCGCGTGGGCGAAACGGTGACCCTCGACCCGGAGCGCGTGGCGCAGCCGGCGGAAGGTGCGCCCAATGAACTCGATACGGTCATGGTCGTCGGTCAGCAACTGATCGAAACCAAGACCTCGGAGATCGCGACTTACGTCAGCAACCGCCAGATCGAAGCGTTGCCGCAGCGATCGCGCAATTTCCTGTCGTTCGCTGACATCGTGCCGGGCGTGGTCGTCAACATCGGCAGCGATGATTCACTGAGCGTGCGCAGCGGCGCGCAGTTGTCGAATGGAGTCAACGTCTTCATCGATGGCGTCGGTCAGAAGGACTACATCCTCAAGGGCGGCTTGACCGGTCAGGATTCGAGTCGCGGTAATCCGTTCCCGCAGCTTGGTATCGCCGAGTACAAGGTCATCACCTCGAACTACAAGGCGGAATACGACCAGCTGAGCAGCGCTGCGATCACCGCGGTCACTCAGTCCGGCACCAACGAGTTCAAGGGCAATTTCTTCTGGGACAGCTCGGACGGCGAGTGGGTCTCCAAGACCATCCGTGAAGACAAAGGCCTGGACACCAAGGCGGATACGAAGGATCTGCAGTACGGCGTCGCGTTCGGCGGACCGATCCTCCAGGACCGCATGCACTTCTTCCTCGCCTACGAGGCGAAGGATCGCGACGACGCGCGCCGTGTGGACCCGGGCAGGCAGCTCGAGATCGAGGATCTGCCCGCGCAATTCCAGGAGGAGGCGCGCAACACCACCAACTCGCCGTTCCGCGAAGACCTTTATTTCGGCAAGATCGACTGGACGCCGGCGGAGAATCATCTGCTCGAATTGAGCTTCAAGCGTCGAGAAGAGGACGAGCTGACCAGCATCGGCGGCCAGAACCTCTTGTCCAGCGGCACAGTGAAGACCGGTGAGGAAACGCGCTTCGACCTTCGCCACCAGTACAACGCGACGAACTGGTTGAACGACGCCCACATCACCTTCGAGGACAGCAGCTTCGCGCCGCGCGCCGCTTCCAACGCGAACGGCTACCTGCTGTTCATTCCGCAGGCCGGCCAGGAAGCCAACAACAATCCCGGCATGGATCAGATCATCCGCACCGGCGGCGGCGGCGATTTCCAGGACAAGGGCCAGAAGGGTTATTCGCTGCAGAACGACTTCACGTTCTTCGGCTGGGAAGGGCATACGCTGAAGGCCGGCATCAAGTACAAGCAGATCGACATCAGCGCATTCGAGCGCAGCCCGTCGTCGCCGCAGTTCCGTTACGACGGCCTGCGCAGCCTCACGGTGCCGTATTTCGTGCAGTTCTCGGCCTCGGGCAACGGCTATCCCACGACGGTGGAATCCGACAGCAAGCAGTTCGGCATCTATCTGCAGGGCGATTGGGACGTGACCGATCGTCTGACCTTGAACCTGGGCCTGCGCTGGGATTACGAAAGCACGCCGAGCTACGAGGATCACGTCACTCCGGCGGGGTTGGCGAGCGCACTGCGGGCCTGGCCGAACATCAACAACGCCAACGTCGATTACGACTACAACGACTACATCAGCACCGGCGGCAATCGCAAGGCGTTCAAGGACGCCTGGCAGCCGCGGGTGGGCTTTTCCTACGATCTGAGCGGCGACGAACGTCACGTGATCTTCGGCGGCGCAGGGCGTTCGTACAACCGCAACCAGTTCGATTACCTGTCCTACGAGAAATACCGTCTCGCGTTCCAGCGTTACGAGCTGAACTTCAATACGCCGGGTCACACCTGCACCATCAGCCCGACCTGCTTCAACTGGGATCCAAGCTATTCCGATCCGGCCAACCTGGCCGCGCTGGTCGCGGGCACGTCCAACGGCGCCGAAGTCTTCCTCATCAACAACGACTTGAAGACGCCGTATTCCGACCAGTTCAGCATCGGCATGCGCAATGCTTTCGCGCTGTTCGGGCATGACTGGAATTCGTCGGTCACCCTGATGCACGTCCGCAGTCACGACGGCATCCTGTTCACGATGGGCAACCGCTATCCGAATGGCGAGTTTCGCAATAATCCGGCGTTGGACTGGGGCGGCCAGCCATGGAACGAATCGCTGCCCGGTTGGGGACGTTTCTTCCTGGGCGACAACGCGGTCGAAACCAGGCTCAATTCGCTGCTGCTGTCGCTGGACAAGCCCTACACCCGCGAGTCGCATTGGGGCGTGAGCTTCGCGTATACCTACAGCGACGCCGAGGAAAACCGCAGCAATTCCGACCAGTTCTCGTTCGACTATCCGAACCTCGATGGCGTCGCGTTCACCGATGCGCTGGGCGTTTCCAAACACCGTCTGGTCGCGACCGGCATCACCGATTTCTGGGGCATCACCGCATCCGCGAAGCTGATCCTGTCCAGCCCCAAGTCGGTCGAGGCCATCAACTGCTTCGCCACGACGGCACCGGGCAACTGCTACTTCGATCCGTATCGTCCGGACGGCAACGTCGCCTACAAACAGTTCGACGTTGCTTTGCAGAAGGAGTGGGACACCGGGACCGACGTCAAGCTGCGGGTGCGCGGCGACTTCATCAACGTCTTCAACTGGCGCAACTACAGCCCCGGCGAATATTCGAACTGGCGTGGTTTCGATGGCGTTCCGAATAGCACGTTCGGAGACCGCACTGGCGATGGCATCGAGCGCCCCACGCGGACCTTCAAGTTGACCCTCGGCCTGGTCTGGTGATGCTGCGGTAATCGTTATCCGTTTATCGTTGTCCATCGGTTGCCCGGTCTGTCCCTGGCAACCGATGTTTCCCCCGCGACAGGAGATCCGTTTGAGCCATTCGCCATTCCGCGCTGGTGCCGTGTCCATGTTGTGCCTGACGTTCGCATGGCTGGCCGCCTGCGCCCCGTCCCCGGAGACACAGCCGCCGCCCGCGGCAAGCCCGCCGCAGGTCGCGACCCCTGCCGCCACCGCACCGCTGCCGCCGCTGCTCAACGACATCGAACGTCGCACCTTCGATTTCTTCTGGGAAACCACCAACGCGGACAACGGCCTCGCGCCGGACCGGCATCCGTCGCGACCGTTTTCCAGCATCGCGGCGATCGGTTTCGCGCTCACCGCTTATCCCATCGGCGTCGAGCGTACGTGGATCACGCGCGAGCAGGCGACCGAACGTACCTTGACCACACTGAAGTTCCTCCGCGATGCGCCGACCGGACCCGAGGCGACGGGAAAGGCCGGCCATCGCGGCTTTTATTACCACTTCCTCGATATGCGCAGCGGACAGCGCTTCGCCGAGTGGGTCGAGCTGTCCAGCGTCGATACCGGGCTGATGATGATGGGCGTGCTGTTCGCCCAGAGTTATTACGACCGCGACGCCGCCGCCGAACGCGAGATCCGCGAGGTCGCCGACCAGTTGTACCGTCGCGTCGAATGGGACTGGATGCAGCCGCGCGCGCCGCTCATTTCCATGGGCTGGCGGCCCGAAACCAACGGCTTCATCGATCACGACTGGCGCGGCTACAACGAGGCGATGCTGGTCTACCTGCTGGCGCTGGGATCGCCCACGCATCCGCTCGAACCTGAGACATGGCAAGCGTGGACGCGCACCTACGACCGCAACTGGGGCGAATTCCAGGGCCAGACGCATCTGCGCTTCGCGCCGCAGTTCGGTCATCAATACAGTCACGTCTGGATCGATTTCCGCGGTATCCAGGACGAATACATGCGTTCCAAAGATCTCGACTATTTCGAGAACAGCCGACGCGCGACGCTTGCGCAGCACGCCTACGCCGTCGCCAATCCGATGGGCTGGAAGGGTTACGACGGCAAGGTCTGGGGCTTGACCGCCAGCGACGGGCCGCAGGGCACGAAACAGACGTATCGCGGCGAACAGCGCGAGTTCCGCGGCTACAGCGCGCGCGGCCCGGGCCCTATCGACGGTTTCGACGATGGCACGCTCGCGCCGACCGCTGCGCTGGCGTCGCTGCCGTTCGCGCCGGAGCTGGTCATCCCCGTGGCGGAAGCGATGCGCACGCGCTACGGCGACGATCTGTACGGACGCTACGGCTTCGTCGATGCGTTCAACCCGAGCTTCGAATACGACGTGCCGCTGGTCACCGGCAAAGTCGTGCCGGGCAAGGGCTGGTTCGCCAGCGACTACCTGGGCATCGACCAGGGCCCGATCCTCGCGATGATCGCCAATCATCGCGACGGTTTCGTCTGGGATGTGATGAAGCGCAATCCTTACATTCGTCGCGGTCTCGAACGCGCGGGGTTCGAGGGCGGATGGCTCGCTACGCCATCGCCATCGCCCCCGCCATCGCCCGCAGCGACGCGGTAAGGTAGGCCATGCGCCTGATCGCGGTCGTGTTGTGCGTGGTGATCGGACTGACGGCCTGCCGTCGGGCCGACGACCGCGTCGCGATCCGCTTCTGGGCGATGGGGCGCGAGGCCGAAGTCGTCGGCGAACTCATCCCGCAGTTCGAGCGCGAGCATCCCGGCCTGCGCGTGGAATTGCAGCAGATTCCGTGGACGGCGGCGCACGAGAAGCTGCTGACCGCGTATGCTGCCGATGCGCTGCCGGACCTCTGCCAGCTCGGCAATACCTGGGTGCCGGAATTCGCCGAATTGAATGCGCTGGAGCCGTTGCAGCCATACGTCGATGGCTCCGGCGTGGTCATGCAGAAAGATTATTTCGAAGGCATCTGGGACACCAACGTCGTCGATGGCCGTCTGTACGGCGTACCGTGGTATATCGACACGCGGTTGATGTTCTACCGCAAGGATCTGCTGGCCGCGGCCGGCTACGCGCAGCCGCCGAAGACCTGGGTGGAATGGAGCGCGGCGATGACCGCGATCAAGCGCCAGCGCGGCAAGGATCGTTATGCGATCCTGCTGCCATTGAACGAGTTCGAGCAGTTGCTGTCGCTGGCGCTGCAGCAGGACGATCCGCTGCTGCGCGATGGTCGCAGCAATTTCGACAGCCCCGGCTTCCGGCGCGCGCTCGGTTTCTACGCGGGCATGTTCGAGCAGGGGCTGGCGCCGCAGATGTCGGAGACGCAGATCTCCAACGTCTGGGACGAATTCTTCAACGGCATGTTCGTGTTCTATGTGTCGGGGCCTTGGAACATCCGCGAATTCCGCAAGCGCGCGCCGGAACATCTGAAGGATGCGTGGGGCACCGCGCCCTTGCCCGGCCCGGATGGATTGGGCGCTGGCATCGCTGGCGGCACCAGCCTCGTATTGTTCCGCGATTCGCCGCGCAAAGAGGCTGCGTGGAAGTTCGTCGAGTTCCTGTCGCGCCCGGAAATCCAGCAGAAATTCCACGCCGAGATCGGCGACCTGCCGCCGCGTCGCAGCACCTGGGAACATCCGGAACTGCGCGCCGATCCCTATGCCGCCGCGTTCCGCGATCAGTTGGAACGGGTGAAGCCGACGCCGAAAGTGCTGGAGTGGGAGCGGGTGGTGCAGGAGATACGACTGACGAGTGAGCGCGTGGTGCGCGGCGGGCAATCGCAGGACGCCGCGGTGCGCGCGCTCGACGCCAGCGTCGACGCGCTGCTGGAAAAACGTCGCTGGGTGGAATCGCAGCGCGTGGCGCGAATGAAAGCGGTGCGCGCGGAAGCGGCACCATGAAGCGCTCGCTGGCCGCGTGGGTGTTCGTCGGACCGGCGCTGATCGTCCTCGGCGTCTTCTTCGGTGTGCCGGTATTCGCCGCGCTGCTGCTCAGCCTGACCGATTTCGATCTGTACGCGCTTGCCGACTGGCGCAATCTGCGCTTCGTCGGTTTCGGCAACTACACCGAACTGCTGCAGACGCCGCTGTTCTGGAAATCGCTCGGCAATACCTTCTATTTCGTGATCGTCGGCGTGCCGCTGTCGATCGGCGTGTCGCTGGGCGCCGCGCTGCTGCTCAACGCGCCGGTCGCGCGCTTCCGCGCGTTCTTCCGCACCGCGCTGTTCGCGCCGGTGGTGACGACGCTGGTCGCAGTCGCGGTGATCTGGCGCTATCTGTTCCACTCCAGCTACGGTCTGGTGAACTGGGCGCTGGGCCACGTCGGCATCGCGCCGGTCGACTGGCTGGGCGATCCGCAGTGGGCGATGCCGACCATCATCCTGCTCGCGGTGTGGAAAAACTTCGGCTACAACATGGTGATCTTCCTCGCCGGATTGCAGGCGATCCCACAGGATCTATACGAAGCGGCGCGGATCGACGGCGCCTCGCGTCGCCGCCAGCTCTGGCACATCACGTTGCCGATGCTCGGGCCGGTCTTGATGGTGGTCGGCGTGATTACGGTTGCCGGTTACTTCCAGTTGTTCGCCGAACCTTACGTGATGACCCGCGGCGATCCGCTGCAGAGCACTGTCAGCGTGCTGTATTTCATGTTCGAGGAAGGCTTTCGCTGGTGGAACCTGGGCCGCGCGTCGGCGGTGGCGTTCCTGCTGTTCCTCATCATCCTTGCGATCACCGCCGCGATGATGCGCTTCGGGCGCAGGAAGGGCATCGTATGAGCGCGGTCATCCATGGCGACGTCGGCGAATCGCGTGGCCATGCGCTGCTGGTGCATGCGGGCCTGATCGCGCTGACCTTGCTTAGCCTCGCGCCGCTGCTGTGGATGCTGTCGGTGTCGTTCATGCCGGCGGGTGGCGCCAGCCGTTTCCCGCCGCCGCTGTTGCCGTCGTCGATCACGCTCGACAACTACCGCGCGCTGTTCGATCGCATCGGCATGGGTGGCTATTTCGCCAACAGCGCGCTGGTCGCTTCGGCCATCGCCCTGTTGTCGCTGTTGATCAACACCATGGCCGGCTATGCCTTCGCCAAACTGCGCTTCGCCGGTCGCGAACGGATCTTCAAGCTGCTGCTCGCCGCGCTGGTGATCCCGTCGCAGGTGGCGATGCTGCCGCTGTTCCTGATGCTCAAACAGATGGGCCTGGTGAACAGCTATGCCGGCGTGATCGTGCCGGGACTGGCGTCGATCTTCGGCATCTTCCTGGTGCGCCAGTACGCGCGCTCGATCCCGGACGAACTGATCGAGGCCGCGCGCATCGACGGCGCCGGCGAATGGCGGATCTTCTTCCGTATCGTGCTGCCGATGCTCAAGCCGGTGCTGGTGACACTGGCGATCTTCACCTTCATGGGCAGCTGGAACGATTTCATGTGGCCGCTGATCGTGCTGACAGACCAGACCAATTACACGCTGCCGGTCGCGCTGGCTTCGCTGTCGCGCGAGCACATCCAGGATGTCGAGATGATGATGGCCGGTGCGGTGCTGACGGTGCTGCCGGTACTGCTGCTGTTCCTGATGCTGCAGCGTTACTACATCCAAGGCCTGCTGTTGGGCAGCGTCAAAGGTTGAGAGCGGAGTGGCGGGCTCACTCCCACGACATTCGATTTTCGAGGTGCTTCGAACATGATCCTGCTTCGCCGCTGCCTGATGGTGTGCCTGTTGATGGTGGTTGGCGGTGTCCACGCAAAAGATGCGACGGCCACGCTCGACACTTTCGACGACCCCGCGCAGTGGCGCGTGATCGCCTCGACCCAGGTCAGCGGCACGATCCGCAGCGAGGGCGGTGCGCTCTGCCTGGATTACGATTTCAACGGTGTGTCCGGCTATGTCGGCCTGCAGCGCGATCTCGTCATCGCGTATCCGGAGAATTATCGTTTCGATTTCCAGCTGCGCGCCGAATCGCCGGCCAACGATCTGCAGTTCAAACTCATCGACGCCAGCGGCGACAATGTGTGGTGGGTGAATCGCCCGAAATATGCGTTCCCGCGCGAGTGGACGCCGGTGCGCTACAAACGCCGGCACATCGGCAAGGCCTGGGGGCCGGGCGCGGATCCGGTGCTGCGCGACAGCGCGAAGCTCGAGTTCACGCTCAACAACAGCGCCGGCGGCAAAGGTCGCGTGTGTTTCGACGATCTGCGTTTCGTCGCGCTGCCGTCCGATGCGGCGGAACCGCGCATCGCGTCCGTCAGCGCCACCACGGCTGCCGGCGATGCAGGCAAAGCAGCCGATGGCGATGCATCCACGGTCTGGCCTGCCGGTCGTGGCACGCAGCGGTTGTCGCTCTATCTCGGCGCGCCGACCGAGTTCGGCGGCCTGCGCATCGATTGGGCCGAGGGCGCGCATCCGGCCGCGTATGCCGTTCTGTCCTCCGATGATGGCCGCGATTGGCGCACGCTGCGCGAAGTCGTCGGCAGCGCCGGCGGACGCGACTGGATCGCGCTGCCGGAGTCCGAAGCGCGGCATCTTGCGATCCAGATTCTCGATTCCGGAAAGAGCGCTGTCGCCCTCGCCGAAGTGCGCGTCGAATCGCTGGCATTCGCTGCGATACCGAATGATTTCGTCGCGTCGGTGGCGAAGGACCAGCCGCGCGGCCGGTTCCCGCGTGGATTCAGCGGCGAACAGCCGTACTGGACCATCCTCGGCATCGACGGCGGCACCGAGCAGGGACTGATCGGAGAGGACGGCGCTGTGGAAGTCGCGAAGGGCGGTTTCAGCATCGAGCCTTTCCTGATCGTCGACGGTAAGCTGTTGAGTTGGGCCGACGTGAAAAGCGCGCAATCGCTGCAGGACGGTTATCTGCCGATCCCCAGCGTCGATTGGTCGCATCCCGATGCGCAGTTGCGCACGACCGCATTCGTCGACAGCGATTCGTTCGGAAGTCGGCCGCCGCGTTCGCAGATCGTCGCGCGTTATGCGCTGCGCAATCCGGGTGCGACCGCGCGCGATTACACGCTGGCGCTCGCGGTGCAGCCGTTCCAGGTGAATCCGCCCAGCCAGTTCCTCAACACCACCGGTGGCGTCAGTCGCATCGCATCGCTGGCCTTTGCGAAGGATGGCGTCGTGAGCGTGGAGGGCCGTGCGCGGCTCTATCCGCAACGCGCACCCGATGCGGCGTTCGCAACGCCGTTCGATGCGGGCATGACCGCATCGCATCTTGCGGCGGGGACATTGCCGACGACTACCGCAGTGGAGGATCCGACCGGGCTGGCCTCGGGTGCGCTGCTCTATCGCTGGCGGCTCGCGCCGGGCGAATCGCGCGAGGTCGATGTCGTCGTTCCGATGTCCGGCACGCCGTTCTGCGAAGGGCGGACCTGCACGCCCGAGCAGCGGCAGAGCATCGTCGCAGAACGCTGGCGCGGCAAACTCGATCGCGTCCGTTTCGTCGTGCCGGAGGAAGGTCGGCCGCTGGTCGACACGCTGCGCACCGCGCTGGCGCATCAGTTGATCTCGCGCATCGGCCCGCGCCTGCAGCCGGGCACGCGTTCGTACGCGCGCAGCTGGATCCGCGACGGCGCGATGATCGCCGAAGGTCTGCTGCGCATGGGCCGCGAGGACGCGGTGCGCGAATACATCGACTGGTACGCGCCGTACCAGTTCGAGAACGGCAAGGTGCCGTGCTGCGTCGACGACCGCGGCAGCGACCCGGTGCCTGAGAACGACAGCCACGGCGAGTTGATCTTCGCGATCGCCGACTACGCGCGGCATACCGGCGACGATGCCTTCCTGACGGCGATGTGGCCGCATGTGCAGGGCGCGTTCGCGTACATGGAAACCCTGCGCGCCAGCGAGCGTACTGAAGCAAACCGCGCGCGCGATCCGGCGTTCTACGGAATGATGCCCGTGTCTATCAGTCATGAAGGGTATTCGGCCAAGCCCATGCACTCGTACTGGGATAACTTCTGGGCGCTGCGCGGCTACAAGGACGCGGTGTGGATCGCCGAGCGCCTTGGCAAGCGCGACGACGTGGTACGGATGGCGGCGGCGCGCGACCAGTTCCGCGCCGATCTCGACGCCTCGCTGCGCGCGGCCACCGCGCGTCACGGTATCGACTATCTGCCTGGAGCCGCGGAACTCGGCGACTTCGATCCGACCTCGACCACCATCGCACTGGCGCCGGGAGGCGAGCAGGCGCGGCTGCCGCAGGATCTGCTGCACAACACTTTTGAACGGTATTGGCGCGAATTCGAACAACGCCGCGACGGCAAACGCGAGTGGAAGGATTACACGCCCTACGAGTGGCGCAACGTAGGCGCTTTCGTGCGTCTGGGCTGGCGCGAACGCGCCTGGGACGCGATGCGTTTCTTTTTCGACGACAGGGCGCCGCGCGGTTGGAATCAGTGGGGCGAAGTGGTCTCGCGCACGCCGCGCAAGCCGTTCTTCCTTGGCGATCTGCCGCATGCCTGGGTCGCATCGGATTTCATGCGCTCGGCGCTGGACATGTTCGCGTATCACCGCGAAGCCGACGACCGACTCGTGCTTGCTGCCGGTATTCCTGCGCGCTGGCTCGGCGGCGAGGGCATCGCGATGGAAGGACTACGCACGCCGCAGGGCCAGTTCGGTTACGCACTCCGCCGCGAAAAAAATCACCTGATGCTCAACATCGCTGCGGGCAGCGTGCTTCCCGCAGGCGGTGCCGCATTGCCGTGGCCGTTGTCGGATGCGCGGCCGGGCCGCATCACTGTCGACGGTCGGCCGGGCGAGTGGCGCGGCGATGAGCTGTGGATCCCAAAGGGCACCTATACGGTCGTCGTCGAATTGCGTTGACCGGAAACCTGCGCACAAAAAAAACCCGACGACCCAGGATTCAGCGTCGTCGGGCGCACCTGCCAAGAGGGGGAGGGGGTGCAGAGAAATCGATACGGTGGGATCGGTAATGCGAGCTCGGTAAGACGAAATCAGTAGGGCGAAGGCTCGTCGAGTTTGCGTCCGTGGCTGCCGATCACTTCCGAATACCAGAGCGCGCTGTCTTTTGGCGTGCGTTCCTGGGTGCCGTAGTTCACGTGCACGATGCCGAAGCGCTTTGAATAACCGAGCGACCATTCGAGGTTGTCCAGCAGCGACCACACCATGTACCCGCGGATATCGACGCCGGCGGCGATGGCGTCATGGATCGCGCGCAGATGTTTGTGCAGATAGTTGATGCGCAACGGGTCGCAGATGTGGCCGTTCTCGGCCACCGGCGGGTCGAAGAACGCAGCGCCATTTTCGGTGATGTACACCGGCAGATCGCCATAGGTGTTCTTGAACCACAGCAGCAGATCCGTAAGCCCCTGCGGGAAGACCTCCCAGCCGGTTTCCGAATAGGTGCCGAGCGGCTGGCGCACCGCGCCGGCCTTCAGCGGATAGCTGTCGTTGGCCTGGGTGACGCTGCGGGTGTAGTAGTTGATGCCGACGAAATCCAGCGGCTGCACGATCAGCTTGAAGTCTTCGGGATCGAAATCCGGCCAAGCGTCGCCGAAGATCTCCTTCAGCTCCGGCGGATAGCGGCCTAGCAACGCGGGGTGCAGGTATTGCTCGTTCATATAGGCATGCGCGCGCTGCGTCGCCGCCTGGTCCTCGGCGCTGTTGGTGGCCGGGTATTTCGGCTCGATGTTCACCACCAGACCGATCTCGTGCTTGCCTTCGGCGCGATACGCCTGCACCGCGGCGCCGTGCGCGCGCATCAGGTTATGCGAGGCGATCGGCGCTTCGTATTTGCTGCGGTGGCCCGGCGCCAGCGCGCCGTGCAGATAGCCGCCGTCGGTGATGACCCAAGGTTCGTTGAGCGTCACCCATTTCTTCAGCCGGCCGTCGAGCGCGCGGTACAGCACCGTGCCGTACTCGGCGAACCAGTCGGCGCTGTCGCGGTTGAGCCAGCCGCCCTTGTCGTCCAGCGCCGCGGGCATGTCCCAGTGATACAGCGTGAGCAGCGGCTCGATGCCGTTGGCCAGCAGTTCGTCGACGAGTTGCGAGTAGAAATCGATGCCGGCCTGATTCACCCGGCCGGTGCCCTCGGGCAGGATCCGCGACCACGACACGCTGAAGCGGTAGGCCTGCAGGCCCAGTTCGCGCATCAGCTTCACGTCGTCCTTCCAGCGCCGGTAGTGGTCGCAGGCCACGTCGCCGGTGTCGCCGTTCAGGGTCATGCCCGGAGTGTGCGCGAAGCGGGTCCAGATGCTGGGGCCTGCGCCATCGGCCAGCGGCGAGCCCTCGATCTGATGGGCGGCGGTGGCGGCGCCCCACAGGAAGCCGGGCGGAAATTCGTACATTTTGGGATGGCTCTTGTCGTGGGCCTGCGGCACGGCGGGGTTCCTCGGCGGCGAGTTCGATGGCATGATGCGGATGGGCATGTAAACGGTTACATCAAGACTATATCAAGCTTTCCGGTCTGTAACCTCCTCGTATCAGCGGCGCATTCGACGCCGTTTCGCAAGTGGGGCAACCGGTCACGGACCGAGGATGGAAGATGGCGACAGTGACGCTCGATCGGCTTCGCAAGGTCTACCCGGATGGGTATGTCGCCGTGGCCGGCGCCAGCTTTGAAGTTGCCGACGGCGAGTTGCTGGTGCTGGTCGGGCCGTCGGGCTGCGGCAAGTCCACGCTGCTGCGGATGATCGCCGGCCTGGAAGCGATCAGCGACGGCACGCTGGCCATCGACGGGCGCACCGTGAATGACATGGCGCCCAAGGATCGCGACATCGCGATGGTGTTCCAGAGCTACGCGCTTTATCCGCACATGACCGTGGCCGAAAACCTGGCGTTCGGCCTGAAACTCCGCGGGTATCCGAAAGCCGAGATCGCCGCGCGGATCAAGGCCGCTGCCGACACCCTGGAACTCGCCGCGCTGCTGGAACGCCGACCGGCCGCGCTGTCCGGCGGCCAGCGCCAGCGGGTCGCGCTGGGGCGCGCCCTGGTGCGCCAGCCGAAGGTCTTCCTGCTCGACGAACCACTGTCGAACCTCGACGCCAAGCTGCGCACCTCGATGCGCACCGAAATCGCCCGCCTGCACCGCAGCCTCGCCGCGACCATGGTCTACGTCACCCACGACCAGATCGAAGCGATGACCCTCGGGCAGCGGATCGTGGTGATGAGGGACGGCGAGATCCAGCAGATCGACACGCCGATGGCCCTGTATCGCCGCCCGGCCAACCTGTTCGTGGCGACGTTCCTGGGCAGCCCGGCGATGAACATCGTGCGCGGCCGGCTGGTCGCCGAGGGCGGCGCGCCGGGATTGCATCTGGCCGACGGCCTGGTGCTGCCGTTGCCCGGGCTGGAGATCGATCCCGCATGGCTGGGCCGTGATCTCGACGTGGGCCTGCGCCCGGAACACCTGCTGCGCTGTGCCGATGGTGAAATTCCGCATTTCGGCGCCCAGCTCGAAGTGCTGGAGCCGGTCGGCAGCGAAGCCTTCGCCTATCTGCGCTACGGCCCGCACGCCCTGGTGGCGCGGTTCGCGCCCGAAGACCTGCCGGAGCCGGGCGGGATCCAGCCGCTGCGCGCGGCTCCCGGACAGTGGCACGTCTTCGACCCCGCGACCGGACTGAGGCTGACCGCCGCCGGCTGAGTTTCGCGGGCGGCAACGTTCTATATACTGCGGGGACGATGCGGCGATCAGGCCGGATTGTCGCCAGTGGAATCAATCGCTTGGCGCTCGGAATTCAACCTATTTCTACCTGCGCCAGCGCCGGCTTTCTGCGGTCGGGCCGGCGGAGCACCCGATCAGCGCATGCGTCTTTCCACGATCAAACTGTCCGGCTTCAAATCCTTCGTCGATCCGACCACGCTGCACCTGCCCACGAACATGACGGGCGTGGTGGGGCCGAACGGATGCGGCAAGTCGAACATCATCGACGCCATCCGCTGGGTGATGGGCGAAAGCGCGGCCAGCCGCCTGCGCGGCGACTCGCTGACCGACGTGATCTTTTCCGGCAGCTCCGCGCGCAAACCGGTGTCGCAGGCCACGGTCGAACTGGTCTTCGACAACTCGGACCACACCATCACCGGCGAGTACGCGGCGTTCAACGAAATCTCGGTCAAGCGCCAGGTCAGCCGCGACGGCCAGAGCAATTACTACCTCAACGGCACCAAGTGCCGCCGCCGGGACATCACCGACCTGTTCCTCGGCACCGGCCTCGGCCCGCGCAGCTACTCGATCATCGAGCAGGGCATGATCTCGCAGGTCATCGAGGCCAAGCCCGAAGAACTGCGCGTCTATCTGGAAGAAGCCGCCGGAATCTCCAAATACAAGGAACGCCGCAAGGAAACCGAGACCCGCATCCGCCACACCCGCGAGAATCTCGACCGCCTCAACGACCTGCGCGAAGAAGTCGGCAAACAGCTGCAGCATCTTGCGCGGCAGGCCAAGCAGGCCGAGCAGTACCAGTCGATCCAGGCCGAGCGCCGGATCAAGGACGCGGAGTGGAAGGCGCTGGAATTCCGGCTGCTCGACACCCAGTTGCAGGCGCTGCGCGAGGGCCTGTCGCAGGAAGAAACCCGGCTGCAGCAGACCATCGCCGAGCAGCGCGAGGCCGAGCGTGAGATCGAAACCGGCCGCGAGCGCCGCGAAGCCGCCGCCGAGGCGCTGAACAAGGCCCAGGCCGCGGGTTATGAAGTCGGCGGTACGCTGGCTCGCATCGAACAGCAGATCGCGCATCAGCGCGAACTCGGCCAGCGTCTGCAGCGTGCCCGCGATGAAGCCCAGCAGGCGCTGTCGGAAATCGGCCTGCATATCGAAACCGACCAGAGCCGCCTCGACGCGCTGCGCACAGAAATCGCCGACGCCGAACCGCGTCTGGACGCACTCAAGGACGCAGACGCCGATCGCCAGCAGGCGCTGCAGGACGCCGAATCCAAGCTCGCCGACTGGCAGCAGCGATGGGACGCGCACAGCCGCGCGCAGAGCGAAGCCGCGCGCGCCGGCGATGTCGAACGCACCAAGGTCGATTACCTCGACCGCCAGTCGCTCGACGCCGAGCGCCGGCGCGAACAGCTCAACAGCGAGCGCAGCGCGCTGGACCTCAACACGCTGGCGGAAGCCTTCGCCGGTCTTGAGCTCCAGCACGAAGAGCGCAAAGCCGCGCTCGACGGCCTCAGTGAAGATCTCGAAACGCGTAAGCAGGGCGTGGTCGGCGTGCAGGATCAGGTCCGCAATGCGCAGGCTGCGCTCGCCGACGTGCGCAAGCAGGCGCAGGCCGCGCGCGGCCGGCTGTCGTCGCTGGAAACGCTGCAGCATGCGGCGCTGGGCCAGGAACAAGGCGCCGCGGTCGCGTGGCTGAAACAGCGCGGTCTGGATTCCGCCGCGCGCGTCGGCGAAGTGCTGAAGGTCGAATCCGGCTGGGAAAACGCGGTCGAAGGCGCGCTCGGTCAACTGATCGAAGGCGTGCTGGTCGAAGCGCCCGAAGCGCTGGTCGACGCACTGGGCGAACTCGGCGAAGGCCGCATCGCGCTGGTGTCGCCGGACAACGGTAGCGACGCATTCGCGCCGACCTCACTCGCCGCGAAAGTGCAGGGTCCGCTGGCGATCCGGCGAATGCTCTCGAAACTCCACTTCGCCGAAACCTTGATCGATGCGCGGCAACTGCTCGCCAGCCTGGGCGACGGCGAATCGGTCATCACCCGCCAGGGCGAGCGCGTCGGCGCCGGTTGGGTGCGCGTGGTGCGTTCCGGCGCGGCCAAGCAGGGCGCGCTGCTGCGCGAACGCGAAATCCACGAACTGCGCGCCGGGATCGAAACCCTGCAGCAGCAGGAAGCCGAACTCGACCGCAGCATCGTCAGCCTGCGCGACCAGATGCTCAGCGCCGAGCAGCAGCGCGAAGACGCGCAGCGCGCACTGCATCTCGCGCATCGCAACGTCTCCGAACTCGCCGGCCAGTTGCAGAGCCAGCAGGGTCGGCTGGAGTCCGCGCGCAACCGGATCGAGAAGATCGATCTGGATGTCGGTCAACTGATCGAAACCATCGACATCAGCGTCGAACAGGCGCGCGAGGCGCGTTCGCGGCTGGAAGATGCCGTATCGCGGATGGGCGAACTCGAAGGCGCCCGGCAGATGCTGGAAGCCGAGCGCCGCGCGTTTGCCGAAGCCCGCGACACCGCGCGGTTCAGTGCGCGCGAATCGCGCGACGCCGCGCATGCGTTGGCGCTGAACCTGGAATCGCAGCGGGCGCAGGTCGTCGCGCTCGCGCAGGCCCTGGACCGCATGGGCGGCCAGCGCGGCCAGCTCGACGCGCGCCTGGGCGAACTCGCATCGCAGCTGTCGGACGGCGACGAACCGGTGCTTACGCTGGAACACCAACGCCAGACCGCGCTGGAACAGCGCGTGCTGGCCGAGCGCCATCTCGCCGCTGCGCGCGCGGCGCTGGAAGGCGTCGACAGCGAGCTCCGCACGTTCGAACAGACCCGCCACCAGCGCGACGAACAGGCGCTCGCACGCCGTGAAGGCATCTCGCAGCGCAGGCTCGATCAGCAGGCGCTGGCGCTGAAGGCCGGGCAACTCGCCGAAGCGGTGGTCGCCGGCGGTTTCGTGCTGGACGAGGTCATCAACACACTGGCCGACGATGCCGATCCGCGCGCCTGGGAAAAGATCGTCACCGATTTCGACGCCAAGCTGCGACGACTGGAGCCGGTCAATCTGGCCGCGATCCAGGAACACGCCGAAGCCGCGCAGCGCAAGGAATACCTCGACGCGCAGGATCTGGATCTCACCACCGCGCTGGAAACGCTGGAAGAAGCGATCCGCAAGATCGACCGCGAAACCCGCGGCCGCTTCAAGGACACCTTCGACCGCGTCAACACCGGGGTGCAGGAACTGTATCCGCGCCTGTTCGGCGGCGGCCACGCCTATCTGGAACTCACCGGCGAGGATCTGCTCGACACCGGCGTCGCGATCATGGCCCGTCCGCCCGGCAAGCGCGTGTCCAACATCTCGCTGCTGTCCGGCGGCGAGAAGGCGATGACCGCGGTGGCGCTGGTGTTCGCGATCTTCCAGCTCAATCCCGCGCCGTTCTGTCTGCTGGACGAAGTGGACGCGCCGCTGGACGAAGCCAACGTCGGTCGCTTCACCGCGATGGTCAAGGAAATGAGCGAACACGTGCAGTTTCTGTTCGTCACCCACAACAAGGCGACCATGGAAGCCGCGCAGCAACTCAGCGGCGTGACCATGCGCGAGCCGGGCGTCAGCCGCCTGGTCTCGGTCGATCTGGCCGAGGCCGCGCGCCTCGTCGGCGCGGCCTAATCCAATAGGGAGGTCAATGTAATGTCGGATATCTGGTGGTTGCGCATCGGCATCGTGGTCGCGGGGGTACTGCTGATGGCGGCGATCTATTTCTTCGGCCGCCCGCGCAAGCAGAGTCAGGGTCGAAAACTCCGCGACGAGTCCGCAGAGCGCACACCGCCGCAGACGGTCGCCGACGCGCGTGGCGACGTGCCGGGCCAGAACGATGTGGTGTTCGCGCAGGACGGCATGCCATACGAAGGTCTGTCGCCCGAAACCGCGCCGCCACCCTCCGGCCCGGAGGTCGGCAAACGCGACCGCGAGGATTTCGACAAGATCGTGACTCTCTACGTCGCCGCGCGATCCGGCCAGGTGCTGCGCGGCACCGACATCGTGGTCGCAGCCGAAAAGGCCGGCCTGAGCTACGGCTATATGAGCATCTTCCATCGCCTGATGGACGGCCGTGCCGACAGCAGCCCGATCTTCAGCGTCGCCAACATCAAGAAGCCCGGCAGCTTCGAGATGAGCGAGATCCAGACGCTGGAAACCCCGGCGATCGCGTTCTTCCTGACCCTGCCGGCGCCGATCGCTGCGCTCGACGCCTGGGAAAAGCTGCTGCCCACCGCGCAGCGCATGGCCGAACTGCTCGACGGGGTGGTGCTGGACGAATCGCGCAACGCCCTCGGCCGCCAACGCATTGCGCACATCCGCGACGACCTGCGCGCCTACGACCGCCAGCACGAAGCGCCGCCGATCTCCAAGAACACCCGCTGGTAACGCAACCGTAGCCCGGGTAAGGCCGAAGGCCGCACCCGGGGTTTTCGCGAACAACCCCCGGGTGCGCTCCGCTTACCCGGGCTACAGAACGCATCAATGACCGACCCCGCCTCCAGAATCGTCGAATTGCGTCTTCAGATCGAGGACGCGAACCACCGCTACCACGTCCTCGACGATCCCTCGATTCCGGACGCCGATTACGACCGGCTGATGCGCGAGCTCGAAGCGCTGGAAGCTGCGCATCCTGAATTCGCTGATGC
The DNA here is from genome assembly GCA_046598445.1 of Lysobacteraceae bacterium. Lineage (GTDB taxonomy): Bacteria > Pseudomonadota > Gammaproteobacteria > Xanthomonadales > Xanthomonadaceae > Lysobacter_I. The sequence continues at coordinate 38,456 of JBKJHV010000034.1, forward strand.
CTCGTCGCCCAGTCAGCGCGTCGGCGACAAGCCGTCCTCGAAATTCGAGGAAGTCGCGCACATCGTGCCGATGCTGTCGCTCGGCAACGCCTTCGCCGACGGGGAGATCGCCGATTTCGTACGCCGCATCGAAGAGCGTCTCGATCGCGATGCACCAGTGTTCTCGGCTGAACCCAAGCTCGACGGTCTCGCGATCAGTCTGCGCTACGAACAGGGCGTATTCGTGCGTGGCGCCACGCGCGGCGATGGCGCCACCGGCGAGGACGTGACTGTGAATCTGCGCACGGTCAAAGCCATTCCGCTGCAACTACGCGGCGACGAATGGCCGGACGTGCTGGAAGTGCGCGGCGAGGTCTACATGCCGCTGGCCGCGTTCAAGGCCTACAACGAGCGCGCGCTCAAGGAAGGCGGCAAGGTGTTGGCCAATCCGCGTAACGGCGCGGCGGGTTCGCTGCGTCAACTCGATCCACGCATCACCGCACAGCGACCGCTGGCGTTCTACGCCTATGCCGTTGGCGTCGTCGAGGGCTTCGATTTGCCCGCCACACATTCGTCGACTCTGAAACGGCTGCGCGAGTGGGGCTTCCCGGTCAGCGCCGAAAGCGATGCGGTCGTCGGCACCGATGGACTGTTGGATTACTACCGGCGCATGGGCGCGAAGCGCGATGCGCTGCCGTTCGACATCGATGGCGTGGTCTACAAACTCGACGACTACGCCGGCCAGCGCGAGATGGGCTTCGTCTCGCGCGCACCGCGCTGGGCGATCGCGCACAAATTCCCAGCCCAGGAACAGTCCACCGAGTTGGAAGCGATCGAGATCCAGATCGGTCGCACCGGTGCGGCGACGCCGGTCGCGCGCCTGAAACCCGTACAAGTCGCGGGCGTGGTCGTGACCAACGCGACCCTGCACAACGCCGACCAGATCGCGCGGCTGGATGTGCGTATCGGCGACACCGTGATCGTGCGTCGTGCGGGCGATGTGATTCCAGAGATCGTTCGCGTCGTTCTGCAGCACCGCAAAGCCAACGTGCCGCAATGGCGAATGCCCGAAGCGTGCCCGGTCTGCGGTTCGGAGATCGTGCGCGAAGAAGACGGAGTCGTCTGGCGCTGCTCCGGCGAACTGACTTGCGCCGCGCAGCGCAAGGAGGCGATCCGCCACTTCGCGTCGCGTCGGGCGATGGATATCGAAGGCCTGGGCGACCGCTATGTCGAGGATCTTTCCGACATGGGTTATCTGGACTCGGTCGCGGACCTGTATCGCCTCTCGCTCGAAGACCTGCTCGAGATGAAGCGTCGCGTCGACGAGCGCGACGGCACCACGCCCGAAACCGCGAAAGCCGGCAAGGTCGCGACCAAATGGGCCGATAACCTGATCGAAGCGATCGACCACAGCCGCGCGACCACGCTCGAACGTTTCCTGTTCGCGCTCGGCATCCAGCATGTCGGCGAAAGCACGGCGAAGGCGCTGTCCGCCTGGTTCGGCGATCTCGATCTGATCCGGCACCTGCCGTGGCCTGTTTTCAAGCGCGTGCCGGACATCGGCGCCGAAGTGGCGCGCGCCTTGGGACATTTCTTCGATCAGCCGGGTAATCAGCAGGTCATCGAGGCGCTGCTTCAGCGCGGTGTGCACATCGTCGATGCGCACCCGCCGTCGCCGAAACTGCGGCCGGATCTGACGCTGGCGACGCTGCTTGTCGACATGGAAATCCCGAAAGTCACGCGCATCCGCGCGGAACAGCTCGCTTCCGCTTTCAAGGACGCGGCGGCAGTTCGCGACGCGCCCCAGCACGCTTTGGTGGCGGCGGGACTGCCCGCGGATTGCGCGCAGAGTTTCGCGTTGTGGTTGGCTGAAGAACCCAATGCGCAGTTGCTGGCTCGCGCCGCTGAGGCGATCGCGGCGTTGCTAGCACGCATCCCGGAGGCGGATGATTCGACGACCGGTCCGCTCGAAGGCAAGACGTTCGTGTTGACCGGAGGCCTTGTCGCGATGTCCCGCGACGAAGCCGGTGCGAAACTCGAAGCACTGGGTGCCAAAGTGTCCGGCAGCGTTTCGAAGAAAACCAGCGTCGTCATTGCCGGCGAAGCGGCCGGCAGCAAATTGACGAAGGCACAGGAACTCGGTATCGAGATCTGGGACGAAGCCAAGTTGCTTGCGTTCCTGGCGGAGCACGGCAGCGCATGAGCGACTGGCGGCCGACCGCCACGCTCGACGTTCTGCGCCTGCGTGCGCGGCTGTACGCGACGATCCGTGCGTTCTTCGCTGAGCGCGATGTGCTGGAAGTGGAAACGCCGGTGCTGTCGATGGCCGGCAATACCGACGCGAACATCGAATCGTTCGCACTGGAATTTTCCGGCCGCATCGACGGCGCATCGCGCACGCGCTGGCTGCGCACGTCGCCCGAGTTTCCGCTGAAGCGTCTGCTGGCCGCGGGTATCGGCGATTGTTATGAACTCGGCCGGGTATTCCGCAACGGCGAAGCGGGCGGCCGCCATAACCCCGAATTCACGATGCTGGAGTGGTATCGCGTCGGTTGGGATCATCATCGTCTGATCGGCGAAACCGTCGAACTGGTGCAGGCCGTATTGGTGCTGGTCGGACGCACTGCGACCGTGACGACAACGACGTTCCGCGAGCTTTATCGCGAGCGCCTCGGTATCGATCCGTTCACGGCCAGCGACGCCGAGCTGTGCGTGGCGCTGGGCGATACGGAGATCGATCCGGCCGGGTTGAATCGCGACGACTGGCTGGATCTGCTGATGACCCATCGGCTGCAGGCGTGCTTCGATCGCGACGGCATTCTCGTCGTGCGCGACTATCCGGCTTCGCAGTGCGCGCTGGCGAAGATCCGCGTGGGGCAGGGCGGTGGTCCGGCGGTGGCGGAGCCGGCAGTCGCAGAGCGTTTCGAGCTGTATCTCGGTGCGCTGGAACTGGCCAACGGGTATCACGAGCTGACCGATGGCGACGAACAGCGCACGCGTTTCCTGCGCGACCATGCGCTGCGCGCGACGCGGGGTGCGGTGCAGCCTCCGCTCGACGAGGGTTTGCTCGCGGCCATGGCTTCCGGGCTGCCGGCCTGCGCGGGTGTGGCGGTGGGCATCGAACGTCTGCTGATGGCCATGACCGGCACCGACCGCATCGCCGATGTGCTGGCTTTCGACTTTTCCCGCAGCTGAATGCAGCTGGCTGGGGTTTCTCCCAACCTGAACGGGCAGTCGCCGCCGGCGGGCCGGCCCGAAAAATTCGCCGGCCATTCATCCACCGCCGCTAGAGTAAAGCCACTCATCAAGGGGATGAATCCATGCGCAACCGTCTTGTCCTCACCGCGTCGCTCCTTCTCGCCGGCGCGTCCACCCTGCCGGCCCACGCCCAGTACTACAACAACGGCTACAACGACGATTCGGTGATTCGCTGCGAGTCCCGCGATAACCGTACCGAACGTTGTGCGGTCGGCGGCGGTGGCGATATCCGTCTGGTTCGGCAGTTGTCCAGCAATGCCTGCGTTCGCGGCCGCAACTGGGGCACCGATTCGCGCGGCATCTGGGTCAGCGGCGGTTGCCGCGCCGAGTTCAGCGTCGGTGGTTATGGCGATTATGATGACGACCGCTACGACGACGACCGCTACGGGGGTGGTTACGGTAACGACGGTGGAGACACCTTCCGCTGCGAATCCACCAATAACCGCACCGAACGCTGCGCCAGTTCCGGACGTGCCGAATTCATTCGCCAGCTATCGAATACGCCCTGCGTCCGTGGCCAGAGTTGGGGTACCGACTCGCGTGGCGTGTGGGTGAGCAATGGCTGCCGCGGGCTGTTCCGCAACGGCGGTTATGGCAATGGTTACGGCAACAACAATGGTGGCTACTACAACAATAATAACGGCGGCTACGGCGGCAGCGACCTGATCCGCTGCGAATCCGCCGATAACCGCAGTCGCAGTTGCAACTTTACCGGCAACAGCCGCGGTGATATCCGCCTCTTGCGCCAGTTGTCCGGCAAGCCGTGCGTCGAGAACCAGACCTGGGGCCGCTCGCGCAACGGCGTCTGGGTGACCCAGGGCTGCCGCGCCGAGTTCGTGATCGGTCGCGGCAATCGCGGCGGCAATTCGCGCCCACCAGGCGCCAACGTGCGCCCGCCCGGCGATATGGGCAACGGCATGCCGGGCGGCCAGCAATCCGGCGCGCTGCAGCCTGGTGTGTTCCAGAACACCTCCGCTCGGGAAGACAGCCAGCGTCCGCCGGCGCAGACCGTGATCGAACGTCCGCGCGGCTCCCAGGACAACACGGATGCTCCCAGCGGCCGACAGATCCGCCCGGCCGAAGAAACCCAGCCTGCTGTCCCGGTTCGCCCGGTGGAACGCCCGACCGCGCAGGTCGAACAGCGCAACACCGGCGGTTCGGCGCAGCCGGGCGTGGTCGAGCACCCGCCGGCACTTCGGGAACAACCCGCAACGCGCGAGCGCAACATCGAACGCGACCAGGAACGCCCGGACTGACGATTGCGCTCGAGTCTCCTGCTTGACAACTGCGTCCCGGCCCATGCCGGGACGCGTTTTTTCGGCTGCCGGTAGAATGCACGGATGAAACAAGACATCGATTACGCGCGCTACGACCGCATCCGCCCGATCCGCTGGACCGGCGATACCCTTGAGCTGCTCGACCAGCGCAAATTGCCGTTCACGGTCGAATACGTCCCCTGTCGCTCCAGCGGTGAGGTCGCGCAAGCGATCCATGCGCTGATCGTGCGCGGCGCGCCCGCGATCGGCATCGCCGCGGCCTGGGGCGTGGTGTTGGCTGCGCGCGAACTCGACGCGACCAGCGGCGGCGAAGTGGAGACCGCGGCCGAGGCGGCCGAACGGCTGGAACCGGTGATACTGCAGCTCAACGCCGCGCGGCCGACGGCGGTCAATCTGGCTTGGGCGTTGCAGCGCATGCGCCACGCCTTGGCCAATGCCGGCGACGACTGGCGCAGTGTGCTGCTGCGCGAGGCGCAGGCCATCGCCAGCGAAGATCTCGCTGCGAACCACAAGATGGGCAAGCTCGGCGCGCAATTGATCGCCAAGGGCAGCGGTGTGTTGACCCACTGCAACACCGGCTCGCTGGCGACCGCCGGTTTCGGCACCGCGCTGGGCGTGATCCGCGCCGGCGTGGCCCAGGAACGCATCGAACGCGTCTTCGCTGGCGAAACCCGGCCCTGGCTGCAGGGCGCGCGGCTGACGGTGTGGGAACTGCAGCAGGACGGCATCGACGCCACCCTGATCGCCGATGCCGCCGCATCGCATCTCATGAAGACCGGACAGGTGCAGTGGGTGATCGTCGGCGCCGACCGCATCTGCGCGAACGGCGACGTCGCCAACAAGATCGGCACCTACCAGCTTGCCATCGCCGCCCGCTACCACGGCGTGAAATGTATGGTGGTGGCGCCGTCGTCCACGGTCGATATGGCCACGGCCAGCGGCGGCAAGATCGAGATCGAAGAGCGCGACCCTGCCGAATTGCTCGGCATCGGCGGCGTGCGCACGGTGGCTGAGGGCATCAACGCCTGGAACCCGGTGTTCGATGTCACCCCATCGGAACTGATCGACGCCATCGTCACCGATCGCGGTGTCGTCGAGCGCCCGAACCGCGTTTCGATGCAGACTTTCTTCGGCCACTGAGCCGCGCTTTTCGCGACGCCGCCGCCGAAGTCGCGGAGGCGCTCGCAAGTCGCTGTTTCTGCATGGAAAAAACGCCAGCTGCGGCGGGGCGTGGAAGGCCTCCGCGTGTTACAATTTCGGCTTCGCGCATGGACCCGCGTGCGCCCTCCGGAGCGACTTCTCGACCGCCGCCGCTGCATGCGCTGGCAGTCCGGGTGTTTGTCCCGTGACGGCGTCCGTTCCTTCATGCCGTCACTCCAGCATAAGAAGTCGCAATGACCGATCTCGCGAAGGAAATCATCCCCGTCAATCTCGAAGACGAGATGCGCCGCAGCTATCTCGATTACGCCATGAGCGTGATCGTGGGCCGCGCGCTCCCGGACGTGAGGGATGGCCTCAAGCCGGTGCATCGCCGCGTGCTCTTCGCGATGAACGAACTGGGCGCGCACAGCAACAAGCCTTACTACAAATCGGCGCGTATCGTCGGTGACGTGATCGGTAAGTACCACCCGCACGGCGACCAGTCGGTGTACGACACGCTGGTGCGCATGGCGCAGCCGTTTTCGCTGCGCTATCTGCTGGTGGACGGACAGGGCAACTTCGGTTCGGTCGACGGCGACAACGCTGCGGCGATGCGTTACACCGAAGCGCGCATGGCCAAGCTCACCCATGAGCTGATGGCCGATATCGACAAGGACACCGTTGATTTCCAGCCGAACTACGACGAGAAGGAACTGGAACCGACGGTGATGCCGGCACGGTTCCCGAACCTGCTGGTGAACGGTTCCGCCGGTATCGCCGTCGGCATGGCCACCAATATTCCGCCGCACAATCTCAGGGAAGTGATCGACGCTACCGTCGCGCTGCTCGACGACCCCGAGATCGACATCGACGGCCTGATGCAGCACATTCCGGGTCCGGATTTCCCGACCGCGGGCATCATCAACGGCGTCGGCGGCATCCATCTGGCGTACCGCACTGGTCGGGGCCGCGTGCGCATGCGCGCCCGCGCCGAGGTCGAAGTCGCCGACAACGGCCGCGAGGCGATCGTCGTCACCGAGATTCCCTATCAGGTGAACAAGGCGCGGCTGATCGAGAAGATCGCCGAGCTGGTGAAGGAAAAGAAGCTCGAAGGCATCAGCGAGCTGCGCGACGAGTCCGACAAGGACGGCATGCGCATCTACATCGAGGTCAAGCGCGGCGATTCCGCCGAAGTGGTGCTCAACAATCTCTATCAGCAGACGCAGATGGAGTCGGTGTTCGGTATCAATATGGTGGCGCTGGTCGACGGCCGCCCGCAGTTGCTCAACCTCAAGCAGATCCTCGAAGCCTTCGTGCGCCATCGTCGCGAAGTCGTCACCCGCCGCACCATTTTCGAACTGCGCAAGGCCCGCGCCCGCGCGCACATCCTCGAAGGCTTGACGGTAGCGCTCGCCAACATCGACGAGATGATCGAGCTCATAAAGACCTCGGCGAACCCGAACGAAGCGCGCGAACGCCTGCTCGCCAAAACCTGGGATGCGGGTCTGGTCGCCAGCCTGCTCGCCGCCGCCGGCAGCGATGCTTCAAAGCCGGAAGATCTCCAGCCGGGCTTCGGTCTGGTCGATTCGCTGGCTCCGACGCCTTATTACCGGCTGACCGAGGTGCAGGCCAAGGAAATCCTCGAAATGCGCCTGCACCGCCTCACCGGGCTGGAGCAGGACAGGCTGACCGAGGAATACAAGAATCTGCTCGAAGTCATCCGCGGGCTGATCGAGATCCTCGAAAATCCAGATCGTCTGCGCGAAGTCATCCGCGACGAGCTGCGCGAAGTGAAGGAAGCCTTCGGCGACGAGCGTCGCAGCGAAATCCGCGCCAGCGAGGAAGATCTCGACATCCTCGACCTGATCGCGCCGGAAGACGTGGTGGTCACGCTCTCGCATTCGGGTTACGCCAAACGTCAGCCGGTGACGGCTTATCGCGCGCAGAAGCGCGGCGGCCGCGGCCGCAATGCCGCAGCGACCAAGGATGAGGATTTCATCGACCAGCTGTGGCTGGTCAACACCCACGACACCTTGCTCACCTTCACCAGCAGCGGCCGGGTGTTCTGGCTGCCGGTATATCAGCTGCCCGACGCCGGCCCCAACGCGCGTGGCCGGCCGATCATCAACTGGCTGGCGTTGGAGCAGGGCGAGCAGGTGCAGGCCGTGGTGCCCGTGCGTGAGTACGACGCAGGCCATTTCGTGTTCTTCGCCACCCGCAACGGCACGGTGAAGAAAACCCCCCTGACCGAATTCGCCTACCGTCTGGCGCGCGGCAAGATCGCGATCAACCTCGATGAAGGCGATGCGCTGGTCGGCGCGGCCCTGACCGACGGCGATCGCGATGTGATGCTGTTCGCCAGCAACGGCAAGGCCGTGCGCTTCCACGAATCGGAAGTGCGCGCGATGGGCCGCACCGCCACCGGCGTGCGCGGCATGCGTCTGGTGGCCGGTATCGAGCCGGGCGAAGCGGTCGAAGCCGATGACGGCGCCGACAGCGATGCCGACGGCGAGATCATTGTCGACGGCTCGTCCGAAGTCGTGAGTCTGGTGGTGGTCGAAGGCGACGGCGACATCCTCACCGCCAGCGCGCGCGGCTACGGCAAGCGCACCCCGGCATCGGAGTATCCGCGCAAGGGTCGCGGCATCAAGGGCGTGATCGCGATGAAGACCAGCGAGCGCAACGGCAAACTGGTCGGCGCGATCCAGCTCAGCGACCACCACGAAGTGCTGCTGATCTCCGACGGCGGCACCCTGGTGCGTACCCGCGCCGCCGAGATCTCACAGGTGGGCCGCAACACCCAGGGTGTGACCCTGATGCGTCTGGCCGACGACGAGACGCTGCAGGCGATCGAGCGGCTGGATGCCTCGCTGGATGAGGACGACGCAGCCGAAGCCGCGTTGGCGCCAGCACTGCCGGGTGCTGATGAGCTGCGGCCCGACGCGGGAGTCTGATCGATTCCGCACGCGGCATGTTCCGAGAGGCGGGCTTCGGCCCGCCTCTCGCGTTTACGACTGGTGAGTTTCCTTGCGAGCAGTTCTGGCCTTGCCGGGTCGCGGTTCTTGGCCCGGAAAGCGTGAAATTCGGGTTGCCTCAAAAAATAGCCTTACGGAATTTTCCGGTCAAAGCGGCAAGCTGTTTACAGCCTCCGGTTGCCCGGCGTTAATGTTAAAAAAAAGTCAAAAAAATGTTCAAAAAAAGTGATCGATTGCTCTAAACCTTCTCTATACTCCGCTGCACATCCAGGAGGCCATATGTGTCGCATGTCGCGGTTCGCAGCGTTGAGTCCGGTTCGCGGTTTGATCGGCAAATATTCGATCAGGAAATGGGTTGCGGGCGTAGGGCTGGTTGCGGTTCTGGCGGTATTGCCGGGCTGCGGCAACAAGGAAACCGGGCAGTTGCCCGAAGTCAGCGGCGAAGCCATCCAGGCCAAGCGCGATGAGATCAAAGAATTCGCCCTGGTCCGGGCTTATCCCGATCAGGACGGCGACGCATTGGCGATCGCGCTGGAGTTCTCGCGGCCGCTGGTCGGCACCCAGGACTTCGACAAACTCATCACTTTCGACACGTCGGTCAACGACAAGAGCAGTTGGAAGCTGGACGACAGCGGCAAGATCCTGCGCTTCCCGTTCGTCACCGCGAACACCGAGTACACGCTGAAGATCTCCGCCAAGCTGGCGGCGGCGGACGGCAATACTCTCGGCCGCGATATCGAACAGAAGGTCTACACCGGCGAACTCGACCCCGCGGTCGGCTTCGCCTCGCAGGGCAGCGTGCTGCCGGCGCGCGACAGTCGCGGCCTGCCGGTGGTGTCGGTGAACGTGCCGGAAGTCGATGTCGAATTCCTGCGCGTGCGCGAGAAATCGCTGCCGCAGTTCTTCTCCGAATACCAGCGCGGCGGCCGCCGCAGCGGTTGGGATCTGGACAGCGAATACAACGAAAAAACCCCGCTGGCGAAGCTGGCCGAGCCGGTCTACACCAATCGTTTCGTGCTCGGCGGCAAGCGCAACGAGCGCGTGGTCACCTATCTGCCGACCCAGGACATCGAAGAGTTGCAGGAGCCGGGTCTGTACTTCGCGGTGATGAAGCGCACCGGCCAGTTCGGCGACCAGTACGAAACCACGTTCTTCACGGTCAGCGACATCGGTCTGCACGTGCGCGCGTACAAGGACAAGCTGTTCGTCCACACCGCATCGCTGCAGGACGGCAGCTCGATCAGCGGCGTCGATCTGCAGATCCTCGACGGCCCCGGCGACACCGTGCTCAAAGGCCAGACCGACCGCAACGGCAACGCGATGCTGGGCTTCAAGCTGCAGGCTACGCACGTGCTGGTCGCGCGTCGCGGCAAGGACGTGTCGCTGCTGCCCTTCAATCAGCCGGCGCTGGATCTGTCCGAATTCGCGGTGAGCGGTCGCGAGCCGGCCTGGTTCGATGTCTTCGCCTGGGCCGGACGCGACCTGTATCGCCCCGGCGAAGTCGTGCGCATCTCCGCACTGCTGCGCGACAACGACGGCAAGCCCGTGCCGATGAAGGGCAAGAAAGCGCAGCCGCTGTTCGTGCGCCTGAAACAGCCCAATGGCAAGCCCTTCGTCGAGAGCCGGATCGAAGCCGGCGCGCAGGGCTACTACAGCTTCGAGAAACTCATCCCGGTCGAAGCGCCGACCGGCCGCTGGCAGGTGGAATTCCGCACCGATCCGGCCAGCGCCGAAGCGGTGCAGGGCATGATCCTGCGGATCGAGGAATTCCTGCCCGAGCGCATGAAGCTCGATCTCGACACTGCCGACGCGGTGCTCAAGCCCGGCAAGCCGCTGGCGTTGAAAGCGGTGGGCGCCTATCTGTACGGCGCGCCCGCGGCCGGCAACCGTTTCACCGCCAAGCTCGCGGTCGCGGTGGAGCAGCATCCGCTGGAGAACATGCCCGGTTACTTCTTCGGCGATCCCACGCTGCAGTTGCCGAAGGAAGCCAACGATGTGGTCGATACCACACTGGGCGACGACGGCAAGCTGCTGCAGGACATCGCGCTGCCGACCGAAGTCAAACCGGTGTCGCCGATCGCGGCGATCGTCTCCGGCAGCCTGTTCGAAACCGGCGGACGCAGCGTCAATCGCTCATTGAAGCGCGTGATGTGGCCGGCCGACGCGCTGGTCGGCGTGCGCCCGCTGTTCGACGACAAGGACGGCGCCGACAGCGACAGCAACGCGCGCTTCCAGTTGATGCGCGTGGGCAGTGACGGCAAGCCGCGCCCGGCCACGGGGCTGAAGGTCACGCTGGTGCGCGAGCATCGCGACTACCACTGGAATTACGACGACGACGAGGGTTGGGATTTCGATTTCACCTCGCGCTTCCAGAATGTCGAAACCCGCACAGTCGATGCTGGCCTCACTGCCGTGGGTTTCGACTTCCCGGTGGAGTGGGGCGCTTATCGCGTCGACGTGCTCGATCCGGCCACCGGCCTGACCACACGCTATCCGTTCGAGGCCGGCTGGAGCTGGGACGACGACAACCGCGGCCTCGACGCGCGCCCCGACAAAGTGAAAATCGCGCTCGACAAGACCGCCTACAACACCGGCGACACGCTGAAGGTCACCCTCACGCCACCGCATCCGGGCAAGGGCCTGCTGATGGTCGAAAGCGGCGACCGCATGATCTACGTGCAGGAAGTCGACGTGAAGCGCGGCAGCAGTTTCGAGATTCCCGTGGGCAAGGAGTGGGAACGCCACGACATCTACGTCACCGCACTGGTGTTCCGCGGCGGCAGCGCGTCCAGCAAGATCACCCCGGCGCGCGCCGTGGGCGTGGCGCACGTGCCGATGGACCGCGCATCGCGTCGCGTCGAAGTCGGGCTGTCGCTGCCGAAGCAGATGCGCCCCGAGCAGACGCTGACGACCACGGTCGCGGTGCCGAAACTCGCCGGTCAGGAAGCGTACGTCACGGTGTCGGCGGTCGATGTCGGCATCATCAACATCACCCGCTTCCCGGTGCCGGACGCCAACAAGCATTTCTTCGCCCAGCGCAGGCTCGGCGTGGATGCCTACGACGTCTACGGTCGCATCATCGAAAGCCTGGCCGGTGAGATCGGCAAGATCCGCTTCGGCGGCGACATGGCGCTACAACCGCTGGCGCAGGCGCGCAGGCCGACCTCGAAAGTGCAGACGGTCGATCTGTTCTCCGGTCCGGTGAAACTCGACGCCAAGGGCAACGCCAAGATCTCGCTGAAGGTGCCCGATTTCAACGGCACGCTGCGGGTGTCGGCGCTGGCGTACTCGGCGCAACGTTACGGCAACGGCGATGCCGAGGTGGTGGTGCGCGCGCCGATCGTGGCCGAGGCCAGCTATCCGCGCGTGCTGGCCCCGGGCGACCGCAGCAACGTCACCCTCGACATCACCAATTTCACCGGCAAACCCGGCGACTTCGAGGTGAAGGTCGAAGGGATCGGCCCGCTGACGGTCGCGCAGGGCGGGCGCTCGACGAAGCTCAATGCTGGCAGCAAGACCACGCTGACCTTCCCGTTGACCGCGGGCGAGGGCTACACCACCGCCAAAATCCGCGTACAGGTGAACGGCAACGGCTTCAAGGTCGACCGCCGCTTCGATGTGCCGGTGCGTCCGGCCTGGCCGAGCGTGCTGCGCACGCGTACGCAGACCTTGAACGAACTCGGCGCGATCACGATGGAAGCCGGTTTCGCCGATGGCCTGATGCCGGGCTCGGTCAACGCGCAGATGACGGTCAGCGCACTGCCGCCGATCCCGTTCGCGAGTGCGCTCAGAGATGTGCTCGAGTATCCCTACGGTTGCGCCGAACAGACCACCAGCAAGGGCTTCGCCGCGCTGGTGATGGATGCCGACACCGCGAAGATGCTCGACGCCAAGGGTCTCGACGCGGCGACGCGCAAGGCGCGCATGGACGGTGCGTTCGGGCGGCTGGCATCGATGCAGATGTCGAACGGCCACTTCTCGATGTGGGGCGACGACAGCTACGTCAATCCGGCGCTGACGCCGTACATCGTCGAGTTCCTGCTCGACGCGCGCGAAGGCGGTTTTGCGGTGCCCGAGGCGATGCTGCAGAACGCCTTGAAGCGCTTGAACGAGGATCTGCTGGCCGGCGGCAACGAGTTCTACGGCCAGACCCATCGCGATCATCTGAAATTCGCGTATCAGGCGCATGCCGGCTACGTGCTGTCGCGCGTGAATCGTGCGCCGCTGGGTACGCTGCGCGCGCTCTACGACAACGAGCGCGGCAAGGCCAAGAACGGCCTGTCGATGGTGCATCTTGGCTTGGCGCTGTCGCTGCAGGGCGACAAGAATCGCGGCGCGAAAGCCATCGCCGCCGGTTTCGGCTTCAAGGGTCAGACCTACGAGTACCTTGGCGATTACAGCAGCCCGCTGCGCGACAGCGCGCTGATGATCGCGCTCACCCATGAGCGCGGGCTCGACAAACCCGAGTACGACGCCAAAGTGATCGCGCTGGGCAGGGAACTCGACGTGCGCCGCAACGATCGCTGGTTCTATCTCAGCACCCAGGAACAGGTCGCGTTGGCGCGGGTGGGCCGGGCACTGTTGGCGGACCAGAAGAAGACCGTCTCCGGCGTGTGGAAACTCGGCGACGTGAGCGATCCGGTCGCGGAACGACGCATGCAGGGCCGTCGCGTCGACTACACCACGCTGTCCCGTGGCTTCCGCTTCGAGCCGCAGGGGGCGGTGCCGCTGTACGCCAGCCTGGAAGTGGCCGGTGTGCCGCGGACGGCGCCTGCCGAGGATAAATCGGTGATCGGCATCGAACGCAAGTGGTACACCACCGATGGCAAGCCGTGGAAGCCGGGGCCGATCGCGGAAGGTGAAGCGTTGATCGTCGCGCTGAGCATCACCGCCGATCAGACTATGCCCGACGCGCTGCTGACCGATCTGCTGCCCGCGGGTCTTGAGATCGAGAACTTCAACCTTGGCGACGGCAAGCAGTGGGCCGACGTGGTGGTCGACGGCATCGAGATCACCGACCGCGGCAGCGCCGCCGAAGTGCTGCATGAGGAGTATCGCGACGACCGTTTCGTCGCCGCGCTGAAACTCAACCGGGGCCAGGCCGCGCGCGTGTTCTATCTGGTGCGTGCGGTCACGCCCGGCACCTACACCGTGCCGCCGTCGCTGGTCGAAGACATGTACCGCCCGCAACTGCGCGGCGTGGGCAAGTCGATGCCGGCGACCATCACCGTGGTGCAGCCGAAGTAAGGGTCTGGCATCGGGTGAAGCTGCCGGGAAGCTCTGTCATCCCGAACGTCCGCGCAGCGGACGGAGGGATCTGCTTGTGTTTCGGTTGATCGAGCAACAAAGCAGATCCCTCCTCGGGCTACGCCCTCGTTCGGGATGACAGATGATTTCTGGTCTGCCATCCGTTACGCGCTGCCCATGCCTCGCAGCCTTCGTTCTTTCGTGATCGACATCGCACACCCCATGAATCGCCCACGCCCGCTGGGATACTGCCGACTGCTGCCCTGGCTCCGCTGGGGCACCGTCGCATTGCTGTCGTCGCTGCTGCTGCTCGATCTGATCTTCCCGCCGCAGTTGCCGAAAGCGCGCGACACCAGCACGCTGGTGGTCGCGCGCGACGGCACGCCGCTGCGCGCGTTCGCGGATGCCGACGGCGTCTGGCGCTATCCGGCGACGCCCGAAACGGTATCGCCGCTGTATCTCGATGCGTTGCTCAACTACGAAGATCGCTGGTTCTGGCGGCATCCAGGCGTGAATCCGGTGGCGCTGCTACGCGCCGGCCGGCAAATGCTGGGCAGCGGTGAAGTGGTATCCGGTGGTTCCACGCTGACGATGCAGGTTGCGCGTATTCTCGATTCCAGACGCACGCGACACACGCGCACGCCGTTCCGCAAACTGCGGCAGATCCTGCGCGCGATCCAGCTCGAAGCGCATCTGTCGAAGCGCGAGATCCTGATCCTCTATCTTGAACGCGCGCCGTTCGGCGGCACCATAGAAGGCGTGGAAGCCGCGAGTTGGGCCTATCTCGGCAAGCCCGCTTCGCGCCTGTCGAAAGCGGAAGCCGCACTGCTTGCGGTGTTGCCGCAGTCGCCGAGCCGACGTCGCCCGGATCGGCATCCGGAAGCCGCGCAGGCTGCGCGCGATAAAGTACTGGATCGCATGGCCACGCTCGGTGTGTGGAGCAAGGCGGAAGTCGATGATGCGCGGATCGAATCCGTCGTCTCGCGCCAACTGCAATCGCCGCTCAGCGCGGCGCTGTTGGCGCAGCGCCTGCGCGTCGCGCATCCGAAAGCCGCGCGCATCACGTCGACCATCGATCCGAATCTGCAGCGCACGCTCGAAGAGCGAGTGACCTCGTATTTCTCGAATCTGCCGGAGCGCACATCTGCGGCCTTGCTGGTCGTCGACAACGAAACGATGGAGGCGCGCGCATACGTCGGGTCGCTGCGCTTCGGCGACAAGGAGCGACTCGGTCACGTGGACATGGTGCAGGCGTGGCGTTCGCCGGGTTCTACGCTCAAGCCTTTTTTGTACGGCATGGCCATCGACGACGGCATGATCCATTCCGAAAGCCTGCTGGTCGATGCGCCGCAGAGTTTCGGCGACTACCGTCCTGGGAACTTCGGTGCGTCGTTTAATGGACCGGTCAGTGCGGCCCACGCGCTGCGGTTGTCGCTGAATGTGCCGGCCGTCGATCTGCTCGAACGGATCGGCCCACAGCGCTTCGCCGCGCGTATCGATCACGCCGGCATCGCGCTGAAATTCCCGCAGGGCTCCAAGCCGAATCTTGCGCTGATTCTCGGCGGTACCGGTGCGCGGCTGGAGGATCTGGTCGGTGCGCATGCAGCCTTTAACCGGAACGGCATCGCCGGACGCGTGCGCTACACGCCGGCAGACCCGAAGATCGACCGGCGGGTGCTGTCGCCGGGCGCCGCGTGGATCGTGCGCGAGATTCTCGAGTCGAATCCACGCCCCGGCGAACTCGAGCAATACGATCGCGGCTCGCGTCCGCGCGTGGCCTGGAAGACCGGCACCAGCTATGGGTTTCGTGATGCCTGGGCGGTGGGCGGTACGCGGCGTTACACCGTTGGCGTGTGGGTCGGTCGCCCGGACGGCACGCCGTTGCCCGGGCAGTACGGCGCGCTCACCGCATTGCCGCTGATGTTCGAAGTGGTGGACTCGTTGCCCGCCGGCACCCGCGACGCATCGCCGCTGCCGCCGCCTGCGAGCGTTGCCGAGATCGACATCTGCTGGCCGCTGGGTATCGCTGCCGACAGCGTGCCGTCATCGCTCTGTCAGCGTCGGATGAAAGCGTGGACGCTCGACGGCGCCGTGCCTCCGACGTTCGCCGAACGCGGTGCGCGGCTGTGGAACGCCGGGCGCGAGCGTTTTGAGATCGATGCCGACAGCGGCAAACGCATTTCAGCCGTGTGCTCATTGCCGCATCGCGCGCAGACAGTCGAGATCGCGCGTTGGCCCGCGCTGGCATCGCCCTGGCTGTCTGCCGAAACGCGACGCACATCGACGCTGCCACTACTCGCCGACGACTGCATGGCCGATGGTCGCGACGCCAGCGAAGAATTGCGGATCGAAGGGCTCAATGATGGCGCAACGCTGGTGCGCGCCCCCGGCAGCGAACATGCAGTGCGCTTGTCGCTGCGCGCGCTGGGCACCGATCGCAACGTGCAGTGGCTGCTTGACGGCCGCTGGATCGCGGAAACCGAAGGTCGCCAGTCGCTGATTCGCGACTTCGGCGATCCCGGAGAACACACGCTGACGGCGCTTGCCGATAGCGGTGCGTGGACGAAAATAGAATTCCGCGTATTGGAATGATCGGATGTTTGTAGGAGGGCCTTCAGGCCCGATCTTTCGCTTGCAATATCCAATTGCCTCGGGAAAGATCGGGCCCGAAGGCCCTCCTGCAAGGGATAGGCAGCGGACTGAAGTCCGCTCTACAGTCCGCTGTACAGATTAACTATCAGACCAGCGTCAGCATGTGCTCTGCCGACGACACCCGGAATTCGCCCGGTGCTTCGACTTCCAACTGCTTCACCACGCCGTTTTCCGCATACAGCGCGAAACGCTTGCCGCGGATGCCCATGCCGTAGGCGCTGGCGTCCATTTCGAGTCCCAGGGCCTTGGCGAAATCTGCGTTGCCGTCGGCGAGGATTTCCATGTCGGCCGGTGCGTTCTGACTGGCGGCCCAGGCTTTCATCACGAACGGATCGTTCACCGACATGCAGACCACGCCGACGCCTTTGTCGCGGAAGGCTTCGAAGTGCTCGATGAAGCCGGGCAGGTGTTTTTCCGAACACGTCGGCGTGAACGCGCCGGGTACCGAAAACAGCACCAGCTTCTTGCCTTCGAAGAACGCGATGGTGTCGACGGTCTCGATGCCCTCCTTGATGTGCTTGATGTTGACCTCAGGGATGTTGTCGCCGATCTGGATGGTCATGTGTCGCTCCTGTGCGCTCGGGGAAGCCTACAGTGTAGTAAAACAAATCCTGAATGTGCGTATGACGGCGCTTGAAAACACCGTCGCAGTGCCTATTTCCGTTGCATGGCGGCACGTTGCCGCCCTCAACGGAGATCATCATGAGCCTCATGCGCTACTCGCAGGCGTGGCCCGCACAGGCCCGCATCCACGACGATCTGAAGCAGGTTTTCGATCGTTTTCTCAATAACGGCGACAGCGCCGACGAGTCGTCCGTCGTCACCAGTCAATGGGTGCCGCGCGTCGATATCAAGGAAGAAGCGGATCGCTTCGTGATCCTTGCGGATCTGCCGGGCATCGATCCGCAGCACGTCGAAGTGTTGATGGACAAGGGCATTCTCAGCATCAAGGGCGAACGCGCGAACGAGGCGGGCGAACAGATCGACCGCTTCTCGCGCATCGAACGCCGCTACGGCAGCTTCCATCGTCGTTTCGCGCTGCCCGACACCGCGGATGCCGACGGTATCGTTGCCAGCGGACACAATGGCGTGCTCGAAATCGCCATCCCCAAGCGCCCGCAGTCCACGCCGCGCCGCATCCAGGTGGGAGCAGTGGCTGCCAAGGCCTGACGACTTCGATTTTCCGTCGAGACATCCGTGGATGGCACTCGCCGGAATCACCCACGGCCCGCGATATCCGCGGGCCGTGGGTCTTGCAGGACACCGGCTTCGCATCGCGTGCCCATGCCGGATTTATCGTTGCGAAGTGAGTTCGTTATAGTGGCCGTATCGTCACGACTTTCGCGGAATCGCAACATGCGTTTCAAGGACTACTACGACACGCTCGGCGTCGAGCCCGGCGCCGGTGAGGCAGAGCTCAAGACTGCCTATCGTCGGCTCGCACGCAAATTCCATCCGGACGTGAGCAAAGAGCCGGGCGCGGAAGAGAAGTTCAAGGCCGTCAACGAGGCCTATGAAGCGCTGCGCGATCCGGAGAAGCGCAAGGCTTACGACCAACTGCGCGCGCGCGGGTATCGGCCCGGCGATGAAGTGCAGCCTCCGCCGGGCGGTTTCGGCGGCGGGCCGGGTGGTGCGGATTTCGATGAATTCTTCGCCGGCGGCAACAACGGCGGTTTCAGCGATTTCTTCCAGGAACTGTTCGGTCGCCGGCGCGGCGGTTTCAGCGGCGGACCCGGTGGTGCCGGACCGCACGCGCGCAGCGGTCCGACCCGTGCCAAGTGCGCGGTACCGCTGGAGACGATCTATCGCGGTGATCCGCTGCGGGTATCGGTGGCGGGCAAATCGCTGGAGGTGCGGATTCCGAAGGGCATCCGTCCGGGTCAGGCGATCCGGCTCGCGGGTCAGGCGCCGGGAGGCGGCGACCTGTTGCTGGAAGTGGAATACGCCGCGCATCCGCAGTTCGAGGTCGACGGACGCAATGTGATCCACGTATTACCCGTGGCGCCTTGGGAAGCCGCGCTGGGCGCGTCGATCAGCGTGCCGACGCTGGGCGGCGCGGTCGAGTTGAAAATTCCGGCGGATTCGGAAGGCGGCCGCAAATTGCGGCTGCGCGGTCGCGGTCTGCCCGGCACGGCTGCTGTCCCGGCGGGCGATCAGATCGTCGAACTGGAAGTGTTGGCGCCGAAAGCGAATACCGACGAAGAACGCGATGCCTACCGGCATATGCGCGATGTGTTCGGGGACGACTGGCGCCGGGCGTGATGTATACGGTCTGAGCTTCGGGTGCGACTGGTGGGGCATTACCGTTGGAGCCGCCGCAATCTGCGGCCCCGGCGATCAGCCCAGACCGGTGACGTACTTGGTGATGGTGTCCGACAGCTCGGTTTCGCTGAAAGGCTTGGTCAGATACGCCTTGGCGCCCTGACGCATGCCCCACATGCGGTCGGTGTCCTGATCCTTTGTGGTCACCAGCACGATCGGGATGTGCTTGGTGCTCGGCTCGCGGCAGATGGTGCGTGTGGCCTGGAACCCGTTGAGGTTCGGCATCACCACATCCATCAGGATCAGGTCGGGCATCTCGCGCTTGGCGACTTCCACACCGGCGGCACCGTCTTCGGCGGTGAGCGCTTCATGCCCCAGTTTTTCGACGATGCGGCGAATGCCCATCAATTGCGACGGCGAATCGTCGACGATCAGGATGCGTGCCATTTGGACCCCCAGAAGATTGCCGCAAGTGTAGTCGTCCAGGTCGTCACCCGGAAGCGGCGCGGCGCCATTTGTTGATGCAATGCACAACCTGCGGCCATTTCGGGCCGAACGATGGGGAAACGCTCAGTCCAGACGCACCAGCGTCCGCCCGAACGAGCCCCCAGCCAGCATGCCAGCGAACACGCCAGGAAGCTCCGTCAACGTCACTTCGCGGGTGCAGATGGCGTCCAGATGGGCAGGTTTCCAGTTCGTAGCGAGACGTTTCCACACTTCATCACGGATATCGCGGGCGGTACCGGCCGAGGCCACGCCCAGCAGCGAGACGCCGCGGATGATGAAGGGCATGACCGTGGTCGGCAGGTCCGCCGAGGCGGCGAGACCGGCGCTGGCGACGTTGCCGTAAGGCCGGGTGCGGGCGAGCAGACTGGCCAGCATCGTCCCACCGACGTTGTCCAGGCCGCCGCCGAAGCGCGCGGCCTCCATGGCTTTCGCTTCGGCCAGCACGTCGCGGCCCAGCACCTGGGTGGCGCCGAGACCCTTGAGGTAATCGGCGTGCTCGGGTTTACCGCTGATCGCATGCACCTCGTAACCGGCGCGGCTGAAGATATCGACGGACAATGAGCCGACACCGCCGGTGGCGCCGGTCACCGCAAGCGGACCCTGCGCGGGCGTCTGCCGGTTGTCTTCCATCCGCAGCAGCGCCAGCGCGGCGGTGAAGCCGGCGGTGCCGATGATCATGCTCTCGCGCAGGCTCAGCCCGGCGGGCAGCGGGATCGCCCACTTCGCTTCGATGCGCGCGTACTGGGCGTAGCCGCCGTCGCGGGTCTCGCTGAGCCCGCTGCCGGTGACCAGCACCGCGTCGCCTTCCTTGAATCTCGGATCGGTCGAGGACACCACATGCCCGGCCACGTCGATGCCGCCGACCAGCGGGAAGAAGCGCAGGATCTTGCCTTCGCCGGTCCCGGCGAGGGCGTCCTTGTAGTTCACGGACGAATACGCGGTCTTGACCACGATTTCGCCCGGGGCGAGGTCGTCGACCGACACCTCTTCGATGCCGCTGCGGTAGCCGGCGCTGTCGTTGCGGATGCGGAAGGCTTGGAAGGTGTTCATTTTGATGTCCGGCAATGTGGCGGGCGGAAAGGCTTGAGGTCGTGATTCGGGCCGAGAGGCGTCCCGTGCAGGTAGGTGTCGCATGCCACTGCATCGAGCCGCGCGGACAGCTCGCAGAAAATGTCAGGGACGAATTTATTGATACCCCATTCTTTCTGATCGGCTTCGGACCACGTGGAGCCTTTTTTCTCGCACGGCATCGCGTAGACATCGGTCGACCAGTGGCCACGCGGAGTATTGATGGCGATCATCGTGCTGCTGCTGTCCGTTACCATCACCGAGTAATCGAGATCGAGCCTGCGGAATCCGCCTTGTTCGATCTCGGCGATCAACGCCGAATGTCGTTCGGGCGAGAGCTTCGATCCGTAGAGCAGCATTTTGCGTTCGTAGGCTTCCGGTGGGTCTTTCTGGAAAGCAGTCATCGTCAGCCGTGTGTTCCCCTCGCCGTCGATCATCAGGACGAAGGCCGGACATGCACCGAGGCATGCGGTCCTCTCGAAAGCGATGTTATAGCCCGCGCGAGAGACAGGGGATACGCCTGATGCTGGTTCGTGCGTATCAGGTCGGTTGGCCGCGTAACTTGCGAGCACGGTGGCTACCAACGCGACACAGACAGAGATCAGCAATCCAATGATCTTCATGGTCGTTGTCTTTTTGGCGATGGCCTGGAAATTACCGCAATTCCCGTCGCTTCTTCTCGTCCAGCCACTTGTCCGCCTGCGCGGGCGTGTAGTCGCGCATCCAGGCGAACAGGGTGTCGATGTCTTCGCCGTGCCACAGGTCGTGGCGCTGTTCGGCGTGGAGGAAGCGTTCTTCGACCATGCGGTCGATCATGCCGATCAGCGGCGCGTAGAAGCCGTCGACATCGAGGAAGGCGCAGGGTTTCTTGCCGAGGCCGAGCTGGCGCCAGGTCAGCATCTCGAACATTTCGTCCAGCGTGCCGAAGCCACCGGGCAGGGCGACGAAGGCGTCGGCTAGGTCGAACATCCGCGCCTTGCGTTCGTGCATGTTCGCGACCACTTCCAGCCGGGTAACGCCCTTGTGCGCGACTTCCCACTGCACCAGTTGTTCGGGAATCACGCCGACCACTTCGCCGCCATGGGCGAGCACGGCATCGGCGACGATGCCCATCAGCCCGACGTTGCCGCCGCCGTAAACCAGTTGCAGGCCTTCGGCCGCGATGCGCGCGCCGAGCGCCCGCGCGCGTTCGGCGTAGACGGGTTTGTTGCCGGCGTTGGAGCCGCAGTAGACGCAGATCGATTTCATGTGGGGAAGGTGATTCCTGGGTCAGTGTTCGGATTGGTTCCGTGTTCGGATTGGAGCAGCATGATGCCGGACATGCGCCGGCCCTGTTCGCGCGCGGCGCGCGGCTGCAACTTCATCAGCAGGCGCCAGAACCACATGCGTTGCATGGTGCGCTTGAGGCGGATGGATTCGTCCCAGTGCGAGCGGAATTCGATTTCGCGCCAGCCGTACGGCGCGAAGAATGCGGTGTTCTCGGCGGGTCCGAACAGGAACGGCGCGTTGCCTTCGCGCAGTTTCGGCGACCAGCGCCGTTCGAGCATCTTCAGCAGCCGCGGCGACGCCAGATCGCTGAGCCACCAGCGCGCATGCGCGATGTCGCTCAGATCTTTCGCGAGCGCCGCCACGTCCTCGGGCCTGAGATACACCAGCAGACCTTCGGTGATCACCAGCACCGGACCTTCCCTGGCCGCATCGGCGAAGAGCGCGCGGCGCACGTCCGCCTCGCGCAGGTCGGCGGCGACGAATTCCAGCCGGCAGCGCGGCGTCTCGCCGGCCATCTGCTCGCGGAAATAGTCGAGCATCTCCGGCATGTCGACGTGGATCCAGCGCAGCGAGGCGGGCAGGTCCATGCGATAGGGACGGGCATCAAGGCCGGCGGCGAGGTTGAGTACGGTGCGTGCGCCCTGCTGCACGCAGCGGGTCACGATTTCGTCCATCACCGCGGTGCGCACCACCATCGGCCAGCTCATCGCGGTGCCGTCCGGCATTTCGCGCACGATAGCCTCGCCGCGCTCGCCGCCGAGCCGGCGCGCGTACGGGTCACGGAAGATCGCATCGCTGCGTTCGCTTTCCATCGCCCGGTAGATCGCCACCCAGCGTGCGGTGTCGGAGACGTTGCGGATCGAATTGGCATCGGCCATGACTCAGGCTCCGGTCGCGGTGCGGGTGAGCAGCCATTGCACGATCGAGACACCGGCGAATCCGGCGATCGATGCCAGCAGGAACGACAGCGCGACGTTGACGCCGTTGCGCAGGCTCAGCGCCAGTACGACGAAGAACGGCAGGCTGCCGAGGACGAACCACAGGATGTTCATCGCCAGATCTGCGACCTGGCGCGGGTCGCGGGTATCGAAATAGAGCCAGCCCAGTACCAGCAGCGACGTCAGCGGCAGCGAAGCCACCAAAGCGCCCGCAAGGCCGGGGCGCCTCGCCATCACAGAGGCCGCCAGCACCAGGATGAGTGTGATGGCAGCCTTGAGCAGGAACTGGGCGTTCACTGCGGGACGGCGATCAGTTCGCTTTATGGATAGCGCGTTTATGCACCGCCATCGCCGCGTCGTGCACGGCTTCCGAGAGGCTCGGATGCGCGTGGCAGATCCGCGCGAGGTCGTCGGCCGAGCCGCTGAACTCCATGGTCAGCACGCCTTCGTGGACCAGTTCCGACACGTTCGCGCCGACCAGGTGCATCCCCAGCACGCGGTCGGTTTCGGCGTGCGCCAGCACCTTCACGAAGCCCGCCGGTTCGGCCATCGCCACCGCGCGGCCGACGGCAGCGAACGGGAAGCTGCCGGCCTTGTACGGAATGCCCTCGGCCTTCAGCTGTTCTTCGGTCTTGCCGACCCAGGCGATTTCCGGCTCGGTATAGATGACCCACGGAATGGTGTCGAAATTGACGTGGCCGGGCAGGCCGGCGATGAGTTCGGCGACCGCGATGCCTTCCTCGAAGCCCTTGTGCGCCAGCATCGGCCCGCGCACGCAGTCGCCGATCGCCCACACGCCGTCGACACCGGTGTGGCAGTGATCGTCGACCACAATGCGGCCGCGCTCGTCGAGCTGCACGCCGGTACCGTCGGCCAGCAGGCCCTTGCTCGCGGCCTTGCGACCGACAGCGACCAGCAGTTTGTCGAACACGACCGTCTGCTCGCCTTTGGCGTCGGTGTAGGTGACATGGACTTCGTTGGCTTTGTCCTTCTTCTGGACTTCGGCCTTGCCGACTTTCGCGCCGAGCTTGATGTCGAGGCCCTGCTTCTTGAATTCGCGCGCGGCGACCTTGGCGGCTTCGCCGTCGGCGGCGCCGAGGAATTCCGGCATGGCTTCGAGAATGACGACTTCGGATCCGAGGCGGTTCCACACGCTGCCCAGTTCCAGGCCGATCACGCCGGCGCCGATCACGCCGAGGCGCTTGGGCACGGCGGTGAAGTCGAGCGCGCCGACGTTGTCGACGATGGCGTCGCCGTCGAACTTCGCGAACGGCAGTTCGATCGAGTCCGAACCGGGGGCGAGGATGACGTTGGTGCCCTTGAGTTCGACTTCGCTGCCGTCGTGTTGCTTCACTTTGACGATGTTGCCGGCGTGCAGTGTGCCGAAGCCGTAGAAGGGGGACACTTTGTTCGCCTTGAACAGTTGGGCGATGCCGCCGGTGAACTGTTTGACGATCTTGTCCTTGCGGCCGACCATCGCGCCGACATCCATCTTCGCGTTGTCGAAGCTGATGCCGTGGTCGCCGAAGATGTGGCCCATGTTCCAGAACTGGCGCGAGGAGTCGAGCAGCGCCTTCGATGGAATGCAGCCCACGCGCAGACAGGTGCCGCCGAGCGCGGGTTTACCGTCCTTGCCCAGCGCCGCGTCGATGCAGGCAACTTTCATGCCCAACTGCGCTGCGCGGATCGCGGCGTGGTAGCCGGCTGGGCCGGCGCCGATGACGATGACGTCGAATTGTTGTTGCTCGCTCATCTCTCTTCCCGTAAGTGGCTGTCTCCTTCCCCCGCATGCGGGGGAAGGTCGGGATGGGGGCGACGTGCCCGATGCCCCCACCCCAGCCCTCCCCCGCGGGCGGGGGAGGGGGCGATAGGTCTCCCCCGCGGCGGGGGAGAGGATGGAATGAATTACATGCCCAGCAGCATGCGATGCGGGTTTTCCAGCTGGTTCTTGATGTCGACCAGAAACAGCACCGCGTCCTTGCCGTCGATGATGCGGTGGTCGTAGCTCAGCGCGATGTACATCATCGGCGCAGCGACCACGACGCCGTTTTCGACGATGGCGCGCTCCTTGATGGCGTGCATGCCGAGGATCGCCGACTGCGGTGGGTTGACGATCGGCGTGGACATCAGCGAGCCGAAGGTGCCGCCGTTGGTGATGGTGAAGGTGCCGCCCTGCAGGTCTTCCAGTTTCAGGCCGCCTTCGCGCGCTGCCTTGGCGTAACCGGCGATGGCGCCTTCGATGTCGGCGAAGCCCATGCGCTCGACGTTGCGCAGCACCGGCGTGACCAGGCCTTTCTCGGTGGACACCGCGATGCTGATATCGGCGTAGCCGTGATAGATCACGTCGCTGCCGTCGACCGATGCGTTGACGATCGGGTGGCGCTGCAGCGCGTTCGCGGCGGCCTTGGCGAAGAAGCTCATGAAGCCGAGCTTGATGCCGTTGGCCTTCTCGAAGGACTCGCCCAGCTCCTTGCGCATCGCCATGACCTTGCCGAGGTTCACTTCGTTGAACGAGGTGAGCATGGCAATGGAGTTCTTGGACTGCATCAGGCGTTCGGCGATGCGGGTGCGCATGCGCGTCATCGGCACGCGCTCTTCGGGGCGCGCACCACTGCCGATGCCGGCGGTCTTGCCGCTGGCGTAGTTGACGATGTCTTCCTTGGTGACCGCGCCGCGACGGCCGGTGCCGGCCACGTCGGCAGGATTCACGCCCGCGGTGGTGGCGGCGAAGCGTGCGCCGGGCGGCAGTTCGGCGTTGCCGGCGGCAGGCGCCGGCGTGGTGCTGGCCGGCGCGGCGGCCGCGGCTTTCACGGCCTCGGCTTTCGGCTGGACTACCTGCGCGCCTGCGGCCGGCTCTGCGGCGGCCGGTTTCGCGGTTTCCGCCGCTCCCACAGCGCCTTCCTCGATCACCGCGATGAGCTGCTGGCTGAGGACGGTCGCGCCCTCGGGGAATTTCAGTTCTTTGATGACGCCGTCGACGGTCGAAGGCACTTCCAGTACGACCTTGTCGGTCTCGAGGTCGACGATGTTCTCGTCGCGCTTGACCGCGTCGCCGACTTTCTTGTGCCAGGTGGCGATGACGGCGTCGGAGACGGATTCGGGAAGAACGGGAACCTTGATTTCGGTGGCCATGAGTGGCGTCCTGACAGCGGAATTGAAAGGTGAAGCCGACGCCGGAAGGCGTCGGCGGGGAATATCATTTTGCAGCCGTCATTCAGCAGCCGTCATTCGGCGGCGTGCTCGCCGTTGAGCGGGTTGACCAGCGCATCGGCGATCAACTGCAGCTGCTCTTCGACGTGATCGTTGAAATGACCGGCGGCGGGCGAGGGCGAACGGCTGCGACCCGCGTACTGCAGTATCTGCTTGCCCTGCAGGCAGAAACGCAGGTGATGCTGGATCTGGTACCAGGCGCCCTGGTTCTGCGGTTCTTCCTGGCACCACACCACTTCGGTCGCCTTCGGATACCGTTTGAGTTCGGCGATCAGCTGCGCGCGCGGGAACGGATACAACTGTTCGATGCGGATCAGCGCCACGTCCTTCTGCTCGCGCTTCTGCGCGTCTTCGAGGAGGTCGTAGTACACCTTGCCGCCGCAGACCACCACGCGCTTGACCGATTTCGCATCGGCGCTGGCGTCCGGGATCAGATGCTGGAATTCGCCGTTGGCCAGTTCGTCCAGCGTCGACACCGCCAGCTTGTGGCGCAGCAGCGATTTCGGGGTCATCACCACCAGCGGCTTGCGCGTCTTCATGCGCATCTGCCGGCGGATCATGTGGAAAGCCTGTGCAGGTGTGGTCGGCGTGCAGACCATCATGTTCTCCAGCGCGCACAGCTGCAGGAAACGTTCCAGTCGCGCCGAGCTATGCTCGGGGCCCTGGCCTTCGTAACCGTGCGGCAGGAATAGCGCGAGGCTGCACAGGCGGCCCCATTTGGCTTCACCGGAGGACAGGAACTGGTCGATCACCACCTGCGCGCCGTTGGCGAAGTCGCCGAACTGTGCTTCCCAGATGTCGAGCGTCTGCGGATCAGCGGTGGAGTAGCCGTATTCGAACGCCATCACCGCTTCTTCGCTGAGCAGCGAATCGATGATGGTCGCGTCTTCCGGATTTTCGACAAGTTGCCGCAGCGGGATATGGTCGACGTCGGTTTTCTGGTCGTGCAGGATCGCGTGGCGATGGAAGAACGTGCCGCGGCCGCAGTCCTGGCCGACCAGACGCAGCTTGTAGCCTTCGTCGAGCAGCGTGGCGTAGGCGAGATTCTCGGCGAAGCCCCAGTCGCCGGCGAGCTCGCCAGCGCCCATCTTGCGGCGGTCTTCGTAGATCTTGGCGACGCGCGGATGCAGGACGGCATCGTCCGGCAGCGTGTTGATGGTCAGCGCCAGCGCATCGAGTTTTGCGCGCGGCACTTTCGTGTCGACCGGGTCGGAGAGTTTGCCCTGCAGCAGCGGACGCCAGTCGATCGCGTACTGGTCGGGCTTCACCTGCGCCAGTTCGGTGGTGACCACGCCGGCGTCGAGCTTGTCGCGGAGACCGTCGACCAGCGCCTGCGCGTCCTCGGCCTTCAGCGTGCCGGCCGCGGCGAGCCGCTCCGCGTAGAGTTCGCGGGTGGTCTTGCGCTTGCGGATGATCTGGTACATCAGCGGCTGGGTCGCCGCCGGCTCATCGGCTTCGTTGTGGCCGTGGCGGCGGTAGCAGACGAGGTCGATGACCACGTCCTTGCCGAACTGCTGGCGGAAATCGAAGGCGAGTTCGGCGCAGAACGCGACCGCTTCGGGATCGTCGCCGTTCACGTGCAGCACCGGCGCGCCGACCATCTTCGCGACATCGGTGCAATACAGCGTGGAGCGCGCGTCCTGGCGCTCGCTGGTGGTGAAACCGACCTGGTTGTTGATGACGATGTGCACGGTGCCGCCGACGCGGAAACCGCGGGCCTGCGACATCTGGAACAGTTCCATCACCACGCCCTGGCCGGCGAACGCGGCGTCGCCGTGGATCACGATCGGCAACACCTGCTTGCGTGCCTTGTCGCCGCGGCGGTGCTGGCGCGAACGCACGCTGCCCACCACCACCGGATCGACGATTTCCAGATGCGACGGGTTGAAGGCGAGGGCGAGGTGAACCGGGCCGCCCGGAGTGGCGACATCGGCGCTGAAGCCCATGTGGTACTTCACGTCGCCGGCGTGGGCCAGCTCATCGTGGTCGAATTTGCCTTCGAATTCGTCGAAGAGCTTGCGCGGCGGTTTGCCGAGGGTGTTGACCAGCACGTTGAGGCGGCCGCGATGGGCCATGCCCAGCACTACGTCCTTCACGCCGTCGCTGCCGGCGCGGCGGATCATCACGTCGAGCATCGGGATCAGCGCGTCGCCGCCTTCCAGCGAGAAACGCTTCTGGCCGACGTACTTGGTGTGCAGATAGCGTTCCAGGCCTTCCGCCGCGGTGAGGCGTTCCAGAATCCGGCGCTTGTCTTCATCGGTTCGCTTGAAATCGCCGCTTGCGGTTTCCAGGCGCTCGTACATCCAGCGACGCTGGTCTACGTCGGTGATGTGCATGAATTCGGCGCCGATGCTGCCGGCGTAAGTGGCCTTGAGCCGGGCGAGCAGATCGCGCAGTTTCATCTGCGTCTGGCCGCCGACGCCGCCGCTGGAGAAGGTGGCGTCCAGGTCGGCGTTGGACAGGCCATGGAAGGCGATGTCGAGGTCCGGGGCTTCGCTCTTTTCCCACATGGCGAGCGGGTCGAGGTCGGCGGCGAGGTGGCCGCGCGAGCGGTAGGCCACGATCAGTTTGCCGACCGCGAATTCGCGGCTGTCGCTGCCGCTGCTGCTCGCGACGGTTGCGCCGCGGGCCGCCTGGCGGCCGGCTTCGGCGATGGCGGCGATCACTGCCGAGTGCGGCACATCGCCGGTTTCGCGACCCTTGATGCCGTCGAAGTAGGTTTTCCACTTCGGGCCGACGCTGTCGGGGGCGACCAGATACTGTTCGTAAAGGTCTTCGATGTATGCGGCGTTGGCGCCTAGCTGCGAGGACTGGGCAAACTGCTTCAGGAGACTGTCCACTCGGGGATCACACTCGAATGTCGGGAAGCGCGGAGGAAATCGGGATGACCGATTGGGGATAACCGCTTGATCCATCGGGAAATCACCGGATGGGTCAGTGGCTCGGCGAAAGGACCGGAATTATAGCCGCAGGCGTTGCCGCAGCGCACCACTCGGAGTGCCGCAAGTGCCGTGCGGCTGGTTCGACCATGGTCGCAGGCCGGCTTCAGGGGCATCGTCGCGGTTCGATAGCCCGCGCGGTGCGTCCGGCGATACTTTCGATCCTGTCGGTATGCCGTCGGCTTCGCCTGCTAAGTTCTGCCGTGGGGACTTCAGGGGGAACCGATGAGAATCTTCGTTTGGGCGGCGCTGACCGCCGCGGTGGCGGTGCTGGGCGGCTGTACGGAACGCGTCGGCGGTGAGAAGCGCGCGGACAAGGCGGCGCTGACCATCGACGGCTACGGCTGTCCCGATCTCACCGGGACCTATGCCTTCAATGAGCCCGGCGAGCAGGGCGTCTCGTTTCGGGGCTCGATGCTGGAGGAACTCCCCGTCGACGACGGCAACCGCGTCCCCGCCAGGCAGATTCGCGGTCTCTCGATCCGCCGCGGATCGCCCGGGACGTACGAATTCCGGTTCTTCATCGACGACGAGCGGGTGATGCAGGAGTTGCGGGTGATCCGCGAATTCCGGAAACCCCGTTACCGGGCCTGGTATCACCTGCTGCGCGACCCCGAACGTGGGGCCTGGATCGCACGCAACGGCCTGGCCAGCTACGAACAGCGCATGGCGGAACTGGGCCCGCAGGCCGAGATCGTCAAGGAGCTGCGGGCCGGTACCGACTTGGCCTGCAAGGACGGCTGGCTGGAATTGCCGCGCGCGTTCACCCGGCCGATCCGGCTGACCCGGGCCGAAGACGGTTCGATCATCGGCGAGTCGCGCGAGGTCGATACGGTCGGGGTGACGGTCTGGTGCGGCGACGGCTGCAAGGATCTGCCGGTTCCCACCGGTACCCACACCGGCACGCTGCGGTGGCCGCGCAACGACGCGCTGCGCGCCTGGCGACCCGAAGTCATGACGGGCCGGTTCGTGTTCGAGCGTCCGATCGACGAGATCGAAGCCGAAGTCGCGGCGCGCGAGGCGGCGCAGGTGCGGTCGGACGCGAAGCGTTATGCGCCCGCCGGGGCGATCCGGGCGCGGATCGCGCCGCTGGTGCCAGCCGGTACGACGCTCGATGAGGTGGTGGTGCGCGGTGGCAAGGTCCATGTGCGTTACACCGTCACTGCTGGTGACGAGAACGGCTTGCTGGGCCGTGTGGCCGGCATTGGTGGCGATGCCCGCGCGCCGGGCGATGTGGTGCGCGGTGGGTTCAGCAGCCGGCCCGGGGTGACCGAAGTCGAATTCACGCTGACAGATTCGCCTCTGGTCGCACCGGAGTCGGTCGTTGCCGCGGCTGAGGTCCCACCGCCCGCAACACTGTCGGTGTTGTCGCTGGCGCCCTCGACGGCGGTCTCGACGCAGCCCTCGGCGGGCCCATCGAGGGGTATTGCCGATGCGACGACCATCCGCCGACGCGTCGGCGCGCTGTTCCCGGCGGGCAGCCGGATCACCGATGTGCGTTACGGCGACGGCACCGTCACCGTCGTCGGCGAGGCCGACTCCAACCGCAGCGTGTCCGACGGCCTGCGTGCGATAGACGGCGCGCGGCGCGGGCAGGACGCGCCGCCCGACCTGGTGCAGATCGAAATGACGCCGGCGCGCCGGGTGCGCTTCGAGATCCTGCTGCGCCTTTCGACGCTGATCGCGGAGTGATGCCGAGCGGGTGCCATGTGGCCGGCTGCCCGCTCAGATCTCCAGCGCGCGGAACTCGGTGACAATCCTTGATCGCTCCCAGACCGGCATGAAGCCGTCCGCGAGCTGGCGCGCACGGCCGCCGACATCGATCGCGGCCTCGCCGTCGAAGCGGTTGCCGAGGGTGCGGAAGTAGTAGCCGCCGCTGTCGTTGGCGATGAAGGCCGAGGCGTATCCGCGATCGGCCGGGTCGTTGGCTTCGCGGAAGCCGAACACGCTGGAGAGGCGCTGGCCCAGGCCGATCAGCGGCGCGTGCGCGCGCTGCGCGGTATCGGCGTCCTGCAGCAGGATGCGGATCTCGACACGCTGGCGGCGGGTGGCCAACCGGCGCAGGGCTTCGAGCACTTCGGCCGTATCCAGCAGGCCGGGGTCGAGCGACCGGCTGTAGATGTACAGCTCGCGGCGGCACGCATTGATGATCGCGGTGGTGATCGCGACCGCGGCGTCGCGGGTGTCGATGGCGGTGGGGCCCCCGATCTGCCGGCGCATGCTCTGGTGCTCGATCCCGGCTTCCATGAAGCGTTCGCCGTAGGGCACGAAGCCGTGTTTGACGTAGAAGCCGACCGCCGACGCCTGCGAGTGCAGACGCAGCTCCGGCCAGCGCAGCCGCGCGGCTTCGTCGATCAGCGCCAGCAGCAGGGCGTCGCCGACACCGCGTCCGCGCCACGCCGGCAGCACCGCCATCCGTCCGACCTTGCGCTCGGGCGTCAGCCGGCCGGTACCGATCGGGCGGCCGCTGTCGTCGCGGGCGATTACATGGATGCAGAGAGGGTCGAGTTCGTCCCATTCGAGCGCCAGCGGCACCTGCTGTTCCTGCACGAATACCGGTTCGCGCACCGCGCGCAGGTCGTCGACGCCGCTGGCGTAGTCGATGGTCTCGACCCGGAAATTCCTTTCAGAAGCCGTGCCTTTCGGCGTGCTGTGCTCAGGCGTCGTCGTCATCGCTTTCTCCGGTCTCGTCGTCCTCGCCCTCCAGCCGGTAATGACCCTGCGAGAGCAGGTCGAGGACCAGCGACTGGCCTTCCGCGGACAGCGCGGCGTAAGTCTCGCCGTCCAGGGTGTCGGCAGCGGCCAGCGCGCGGGCATCGGCGAGCGGCAAGGCGTGGATCTGGCCTGCTACATAGAGTGTCGCCGCGGTCTTGCGTTCGGCGCTGCGCCGCCAAGCGACCCGGGTCCACGGGTGGCGCTGCAGCGCGGCGCCCTGCTGCAGGTCGAATTCCACTTCGATCCGCGAGCGTGGCGGGTCCGGATTCAGGGCGTCGCCGACGCTGCGGTAGAGGGTCATGAGGCGGCCGAACCAGTCGCCCAGCCGCTCCGGGTCATTCATCCGCAGCGCGTTCAGGCCGGCGATGGCGCGGCGCATGGCCTCGGCGTCGATCTCGTTCGGGTCTTTTGCCGGGGTCAGGTCATCGTCGCGATAACGCAGCGATTCGTCGGCATCCACCAGCAACGTGTCGACAAAATCGCCCAACAGCTCGCCGGCACTGGGTGCGCGCATGCCGACCGAGAAGGTGAGGCAGGCGTCTTCGGCCATGCCGTGGTGCGGCACGGTCGGCGGCAGATACAGCATGTCGCCGGGGCCGAGCAGCCATTCGTGGGTCGGGTGGAATTCGCGCAGCAGCTTCAGTTCGACGCCTTCGCGGAACTCGGCCGACGGCACGCCCTTGCCCATGGCTTCGCTGGCGTCGATCTGCCAGCGGCGGTGGCCGTGGGCCTGCAGCAGGAAGACGTCGTACTGGTCGACATGCGCGCCGACCGAACCACCCGGCGCGGCGAACGAGATCATCACGTCGTCGATCCGCCAGCGGGGCAGGAAATCGAAGTGGTCGAGCAGGGCACGGATGTCCGGGTCCCACTTATCCACGTCCTGCACCAGCAGGGTCCAGTCGTGATGCGGCATGCCCGGGAATTCTTCTTCGGCGAACGGGCCGGTGCGCACGGTCCAGCCGTCGCTGGCCTTGTCGTGAATGATGATCCGCGACAGCGCGTTTTCCTCGCAGGCCAGGCCGGCGAGATCCTCGGGCATGACCGGTGTTTCGAAGTCCGGAAATGCGTTGCGGATCAGCAGCGGTCGTTTCTGCCAGTAATCACGCAGGAAATCGGCGGCGGGCATGCCGAGCGGGGGCCTTGCGCGCGCGTCGATCTCGAACGGAAGCGTGAGGGTGCGCTTCGGCATGTCAGATGTCCTTGGCCAGACGTTCCGCGAGGCCGATGTAGCTGCCTGGCGTCATCTCCAGCAGGCGCTGTTTCGCGTCGGCCGGCAGGTCGAGGCTGTTAATGAATGTGCGCATCGACGTTTCGTCGATCCCGTGGCCGCGGGTCAGCGCCTTGAGTTGTTCGTACGGATTGGGCAGGCCGTGGCGGCGCATCACCGTCTGCACGGCCTCTGCCAGCACTTCCCAGGCGGCGTCGAGGTCGGCGGCCAGACGCTCCGGGTTGGCGCTGAGTTTGTTCAACCCGCGCAGCAGCGCGTCGTAGCCGATCAGCGCATGACCGAACGCGGTACCGAGGGCGCGCAGCACGGTCGAATCGGTGAGGTCGCGCTGCCAGCGGCTGATCGGCAGCTTCGCGGCGAAGTGTTCCAGCAGGGCGTTGGCGATGCCGAAATTGCCCTCGGCGTTCTCGAAATCGATCGGGTTGACCTTGTGCGGCATGGTCGAGCTGCCCACTTCGCCGGCCTTCACCGCCTGCTTGAAGTAGCCCAGCGAGATGTAACCCCAGAGGTCGCGGCACAGGTCGATGCAGATGGTGTCGATGCGTTTCTGCGCGTCGCAGAGTTCGGCGATGCCGTCGTGCGGTTCGATCTGGGTGGTGTAGGGCTGCCAGTCCAGCCCGAGCGATTCCACGAAGCGGCGCGAGAAGGTGGTCCAGTCGACTTCCGGATACGCCGCGACGTGGGCGTTGTAGTTGCCGACCGCGCCGTTGATCTTGCCGGCGATCAGCGCGGCGGCCAGGGTTTCGCCCTGGCGCTGCAGGCGCGCGACAACGTTGGCGATTTCCTTGCCGACGGTGCTGGGCGAGGCGGTTTGGCCGTGGGTGCGCGATAGCATCGGCAGGCCGGCGTGCGCATGCGCCATCGCACGGAGCTTCTGGATGAGTTCGTCCAGCTTCGGCAGCATCACCCGCTGCCGCGCCTCGTTGAGCATCAGCGCGTAGCTGAGATTGTTGATGTCTTCGCTGGTGCAGGCGAAATGCACGAACTCCAGCGCCGGCGCCAGCTCCGGGAAGGCGTGTTCGGCATCATCTTTCAGCCGCTCCTTGATGAGATATTCCACCGCCTTCACATCGTGATTGGTGGTGCGTTCGATCTCCTTCACCCGCGCGGCGTCGGCCACCGACAGGCCGTCGGCCAGCGCGCGCAGGCGGGCGATGGCGGCATCGGAGAAAGGCTGGAGTTCGACGATGCCGGGCTCGGCGGCCAGTGCCAGCAGCCATTCCACTTCCACCTTCACCCGTGCCTTGATCAAGCCATATTCGGAGAAGATCGGCCGCAGGGCATCGACCTTGCCGGCATAGCGGCCATCGAGCGGGGACAGGGCGAGAAGCTGGGCATCGGACATGGGGATTCGCGGGCGCACAGGCGCAGTCTGAGGACAGCCGGAGATTGTAAACGCCTGCGATTGCCAACGCTTCCAATTCCAAACGTCCGGAATTCCAAACGTCCACGGGCGTATGCTCCCTGCAACGCGACGATAGGAGTGGATCATGGCGAAACGCAGTCCGATTCCGGGCACCGTCGCAGTGCCCGATCCTTTCCGCACCGAACACGACAGCATGGGCGCGCTGCGGGTGCCGGCCGCGGCCCTGTGGGGCGCCCAGACCCAGCGAGCGGTGCAGAATTTCCGTATTTCCGGCCAGCCGATGCCGCGCGGACTCCTGCGCGCGCTGGGGCTCATCAAGGCCGCCGCCGCCCAGGCCAACGCCAATCTCGGGCTGATGTCCAAGACCCGCGCCGCCGCGATCCGCCGCGCCGCGCTGTCGGTGGCCGGTGGCGATCACGACGACCAGTTCCCGGTCGACATCTACCAGACCGGTTCCGGCACCTCGACCAATATGAACGCGAACGAGGTCATCGCCGCACTGGTGATGCGCAGCGGGCGCGGGCGGATCCACCCCAACGACGACGTGAATCTCGGCCAGAGTTCCAACGATGTGATTCCCAGCGCGATCCGGGTCGCGGCGCTGCTGGCCGTGTCCGAGGACCTGCTGCCGGCGCTGCGCCAGTTGCGCACCACCATCGACCGCCGCGCCCGCGAGTCGCGCAAGCTGGTCAAGACCGGTCGCACTCATCTGATGGACGCGATGCCGCTGACCTTCGCCCAGGAGCTGGGCGCGTGGTCGTCGCAGCTGGAATCGGCGCGGATGCGGATCGAGGACAGCCTCAAGCGCCTGCGCCGGCTGCCGGTCGGCGGCACCGCCATCGGTACCGGAATCAACGCCGACCCGCGCTTCGGCAAGCGCGTGGTGCAGACGCTCTCGGTGATGTCGGGCGTACGCTTCGTCTCGGCCGACGACAAATTCGAGGGCATCGCCGCGCAGGATGATGCGGTGGAACTCTCCGGCCAGCTCAGCGCGCTGGCGGTGGCGCTGATGAAGATCGCCAACGATCTGCGCTGGATGAATTCCGGGCCGCTGGCCGGGCTGGGCGAGATCGAACTGCCGGCGCTGCAGCCGGGCTCGTCGATCATGCCCGGCAAGGTCAATCCGGTGATTCCCGAGGCGGTGGCGATGGTCTGCGCGCAGGTGATGGGCCATCACACCGCGATCACCATCGCCGGGCAGAGCGGCAATTTCCAGCTCAACGTGATGCTGCCGCTGATCGCCGCGGATCTGCTGGACAGCATCGGCCTGCTGGCGAATGGGATGCGCGCACTGGCCGACGACGCCATCGCCGGCATGGTGTTCCGCGCCGACCGTATCGCCGACGCGCTGGCGCGAAATCCGATCCTGGTGACCGCGCTGAATCCGGTGATCGGATACGAAAAAGCCGCCGCCATCGCCAAGAAAGCGTATCGCGAGCGGCGTCCGGTGTTCGATGTCGCGCTGGAAGACAGCGGGCTGGATGCCGCCGATCTCAAGAAACTGCTGGACCCGGCGGCGTTGACCGATGGCGGCGTGCGCGTCGGCGGGTCGGGCGGCGGCTGAGGCTGTCAGTCGCTGCCGATCAGCGCCGTGGTGGTCTACGTGTTGCGGGTCAGCTTCCGGCGGCTTTTCCGGCGGGTGCGGCGCTTTCCGCCTGCGGTGGCCATTCACCTGGCACCTGCATGCCGCCGAGGACGCCGAGGGCGCCTTTGCATATCCGCATTTTCTCCTCGCGGGTGCCGGAATCCAGCGCGCCGAGTCGTGAGGCGACGACGCTTTTGCGGTAAGCGCGCACAGTTTCGTCCGGTGTGAACTCGGCGACCGTGAGCAGGCGGCCGCGTTCGATCTGGTCCTGGCGCGAGTTGACGAAACTGAAGTACAGCGGCGCCATTTCCGCCATGTATCCCGGATCGATGGCCGCGCATTTTTCGCTCATGAATGGGACCGTGAACGTCACGACGTAGGCGATGTGGTCCTGGAAGGCGCGGTTGCGGGCGGGATCGTCGGCCGCGTTCGCCGCTGTGGTGGTCGCAGCAAGGATCAGGGCGAGAACGGTCGAGGCGAGATGGTTCATGTCGGCGTTCCGGAAGAGTCTGATTCGCGTGGAAGGGGCGTGCGACGGCTGACGCCGCCGCTCACCGTGTCGCTTCATCACTTCGCCGGTTCGGCCGCCGCGGCTTCGGCTTCTGCGGCGGTGTTGTCCTGGCTGCTGTCGATGTCGGCGCTGATCGCGCCGCCGGGGATGTCGACGTTGAAGTTGCCGTCCTTGCCGCAGTCGTCCACATCGCTCTGGTCCATCGTCGCGTAGGGTTTGAACTCGGGCATCGCGGCGGCCAGCTTGTCCTGGGTGACTTTCATCGCCGGCAGCAGCTTGCACAGTTGCAGCGCCGCTTTCTCGATGCCTTCGGCCTCGGCCTCGATCTTCTGTTCGATCTGATCGGTGTTGCCGGTCAGCACGCCCTTCAGCGCCTCGCCGACGGCCTTGCCCGCGAGGTCGGCGCCCTGCAGGCCGATGTCGATGCCGGCTGTGGCGATGCCGGCGATGTGGCCGCGGTATTCCAGCAGCAGCTTGCGCTGCTCGGCGTTCGCCGTGATCTGCTTGCCTTGGATCAGCAGATCGCCTTGCGGCGTGATCTCGGCCTTCGTCTGCTGGTCCTTGGAGATTTCGATGTTGCCGGTCGCGAGTTCCTTGCGGGCCTCATCGGTGGCTTCCTTCACGACCTTGCCGATCATGGTCGTGGGTTCGGCGGGGTCGGTGCCCGACGACGCCTTGTCGGAGCAGGCCGACAGCATCGAGGCGGAGATCAGGGCGGCAAAGAGCAGCGAATGGCGGGGCGTGGGACGGGACATGTTCATGGAGGCCTTCTTGAGTGTTGTGCGCAGAGCGGGCTGTGTGCAGGGCTGGCTGTGTGCAGGGCTGGTTTGCGGGAGCCGAAAACGTATCGGGATCAACGTTCGCTGGGGAGTTTGACGGCGCCATCGACATCCTGGTGATTCACCGAGCCGCTGCCGATGTTGCCGACCGTCAGGTGGCCGCGCGCGCGCTCCACTTCGAGATCGCCGGACCCGATCTTGTCGACGTCGACATTGCCGCCGATGTCGGTGAGATTGACGTCGCCCGAGCCGACCGACCCGAGCCGCACGGCGCCTTCGGTGCCGACGATTTCGAGATCGCCGGAATGCACGCTGCCGATACGGGTGCCGCCGCGCACGCCACGTACGTTCAGGTCGCCGGAGCCGACCGAAATCACGTTCAGGCCGCCGATGTCGTCGAGTGCGATGTCGCCCGAACCGAGATCGGCATGGACCATGCCGCGGACACCGCTGGCGCGGGCATCGCCGGAACCGACATCGAGGCTTAACGATGCGACGCCGGACACGACCACATCGCCGGACCCGAGGCGGATCTGTACCGGAAGGGAGTCGGGCAGCGTCGCACGTACCTGCAGGTAAGCGTAGCGTTTATCGCTGTTCCAGCCGATGCGTGCTTCACGCTGCGCGTGGACGATCAGTTTCTCGCCGACGCGCTCTTGAGTAAGCGTCAACTGCGGCAGCAGGGCGGTGTCCGAAGCGCAGGCCTGGGCGTTCACCGACACGGCGGCGCCTTTGCTCGCATTCAGCACGAGTTCCTGCGCACCGATATCGAACATGACGGTCTTGACGCCGGAGAGATCCAGTTTCAGATTCCGCGCTTCCGAGTGTTCGCAACGTTCCTTGGCGCTGGCGCTGAAGGGCAGTGCGGCCAGCAGGAGCATCGGGAAAATCATCGTTTTTTTGCGCATGGCGCTCTCCGGTATTTGGGTATGGGTGCTGCGGGTGTGGGTGACGTAGTCGAGTTCTCTTCCTGCCATCCGTGGCGGTACCAGCCGGGCTGCGGATGATCCCGCCCGGCCATCCGTGGCCGGGCCTTCGGCGGACTGCGCGGCGATGCCGCGCAAGCAGTCCGCCTCAGCCTTCGTCGCGCCAGCGGCGCAGACGGGTCGCGGCGAAGATCATCGCGGCGCCGGCCAGCGCACCGAGCCACATTTTCGCCGAGAGGAACGCGGTGTACATGGTGCCGATGCCGAGCGCATGGGTCAGGTCGTCGGGGCCGTTGATGTTTTCGAACGCCGAGGCATCGATCACGTCGAGCCAGGTGCCCGGAACAGCGCTGAACAGCGCGCGGGAGCTGACGTTGTGCAGGAACCACACGAAGCTGTCTTTGTCGATGGCATCCATCAGCGTGATCCAGCCCAGCAGCAGGGTTGCGACCACCGGGATCAACGCGGCCCACAGGAAGGGTACGCGTCGCGCCCAGGCGGAGCAGAGCATCAGCCAGCCCACGGTGGGCAGCGACCACACCGCGTAGATCGGCACTATCGCCAGCTGATTCATCGCGACCGTGAGCGGGTTGCCCGCACCGAACAGCAACTGCACCGGATTGCCGCCGTGATAGAGCATGAACAGACTGATGATGACCAGGTAACCGAACATGGTCAGGATGCCGGCGATTGCTGCGATGGTGGGCAACACCACGGTGGCGCTGACCACTTTCGACAGCACGGTCGCGCCGTCGGACAGCGGCAGCGATTTCCAGAACAGGACGCTGCGGTCTTTGCGCTCGTCGTAGAGGCTGCCGAGGCAGTAGAAGAACACCACGAAGCCCAAAACGATGAACGGCCAGGTCGAAGCGATGTACAGGCTCAGGTCGACTGCGCCGCCGAGTTGCTGCATGTCCGCGGGCGACATGTTCTGCGCCAGCGCCTTGAGGTCCAGCCCGTTCATCTGGATGCTGGTGCCGTCGTCGGTGACGATGTGCTGGTTGCCGATCTCGGGAGCGACCTTGATCTCGAACGCCGCGATCACCCCGATCAACAGCACCAGCGAGATGATGCCCGCGACCACCGGCGCCCAGAAAAAGCCGCCCTTGTTCTCCCAGAATTCGCGTTTGAGCAAGAGTTTGAATTTGCTGGCGGAGCCGAAGCTCTTGACTGCTGCATGGCTGTGGAGTGCAGCGGGTTCTTGGATGGATGCGTTCATGCGTAGGTCCCCTTCATGTTGGCTACGAACAGATCGGCGAGGCCGGGGATGCGGGTTTCCCCGAGCGCGGCGAGCTGATTGAGCGGAACGCCATCGAACATCATCACGGTCTTGCCGAACGGCAGCGAGCGTTCGTCGATCGGTTTCATCGCGCGGCCTTCGTCGATGCGGTCGGCGCTCAGCAGCACTTCCACGAAACGCTCGCCCAGGCTTTCCATCGTCGCGTCGAGCACGATCTTGCCGTCGCGGATGAACATCACGTCGGTGAGGATGTGTTCGATCTCCTCGACCTGGTGGGTGGTGATGATGATCGTCTTCTGTTCGTCGAAATAATCCTCGAGCAGGCGCTGGTAGAACTCTTTGCGATACATGATGTCCAGACCGAGGGTCGGCTCGTCCAGCACCAGCAGTTTGGCGTCTATGGCCATCACCAGCGCCAGATGCAGCTGCACGATCATGCCCTTGGACATCTCGCGGACCCGCATGCCCGGCTTGAGCTGGGTGTTGGCGAGGAAACGCTCGCATTTGGCGCGGTCGAAACGCGGATGCACGCCGGCGACGAACTCGATCGCTTCGCTGACCTTGATCCAGCGCGGCAGCACCGCCACGTCGGCGATGAAGCACACATCGTTCATCAATTCGTCGCGCTGGGTGCGCGGGTCGCGACCCAGCACCTTCAGTTCGCCCTCGAACGGGATCAGACCGAGCACAGCCTTCAGTGCGGTGGTCTTGCCGGCGCCGTTGGGGCCGATCAGGCCGATGATCTTGCCGGCGCCGATCTCGAACTGGGTATTGTCCAGCGCGAGTTTGTTCTTGTATGCCTTGCGCAGGCCTCGTGCGGAGACGACCACCTGGTTGGAGGAGAGGGCGTTCATGCGGCACCTCCGTTGGCGTTCTGCTTCAGGAGTTCATCCATCTTCAGGCCGAGGCGCTGGATGCGTTCGAGCACCAGCGGCCATTCTTCGCGCAGAAAGCGTTCGCGTTCGCTGGACAACAGTTTTTTGGCGGCTTCTTCGGTGACGTACATGCCCAGACCTCTGCGTTTCTCGACGAGTGCCTCGTCCGCCAGTTCCTGATAGGCGCGCGAGACAGTGATGGGGTTCAGTTGATATTCGGCGGCCACCTGGCGGACCGAGGGCAGCGCATCGCCCGGCTTGAGCAAGCCGTCCAGCATCATGGCGATGACCCGGTCTTTCAGTTGGCGATAGATCGGAGCGCCGTCGCTCCATTGGATAGCGGTCATGGTCAGCTCCGATTGCCGCTGCGCAGACCCTGCGCGAAAGAGAAGAAGGGAAGCGCCATGGCTTCACGGGCCTGGGCGCGGCGATGGCGACTGTTGGCTTTGGCAGAACCCGTCCTGGGCTTGGCTTGCCCGGTCACGGCATGCTCTGCGATGGCCTGTCCTGCCATGGCCTGAGGTGCGACGGTCGCCGGAGCGGCGATTACGCCGGGTACAAAGACCACATTGGTCACGCCAGGAGCAGGCGCCACCGTGATGAGGACAGCTGTGGCGAGGCTCAGCACGAGGCCGAGGGCGCGGAACGTATGGATCAGCTTGCGGTGCATGGGTCAACTCCTGTTCGTGTTGACTGGTGTTGTATGCAACTATAACACCAAAACACGTCAGGTCAAGTGCCGCGGAAACCATTTCGACCCAACTGAAGTCATACTCCCGTCGCGACCCCACCTGGAGCCCTGTGATGCCGAGATTTCTGGCCAAAACCCTTGCCGTGGCGGCCTTGTGCTGCCTGTCCGCCCTCGCTTTGGCGGCTGGAGGCGGGCTTCTGGACCGCAGCTACCGTCCCTTGGCCGGCAAGACCCCGGTCCATCTGGGCAAGACGTATCGCGGCCAGGTGCTGCTGGTGGTGAACACCGCCAGCAAATGCGGTTTCACCCCGCAATTCGAGGCGTTGGAGGCGATGCACGCGCGCTACAAGCCGCGCGGGTTCGCGGTACTCGGTTTCCCGTCCGGCGATTTCATGGGCCAGGAATACGCCGACGAGAAGCAGATCCAGGAGTTCTGCACGCTGACTTATGGCGTGAAATTCCCGATGTTCCAGAAGGTGCATGTGTCCGGCGACGAGGCCACGCCTTTCTACAAGGCGCTGGCGGAAACCACCGGCGAAGCGCCGAAATGGAATTTCCACAAGTACCTGATCGGCCGCGACGGCAAGGTCGTCGCCAGCTTCGGTAGCCGTACCAAGCCGGATGCCCCCGAAGTCACCGCCGCGATCGAGGCGGCGCTGAAGAAACCTGCGCCCAAGTGAACCCGGTGCTCAAGTAAGCCTGGTGCTCAAGATAAGCCCGTGTCCGGAAGCTTGATGCCTGCCGTAATTCCGGTCATTGCCCACTCGGGCGCCTGCCGCGACAATAGATGGTTGGCGGTGCGCCGGCCGGCCCGGACGGCCCACGCACCGGCCACGTTCTTTTTCTGGAGACTTCGATGAGTGTTGGTGTTCGCGGCCTGGCCGCATGGATGACGGCGGCGGCGCTGTTGCTGGGCGGCTGGGTACAGGCACAGGACAAGGCCGCGTTGACGACAGACCGCGAGAAAGTCAGCTACATGATCGGCGCCGATGTCGGCCGTTCGATTTCCGCCGTGGGCCCGGATCTGGATTTCGCCGCGTTCGAACGCGCGATCAGGAATGCGTTCGCGGGCGGCAAACCGCTGCTGTCCGACGAAGAAGCGCGCACCGTCGGCACCGCGCTGGTGCAGCGCATCGGCGAACGCGCCGGCAAGCCTGCGCCGGGTCTGGCGCCCGGGACCAAGCCGCCCGCGGTGGCCAAGGACAAGGTCGGCCAGATGATCGGTGCCGATGTCGGCCGTTCGCTCACGTCGATCCAGGACGAGATCGATATGGCGGTGTTCCTGCAGGCGGTGCGGACGCTGATGACGTCGGCCAAACCGCTGCTCACCGATGCCGAGATGGATCAAGTGCGCGATGCGTTCTCCAAGCGGATGGACGCGCGGGAGAAAACGCGCCTCGCCGACGCCGCGCGCAAGAACGCGGAAGAGGGCGCCGCGTTCCTCGCCAAAAACAAGACCGCCAAGGGCGTGATCAGCACCGCATCCGGCCTGCAGTACATGGTGCTGCGCCAGGGCAACGGCGCGCGTCCACGTCTGAACGGCAAGGTCCGCGTGCATTACCAGGGCCAGTTGCTCGATGGCACCATCTTCGACAGCTCGTATCAGCGCGGCCAGCCCGCCGAATTCGCCTTGGGCCAGGTCATCGCCGGCTGGACCGAAGGCCTTGCATTGATGCCGGTCGGCGCCAAATACCGTCTATGGGTGCCTGCTTCGATCGCTTACGGCGAACGCGGCAGCCCGCCCAGCATCGGGCCCAACAGCACGCTGATGTTCGATGTCGAATTGCTCGACATTCTCTGAAGACGTCCTCCGAAAACACCCCTTCCACCTTTCGCGCACCGCAGCGGCGTGCGTCCCCATCCTGAGAGCGCCTGTCGATGAAAACCCCCAATACGACCCTTGCCGCCGCCTCCTGTGCTTTGGCATTGGCGGTCGCCGGCGATGCCGCCGCGGCTGAGACCCCGATTGAACTGAAAAGCGAAAAAGAGCAGGTCAGCTATCGCATCGGCATGGATGTCGGCAATTCGTTGAAGCCGGTCGCCGGTGAAATCGACATGGTCATCCTCAAGCGCGCGATCGACGACGTGATCGCCGGCAAGCCGCCTGCGTTGAACGACGCGCAGGCGCAGCAGGTGATGCAGGCGTTCTCGCAGAAGATGCAGGCCAAGCAGCAGGCCGCGGCCGAAGCGCTGGGCAAGCAGAATCTGGCCGCAGAGACTGCCTTTCTCATCGAGAACGGCAAGAAGACCGGCGTGGTCACCACTGCTTCCGGTCTGCAATACCAGGTATTGGCCGCAGGCACGGGTACCAAGCCGACAGCCGAGGCGTTCGTGCGCGTCCACTACACCGGCACGCTGCTCGACGGCACCAAATTCGACAGTTCCCAGGATCGCAACGAACCCGCCGAATTCGGTGTGGGCCAGGTGATCCCGGGCTGGATCGAGGGCTTGCAGCTGATGCCGGTGGGCAGTAAATACAGATTCTGGATTCCCGCCAAGCTCGCCTATGGCGCGCAGGGAACGCCCGGTGGCCCCATCGGGCCGAATGCCATGCTCGTGTTCGAAGTCGAACTGCTCGGTATCCTCTGAGCCCGCGTTTTCCGATTCCCTGATCTTCCAAACCGCCTGTTTTCCGATCCCCCGAACCTTTCCTGCGCTGCCGTGGCCGCGCGTACCCACCCAGGAGTCCCTGTTGATGAAACTGTCGCGTAATCTCACCCTCGCCGTCGCCACGGCCTCGTGCGCCCTCGCGCTCGTCGCCTGCAAGCCGATCGACAAGGATGCCGCGGGCGCCGCCGCCAAGGCCGATGGCAAGACCGAAGAAGCCGGCAAGGACGGCGCCGAAAAGATCGCCGGCCTGCCGACCGAGAAGCATCAGGTCAGCTACATGATCGGCATGGACATCGGCAAGTCGCTCAAGCCGATGAAGGACGAAGTGGACATGGCCACGCTGCAGCGCGCCATCGACGACATCTTCGCCGACAAGAAACTGCTGCTCAATGAAGAGCAGGCTGCGAAAGTCATGCAGACCTTCGCCCAGAAGATGCAGGCCAAGCAGCAGGAAGAAGCGGCCAAAAAGCAGGCCGAGATGGAAGCCCAGGGCAAGAAGAACGTCGAAGCCGGCGCCAAATTCCTGGCCGAGAACGGCAAGAAGACGGGCGTGGTCACCACCGCTTCGGGGCTGCAGTACCAGATCCTGTCCGCGGGCAAGGGCGCGAAGCCGACCGCCAGCGATTCGGTGAAGGTGCATTACACCGGCACGCTGCTGGACGGCACCAAGTTCGACAGCTCGATCGAGCGGGGCGAGCCCGCCCAGTTCGTGCTGAATTCCGTGGTGCCGGGTTGGACCGAGGCGCTGCAGCTGATGCCGGTCGGCAGCAAGTACAAGCTGTGGATCCCGTCGAAGCTCGGCTACGGCGAGCAGGGCACCCCCGGTGGTCCGATCCCGCCGAACGCCACCCTGGTGTTCGACGTCGAACTGATCGAGATCGTCAAGCCGT
Source organism: Lysobacteraceae bacterium (assembly GCA_046598445.1). Lineage (GTDB taxonomy): Bacteria > Pseudomonadota > Gammaproteobacteria > Xanthomonadales > Xanthomonadaceae > Lysobacter_I. The sequence continues at coordinate 82,596 of JBKJHV010000034.1, forward strand.
AGTCGGGTAACGACCGGCACGACGACCGCAACACACCGGTACGCCGCCGCCCATCGCGGCGGCGTATCGATTCTGAACATGCTGCAAGAAACACACAGCGAGGCCCTCATGCGCGTCACCATTTTCGGCACCGGCTATGTGGGCCTGGTCACCGGCACCTGTCTGGCCGAGGTCGGACATCACGTGGTCTGCGTCGATATCGATACGGACAAGATCGATGGCCTGCGCCGCGGCGTGATCCCGATCTACGAGCCCGGCCTCGAACCGATGGTCAAGTCCAACCACGCCGAAGGCCGGCTGGAGTTCACCACCGATGCCGCCAGCGCGATCGCGCACGGCGACGTGATCTTCATCGCTGTCGGCACGCCGCCGGACGAGGACGGCAGCGCTGATCTGCAATACGTGTTGACGGTGGCGAAAACCATCGGCAGCCATCTGCAGCGTCCGGCTGTGGTCGTCGACAAATCCACGGTGCCAGTGGGCACCGCTGACAAGGTGCGCGCCGCCATCGCCGAAGCCATGGCCGCACGCGGCGCCGATGTCGTTTACGACGTGGTGTCGAACCCTGAATTCCTGAAAGAGGGCGCGGCGGTCGAAGACTGCATGCGCCCGGACCGCATCGTGATCGGCGCCGACAGCGCGGCCGCGATCGAAAAGCTGAAGCGTCTGTACGCGCCGTTCAACCGCAATCACGAGCGCATCGTGGTGATGGACGTGCGTTCGGCCGAGCTGACCAAGTACGCCGCCAACGCGATGCTGGCGACCAAGATCAGTTTCATGAACGAGATCGCGAACATCGCCGAACAGGTGGGCGCGGATATCGAAATGGTGCGTCAGGGCATCGGTTCCGACCCGCGCATCGGCTGGCATTTCATCTATCCCGGCGCCGGCTATGGCGGCTCCTGCTTCCCGAAAGACGTGCAGGCGTTGGCCCGCACCGCGCACCAGCACGGCTACCGCGCCGAATTGCTGGATGCGGTGGAAGCGGTGAACCAGCGCCAGAAAGGACATCTGTACGAATTGATCGTGCGCCATTACGGCGGCGAGGAAAATCTGCACGGAAAGACGTTCGCGGTGTGGGGGCTCGCATTCAAGCCGAACACCGACGACATGCGCGAGGCCTCCAGCCGCAGGTTGCTGCAGCAATTGTGGGATGCGGGCGCCAGCGTGCGTGCGTTCGACCCCGAAGCCAGCCACGAAGCGGGGCGTATTTTCGGCGAACGTGCCGACTTGGCCCTGTGCGAACATGCCCAGGACGCGCTGCAGGGCGCGGATGCGCTGGTGGTGGTGACCGAATGGAAGCAGTTCCGCAGCCCGGACTTCGGCAAACTGCGCGCCGCGCTGAAGGACGCCGCGGTGTTCGACGGCCGCAATCTGTACGACCCGGCCGAAATCGAAGCCGCGGGTCTGGCCTACTACGGCATCGGGCGCGGTCGCTCGATTCTAGTGCGCTGAGTCATGCCCGCATCCGATTCGCTGGAAGCACGCGTGGTCGAACTGGAAACCCGTCTGGTGTTCCAGGAACATACGCTGCTGGAGTTGAGCGACGCCTTGGCCGAACTGCGCGCCGAGGCCGCGCGAAGCGCCGATCTGCTGCGTCGCGTGCTGGAAGAACTCAAAACCAACCGTGGGGATTCGATGGCCAATCCGGCCGACGAACCGCCGCCTCCCCATTATTGATCCGACTCCTGATCCGACAACTGCCGACACCAATGCCATGAGCGATACGCTTCGCGACCAATTGCTGGGTCTCGGCTTCAAGCCCGCGCCCAAACCCGAAAAGCCCGCACGTCCGCCCAACGAGACGCGGCGCGGCCCGAATCCCAGTGCGCACGCCAAGCCGCATGGCGGCAGGCCGAACAACAGCGGAGCGAACCCCAGACCGGGCGGCAAGCCGGACGGCAGACCTGACGCGCGACCCGGCGCCAGGCCAAGCGCCAACCCAGGTGCGAACCCCGGCAATCGCCCGGCGCGTCCGGGCGGCGGCCGTCCACAGCAGAACGCCGGTGCGCAGCAGCAGCGCAAACCGCGTTCGCAGGAGGAAATCGATCTCGCCAAGGCTTACGCCATCCGCGCCCAGCGCGAGAAGGAAGAGCGCATCGAAGCAGAACGGGTGAAGCAGGAAGAAGCGCGCGTGCGCCGCGAGGCCAAGGCCAAGTTCGCCGAGCTGGTGAAGGACAAAGGCCTGAACGATCCGGCCGCCGACATCGCCCGCCATTTCGAGTATGGCAACAAGATCAAGCGCATCTACGTCAACGAGGCGCAGCTCAAGCAGCTCAACGCCGGCGAACTGGGCGTGGTCCAGCTCGACGGCCGCTACATGCTGGTCACCGCCGAACTGTTGACCGAGGGCGAAGCGATCTTCCCGCAGGCGGTCGCGCTGAAGGTCGATCCGAACGCAACGGCCGGGGACGATCCGTATGCCGATCCGCAGTACAAAGTGCCGGACGACCTCGTCTGGTAAAAGCCTGTAGGAGGGGCTTCAGCCCCGATCCCTTCGCCCGTCGCATTCTTCATCCGGATCTCGTCAGAACAGATCTTCCACCGGCGTCGCCAACAGCGCTTCGGCGCTGTGCGCGAACTCGCGCAGCGACGATACGCCGAGGTCGCGCACCAGCCGGTAGGCCTGGTGCGGCAGCGCCGAGTCGGCGATGTCATGCGGCGCCAGATTCTTGCCCGATACCTCGGGCAATAGATGCATGCCCGCTGCTGCATAGCAGTGCTGCACCATCGCCGAGCAATACAACGCGCCTTCCCTCGCCAGCAGATTGTCGCGTTTGCGCAGGCGGCGGCTGCGCATCGCGAACATGGTGCCGATGAGTTCGCTCAACGAATAACTGGTGAGCCCCGACAGCAGGTCCAGCCCCGCGGTCACTACCTGCCGCGTCTGCGCGTCGTCCAGGCCGAAGTCCAGCACCGCGAGGTTCGGGAATTCGTTGGCGTCGAAATAGCGGTCGATGCGGTTTTCCTGCACACCGAGTCGCATCTGTTTGTAGCGCATGTCCAGATCGGATTCGATCACCCACCAGCGGCCGTCGCTGCGGCGCTCGCTGAAGATGAAGGCATGCGACCACAGGCTGCGGTGGCCGTCGCGGGTCAGCGGCGACTGCGCCTGGCGGATCAGGTGGCTGATGAGGTCGCCGCCCGCGACCAGACCGATGCGGCCGGGCGCGGCGTGACGCAGCAGGAATTCGGCGTTGCCGGTTGCGCCGCGGTTGTCGTCCTTGTCGTCGTCGCTCATGCCGTTTCTCCTGCGGTGGTCGTCTCGCTCATCGTATCGATCGCCGCGCGGATCAGCCGCGCGGTCTCGTCAGGCGCTTCCATCGGAAACAGGTGACTGCCGGCGGTCCAGGCCAGACGCGGCCCGACCAGCGCCCGGGTCGCGCGGAGGCCGACGTGACGCACTTCGCGCGATTTGCGACCCGCGATGAAGGCCACCGGCACGCGCAGCTGCGCCGCGGCGGCTGCGACGCGCGCGGTCGGCAGCGAGCGGTAGATGCGGAATTCGATGTCGCGGTCGAACAGCAGTTCGCGCTGGCCGCGGCCGTCGGCGGTGGTGCAGTGGTCGGCGTAATCGCGCAGCACCCGCGGGTCCCAGCGCGCGAACATGCTCTTGGCGGCGTAATGCGCGTGCGCAGCCTCGGCATCCGGCCAGTGCCGGCGGCGCTGCAGGGTCTGCTGCAGCGGCATCACCAGCCGGTCCAGCCCGGTCAGTCGCCCCAGCCGGACGAAGCCTGCGCTGATTCCGGAGATCAGCGGCGAATCCAGCAGCACGATCCCGGCGACGCGGGCCTGCAGCTTCTGCGCCGCGAGTACGCTCAGATAACCGCCCAGCGAATGCCCGACCAGCCACACCCGGCCGGCGGCGGGCAGGGCGTGGACGAATTCGCTGAGTTCATCCACCAGATACGGCCAGCCGACGGTCACTGGCCGGCTCGGGTCGTGGCCGAAGCGCAGCACGCCGGCGCTGTCGAACTCCGGCCGCAGCGCGTCCAGCAACCGGCGATAGACCGGTAGCGGGAAACCGTTGGCGTGGGAGAAGACGAGGGTGTCGGTCACGGCGTCGAAGGTTTGCGATGGGCGGCGCGGGCGACGCGACGCCCGTGGGTTCATTCCGGATCGTAATCGAGATTCGAGGCCAGCCAGCGTTCGGCCTGCGCCAGGGTCGCGCCCTTGCGTTTCGCGTAATCCTCGACCTGTTCCTTCGACACCCGGCCGACCACGAAATACTGGCTCTGCGGATGGCTGAAGTAATAGCCGGACACTGCCGCGGTGGGCAGCATCGCAAAGCTCTCGGTCAGGGTCATGTCGGCGTTGGCGGTGGCGTCGAGCAGGCGGAAGATCGTGCCTTTCTCGCTGTGCTCGGGGCAGGCCGGATAACCGGGCGCCGGGCGGATGCCGCGGTAGGCCTCGTCGATCAGCGCGTCGTTGGCGAGGGTTTCGTCGCTGTCATAGCCCCAGAATTCCTTGCGCACGCGCTGGTGCAGGCGCTCGGCGAAGGCTTCGGCGAGGCGGTCGGCCAGCGACTTGAGCAGGATCGCGTTGTAGTCGTCGTGATCGGCCTCGAAGCGCGCGACGTGCGGATCGATACCGATGCCGGCGGTGACCGCGAACGCGCCGATCCAATCCTGCTTGCCGCTGTCCTGCGGCGCGATGAAGTCGGCGAGACAGAAATCGGGGCGGTCGACGGGTTTGTCGACCTGTTGGCGGAGGAAGTGCAGGGTGGCTTTGCCCCCACCCACTTGCGCTTCGCGCAAGTCTCCCTCCCCCGCATGCGGGGGAGGGTTGGGGAGGGGGGAAAGGAGAATTTCGACATCGTCGCCCACGCTGTTCGCCGGCCACAGCGCGAATACGCCCTTCGCGGTTAGCCACTTCTCGTCGACGATGCGCTTGAGCATCGCCCGGGCATCGCGGTACAGCTCGGTGGCCTGCTTGCCGACGATTTCGTCCTTGAGGATCGCCGGATATTTGCCGGCCAGCTCCCAGGTGCTGAAGAACGGGGTCCAGTCGATGTACTCGACCAGCTCGGCCAGGGAATAGTCGTCGAACACGGTCAGGCCGGGGGCGTGCGGCGTCGGCGGGCTGTAGGTGTCCCAGCCGCCGTCGAAACGCTGCCCGCGCGCCTTGGCCAGCGGCACCAGACGTTTGGCGTCGCCGCGGTTCTTGTGGCGATGACGGATTTCCGCGTAATCGCTGTCGTTGGCGGCGACGAAGGCTTCGCGCAGCTCCTTCGAGATCAGCGACTGCGCCACGCCCACCGCGCGCGAGGCGTCCTTCACCCACACGGTCGGCGATTTGTAGTGCGGATCGATCTTCAGCGCGGTGTGCGCGCGCGAGGTGGTGGCGCCGCCGATCATCAGCGGCATCTGCAGGCCCTGGCGCTGCATTTCGCGGGCGACATGGCTCATTTCCTCCAGCGACGGCGTAATCAGGCCGGAGAGGCCGATCAGATCGGCGTTCTCTTCGCGGGCGCGGTCCAGGATCACCTGCGCCGGCACCATCACCCCGAGGTCGACCACCTCGAAATTGTTGCAGGCCAGCACCACGCCGACGATATTCTTGCCGATGTCGTGCACATCGCCCTTCACCGTGGCCATGATGATCTTGCCGTTGTTCTTGCCGACATCGCCGGTGCGCAGTTTTTCGGCTTCGATGTAGGGCAGCAGATAGGCCACGGCCTTTTTCATCACCCGCGCCGACTTCACCACCTGCGGCAGGAACATCTTGCCGGCACCGAACAGATCGCCGACCACGTTCATGCCGCCCATCAGCGGGCCTTCGATCACGTCCAGCGGCCGCGTCGACAGCGCGCGGGCTTCTTCGGTATCGGTTTCGATGTACTGGTCGATACCGTGGACCAGCGCATGCGACAGGCGCTCGCGCACCGGCTTCTCGCGCCAGCGCAGGTCTTCGACTTTCTTTTCGCCCTTCTTGCCTTTGAATCGGTCGGCGATTTCGAGCAGGCGCTCGGTCGAATCCGGGCGCCGGTTCAGCACCACGTCCTCGACGCGCTCGCGCAGATCGGCTTCGAGATCGTCGTACAGCGGCAGCGCGCCGGCGTTGACGATGCCCATGTCCATGCCCGCCTTGATGGCGTGGTACAGGAACACCACGTGGATGGCCTGGCGCACCAGTTCGTTGCCGCGGAACGAGAACGAGACGTTGGAAACGCCGCCGGAGATATGGCTGAGCGGGAAGCGGCGCTTGAGCTCGCGGGTGCCTTCGATGAAGGCGACCGCGTAATCGTTGTGTTCCTCGATGCCGGTGGCCACCGCGAACACGTTGGGATCGAAAATGATGTCTTCGGGCGGGAAACCGATCTTTTCGGTGAGCAGCGCGTAGGCGCGCGAGCAGATCTCGACCTTGCGCTCGACGGTGTCGGCCTGGCCGACTTCATCGAACGCCATCACCACCACCGCGGCGCCGTAGCGGCGCACCAGCAGCGCCTGACGCAGGAATTCGGCTTCGCCTTCCTTCATCGAGATCGAATTGACGATGCCCTTGCCCTGCAGGCATTTCAGGCCAGCCTCAATGACGCTGAACTTGGAGCTGTCGACCATCACCGGGATGCGCGCGATATCCGGCTCGGCGGCGATCAGGTTGAGGTAATCGACCATCGCCTTTTCGGAATCCAGCATGCCCTCGTCCATGTTGACGTCGAGCACCTGGGCGCCGCTCTCCACTTGTTGCCGCGCCACCACCACCGCTTCGTCGAAACGGCCATCGAGGATCAGCTTCTTGAACTGCGCCGAGCCGGTGACATTGGTGCGTTCGCCGATGTTGACGAAATTCGTCAGCGGGGTGATGACCAGCGGTTCGAGGCCGCTGAGGCAGGTGTAGCGCGGCTGTGGCGCGGGGGCGTCGTCGTTCATGATGTTCTGGGGCAGTGTGTTCTGGTGCGAAGTGTTCTGGGGCGGTACGTCTTCGGGTGCAGCATCGATCAGGATTGCGTTCATGCGGCTTCCACGGCGCGTGCGGAGGGCAGTTGCCGCGGCGGCAGGCCGGCGACGGCCTCGGAGATCGCGCGGATATGCGCCGGCGTGGTGCCGCAGCAGCCGCCGACGACATTGAGCAGGCCGGATTCGGCGAACTCGCGCAGCACCGTGGCCATGTCCTCGGGTGTTTCGTCGTAGCCGCCGAACGCGTTGGGCAGGCCGGCGTTGGGGTGGGTGCTGACAAAGGCATCGGCGATCTGCGCCAGCACGTCGACGTGTGGGCGCAGATCCTTGGCGCCCAGCGCGCAGTTCAGACCGATGGTCAGCGGCCGGCTGTGGCGCAGCGCATACCAGAACGCTTCTGCGGTCTGCCCGGACAGGGTGCGGCCCGAAGCGTCGGTGATAGTGCCGGAGATCATGATCGGCAGCCGCGCGCCGCGCGCTTCGAAGACTTCCTCGATCGCGAACAGCGCGGCTTTGGCGTTGAGGGTGTCGAAGATGGTTTCGACCATGACCACGTCGGCGCCGCCGTCGATCAGGCCCTCGGTGGCTTCGCGATAGGTCGTGCGCAGTTCGTCGAAGGAGATCGCACGGAAGCCCGGGCGGTTCACGTCCGGGCTGATCGAAGCGGTGCGGCTGGTCGGGCCCAGCACGCCGACCACGAAGCGCGGCCGCGACGGGTCTGCGGCCTCGGCGGCGTCGCAGGCCTCGCGCGCCAGCCGCGCGCCGGTTTCGTTGAATTCGCGGGCCAGATGCTCCAGGCCGTAATCGGCCAGTGAGATCGTGGTCGAGTTGAAGGTGTTGGTTTCGATGAGGTCGGCGCCGGCGTCGAGATACGCGCTGTGGATGCTGCGGATGATGTCCGGTCTGGTGAGGCTGAGCAGGTCGTTGTTGCCTCTCTGGTCGCGGCTGTCGTGGCCGCAGGGGCAGCCCGGCGCGTGGCTGTGATCGGCAGTGGCCTGGGCGTCGAAACCTTCGGCGAAACGCGCGCCGCGGTAATCCTCTTCGCCCAGCTCGTACTGCTGGATCATCGTGCCCATGCCGCCGTCGAGCAGCAGGATGCGCTCGCGCAGGGCGGCTTCGAGGTGGGCGACGCGCTCGGGCGCGAGCCAGGGCTGCAGTTGCGGAAAGTCCGCAGCGGGGCGTGCGGACGATGGCGGGAAGGTCGCGTTGGCGTTGGCGCTCATGGTTTGGTTCCGATCAACGAAATGACTTCGAAATGCGGCGGACGTTTTTCGCGGGTGACAGTTTCCGATGCGGTGATCGCCAGCCCGGCCTTTTCGACGAACTTCCGCAGTTCCTTGTCGCTGAAACCCAGGTTGACGTGGCTGTAGGCTTCCACTGCGGATCGGTGTTCATGCTTGGCCAGGCTGCTCAGCAGCAGCCGGCCGCCCGGGCGCAGCACGCGCGCGGCTTCGGTGACCGCCGCTTGGGGACGGGCGGCGTAGGTCAGGGCGTGCATCAGCACCACCAGGTCGAAATGGCCGTCCTCGAAGGGCAGGGCGTGCATGTCGCCCTCGCGGACCTCGACGTTCGTGAACTTGCGCAGGCGTTCGCTGGCGGCGTTGACCACCCGCGCGCTGGCGTCGATGCAGATGTATTCGCGGGCGTGCGGCGCCAGCAGTTCGGCCAGCACGCCGTCGCCGGAGGCGATGTCCAACACGTGGCCCGGCGCCAGCAGCGGCAGCGCCGAACGGGCCAGGGCTTCCCAGGTGCGGCCCGGAGAATAGTGCCGCTCCATGTCGCCGGCCACGCTGTCGGCCCAGTTGGCGTCGACCGCGCGGGCCGCAAGCACGCTGGGGATGCGTTCCGCGTCCTGGCGCAGCAGCGGGTCGTCGCTGCCTTCGCGCAAGGTGCGCCACAACGCACGCTGGGCGGCATCGAGGGCAGCTTCTTCAAAGCGGTAATAGGCCGAGACCCCGGCGCGACGGTCGCGGACCAGGCCGGCTTCCTTCAGGCGGGCGAGATGGGTCGAGACCCGCGGCTGCGCCAGCCGGGTGATCGAGGACAGCTCGGCAACCGTCAATTCTTCATGTTCCAGCAGTGCCAGCAGCCGGACCCGGGTCGCGTCCGCCAACACTTTCAGTCTTGCCGACCAAGCTTCCAGATCCATTCGACAGGCCTCATATCTCAATATCGCGATACAGAGATAATTGTCTGCCCCGGCGGCTGTCAGGTCAAGCGCGCTGGGTTCGTGCTGGGTTCGTGCTGGGGTTGGACGAGACCCGCGGCTACAATGGTGACTTCGATTTCATAGCCGAGGACGCGCCCGTGGATTTCCGCTTCACAGAAGAGCAGTTGATGATTCAGGACGTGGCCCGTCGCATCGCACAGGAGAAAATCGCGCCCAGCGCCGAACACTTCGACCGCATCGGTGAATTCCCGGTCGACAACATGCGCACCCTCGGCGAGAACGGGCTGATGGGTATCGAGGTGCCGGCCGAATACGGCGGCGCCGGCATGGACCCGATCAGCTATGTGCTGGCGATGATCGAAGTGGCCGCGGCCGACGCCGCCCATTCCACCATCATGTCGGTCAACAATTCGCTGTTCTGCAACGGCATCCTGAAGTTCGGCAGCGAGGCGCAGAAGCAGCTGTACGTCCGCGCCATTGCAGAGGGCCGCGAGATCGGCGCCTTCGCGCTGACCGAGCCGCAGTCCGGCTCCGACGCCACCGCGATGCGCTGCAAGGCGACGAAGCAGGCCGACGGCAGTTTCGTCGTCAACGGCAAGAAGAGCTGGATCACCTCCGGCCCGGTCGCCAAGTACATCGTGCTGTTCGCGGTGACCGATCCCGACAAGGGCGCGCGCGGCATCACCGCGTTCATGATCGACACCGCGCGTGAAGGCTTCCACCGCGGCAAGACCGAGCCGAAGCTGGGCATCCGCGCCTCGGCCACCTGCGAGATCGAATTCACCGACTACCGCGTGCAGGCCGATGAAGTGCTGGGCCAGGAAGGCGAGGGCTTCAAGATCGCGATGAGCGTGCTCGACGCCGGCCGCATCGGCATCGCCTCGCAGGCGCTGGGCATCGCCCGCGCCGCGTACGAGGCGACCATAGCCTACGTCAAGGAGCGCAAGGCCTTCGGCGCGCCGATCGGCACCTTCCAGATGACCCAGGCCAAGATCGCCGACATGAAGTGCAAGCTCGACGCGGCGACGCTGTTGACCCTGCGCGCGGCGTGGCAGAAGGGCGAATTCGAGAAGGGCGGCGCGCGTTTCGGCAACGAAGCGGCGATCGCCAAGCTGGTCGCCTCCGAGGCGGCGATGTGGATCGCGCACCAGGCGGTGCAGATCCACGGCGGCATGGGCTATTCCAAGGAAATGCCGCTGGAGCGTTATTTCCGCGACGCCAAGATCACCGAAATCTACGAAGGCACCAGCGAGATCCAGCGTCTGGTGATCGCCCGCAACGAGACCGGCCTGCGCTGACCGCGCGCCGTACGGACAAACAACGCACATGACCAAGAAAGCCTCCGATCCGCGTCCTCCGGCCGCACGGAAACCTGCTGTACGGAAACCGGCCGCACGAAAATCGGCTGCAGGCAAACAGGAAAGCGCAGACGCCACGCCGCTCGATCCGATCCTTGATGCGATCCGCGAACGCGCAGGCAAGCGCGACCAGGACGCCGCCAGCGCCTTCGCCAGCGCGTTCTACCAGCGCATGACCGAGGACGAACTGCCCTTGCACGGCGCCGAAGGCTGGGCCGCGCTCGCCAACGATTTCCTCGATTACGCGCGCAGCCGCAAGCCGGGTACGCCGAGCGTGCGCCTGTTCAATCCGACCCTGGCCAAGCACGGCTGGGAGTCGCCGCACACGGTGCTGCAGATCGTCAACGACGACATGCCGTTCCTGGTCGATTCGGTGAAGATGGCATTGGCCGAGCGCGGTATCGGCGTCCACGTGCTGGGCCACCCGGTGGTGCGGATCGTGCGCGACCGCAGCGGCAAGCTCACCGCGGTGGGTGAAGGCGAGATCGAGTCGATGATGCACCTGGAGATCGACCGCCAGTCCGCGGCCGATGCTGCCGGGATCGAACGCGCGATCCGCGAAGTGCTGGCCGACGTGCGCAGCATCGTTCGTGACTGGGCGGCGATGCGCGCCAAGATGCTTGAAGTCACCGAAGATCTCGGCAAGCGCAAGATGCCGGTAAGCGATGCCGGTCGGCTCGAAGCGCGCGAGTTCCTGCGCTGGGCCGCCGAAGAGCACTTCACCTTCCTCGGTTATCGCGAATACCGCGTACGCAAACAGGGCGGCGAAGAAGTACTGGCTGCGGATGCCGATACCGGTCTGGGTCTGCTGCGCGGGCGCGAAAGCGGTACGCCGCGCAAACTCACCTCGCTCGCTGCGCATTACATCCCGCAATCCGGCGCAGTCGACGCGTTGATTCTCACCAAGACCAATGCCCGCGCCACCGTGCATCGTCCCGGCTACATGGATTACATCGGTGTGCTGAGTTTCGACGCTGCCGGCCGTCCGGTCGCGGAACAGCGTTTCATCGGTCTGTACACATCGAGTGCCTACACGCGTCGCCCGTGGGAAATCCCGCTGGTGCGCGAGCGTCACGACTATGTGATGGCGCAATCCGGGCTGCAGCCCACCGGCCACAGCGGCAAGGCTTTGCGCCATATCCTCGAAACGCTGCCTCGCGACGAACTGTTCCAGTCGACCGAAACCGAACTGCTTCAGCTCGCCTCGGGCATTCTGAGCCTGCAGGAGCGGGTGCGCAGCCGCATGTTCCTGCGCCACGACCGCTACGGCCGTTTCTATTCGGTGCTGGCCTATATTCCGCGCGACCGCTACAACACCGAAATCCGCCTGCGCATCGAAGCGATGCTCAAGGACGCGCTGCACGCCGACCGCGTCGATTCCACCATCCAGCTCGGCGATTCGCCGCTGGCGCAGTTGCACATGCTGGTGCGCCCGCGCAAGGGCGAAGCGATCGATGTCGACGCCGCGCAGATCGATGCCAAGCTGTCCGCTATCATGCGCAACTGGCAGGACGATCTGCGCGAACAATTGGTATCCCGCCACGGCGAAGAGCTGGGCCTGGCGCTCGCCAACCGCTACGGTCGCGCGTTGCCGGCCGGTTACATCGAAAAAGTCTCGTCCGCGGTCGCCGCCGACGATGTCGAACAGCTCGCGTCGCTTACGCCCGACAATGATCTGCGTCTGAGCCTGTGTCGAGACCAGGAAGGCGGTCTGCGCTTCAAGTTCTACCGCTTGAACGACGATATTCCGCTGTCGGACGCGCTGCCGATGATGGAGAACATGGGCCTGCGCGTGATCTCCGAGCACCCGTATCGGGTGGTGGTGGACGGTCGCGTCGCCTTCATCCAGGACTTCGAGGTCCAAATCGGTCGCGGCGATCTCAACGTCGATGACTTCGACGACACCTTCGAGGATGCGTTCGGCCAGATCTGGCGCGGCAACGCCGAAAACGACGGTTTCAATCGCTTGATCCTCGCCGCCAATCTGTCGTGGCGCCAGGTCGCGATGCTGCGCGCCTACTGCAAATATCTGCTGCAGGTCGGCGTGCCGTTCTCGCAGACGTATGTCGAAGAAACCTTCACGCGCTACCCGATCCTTGCCCGTCTATTGATCGAATTGTTCGAAGCGCGCTTCGATCCTTCCACCGGCAGCGAAACCAAGGCCGACATCCAGGTCGGCATGGCGCAGTTGCGCCGCCAATTGTCGGCGCTCGCCGGCGACGATGCGGCGATGCTGGCCGCGGTCGAACCGGTGATCGCCGCGCGTTCCGCGAAGCGCGAGGCCCAGATCGACGCCACGCGCGAGGCGATCAAGGCGTTGCTGGACCGCGTGTCCAGCCTCGACGAAGACCGCATCCTGCGCAGTTTCGTCAGCGTGATCGAAGCGACGCTGCGTACCAACTACTACATCCGCTACCGCGACGGCCGCTACAAGGACGGCCTGCGCGCCGACGGCGGCCCTGCCGATTACCTCAGCTTCAAGTTCGATCCGTCGAAAGTGCCGGATCTGCCGAAGCCTCGCCCGTATCGCGAAATCTTCGTCTGCGGCCCGCGCGTCGAAGGCGTGCATCTGCGCTTCGGCCCGGTCGCGCGCGGCGGCTTGCGCTGGTCGGATCGTCGCGAAGATTTCCGCACCGAAGTGCTGGGTCTGGTCAAGGCGCAGATGGTGAAGAACACCGTGATCGTGCCGGTAGGCTCGAAGGGAGGTTTCTTCTGCAAACAGTTGCCCGATCCGTCGGTGGACCGCGACGCCTGGTTCAACGAAGGCGTGGCCTGCTACAAACGTTTCATCAACGGTCTGCTCGACATCACCGACAACATTTCGACCAGCGGCAAGATCGTGGCGCCGGACGAAGTGGTGCGTCACGATGGCGATGACCCGTATCTCGTGGTCGCCGCCGACAAGGGCACGGCGACGTTCTCCGACATCGCCAACGGCATCGCCAACGCCCACGGTTTCTGGCTCGACGACGCGTTCGCGTCCGGCGGCTCGGTCGGTTACGACCACAAGGGCATGGGCATCACCGCGCGCGGCGGCTGGGAATCGGTCATGCGCCATTTCCGCGCGCTGGGCCGCGATTCGCAGACCGAGGACTTCACCTGCGTCGGCATCGGCGACATGTCCGGCGACGTGTTCGGCAACGGCATGCTGCTGTCCAGGCGCATCCGCCTGCTGGCGGCGTTTGACCACCGCCACATCTTCCTCGACCCGAACCCGGACGCCGCGGCGACGTTCAAGGAGCGCCAGCGGCTGTTCAAGCTGCCGCGTTCCTCGTGGGAGGACTACAGCAAGGCGTTGATCAGCCAGGGCGGTGGCGTGTACCCACGCTCGGCCAAGTCGGTCCCTCTGTCGCCGCAGGTCACCGCCGCGCTCGGCATCGACCCGGCCATTGCTGCGATGAGTCCGGCCGAGCTGATGGCCGTGATCCTCAAGGCGCCGGTCGATCTGTTGTGGAACGGCGGCATCGGCACCTACGTCAAGGCCAGCAGCGAGACCCATGCCGACGTCGGCGACCGCGCCAACAACGCGCTGCGCGTCGATGGCCGCGAGCTGCGCTGCAAGGTCGTGGGCGAGGGCGGCAACCTCGGCCTGACCCAGCTCGGCCGGATCGAGGCGGCACAGCACGGCGTGCTGCTCAACACCGACTTCATCGACAACTCCGCCGGCGTGGACACCTCCGACCACGAGGTCAACATCAAGATCCTGCTCAATGCGCAGGTGCAGGCGGGCAAGCTCACGCTGCCCGAGCGCAACAAGCTGCTGGCGTCGATGACCGACGAGGTCGCCGGCCTGGTGCTGACCGACAACTACCGCCAGAACCAGGCGATCAGCCTGATGGAGCGGATGAGCGTGTCGCGGCTGGGCTCCAAGCAGCACTTCATCCGCACGCTCGAATCGCAGGGGCTGCTCGATCGCCAGATCGAGTTCCTGCCGAACGATGCCGAACTCGCCGAGCGCAAGACCCGTGGACAGGGCCTGACCCGGCCGGAGCTGGCGGTGCTGCTGTCGTATTCCAAGCTGGTGGCCTTCCAGCAGATGCTCGACTCGGACGTGCCGGAGGACCCGTACCTGTCGAAGGAACTGGTGCGCTATTTCCCGCAGCCGCTGCAGCTCAAGTACGCCAAGGCGATGGAGCAGCACCGGCTGAAGCGCGAGATCATCGCCACCGCGGTGACCAACTCCACCATCAACCGGATGGGCGCCACGTTCCTGCTTCGCATGCAGGAGGACAGTGGCCGCACGCCGGGCGAGGTGGCCAAGGCCTTCACTATCACCCGCGAGACGCTGGATGCGCGCGCGCTGTGGACGCAGATCGATGCGCTCGACGGCAAGGTCGCCGAATCCACGCAGATCGACGCCCTGCAGGTGATCTGGTCGCTGCAGCGCTCGTTCACGCGCTGGCTGCTTTCACGCCCGGGCACGATCCCGGACATCGCAACGGCAGTGGCGCGCTACCACGACGGATTCAAGGACATCCGTGCCGGGCAAGGCATCCTGCCGGACTCGCAGCGGCCCGCCTACGAGGCGAGCCTGCACGACTGGAAGGCCAAGGGCGTGCCGGCCGACCTCGGCGGACAACTGGCGGCGTTGCCGTACCTGGATTCGTGCTGCGACATCATCGAGCTCGCGCGCGAGCGCAAGCTCAAGCCGGTGGAGGTTGCGAAGGTGCATTTCCGCCTGGGCGATGCGCTGCGCCTGCCGTGGTTGCAGCAGCAGATCGATGGCCTGGCTGTGGACGGCCGCTGGCATGCCGTCGCCCGCGGCGTGTTGCGCGAGGAGCTGGCCGCGCAGCAGCGCGCCCTGGTCGGCCAGGTGCTGGCGATGCCCGGCGCCAATGCCGATGCCAAGGTAAAGCATTGGCTCGAGCGCGATGACTCGTCGCTGCGCTTCACCCTGGCGATGCTCAACGAGCTGGCCGCGCAGAAGACGCTGGATTACCCGACCGTGTCGGTGGCGGTGCGGCGACTGGCGCAGATCGCGTCGGCCGGCGCGTAAGCGACAGATTTGCGTAACCGGCTGGTATTCACCGCCGGCCGCAAGCAAAGCGATACCTGGGGCCTTCTCGCGAAACGCCCCGGGTTATCCTGCAATCCAGCCTCTGGAACCGCCGCCTATGACCGCGACGCCCCGCATCGCCTTCCTTGCCAGTCCCACCGACGACGCGCAACGCGCGCTGGTCGATCTGGTCGCGCGCCACGGCGACCATGCGCCGCAGGAGGCGGACGTGCTGGTAGCACTGGGTGGCGACGGTTTCATGCTGCAGACGCTGCACCGCCACGGCGCGCTGGGGCGGCCCGTTTACGGGATGAAGCTGGGCACGGTCGGGTTCCTGATGAACCACCAGTCCAGCGAAGGGCTGGTCGAGCGCATCCACGCGGCCGAGCCCGCGGTCCTGCGCCCGCTGGAGATGGTCGTGCAGACCGAGTCCGGCGCCACCGTCGGGTCGCTGGCCTACAACGAGGTCTCGCTGCTGCGGCAGACGCGGCAGGCCGCGCACCTGTCGATCGAACTCAATGGCAAGCTGCGCCTGGACGAGTTGATCTGCGACGGCGTGATGGTCGCCACCCCCGCCGGCAGCAGCGCCTACAACTTCTCGGCGCACGGGCCGATCCTGCCACTGGGCGCCAATGTGATGGCGTTGACGCCGATCGCGGCGTTCCGCCCGCGCCGCTGGCGCGGCGCGGTGCTCAAGGCCGATACCGAGGTGCGCTTCCGCGTGCTCGACCCGTACAAGCGCCCGGTCAGCGCCACCGCGGACTCGCATGAAGTGCGCGACGTGGTCGAGGTGATGATCCGCGAATCGCACGACCGCACCGTGACCCTGCTGTTCGATCCCGAGCACAACCTCGAGGAACGGATGCTGGCCGAGCAGTTCATCAGCGGCTGAGGCCTGCGGGCGAACTGTCCCTGCTGTTGTTTGGCACCCCTCCCTGACAGGGAGGGGTGGGGGGAGAGTTGCCTTTGCTTCTGTACCTGGCGGCGCAATCCAGAAGCACGGACAAAGTGCAGAAGCGAATCTCCCCCAACCCCTCTTTTCCAAAGAGGGGAGCGGTAACGTGGACCATTGCCTTCCCTGTCCTTGCTCCCTGAGTCGAGTCGCAGTTCCCGCGACGGGACACAGGCACAATGACAGCATGCCCGATGCCAATGCCGACCCGCTGATCGTCGCGATTTCCTCGCGCACCCTGTTCGACCTCGAGGACAGCCACATGCTGTTCGAGCGCGACGGGCTGGATGCCTACGCCGCGTTCCAGCGCAGCCACGAGGACGACTTGCTGGCGCCGGGCATCGCGTTCCCGCTGGTGCGCAAGCTGCTCGGCCTCAACGACGGCGCGCCGCCGGAGGCGCCGCGGGTCGAGGTGATCCTGATCTCGCGCAATTCGGCCGATACCGGCCTGCGTATCTTCAACTCGATCGAGCACCACGGCCTGGCGATCCAGCGCGCCGCGTTCAGCAACGGCGCGCCGCCGTTTCCGTACATCCGCCCGTTCGGCGCCGACCTGTTCCTGTCGGCGCATGGCGAGGATGTGCGCAGTGCGTTGGCGGCCGGCGTCGCCGCGGCGACATTGCTGCCGGCCAAGGCCGCGCTGCATCGCCATGACCAGTTGCGCATCGCCTTCGACGGCGATGCGGTGATCTTCGACGACGAGGGCGAGCGGGTGTCGCGCGAGGGCGGCCTGGCCGCGTTCGCCGAACACGAGCGCAGCCATGCCGGCGAGCCGCTGTCGGGCGGGCCGTTCCGCGGCTTCCTCGATGCCTTGCACCGCCTGCAGGCCGCGTTTCCGACCGGCGAGAGCGCACCGATCCGCACCGCGCTGGTCACCGCGCGTTCGGTGCCGGCGCACGAACGCGTGATCCGGACGCTGCGCGAGTGGGGCATCCGCCTCGACGAGGCGCTGTTCCTCGGCGGCCGTCCCAAGGGGCCGTTCCTGGAGGCGTTCGGCGCGGACATCTTCTTCGATGATTCCGAGCACAACATCCTCTCTGCGCGCGACCACGTCGCCGCGGGTCACGTCCCGCACGGCGTCGCCAACCGGAGCTAGTCGCTGCCTGTCCCGGCCTTGTCTGCGCCGAACAGGGGCAGGCGGATGTCGGTGAGCTTCCAGCGCAAGCCCTCGCGACTCAGCACGAATACGACCGGGTCACCGCTGCGGTCGGGCACGGTTGCGGTGAAACGCGAGGTCGATTCGAAACGGTAGCGCGCGTCCTTGAATGGATCCGGGGGCGCCGTGTGCGCGTAGCTGTCGCTGCGGTTGATGCCGGCGCCGCTGCCGCGATGCCACAGGCTGCGGCCGCCCAGCACCGCGCCGATGCCGGCCGGGGTGAGCAATGCATCCACCGCGCCACCGGTGACGCCACCGGCGATGCGCAACGCGAAGGCGCCGAACGGATTGCTCTGCACGTCGGGACCTGCCTGGCGCAGCAGGTAATCGTCGAGTTGCGCCCTGAGGTTGCTGCGCAACGTCGGGAAATCGACATGCCGGGCCAGTGCGGCGGTGTCCTGCGACTTCACCGCGGTCCGCAGGCCGTTGACGGCCAGGAATGGCCCGGCCGCGACGTAGGCAGCCAGCCCGATCAACACGGCGGCGAGCAGTGCCAGCGATTTCTTCATGTTCGTGCTCCGGTATCCGGCAGATCAGCTTACCGTTGCGTTGCGTGGTGGCCGTGTACGAAAGGAAAACGGCCGGGCGATGCCGGCCGTTTCCCCTTGTGTTGCCGCGTGCCGGGTTCACTCAGAAGCCTGCACCGCGCCCGCGTATTTCCAGCGGGGCCATGCGGGTCTGGTCATGCAGTTCCAGCTGGCGGACCTCGAACGGTGCGCCGTAGCCGGCCGGCAGGTGGTTGCGGTCGAAGTCGAGCACCAGCATGCCGTCGCCAGGTTCGAACCAGGCCGCGACGTGCGCCTGCGCCACCGGGTGCAACACCCGATCCGGCCCGGACGCATACAGCGTCCCGCGCGCCTCGTACCGCCCGGGCGAACCGGCTTCGACCGGCAGCGCCACCCGCAGCAATCGCGTGTTGAAGGCATGGTCGCCCTTGAATCGCGCGGTCGGCTGCGCGACGGCGAACGCGGTGCGCGCGTCGCGTTGCAGGCCGTCGCCACTGGCGAAAACCTGCAACTCCCACAGTCCGGGCGTGGAGGTGGCCATCGTCGGCAGCCGCACGCTGGCGGAGAGCCGGCCGTCACGGCCCTGTGTGACGACCACCGGCTGGCTGTTCCCGTCCGGGGCGACCAGCAACGCTTCGGCGTTGGCGGCCATCGTGCGGCCGGCATCGCTGAGCGCGATGTCGACCGTTACCGTATCGCCGACGACCGCGTGGTTGCGGTCGGCGCGGGCCTTCAACACCACGGTGCTGTCGGGCTCGAACACGTGCACGACGTAACGGCCGCTGGCTTTCGGGATGCGCAACGTGTAGCGGCCACGGGCGTTTTCCCTGCCGACCCGGACCACCGCCGTGCCGGCCTCGACGTCCATGCCGGCCGCCTGCAACTCGGCATCGCTCGCGGTTTTTTCCAGGCGCGCGGCCTTGCCGTTGCCGGCCAGTTGCAGGTCGGTCGAGGTGAGCTTCCTGGCGCCGCGTCCCGGGCTGACCCGGATCAGCGCGCCGGGCGCGGACAGGTCGATATCGACGCCTTGGTCGAGCTCGGCGGCATCGACGGTCTGCCAGTATTCGCGGCTTTCGGCGAGGTGCGGCGCCGGTTCGGCGAGTTCAACGGTGGGGTCCAATGCCCACGAAAACGACACCGGTGCGCGCTCGAATTGCCCGGCGGGCGCGGCCAGTGAGACCACCCGCAGCGGGACCTGGTCATTGCCGCCCGCAGGCAACAGCGGTTGCGCGGCGAAGGTGGTGAACGAAGCCGCGGCGAGCGCGGTGAACAGTAGGGTGCGCATGGCCGGCCTCACAGGTTGACGTCGTTGCGGAGGATGACGTCCAGCGTGAAGCAGGCGCGTCGGCTCTGGTTGTGGCTGAGCGGTTCGGCGCCGGCCATCCGTGTCGTGTCGGTGAACCACACGCTGCCGGCCGCCGACTGACTGCTGCAGTTGAGGAAGCCGTCAGAGCAGCTGTTGAGCCAGTTCTGCGTCGTTTCCAGCCCGAGGTTCTCGGTATAGCCGCCGCAATAGCTGTCGGAGTCCCAGATCGCCGAGTCGACGTCGGTGCCGACCACGCTGCGGAAGGTTTTCGGCAACGCCGGACGGCCGCTGGTGCCGTACAGGTTGTTGGCGTTGTAGCTGGCCATCCAGCTGACCTGCTGCTGGCGCACCGCGTCGGACTTGTAGCCCAGCAGCCAGCCCACCGAGGTCTCGAACACGTTGCCGTTGATCACCGCGTCGGCCAGCGGCGTGCCGGCGGAGGAGGGCGCAAGCGCATTGACCCGGACGATCTTGTTGATGATGTTGGGATAGCGGCTGTCGTAGGTCGGGTTCGACAGGATCCAGCGCATCACGTTGCCGCCGTTGGAGTGGGTGATCACCATCAGCCGCGTGATCCCCCTGGCGCTGATGAAGTTGCTCAACTGCCCGGCCAGGCAGCCGGCGGCGCGGTTGTCCCACATGTACTGGGTGAAGTCGCAATTGATGACCACGTAGTTCGCCGTGTTCGCCAGGCCCTGGCGTACGGAATCGACCATCTTCGGTTGCCAGTAGTCCTGGTAGGCGTTGGTCTGATTGCCGGTGCCGTGCACGAAGGCGACGCCGGTGACAGCCATCGCACAGGGCGACGCAGCGGCCAGCAACAGGCCGTAGACAAGATTTCGCATTAGGTTCCCCAGACTGCAGTGCGGCTTGGCCCTCATGGCGTTGGCCGCTGAAAGACACTGCCTGCGCCACCGTCCCTGGCGCATCGTCGCTGAGCATACCGATCCGTATGGGATTGTCATGTTGCAGTGCGGCGGCGGCAGGGCGCGCGGTCGACCGCTGCGTTGCCTGTCTTGGCCCACGCCACAAATGCAGCCGCGCGCACCCGAACCGCTATTGCACCTCAGAACTCGAGGTCGAGCGCGGCGCACAGGTAATCGGTGAACGGCGCCAGCCCGGCGAGGTCGGTGTGCAGCGTCTTCAGCAGCCGTGGGCCGGTCATGACCTCGTCGTCGAGGGCGCGGAAAGCAACCAAGTTCTTGCGGCGCAGGTCGTCGCCGAACTCGAAATCGGCCGGGAAGCCGCGCGGCGCACGGACCAGGCGCTCGCTGTCGTCGAGATCGAAGCGCTTGCGAAACCTGGCGTCATACGCGGCGGCCTTCCAACTGCCCGGGTTGTCGAGCAGGAACTGGCGCAGGCGCCGCAACGTGTCGGGCTGTGGATGCCACAGCCCGGCACCGACGAAGCAGCCACCGGGCTGCAGGTGCAGGTAGAACGACGGCGCCTCGACCTGCCGCCCGCGCTCGTGGAACAGCCGCGCGCCCTGCCACGCCTTGTACGGCGCCTTGTCGCTGGCGAAGCGGGTGTCGCGCTGGATCCGGAACAGCGAACCGCCAACCGTCTTCGGATCGGCCCGGTAGTGCGGGCTCACCTCGGCCAGCACCGGCTGCAGGTCGGTCAGCAGGCGCTGGAATGGCGCGCGCACGCGGGCTTCGTAGTCGGCCTTGTGGGCATGGAACCATTCGCGCGAATTGTTGCGCGCCAAGCCGCGCAGGAACTTCAGGCTGGCTCCGCTGAAATAGGTACTCATCGCGTCGTGTGGTGTCGCGTCGTGGTCGTGGAAGGCAGCAATGGCGAGCGCGAAGCGAACCGTCAGCCGAGACTGGCGTCGATCCCATGCCGCCAGGCGTCGAGCTGCTCCAGCAGCGCGAGCTTCACATCGTCATGGGCGTGCGCGGTCCGCAGGGCGGCCAGTTCGGCGTCAAAACTCGCAAAGGTATATTCCGACAGCCGGGCGTCGGCCGCTCCTGCGCGTCCTGCGCCCGCGGCACTCGCACATCCATGTGCATCGGCCGCTCCTGCGCGTTCTGCGCCCGAGGCACTCGCACATCTATGTGCATCGCCGCGCAGGCGCAGGCGTCGGTAGTCGTCCCAGCGGGTGCGCTCGTCGATCGACAGGGTGTCGGGCCAGTTGCGGGCGCGGTAGCGGAACAGCAATTCGGCCAGGCGCGGGTCCTTGAAGCCGAAGGTCCGCGCGGCCAGGGCCTGCGGCGGCGTGGTGCGGATGTCGCGGAACAGGCGCTTGTCGCCGTCGCCGATGAAGCCGTCGTACAGCGACGCGTCGACATCGCTTGGGGCGCGTTCGCGTTCGCCGGAGAACACCTGGCGCACCTTCTTGACCAACGCCGGCCCGGCGTCTCGCAGCACGCCCGCGCGCCGCTCCACTTCCGCCGGATCGATACCCAGCCGGGTGAAATCGGGCGCGCGCAGGTGGTCCCAGGCAATCAGCGCCGGGCACTTGTTGAGGTGCACTTCCTTCAGCGCGATCCGCGATTCCCCTTCAGCCAGGTCCGCCGCCGGGGTGTACAGTCGGGCGACGATTTCAGCGGCATCCAGCCGCAGCAGCGCATCGGGGTCCTGCGCCAGGTCGAACACCAGCACGCGGCTGTCGATGTAGGGATGACGCGCCAGCGGCAGGATCGGCGCGGCGCAAAGACGGCTAGCCGGAAAGCGCTGCGACACGTGCAGCACCGGCGTCATCGCGACGACATCCACGAGGCTGGCGGCGTAGCGCTTGTCGCGCAGCTTCAGCGCGTACTGCCACAACTTCGGCTGCGCGGCCTTGAGCTTCCGGCCAAGGCCGATCAGCGCGCGCACGTCGGACAAGGCCTCGTGCGCATCGCCCTCGCGCACGCCGTTGGCGTCGGCGAGATGTTCGAGCTTGAACGAAGTCGCGCCGTCTTCGGCCGCTCCTGCGCGTCCTGCGACGTGCAGGGATGCACTAGTGTCGTGGGAGGCAGGATGCCGGGAACGACACTAGTGCATCCCTGCACGTCGCAGGACGCGCAGGAGCGGCCGAAGACGGCGCGACTTCGTTCAAG
>JBKJHV010000070.1:0-3330 GCA_046598445.1 Lysobacteraceae bacterium
GACACCGTCGGCGCGCGTCTCGCGCTGAAGATCGACCTCAACGACAACTGGACGATCACGCCGACGATCATGGGCCAGAACCAGAAGGTCAACGGCAGCTTCGGCTACGACAACACCATCGGCGAAGGCAAGATCAGCCACGCCTATCCCGAGTTCGGCGAAGACCGCTGGGCGCAGGCCGCGCTGACCGTGCAGGGCAAGATCGGCAACTTCGATCTGACCTACGCGTTCGCTCATCTCAAGCGCGATGTCGATACCGAGACCGACTACAGCGATTACGGCTTCTGGTACGACACCCTTGCCGGTTACGGCGCCTATTTCTACGACGACAACGGCGACCTGGTGAACCCGGCGCAGTACATCCAGGCGCAGGACGGTTACAAGAAGACCAGCCACGAATTGCGCCTCGCCTCATCGCAGGAAAATCGCCTGCGCTTCGTCGCCGGCCTGTTCTGGATGGATCAGTCGCACGACATCGAGCAGCGCTATCGCATCGACAATCTCGCGTCGAGCCTGTCCGTACGCGGCTGGGAAGACACGATCTGGTTGACCCAGCAGGAGCGCAATGACCACGACGAAG
Organism: Lysobacteraceae bacterium; assembly: GCA_046598445.1. GTDB lineage: Bacteria > Pseudomonadota > Gammaproteobacteria > Xanthomonadales > Xanthomonadaceae > Lysobacter_I. The sequence goes on from JBKJHV010000070.1 coordinate 581, forward strand.
CGATCTTCGGCGAACTCGCGTTCGACTTCACCGACAAGCTCACCGGCACCGTCGGCTTCCGCCACTTCCGCGCGGACAATGCGCTGAAGGGCTTCTTCGGATTTTCCGATGGTTATTTGTCGCAAAGCGGTCAGCCTGTCGAAAGACTTTACGGCCAGGCAGCGTGTATCAATCAATATGGCGCCAATCCAGCCAACTGGACGTCGTTCAATGGTGCACCCTGCAAAATTTTCGACAAGGACGTGCAGGAAAAGGACACGCTGGGCAAGGCGAACCTGTCGTACAAGTTCGCGCCCAACAAGATGATGTATCTCACCTGGTCGGAGGGTTATCGCCCGGGCGGCATCAACCGCCGGGGTGTCCTGCCGCCGTACCTCACCGAGTTCCTGACCAATTACGAGTTGGGTTGGAAAACGTCCTGGCTCGACAACCGCCTGACCTTCAACGGTGCGGCGTTCCGGCAGATCTGGGACGACTTCCAGTTCTCGGTGTTGGGCTTGAACGGTCTGACCGAAATCCGCAACGCCAACCAGGCGCGCATCCAGGGTCTGGAGATGGACGTGAACTGGGCCGCGACTTACAACCTGCGCTTGTCGGGAGGCGTGGGCTTCTACGACGCCGAACTGACCGAAGATTATTTCAGCGGCACCGATCTGCAGGCGCCGAAGGGCACCCGTCTCCCGGTCACCGCCGACTACAAGGGCAACCTGACCGCGCGCTACACCTTCGACATCGCCGATTACGAAGCCTACTGGCAGGGCTCGGTGGTGCATGAAGGCCGCCGCACCTCCGACCTGCGCATCATTGAACGTGACATCCTTCGCGATCTGCCGGCCTACAGCCTGGTCGATTTCTCTCTGGGCGTGCGCAAGAACAACTGGTCGGTGGATTTCTACGTCAAGAATCTGCTCGACGAGAATGCGCAGTACGGCCGTAACGTGCAGTGTCCGGAACAGGTCTGCGGAAACCGGCCTTCCGGTACGCCGGTTTATCCGGTCCCGTCGCAATATGCGAACGGGCAGGTGTATTCCGTCGCGGCCCAGCCGCGGACGTTCGGCATCAAGTTCAGTCAGGAGTTCTGATCGGACGCGAACCTGCGATAGCAAGCCGAATCAGGCCGCCTCCGGGCGGCCTGATTTTTTGGCGAGGCCCATCGAATCGGCTTGCGCAGGCGCGATGGCGCGGTTAGCGTGGCCCGATCGTCAAGGAGGAAATCGTCATGCGCCGCATCCCGTGTCTGATCCTGATCGTCATGACCGCGTTTGCGGCCAGTTGTGGTTCCGATAAAGCCTCCCATGCGGCATACGATGCCGCTGGCGCTGCTGACGCCGCCACTGCTGCAGCGGATGCGGCGATGGCTGCGGCAAACTCGGCTGGCGGTGCTGCCCAAGGCGGCAATGCGGCCGCCCTGCGCCAAATGGGTGTCGATCATTTGGTGAGTGAGATGCTGGTAGACCTGCCGGAAGCGAACTACAGCACCCGTTTTCCTCCGATGGAGCGACGCCGGAAGGACGGCGAGCAGGCCATGCTGGCCTACGAGCATGAGGTCGACATCCGTCTGGATGCGGACAAGATCGCGGCGAAGGTGAAGGCCGCGAAGCAGGCCTGCGAAACCGGCAAATTCGGCGCCTGTCTGGTGCTCGACGTCAGCCAGAGCGGCGGTCGTTATCCGCAGGCATCGCTGCGCGTGCGCGCCGAACCCAAAGCGGTCGAGCCGCTGATCGCCGCTGCGGGCGAGGGCGGCGACATCGGCGACCGCAGCACCCGCGCCGAAGATCTTGCGGTCGCGGTACGCGACAACACGCTGCTGCGCAGCCGCCTGAGCAAACAGCACGCGCGCTTGCTGGAATTCCAGGGACGCAGCGATCTGAAAGTCGCCGATGTGATCGCGCTGTCGGAACAGTTGTCGAAGGTCGAGGCGGAACTGGAAGCGGCCGAGCGCGAAGGCGCGATCCAGAAACGTCGGATCGAGACCCAATTGTTGACTATCGCATTTTCGCCTCACGCCATCGAAGAGGGCAGCAGCGAGGTCGGGATGGCCTTGCGTGATTCCGGGCGGACGATGGCCTCCAGCACCGCGGGCGTGATCCGCATCGTGGCCGGGCTGCTGCCGGTGCTGCTGGCGCTGGCACTGGCGATCTGGGTGTTGAAGCGGCTGATCCGGTTCCTGCGACGCCGGAAGGTTGCGAAGGACTGACGACGCGGCCCGCGCTGCGATTGTGTATGGCGTCTCCGCGACCACTGTCGCGGAGACGTTACTTCGGTATGGTCAGTCAGCCGACGCTCAACGCTTCGGCTTCGCCGAAGTCTCCGGCACGGTGCGCACCGGCAGCGGCACATTGCACAGGTCGATATGCCCGGCGGGGCGCTTGTAGAAATCGTCGCGGCGGTTGCGGCGGGCTTCCACCAACGCGGTGAACAGCGCGGTGTCGGTGCGCAGCACCTGCAGTTTCAGGCGTTCGGCGGGTTTGAGGTCCGCGGCGAGGCGGATCGACTGGATCGCCACCCGCTGCTCGGGCTTCTCGTAGAACCCCAGCGGGCCGGTGCCGCGCGGCAGCACGCTCAGCAGTTCCATGCCCTGCACGACGCGGCCGACGGTGGTGATGTTGCGGTCGAGCTGACGCGGCGATTGACCGGTGACGACATACAACTCGGCGCCGGTGCTGGAATCGGCGGCGGTGTCGCGGCCGGCGCCGACCATGCCGTAGCAGTGCGCCAGCCACGCGGTGCTGTCGGTGGTGTCCAGGCCG
>JBKJHV010000002.1:0-36686 GCA_046598445.1 Lysobacteraceae bacterium
TTCTGCCCCATTCGTCATCCCTTGCGTCCTGCCGGCGGTGTCCCCACAACCGTTGAACGCCCGCTTCGAGCCGCAGGAAGTTCCATGGATCCCAGCCACAAACCCAATGTCTTCTACGCCACCACCATCGTCTCGGTGCGCCGCAACGGCCGCGTGGTCGTCGCCGGCGACGGTCAGGTGACGCTCGGTCATACGGTGATGAAATCGAACGCGCGCAAGGTCCGCAGGCTGGGCCGCGACGGCCAGGTGTTGGCCGGGTTCGCCGGCGCAGCTGCCGATGCGTTCACGTTGTTCGAATTATTCGAGTCGAAACTGGAAAAACACGGCCAGCTGACCCGCGCCGCGGTCGAACTGGCGAAGGATTGGCGCACCGAACGCCGCTTCGGCAAGCTCGAAGCACTGCTCGCAGTGGCCGACAGGGAAACGTCGCTGATCATCAGCGGCACCGGCGATGTGATCGAACCCGAGGACGGACTGGTCGCGATCGGATCCGGCGGCATGTACGCGCTGTCCGCGGCGCGCGCGCTGCTCGCGCATACCGAACTGGACGCGAACCGCATCGCGGTCGAGGCGCTGAACATCGCTGGCGATGTGTGCATCTACACCAACCGCAATATCGTCGTCGAAGAATTGTAGGGCGGGCCCTGGCCCGCCGTTGCGGCAGATCAAACCATATCGCGATCATCGAAACCGCCTCGCCGCAGCTGCGAGGCGAATTGAACGATCGCAATGTCGGGCCAGGGCCCGACCTACGTCGCTCCCACAAGAATCGAAGCCATGCCCAACAAGCCCGAACACGCCAACAGCACGATGACCCCCCGCGAAATCGTGCAGGAACTCGACCGCCACATCGTCGGCCAGAGCGCCGCCAAGCGCGCGGTCGCCATCGCGCTGCGCAACCGCTGGCGGCGGATGCAGCTCGACGACGCGCTGCGCAACGAAGTGATGCCCAAGAACATCCTGATGATCGGCCCGACCGGCGTCGGCAAAACCGAGATCGCGCGGCGTCTGGCGACGCTGGCGAACGCGCCATTCGTGAAGGTCGAGGCCACGCGCTTCACCGAGGTCGGCTATGTCGGCAAGGATGTCGAGCAGATCGTACGCGATCTGGCCGACACCGCGGTCAAAATGTATCGCGAACAGGCCAAGGCGCGCGTGCGCGCGCAGGCCGAGGCGCGCGCGGAGGACCGTATCCTCGATGCGCTGCTGCCGAAGCGACAGGCGACCGGCGGTTTCGGCTTCGGCGCGGAGGCCGGCACCGCGACGCTGGATGTCGGCAGCGGCGAGAGCAGCGCCGGCACCGCCACGGACAAATCCGCGGACACCCGGCAGAAATTCCGCAAGCAGCTGCGCGAAGGTGCAATCGACGACCGCGAGATCGAGATCGAAACCGCAGTATCCGTATCGACAGTCGACATCATGGCGCCACCGGGCATGGAGGACATGGGCCAGCAACTGCGGCAGATGTTCTCCAATCTCGCCGGCAGCAAGACCCACACCCGCAAACTCACGATCCGCGCCGCGCGCGTGCAGCTGATCGAGGAAGAAGCCGGCAAACTCGTGAACGAGGACGACGTGCGCGAAGCCGCGATCGAAGCCTGCGAACAGCACGGCATCGTCTTCATCGACGAGATCGACAAGGTCGCCAAGCGTTCCGAAAGCCACGGCGCCGACGTCAGCCGCGAAGGCGTGCAGCGCGATCTGCTGCCCCTGGTTGAAGGCTCCACTGTCAGCACAAAGTATGGTGCAGTGAAGACCGACCACATCCTGTTCATCGCCAGCGGCGCGTTCCATCTGGCCAAACCCAGCGACCTGATTCCCGAACTGCAGGGACGCTTCCCGATCCGCGTGGAACTCGGCGCGCTGGGCAAGGATGATTTCGTGCGCATCCTCACCGAGCCCAAGGCATCGCTAACGCTGCAGTATGTCGAACTGCTGAAGACCGAAGGCGTCGAGTTGTCGTTCACGGCGGATGCCGTCGAGCGGCTCGCCGAGATCGCTGCGACCGTCAACGAACGTCAGGAGAATATCGGCGCGCGGCGGCTGCACACGATCCTCGAACGGCTGCTCGATACGCTGAGTTACGAAGCGCCGGATCGCGGCGGTACGACGGTGGTTATCGACCGTGCTTATGTCGACCAGCATCTTGGTGAACTGGTGCAGGATCCTGATCTCAGTCGCTACATTCTTTGATCGGCGAATCGTGATGGCGCGGATCGGATGAGCGCATCCAACGCCGCGACTGCTCCGGAGACGGAGCAGTCGCGGTTGATGCTGGTGGTTCGAAAATAGCTACCGCAGGAATCGCTTACGGGTTGTTGACGATATACCCGGAGCAGTACTTCAGACCGTTTTTGACCAGATAGAAGCGGGTGCAGTTGGTGTCGTAGCTGGTGCCGGTCGCAGTGATGAGATATCCCGACACCGTGACCTGATTCAGGTGGTAGTGGCTGCCGTTGAGCTTCAGCGACCAGTGCTGGTGCGGGCCGGTCGAACTGCCGCCGTTGCACAAGGCCTGCGCCTGGGTATTGGCCGGATTGCCGATGAAAACGCTCTGTCCGACGAAGGCATTGGTCGCGTACTGCAGATTCATCATGTGGTAATAGGTGGTGGACCAGCCGCCGCTGTGCACGATTTCCGCGAAACACGACGAGTGGCGCTTGAAGGTGCCGCTGGCCGACGACGACACGCGCACGCCGCTCTGATTGCTGCCCCAGCCGCCGCCGACGGACATGTCGAGCGACGACATCGGATAGTTGCCGCTGCCGGTATTGGTGTGGGCGCCGCCGACATGCCACGAGGCCTGCACCGGATACGGAAACCGCAGGAAGCCGTTCGCCGGGCCGGCGAGCGTGCCGACTTCGCTGCTGACGATGCTGGGTTTGGCTTTGCTGCCCCATGCTTCATTGAACAACGCGCCGTAGGTTCCGGCGAACTGCGCGTGACCGAGCAGCGCCGCGCTGGACGCGATTTCGCCGGAATTCTGATACAGCGTGCGCAGCGGATTATGGGCGACGGCCACCTTGCCCTGCGCTTTCGCCGCGATCTCGGCGTCGCGCTGCGAATACACGATCACCCGCAGCTGCTCCGCGACATCCTCGACCTGTTGGCTGAATCCGTTGCGGCGCGAGAGCTTTCCGAACGGACGGGTCATTGCATTGCCGCGAATGCGATTGCGCGTGACGATGCCGGACTGCTGTTCCATCAGCGCGATCAGTACTTTCGGGCTGATGCTGCTGTAGCCGGCCCAGTGCGAAATCACTTCGCTCTGGCCACGAAGGTGCGGGGCGCGTTTGGCGAGATAGCGTTCGATATCGAAACCGAACATTTCTTCAGGTGTGTAGATCAGATCGGAGACCGTGACCGGCGCCGAGTCTGCGGGGCTTGCGGCATGGGCGGGCGGGCTGCAGACGATGCCGATGGCGACGGCGAGGCATAACGACAGTGCGGTGACCTTGAGATGCGAACTCATGTACTTAATCCTTCAAGTAGGTTCGTGGTGGCGCCGGTGATGGTTGCGCGGACGGACCGTCGCGCGTTGAGTCACGCGAAACATGCTGTTTCGAAGAATGCTTCTTCAAAACATGCTGTTTCGAAACATGCCGCTTCAAAACTTCTGCTTCGGAACTCATGCCTCGCACGAGGCGCCGATATGTGCGGGCGACCGAAGCGTTGTCGAAGTTTCCGCGCGAAGCCAATAATGATTCGTCATGAATCCGCCATGCTTCTTCGCGAAGAGATACGCATCCGTTTGGAGTCTTGCTGGACTTTGGTGTCGGTGCGCACGTTGTTGGGCGACGGGTGTGACGAATGCCGGACTTTGAACGATCGAGGGCGGTGGTTTTACGAACAAACGTTTGAAGTCCATAGCGCGATCTGCACGTGATCCGCACGCGATGCGATCGTTGCCTGCGGCGGCATCGTTAGCGATGTCGCGCGACTCCCATGCGCATCGCGCTTCAGTCCAGCGACGGAAACGCCCGCTCGCAGCCGAGGCGCCTCGAGTGCGTTCAGCCCGGCGCGGCCGCTGTCGCCCGGTTTCGGCGTATATTTCCGAACTGGCTCCCGTACAAGGATGATCGTATGTCGGCCCATCCCCCGCCGCGTCACTTCGCTGTCTATATCGCCGCGCTGGGCCTCGCCGCCTGCGCGAACGCCCCTTCCGCTTCCACCGGTTCCGCCAAGGAGACTCCTGCCATGACGTCCAATGCCACCGCATCGCAGGCGCTTTCGCCCCGGCTCGATGCCGAACAATCGCTGCTGCGCCTGCTCGACCTGATCCGCGACAGCAAGACCATCCAGGACATCACCGCCGAGCGCCTGCAGCAGACCTTCGGCGTCGCGTTCGCCGCGGATTCCGGGCGTCTCGGGTTCGGCGAGCGCCTGACTGGCGACTGGTGGTCGTCGTTCGAGCTCGATCCGGGCAACACCTACGGCCCGCGGTTCGAGTTCACGTTCCGGCCCGATCCACCCGGCACCTATCCGCCTCTCAGCCACATCTGCAAGATCGATTTCGATCGCTTCGCCGCTGAGCTGACGAAGATGGGATTCAGCCGCGAGACCTATCGCGCCGAGCACAACCGCGTGATCCACGATCTGTTCCAGCGCCCGGGCCTGAGCGTCACCGTGTACACCCGCGGCGAAGCCGACAACCCGCCCGAGAAGATCTCGCACGCGTGTGTGCTCATGGTTCTGGTCAACTGACAGTTCTGGTCGACTGACCTGGTCGACTGACTGCTTCGCTATTCCGGCCGGCGGCTCGACCCCGGCTTCAAGGAGGAGGTTCCGATGTCCGCTGTCCCCACACCTGCCGCCGCGCCGACGCTGAGCGCGCCGGCACAGGCGCTCGTCACCACGTTCAACGCTTCGCTCACGGCGGACCAGCAGGCCAATTTCGCCAGCAGTCTGCAGGGCTCGCCGGCGCTGATCACCCAGATCAACACCGCGGTGGCTGCGGGCGAGCTGCGCGCATTCTCGATATTGCCCGTCGGCACCAACGCCGGTGGGCAATTCAACCCGACCAACGGCACGATGGAACTGCCGGCGTCGATCATGACCACCCCGGCCGGCGGCCGTTTCAATCCTGCCGAACTGACCTTCGTCCTCGGCCATGAGACCCAGCACTCGATCAACCGCCCGACGCTGACCACGGCGCTCACTGCCTTCGACACAGAACTCGGCCGCATCGCCCAGTCCAGACAAGCGACCCACGACTACACCGCGCCGCTCAACACCATGCTCACGGCGAATCGCAACGACGAGGCCACCGCGCACATCTCCGGGTTCAACGCCACGGTCAGCATGGTGCGCAGCACGAACGCGACGCCGAGTCTCGAGGACATCTACCGCGCCAGCCCCGGACGGATGGGCGATTTCATCAACGTCACCCCCGCGACGCCCGCCACCCTGGCGGTTCCCGCCAGTCCGGGCAATCCTGGTTCCCCCGCCACGCCCGGTACGCCCGCGGCCTACGCACTGCGCGCCGGGTTGACGCTCAACGCCGACATGACGATGACCCCGAACGCGACTAACACCGCCGCGATGGGCCAGCACTACTACGACCAGCCCGCCGCTTCCGCGCGCCTAGGCCATCATGGCGATTCCAACTACCAGAACCTCTACGCCGCCAACCTGGTGGGTTCGGTGGTGAACTTCGAACGTCACTATGCGCCGGGGGTGACCGCAGCGGGGGTCACTTCGCACATCGCGATCGACATGAACAGCCTGGGGTTGAGCGAAGCGCAGTTGGAGCGCAATGGTCTGAATCTCGGCGCCGCCGCCGGCCGGCAGGCATACGTCAACACCGGTACGACGCCGCCGACCCCGGGCAATTTCGACCACACCGCGGTCACCCACGTGCACACGCCGGTGACGATGCCGGACGGCTCGCCCAGCGCGCCGGCCACGAGCGACCAGCACGCGCATCCCGCCATCCGTCAGGCGATGGATGCGCTGGACCGTTCGCCGAACATTCCCGCCGATGCCTTCGGCGCGGATCGCCAGCGGGTCGCCGCAGGCGTCGCGCTGCATGCGGCGGGTCAGCAGATCACGCCCGACCATATCGTCCTCAATCAGCAGCGCACCGATCTGATCGCGGTGCAGGGCGGTCTTTCCGATCCCGGCGCGCGGCTGTCCACGCCGCTGCCGGTGGCCGAGGCTGTGCGTACCGACGTGCAGCAGGCATCGGCGAAACTCGATGGGGCCCAGCCAACGGCGCAGCAGAACCCGGTCGCGCAGCAGGACGCACCGCAGCAGGAAGCGGCCAAGGCGCGCGCGCAGTAATGCGTTCCCGATGAGGGCAGCGCCGTGCTGGCGCCGCGCGACGTGCTCGGTTAGCGTGCGCGCATGCCCCCCATCACGCCCGTGCCGGCGCTGACCGAGCGTGACCGCGCGGCGACGGTCCTGGTCCTCGGCGGCAACGGCTTCATCGCGGGCTATCTGATCGCCGCGCTGCGTCGGCGCGGATGCCGCGTCCTCCGCGGCGTGCGCATGCCCGGTGGCCACGCGCTGTGCGACGACGAGCGGCTCTGCGATTTCACGACGATGACCGTGCCGGAACAGTGGCGCGATGCGCTGGATGGCGTCGACGCCGTGGTCAACGCTGCCGGCATCCTGCGCGAAACCGGACGCCAGACGTTCGATGCCATCCATGTCGACGGGCCGCTGGCGCTGGCGCGGGCCTGCATCGATGCAGGCGTGCGCCGCTTCGTACAGATCTCCGCGCTTGGCCTGCCCGCCGACGGTACGTTCATCGCGTCGAAACACCGCTTCGACGAGGCCCTGAGCGCGCTGCCGCTTTCGGCGATCGCACTGCGGCCGTCGGTGGTGTATTCGGCCACCGGTTCGTACGGCGGCACGTCAATGCTGCGCGCGTTGGCGGCGCTGCCGTTCGCGCATGCGCTGCCCGGCGATGGTCGATGGCAAATCCAGCCCATCGCCGCCGAGGATCTTGGCGAGCTGGTCGCGCGCGCGGTCGACAACGATGTCCGCGGCATCTTCGACGTTGGCGGACCCGAGGTCATGTCCCTCCGCGACTACCAGAGCGCGTGGCGCGCGTGGTTGCACATCCCGGGTACGCGCGCGATCGCGGTGCCGGAGAGGCTGGTCGGCGTGCAGGTGAAGCTCGGCGAATGGCTGGGTGAATGGTTGGGCATGGGACCGATGGGCGAAACCATGTGGCGGATGCTCCAGCGCGGGAATGTGGTTGCCGACGATGCCCTGCCGACGCTGCGCGAGCGTTTCGACTTCGCGCCGCGCCCGCTGCGCGAGGCGCTGGCCGCGCATCCCAGCCAGGTGCAGGACCGCTGGCAGGCGCAGTTGTACTTCCTGGCGCCGCTGCTGAAGTTCAGCGTGATCGCGCTGTGGCTGTTGTCGGCGTGGGTGGGGTTCGCGACGCCCGCGGCGCAGATCGAGGCGCTCGCCGCCGGTTCGCCGCTTTCGGCATTGATGCCGGTAACGCTGGCCCGCGCAACGGCGGGACTCGACCTGCTGCTCACCCTGTGGCTGCTGATCGGCTGGCGGCCACGCCTGTGCATCGCGCTGATGCTGTTCAGCGTATTGGCGTACACGGCGATATTCGGCGCGCTGTTGCCGGCGCTGTGGCTGGATCCGCTCGGCGGGTTGGCGAAGAATCTCGCAGTGCTGCCGGCGTTGGCGGTGCTGTGGGTGCTGGTGGACAGACGATGAGCGACTGGTTGGCTCTGGCCCGGAGATGAGATGGCGGAGGTGACATGGACTACCTGACTTTGAAGTGGATCCACATCCTGTCGTCGACGCTGCTGTTCGGCACCGGGCTGGGCATCGCGTTCTTTCTGTGGATGGCGCACCGCCGCGGCGACGCCCGCGAGATCGCGGCCACCGCCGGTACCGTGGTCATCGCCGACGCCTGCTTCACCGCGCCTGCGGTGATCGTGCAGTTCGTCAGCGGGCTGTGGCTGGCGCAGATGGCCGGCATGCCGCTGTCGATGTTCTGGCTGAAGACCGCGCTGATCCTGTTCTTCGTGATCGGCGCCTGCTGGCTGCCGGTGCTGCGCCTGCAACTGCGCGCCCGCGACCTTGCCCGCACCGCAGCGGCCACCGGCGCACCGCTGCCGCCGGCATATTTCCGGGTCATGCGCTGGTGGTTCTGGCTGGGCTGGCCGGCCTTCCTCAGCGTGCTCGCGATCTTCTGGCTGATGGTGAAGAAACCCATGTGAGCGGGCCCGGTGGGCCTGCGCCGGATGCCGTCGGCTGGCGGGTTAAACTGGCGCCATGAGCAAGCCCAAGAAAACCCCAGCGTCCTCCGAATCGTCGCCCGAGTCGCCCGGGCAGGACACCACCCATTTCGGCTTCCGCGACGTGCCCGTCGCCGAGAAGCAGAAGCTCGTCGGCGAGGTGTTCTCCTCCGTCGCCGGCAATTACGACCTGATGAACGACCTGATGAGCCTCGGCATCCATCGGGTCTGGAAGCGCTACTTCGCCGCGACCGTGCAGGTGCGCCCCGGCGACCGCGTGCTGGATCTCGCCGGCGGCACCGGCGACATCGCCGCGCTGCTGAAGGATCGCGTCGGCGACGAAGGCGAACTGGTGCTTGGCGACATCAACGGCGCGATGCTGCGCGTCGGCCGCGACCGCATGACCGATCGCGGCAATGTCCGCGGCTTCGAGTACGTGCAGTGCAACGCCGAAAAACTGCCGTTCCCCGACGGCAGCTTCGATCTGGTCACCATCGCCTTCGGCCTGCGCAACGTCACCGACAAGGATGCCGCCCTGCGCGAGATGTACCGTGTGCTGCGCGTCGGCGGCCAGGCCCGCGTATTGGAGTTCTCCGAAGTCACCGCCGAGTGGTTCAAGCCGATCTACGACTTACACTCGTTCAAGATCCTGCCGCAGCTCGGCAAACTGTTCGCGAAGGACAGCGACAGCTACCAGTACCTTGCGGAATCGATTCGCAAGCATCCGCCGCAGGATCAGCTCAAGGGCATGATGGATGCGGCGGGGTTTTCGCGGTGTTCTTACAAGAATCTATCTGCGGGGATCGTGGCGATTCATACGGGGTATAGAACCTAGTTAGGCGCGCAAGCGAATGACCAAGTTTGTCAAAATCTGGGGGGTCTTGCTCGGTGCGGCTATCGCTCTCCATGGCTGTGCGTTAGCTATCAATGGCAAGCGCTTGCTTCCAACCACTACTCGCGGTGGGAGTCAGCACTACTGGAATGCTCTAGTGGGTGCCTTCGGTGAGAGAGGCGCAGCCCTGGTTTCTGGAGGATTCTGGTTTTTTCTTGGTCTAGTCGTCATCTACATTTTCGTCGCTCCTACAAGCGAGTAGCCCGGGTGTGCGCAATGCGCATACCCGGGATAAGTCGAGGAATGCCTCACCGAAGAGCCCCGGGTGCGGCCTTTGGCCTTACCCGGGCTACGACATCGGCGGGATCGTGGCGATTCATACGGGGTGTCGGGTTTGCACCATTCGCAGGACACGATTGACTGCCTCGGAGTTTCAAGATGAAAGCTTTGTCGTTCTTTCTGCTTTTACTTGTGTCGGGCTTCGCATCCGCATGCGAGTGCATGAATTACTCGCTCCACAAGCAGATCGTTCAAGATGCGAAGGATGTCGTCGTATTCCGGGTGATCGGCACCGGCGTATCGTTCGACCCGGCCGATCACGTGGCGGTTGCCAACATTGCGGTCGTCGACCGCATCCGCGGCAAATCGAAAATCAGGCGCATCCGTTATTCGACATCCATGTGTTGCGGAATTCGCATCGAAGCCGGCGGTTATTACGTTTTGTTTGCCGAAAAGGCATCGGATTCGATACAGGCGCATGGCGGAAATCTGCTTGCCGTCGGCGACGACTATGATCCCGCCGGCATGTTGCGGACTGATCTGCTCGATGTCCTTGCGGGTCGGCGTGCGATCGATGCCGGGATTACCGAGTACTCGGTAAGCCGATTGCCGAAGATCCCACCACCTCCGCCACTGCCCTGCCCGGATCGAAAGCGGACGAAGCGATGAGTGCTGGGTCAGCGGGTAGCCCGGGTGCACGCAACGCGCGCGCCCGGGACGACGCGAGGAATGCCTGGTCGAATCCCCTGGTGCAGCCCTTAGCTTCATTCGCGCTGAGCCCCTATGAAGTGTTGAAATTTCTCCGATACGCAGCATTTCGTCGCTAAAGTAGATGTTGACAGCATGGATCCCCGCCTTCGTGGGGATGACGAGCGGGGCAGGTCTGTCGCTGCTGCGGCCCCTCCCGACCTCCCCCCGCGCTTTGCGCGAGGGGAGGAGACAAGCCTCCTGCCTTCACGTGGATGACGAACGCAAGCAGGTCCCTCCGCACGCTGTGCGTGCGTTCGGGATGACAGTGGAAGCGTCGCGACTTGCGTCGTTCCCACAGGATTGGAAGCGCCTCCTCCAAGCTCCCCGTGTTCTGCGCGAAGGTAGGAGACAAGTGTTGGACTATCGAGGCGTTGCCGCCCTTACAACGTCGGCAGGATCAATCGCGCGTTTCGACGCATGCGGCTGCGCGCGCCAGCATCAGCGTGCGATCACTTGTGTTAGATGCAAGCGATGCGGCACGCTCGAATTCGATACGGGCTTCTTCACGTCGTTCCAACTGTTCGAGCAGATCGCCGCGCACCGCATACAACAGGCCGTAATCGCGCAGTTGCGCCGCGTCGCACAGCGCGTCGACCAGCGGCAGCGCGAATGCCGGGCCTTGGGCCTTGCTGATGGCGACCGCGCGGTTGAGTTCCACCACCGGCGAGGGTTGTACCTGTGCCAATATCGAGTAGAGAGTCGCGATCCGCGTCCAGTCGGTGTCGCTGGCGCGCGTCGCGCGGGCGTGGCAGGCGGCGAGGGCGGCCTGCAGCGCGTACAGTCCGCGCGCGCCGCCGAGTTGTTGCGCCCGCGTCAGTGCCTGCAGCCCGCGCTGGATCTGCAGGCGATCCCAGCGCGCGCGATCCTGTTCCAGCAGCAGCACCGGGCTGCCGTCGGCGGCCACGCGTGCCTTTGCGCGTGAGGCTTGCAATTCCATCAGGGCGAGCAGGCCAAGCGCTTCGGATTCGCCCGGCAACAGGCCTACCAGTACGCGCCCGAGGCGCAGCGCTTCCTCGCACAGCGCGGGGCGCATCCAGTCCTCGCCGGAGCTGGCGGCATAGCCTTCGTTGAAGATGAGGTAGATCGCTTCCAGCACCGCGTCGAGGCGTTCGGCCAACTCTGCTTTGCGCGGCACCTCGAACGGAATCTGTTTCTCGGCGAGAGTGCGCTTTGCGCGGACGATGCGCTGCGCCACGGTCGGTTCCGGCTGCAGGAATGCGCGCGCGATCTCGGCGGTGGTCAGGCCGCCGAGCAGGCGCAGGGTCAGCGCGACCCGCGACTCCAGCGGCAGCAGCGGATGACAGGCAGCGAACACCAGGCGCAGCAGATCGTCGCCGATGTCGTCGTCCGCATGTTCATCCGCGCGATCATGGGCCATGTCGTTTCCGTGCAGCTGAAGTTCCAGGCCGTACTCGGTCTGCTTGTCCGCATGCAGCGCACGCTGTCGCAGATGGTCGATGGCGCGGCGTTTGGCCGCGGCCATCAGCCACGCCGCCGGGTTGTCCGGCACGCCGTCGGCCGGCCAGTGTTCCAGCGCGGCGACCAGCACGTCCTGCGCCAACTCCTCGGCGATGGCGACGTCGCCGGTCATGCGCGCGATGCGCGCGACCAGCCGCGGCGATTCCATCCGCCACAGGGCATCGAGGGTGCGTCGGGTGCGGTCGTGGTTCATCGGTGGCGATGAAAGCATCGCCGCCGCCGTCGCGCAACCCGCATCGCGGCAGCGTTGGACGATTACAGGCTGACGATGGGTTTGAAGCCGCCAAAGAACATGCGCTTGCCGTCGAACGGCATGCTCTTGGGGTCCATCGACGCCATCAGCCGCGGATCGGCCATCACCTGCTTGTTGACCTTGTCGCGATGCGCGCGCGACTTGTAGACGATCCACGAGAACACGACGACTTCGTCGGGCTTCAGTTTCACCGCCTGCGGGAACGAGGTCGATTTGCCGGGCTGGACGTCGTCGGCCACGCATTCGATGTACTCGAGCGCGCCGTACTCTTTCCAGAGCTTGCCGGCCTTGCGGGCCAGCTTGCGATACGCGTCCAGATTCTTCTTCGGAACGGGCAGAACGAAACCGTCGACATAGCTCATGGCATTCTCCTTGGTTGGGTCGATGTATTGCGGATGTTGCGATTGCGGCGGAGCAATGGCTGAAACGATCAGTGGAACGTCTGGAAATCAGGCCGACGGCATCGCCGACTCGTCCATCCAGAAGACTTCCCACTGGTGGCCGTCGAGATCCTCGAACGCATGTTGATACATGAAGCCCATGTCGTTGGCCGGCGTGGGCGTGGCGGCGCCGGCGGTCACGGCCTTGGCCACGATGGCATCCACTTCATCGCGCGACTCGCACGACAGCGCCAGCAGCACTTCGGTAGCGGCGCGGGCGTCGGCGATGGGCTTCTTCGTGAAGCCGGCGAAGAACGGTTTGACCAGCAGCATCACCTGGATGTGCTCCGAGATCACCATGCAGGTGGCGTTCTCGTCGGTGAACTTCGGATTGAAGCCAAAGCCGAGCGCGCCGAAGAACGCGACGGTGCGATCGAGGTTCTCGACCGGCAGATTGACGAACAGCTGGCGGGGTTTTGCTTGCGTGGACATGGCTCAGACCTCCTTCATGCAGTTGATCATCCACGGCTTGCCGAAGCGGTCGGTGAAGGACCCCCAGCGGATCGCCCAAAACGTTTCCTGCAGCGGCATCTGCACCTCGCCGCCCGCGGACAGCGCGGCGAAGATGCGCTCGGCTTCCTCGGGCGTGTCGACGTTGATGTTGATGCAGGTGCCCTGGCCCGGCTCGCTGTGCGGCGGCGGTCCGTCGGCGCCCATCAGCACGGCGCCGTCCACTTCCAGCAGGGTGTGCATGATGAGGTTGTGACTGTCGGCCGGCATCTCGTCGCACATCGGCGAATCGCCGTAGGTCATGCGCATCTTGATGTCGCCCTCGAAGACGTCGCGGTAGAAGTCGAAGGCAGCGCGACAGTTGCCCTTGAAGTTGAGGTAAGCGATGAATTGCATGGGAAGCTCCTGGATTGTTCAGGTTTGCGGCGTATGCCGCGTCGTGGATGGAATGCAGTTCGGATGGAAGGCGTGGCTCAGTCGCCGGGACGTTTCGTGCCCTTGAGCAGCGCTACGATCGCCATCGCGTGACCGTGGCCCAGCGCGAAGTCGCTTTTGAGCCAGGCGATGATGTCGCCGGCCTTCACGCCCGCCTTCAGGCCGTCGCGGTCGGCGAACCCCTTGGCGGCAGCGAGGCGTTTGAATTGCTCCGGGCCGTGTCCGGTCTTGGCCTGGATGTTGTCGAGATATGCCTGGAAGGACATGGAACGGACCTCCGGGTCAGGCTTCGGGCGAGGGCGATTCTGACGGGAGCCGCGCGCGCAGCCGGTCTTCCTGCTCGCGGAGTTCGGGGGTGAAGGCTTCGCCGAAATCGTCGGCCTCGTACAAGGGGCGGATCTCGATCTCGCTGGGGCCGTTATGCGGGTTCGGGCAGCGCCGCACCCATTCGATGGCTTCGTCGAGCGAGCGCACCTGCCACAGCCAGAAACCGGCGATCAGCTCCCTGGTTCCGGCGAAGGGGCCGTCGACCACCCGACGCTGCGCGCCGTCGAACTGCACCCGGGCGCCCTGCGCGGTGGGCTTCAGGCCTTCGCCGGCCAGCATCACCCCGGCGTTGACCAGGTCCTCGTTGAAACGGCCCATCGCTGCCAATAGTTCCTGGTCGGGCATGACGCCGGCTTCGGAATCGGGCGTGGCCTTCACGATCACCATGACTTTCATTGTCGTTCTCCTGAATGGAAGGGGGCGGCCTGGTTCAGCGGATTGCCGTACCGACTTTGGTTGCCCATACCCATGACGACGAACGGGGAGGCGCGGAATCGACACGCGCCCGAAAATATTTTTTCGACGCCCGCTGAGGCATCATTGACCGGCGTTTACCCCGAGGAGTGAGGATGCAATACCTGTTGCTGATCTACACCGATCCCGAGTTGATGGCGACCCTGCCGTCGGCGGAATACGACCGACTGATGCACGGCTGCATCGCCCATGCCGATGAACTGCGCGAAGGCGGCTGCCTGCTGGATTCGCAGCAGTTGGAAGCCCCCGAGCAGGCGCGCACCGTGCGCGTGCGTGAGGGCGCTGCGCGGGTGACCGACGGTCCCTTCGCCGAGACCAAGGAACTGCTGGCCGGCTTCAATCTGATCGAAGCCGACAGTCTCGAAGACGCGGTGCGGATCGCCCACGAGTTCCCGTGGACCCGCTTCGGCAGCATCGAAGTGCGCCCGGTGCGCGATTTCGATGCGGTGCGCAGGCGCGTTGGCGCCTGATCGTCCGCCGCGTCCGTGCATCCGGATGGATGCGGACGCGGCTCAGCTCGACAACACCTTGAGGATCTGCAGCGCGATCTTGCGTTTCTGAGCGGGCAGTTTGCGGAAGCACAGCAGCGCTTCGCTTTCGCTGGAATCCTGTGCGCAATCCTCGCGCGGCATCGTCGACGCGGCTTCCGTGCCGTCGCAGCGGCTGGGTCCGCGGCCGGTGCCCAGCCATTCCATGCAGGTGCCGGTCTCGATCGCGATCTGGATCAGGTGGTGCATGCTCGGCGACGTGCCCAGCGGGTGCTCCCACTGGGTCACGGCGCTGCGTTTCACGCCGACCCGGCGCGCGAGTTCGGCCTGGGTCAGTTGTGCTGCGAGCCGTGCCTTGCGGATGCGGGTAGGGAACTGCATGCGGGAGCCTCGTCCTGATCGGCGCCGCTGCCGGCAATTCACCGGCGGCCTTGCCCTGTGCATCGTCGTTACCGTGACCGTCGCGCCCGATGGATGCCCGGGACTGCCGCAGACGGCAAGATGTCCGGTTTCGCTTTCCGCAGCCCCCTGCCGCTGCATTCAACCGGTACTGATGACTAACGGCAAGCCGTGCTTGACGCGGCCGGCGGCCGTCTTCGCTGTGGCCACGGCCTGCGCCGCCGTATTCCCGCGTCTAATCCAGAGCCCGGGATGTCGTGCGGGCCGCCCGGGGGGAGTGGATCAAGAGCGGATGAGAAGCGGATCAAGGTTGCCCCGTGGGCACAGCGCGCAAGCGCGGAGCCGGCCATAGCAAAGGACACGACAGGATGTTGCGCATCTGGTTGTTCGGTTCTCTCTGCGTCGCCAACGATGCCACCGGCGAGCAGATCACAGCGGTGTCCGGACGTTGCGGCAGCCTGCTGGCCTATCTGGCCCTGGGTCGCGGCCGCTATTTCAGTCGCACCGAGCTGCTGGGCACGCTGTGGCCGGAGCGGATGGCGTCGATGACCGCCGGTTCCTTCAACACCGCGCTGTGGCGCCTGCGACGCTTGGTGGAATGCGCGCCGTTCCAACACGGCGAGCTGATCGCCAGCGACCGCCGCGGCGCGATCGGGCTGAACGGTTCGCAGGAGGTCTGGCTCGACATCGAGGAATTCGAACGCCGGATCGCGTCCGGCCTGAGCCGGCCGATCGAACAGCTGGGCGACGCCGAGATCGAGGATCTGCGCACCGGCGTCGCGCTGTACAAGTCCGACATCCTGATGGAGTTCACCGACGACTGGGCGCTGCGCGAGCGCGAGAAGCATCGTCGCCACTATCTGAATGCGCTGTGGCGATTGATGCAGTTGTGCACGATCCGCCGCGAATACGGCGAAAGCATCCGCTACGCGCAGTCGATCCTCGACTGCGACACGCTGCGCGAGGACGTGCATCGCGAACTGATGCAGCTGTTCGTGCTCAGCGGCCAGCGCGCGCAGGCGCTGCGCCAGTTCGAGACCTGTCGCGACATGCTGCGCCGCGAACTGGCGATCCAGCCCATGCGCGAAACCCTGGCGCTGTACCGGCAGATCGCCGACAGCGCGATCGGCGGCGGCGAACCGGCGCCGATGATGCAGGCGCCGCTGCGCATCGATTACGCGCCGGCAAGCACGCTGACCGATCTGGTCACCCAGCCGGCGTCGGCCGGCACGCGCGCGATGATCGCCCACGCCCGCCAGCATCTGGCGATGGCGGATGCGCAACTGGAGCTGAGTCTGCGCCAGCTCGATAGCTGAGGTTGGTCTCTTCCAAGAGCAAATCCCCCCTTCCCCCCTTTTTCAAAGGGGGGAAGAGCAGGGCTGCGCTTTGTCGCGTTGCGCTTGAAGGCCCTTGCTTCAAATCCCTTGCTTCAAAGCCTTTGCTTCAAAGCCTTTGCTTCGCCCCCTTTGAAAAAGGGGGCTACGGGGGATTTGCTTTTCCGCATGTCGCGTCGCGGTGACAGAACGCCATGCCGGCAGTACCTCGGCCGTGCGGTGACGTGGCCGGTAGAGGAGGGCAGCGGGCTGAAGCCCGCTCTACGGCCAGCCCTGCGGAAGGCGCCGACGATCGACATCACACCCTCATCACCCGACATCACGCCCCACAGCCTTCCTCCGTGATGTTGCGGTGATGTCGGCGTGATGGGGCGGTGATGGCGCCGGCGCACAGTCGGGCCATCGCACCGGCAATCGTACCGGTATTGGTCAGGCGCCCATGACACTGCTCGAGGATCGCACCGCCGTTTTCATCGTTCGCATCTGGTGCGAACGCGGCGATGGACCGAGCCTGGCACCGGAGTGGCGGGGCTCGGTCGAACACGTCCAGACCGGGGCGCGCGCCTTTTTCCGCCACCTGGACGTGGTCCTCGAATTCATGAAGCCGCACCTCGAAGGCATCGGCATCGATGCCCAGCAGCGTTTCTGGGAACGCATTTCGACCGTCATGGACGACGCGCCGGATCTCGCCTCCCAAGACCGCGACCCGGGCGGCATCAGGATCGATCTCGGTGCCGATCTCGGGGCAGACGCTGCTGATTACCCCGGTGCAAAACCCTACATCCCCGCGTCCGCGAACGCAGCCGTCAACGCTCGCAAGTCCCGTTAGGAGTCCGTCATGGCCGTTATCCGTGCCAACCGCGAATCGATCGATGACCGTTTCAGCGTGCTGGGATTCACCGTACGCTCCGAACTGCCGCTGTTCGAGATCGGTCTCGCCACCGACCCGGAATTGCTGAGGCCCGAGAGCCGCGCGAAGCGCACCGCGGCCAACTTCTTCACCAGCCGGCTGCTGCGCGCGTCGCCGTCGCAGCGCGGCGAAGCGGTGTACCTGGTGCCGCCGGAGATCGTGGCGCGGTTCGTCGGCCAGCAGCGGCTGTATTTCGGCCTGGCGACGTATCGCGAAAGCGACCGCAGCACGCCGATCTCGCTGCGCATGCCCGACCGCGGCACGATGTACGTCAGCCTGTCCGGCCTGTCCGAACGCGGGCTGCGACGCACGGTCCGCAGCCGCAGTGCGTCGAGCTATGGCGGCAACGGCTACGGCGGCAATGGCGGCACCGGCGGCGAACTCGGCTGGGGCGGCGACAACAGCACGGCGACGCCGCCGCCGTCGCGCGACGAAGACCGTGCAACGCGCAGTAACAATGGCGCGAAAGCATCTAACGGCGCGAACGGCGCCGCAGGTTACAGCGACGGCTTTTCCGAAGAATTGTGGAAACAGCCGCCGCCCGTCGCAGCGCCCGCACCGACAGACAGCGCCGCCTCGCCTGCACCCGCAGTCGCACCCGCACCCGGCCCAACCGCGCAGGGCCTGGCGCTGCGCAACGGCGGGCGTCGACCGATGGCGACCTCGCGTTCGCTGCTGATCTCCTCCGACTACCACCCGAGCAATCTGTGGGACGCGCTGCGCGCCCAACTCGGTTTCTTCGTCGACAGCGCGATGTGGTATCTCGGCATTGCCGACACCACGGTGATGCCGCATTCGGCGATCTGCCAGATCCGCGTGCCCGACGGCACCGCCGAGGGCGGGCTGAATGGCACCGGTTTCTTCATCGGCCCGCGCCTGATCATGACCGCCGCGCACGTCGTCGACGGCCAGAGCGAACTGATCGTGGTGCCGGGCAAGAACGGCGGCGGCACCGGCGGTGGCGCCGAGCCCTTCGGCCGGTTCAAGGTCTCGTCGGCGAACTTCCGCAAGTTCACCGGCTACAGCGGCAACGGCGATTTCGACCGCGACATGGCGCTGATCTGCGTGCCTGCAGCCAACGCCGCGCCGAGCGGCCGTTATTTCGATCTGGTCGAGGAACTGAACCAGTCGCGGCCCGAAGGCGTGGTGGTCAGCGGCTACGCCGCCTGGTGGGAGGCGAATACGCCGATCGAGCAGTACGTCAACGACACCATCGATCCGAACAAGCAGCACATGATGGGCGGTTACATCCGCGAGCTGCCTACCGACCACACCTTCACCTACAACCTGCAGACCCTCGCCGGCACCAGCGGTTCGCCGGTGTACTGGATCGAGGACGGCGCGCTCGGCCCGCAGGCGCATCTGGTCGGCGTGCACGTCGCGTCGTTCGACGAACATTCCAACCGCGGCTGCCGGATCACCGGCGAGAAGCTGGCCTGGATCCGCAACATCGCCGCTGGCTGGGGCCAGACCCTGACCTTCGCGCAAAGCGTGCGCGGCGTGCGCAGCCTGTCGGTGGTGGATGAGGACAGCGCCTACGACATCGGTGGGCCGATCCCTGACGAAACGACGGCCAGCAGCGCGCAAGGCTGGTACGGCGCCCGCGGCCTCACGCTGACGACGCCCGAGTACCCGATGGCGAGCCGCTTCGAAGCCGCCGCCAGCGGTAACTTCCGCGTGGTGAGCGGCACCCGCACCATCGACAGGATCGTCATCCACATCACCGATGGCGGCGCCAACATCAACGGCACCATCAGCTGGTTCAAGAACCCCATCGCCAAGGTCAGCTCGCATTACGTGATCGGCCAGGACGGCGAGATCGTGCAGATGGTCGCGCACAACAACGTGGCCTGGCATGCCGGTTCCGCCAACGGCACCAGCATCGGCATCGAACACGTCGCCAATACCAAAGGCCTGACCCCGACCGCGGCGCAGATGTGCGCGTCGGCGGCGCTGGTGACGTGGCTGTGCGATCAGTACGGCATCGCCGCCGACCGCGCGCACATCCTCGGCCACGCCGAAGCCGACGGGAAAACCAGCCACAAGGCCTGCCCGAACGCGGTCTGGGACTGGGTGTACTACATGGACATGATCACCACGCGCACGTGCTACGTGCCGGCGTCGATCGCGCCCAGCAACACCACACCCACCAATACGCCGACCGCCACGCCAACCGCGCAGTCGCTCGGCCGTTCCAATGGCCACGCCAATGGCGGCTCGAATGCTTACGGTTACGCGACCCGCAGCCGTGCGCTGCAGGACGATGTCGACCACGATACCGACACCGATCCCGATGCGATGGGCATCGACGGCGACATCCCCGACGACGAACCGCAGTCGCAGGCGCAGGCGTGGTACGCCCGCGCGCTGGGCGACCCGGCGCCCGAATATCCCGATGCACTGTCGTTCTCGCCCGCGCATCCGAACAACTACACCAAGGGGCGCAAGCCGGGCGTCGCGATCGACCGTGTGGTCATCCACATCACCGCCAGCAAGAACGATTACGACAAGACGGTGAAGAACTGGTTCCAGAATCCCAAGCAGCTGATGGGCAAGCACAACAAGCGCGTGCGGGTCAGCGCGCACTACATCGTCGGCCGCGGCGGCGAAGTGGTGCAGATGGTCGCGCACGGCGACACCGCGCATCACGCCAACACCGCCAACAGCCGCAGCATCGGGATCGAACACAACGCCACCACCAGTCGCGAGCACGCGCCCACCGATGCGCAGTACCGCAACTCGGCGAAGCTGGTGGCGTGGCTGTGCGCGCAGTTGGGCATTCCGGCCGACCGTACCCACGTCCTCGGTCATTCCGAAGTCGACACGAAGACCACCCACACCAGTTGCCCGAATTCGGTCTGGGACTGGGAGACCTACATGGGCTATCTCGCCATCGAAGCCGCGAAAATCGCGGCGTCCGGTGCAGTGGGCGGCGCGGTCGCGCAAAGCCTGGGTGCGCGTCGCGGCTATTCGATGGCGCAGGAAATCATCACCCCGTTCTACGACCCCGCCGACCCGATGAGCGCGCTGACCTGTCAGGTCGATGCATTCAGCCAGGCGCGCGAGGAATGGTTCGCCGGCGTGCCCAACACCACGGTGTTCCCGCACTCGGCGATCTGTCTGCTCGAAATGCAGGACGCCGCCGGCAACGTCGGTCGTGGCACCGGCTTCTACATCGGTCGCAACCGCATCCTCACCTGCGCCCACAATCTCTACAACAAGGCCAGCGTCACCATCATCCCGGGCAAGAACGGCAACGGCGGCGCGTCCACCGAACCCTTCGGCCGCACCACGATGACCTCCGGCTGGCGCATTCCCGCCAGCTACGCCGGCAGCAACAAGGCGACCGATCTGGCGGTGATCGACAACGTGCCGATCGACGCGCCCAACGGGCAGTGGTTCGAGACCCTGGAAGAACTCAACCAGTCGCGCCCCGAAGGCGTAGTGGTTTGCGGCTACTCCTCGCGTTCGGAGAAAGTGCCGGAGCTGACCAAGGCGATCGACGGCTTCAAGCAGCATCTGCACGCCGGCTACATCGCCGCGCTGGCCAGCGACGACAGCACTTTCAGCTATCCGATCCTTACCCTCAAGCGCGCCAGCGGTTCGCCGGTCTACTACATCAGCGACAAGAGCGGCGTGCTGAGTTCCTACGTGGTCGGCGTGCATACCGGCGCGGATACCGACGACCTCAACCGTGGTTGCCGGCTGATGCAGAACAAGATCGACTGGATCGAAGGCCGCACCACCAGCCTGTCGCTGGGTGCGATGGATCGCGCGGGCAGCCGCGCGCTGGCCAACGACGGCCCATCCGATCACCCGGTGAGTCTGATTCCACAGCCGAACAAGGATGCGTGCTGGGCTGCGTCCATGTCCATGCTGATCGCGCATCGCCGGCAGCAGTCGCGCTCGCCGGAATCGATCATCAACGACGTCGGCGGCAGCCTCGCCAGCTCCTATGGCTGGGGCCTGCTCAACGCCGCGCGCAGCCACTACGGCTTCGAGGTCATCGAGCAACCGTCCAATGCCAGCATTTACCACACGCCGCGGCAATGGGCCGAATGGCTGAACACCTATGGCCCGCTATGGGTGGTGATCGTCGGCGCGCCGCATGCGGTGGTGGTCGCCGGCATCCGCGGCGACCTCGACGATCCGAATGCGGCGCGCGTGAAGATTCTCAACCCGTGGGATACACGGGTCGCGTTCGACAACGATCCGATCGACTTCCATCCCGCCAACAACGGTTATGAAGACTGGCTGCCGTTCATGGATTTCGCGGCGGCGTTCGGCGACATGGCCCAGCCCGACTACGGCAACTGGCGCATCCTGCATCTGCCGGTGGAGGCCGCGAGCGCGCAATCACTGTCGACCCACGGCAATGGCATGCGTCTGGCATCGCCGCCGCCGTCGGTGCGCGTGTTGAATCTCGACGCCATCGGGTCGCGGATCGTATCGATCGAACCCCGCCGCGAACCGATCGAACCCAGCCGCGTGCTCGGCGTGCGCATGAGCCGCGTGATCGGCGAAGCCGGCGGCAGCCGCTGGGCGCTGGATCAGCTCGAAGGCATGAAGTCATCGGCGATGCCGTCGCCCACCGTGAGTTCGACTGCGCCCACCGATGTCCGCATCGACATCAGCGACTGGCCGGCGATCGACAGCGCGTCCACGCCGCTGCCGCTGAAAGTGGAATTCCGCGCCGCGAACGGCAGCCTGGGCGATGTCCGCATCACCGCCGGCATGCCCGCGAACCTCGCTTACGGCGTGGATGTCATCGCGAAGATCGAAGACTGCGCCGATGCCGATGGCGTGGCACGGCTGCGGGTCCGCATCGACTACCGCTTCCGCGGCCTGTCCGAAGGCAGCCCCGACGCGACCATCGAACTGGCGCTGCGCGGCGATGGCCGTTACGAACGCGAGAACGGCTGGCGCGACGTCAACGTCGAAAGGCCTGATGTCGACAAGCATGCCGTCGACAAGTACGCCGTGTTGAGCCCTGCGGCCTGAGGAGCACACCGTGTCCGACACCACGCGCAACAGCGGCAGGATCTTTCCGTCCCGGAACGGAACGGCGATCGTGCGTGCGCAGGCGGACGCTCAGCCGGGCGGGGCCCAGGCGCCGGCTGCAGGATCGGCAACGGCCGCGCCGGTCGCTTCCAGCAAACCGCCGGCCACCGAGACCATCGCCCGCCGCGCCGGCGCGATGGTCAACGAAATCGATTTCCCCGGTTTCGTCTCGCAGCTCGTGCATGGCACCTTCGACGCGATCGTCGATGCCTCGATCCGGCAGATGGAAAGCTACTCCGGCCTGGTGTCGGCGGTGGCGAAAACGGTGGACCAGTTCACCGAAGAAAACGTCACCTTCAATCAGGCGCGCGACTGGCTGGTGTCGCGCTATCCCGGCGACATCGTGCTTAAACTGCCCGAATCCGGCGAGACCGAACCGCAGCTGGCGCCGCGCGCCGAAGAACTCAGCCCGATCTGGCTGGTCGATTACGGCGTCGACGGCCAGGAATTGACGACAGAACTGCTGGAACAGCAGATCCTGCCACAAGTGCGCAACAAGGTGGGCGCCGAACGCCAGCAACTGTTGGCGACGATGGTGCTGCTGGGCCTCAACCGCGTCGCCGTGCGCGACGGCAGCATCAGTGCCAAGGTGATGTTCCGCGCAGCGGCGCGCGACTCCGCCGCGGTGCAGTACGCGACCAGCAGCGACCCGCAAGGCGCCAACAACTGGGGCGAACGCGGCGCGATCAGCCAGGGCGGCAGCACCACGATGGTGTCGACGCTGGCGGTCAACGCGCAGAACGAATCGACCGTGCGCGCCGATCTGTTCGGCGAGGTCAAACTCAATTTCGTCAGCGAAACCCTGCCGCTCGACCGCATGGCCGACGCGGCCAAGATGGCGCTGGTGCAGCAGCATTCGATGACCGGGCGCGCCGCCGCGCCGCCCGCGCCGCCGGCTGCTCCCGCATCCGCACCCGCTGAAGGCAAGCCGTGATGCTGCGCGAACTCTCGCAACTGCTGGATGAACTGCACGATGGTCTGGTGGCGATCGAGTCGCGCGACGGCATGCGCTTGTCGCAGGTCGAGATGACCCTGCCGATCGACGTGCAGCCGGTGTTCCGCGACGGCGGTTGCGTGCTGCTCGCCGATTTCACCCGCAGCAGCGAAATCAACACGTGGATCGCGACGCCGTCGCGGCTGACGCTGGCATGGACCAGCGGCGGCGACGTGGAGGCGCACGCATGAGCGCGCAATTGCCGCCGCTGTTGCAGGATGCGGGCGTCCCGTTCGACCTGTTCATCCAGGCCTTGACCGAACAGCTCGACAAAGCCCAGGCCGGCATGGCGATCAAGGCCCGGCTCGGCAAACTGCCGCTTACTTTTGCAGTGAAGGAAATTTCGCTGGATCTGCGCGCGTTCGTGCAGATCCTCGACGACGACATCTATCTGCGCCCGGCCGGCCCCGGCGAAACCGAGGCCAGCACCATCAAGTTGCAGCTGACCACGATCACCAAACCGATGATCGAGGAGAATGCGGTCGACTACAGCACCGAAGATCCGAAGTTCTCGCTGCGCGAAGCCTTGGGCGATCAAATTTCCGAAGTCGAACAGCGCCAGCTGGAACGCATCGGTGTGCGCACCGTGCAGCAGCTCAACGAATTGAAGGAAAAGGCCGGCACCGACGTGATCGCGCGTCTGTCGCGGATGCCGGTGAACCGTCTGCAGCAGGCGCTGATGCGCGCCGCCGCGCCGCGGGTAACCCGCGTGACGCAGACGGAGCGCGGCAACGGCGCCGGCAGCCCCGAACCCGGCACGCGCCTGCAGCTCACTGCGCCCGGTCTGCGTGCGGGCCGTCTGCCGCGGGTGCGCGTTGCGGGCCAAAGCGTGGATGTGGTCGGCGCCGAGGACGGCCGGATCGTGCTGGCGCCGATGGCCTCGCAGCTCGGCTGCGAGGCGGAAGTGGATTTCGGCGACGGCAACATCGCGCATGTGCAGCTCAGCGAAGGCCAGCTCGGCCAGTGGAGCGCACGATGAACGCCGGCTCCAACGCGATGCACAACACAGTCCGCGGCCGTCTGCTGGTCACGCTGAAGCTCGGCGAGATGCCGGAACATGTGCCGGGCTGGCGCGCGTGCAGCCGTTACGGTGCGGCGATGGCCGACCGCATCGACGGCGGCGTGATCGATCGTCTGCTGCGCCATCATGGCGGCGCCCTGCGTGCGGTGCGTCTGCACAGTGCGCGCACGCCGCGCAGCGCGCGCCCGGTCGTTGGCAGCCAGCGTTTCGACGAGATCGAACAGATCAGCGGCGTCGCCCGCGTGCTGCGCATCCAGGTGAGCGAACCCGAAGGCGTGCATGCGCTGCTGCAGGCTTTGGCGGAACTGCCGATGATCGAACGCGTCACCGCAAATCATCTCAGCCATGCGCCGTTCGCCGACGATCTCGCGCCGAAGAAAGCCGGCGCCGCGAACGCGAAGCCCGTCGACAACGCCTGGGTGCGGGAATGCACCCGCATCGACGAAGCGCTGCGCTACGAAGGCGGCGACCCGGCGGTGGTACTTGGCCTCGCCGACACCGGCGTGTCGCTGGCCCACATCGAACTGGAAAACCGCCTGCGCGCGGGTTTCGACAGCGTGGATCTCGACCCCGAGACCGTCGGCGGCGTGACCCTGGTCGGCGATTACCGCCGTGCCGGCGAACGCCCGCAGGATGAAGTCGGCCACGGCAGCGGCTGCGCCGGGATCATCACCGCGCGCGGCAAAGGCATGCCGGCCGGCGCCGCCGGCATCTGTGGCCTCACGCCGGTGCGTGTGCTCGGCGCGGCGCTTGGCCCCGGCGACAAGCGCGTCGGCGTGGGCGCGCTGGACAACATCGATGCCGGCATGAAGCGGCTGATCGATCTGGGCGCGAAGGTCATCAACATGAGTTTCGGTACGCCGGAATCGATGCTCGACGCCAATGCGCCGCGACCGCACGAAGAAATCGTGCGCTATGCGCTGGCGCGCGGCGTGATTCTGGTCGCGGCCAGCGGTAATTCCGGTATGACGGAAAAATATTTTCCGGCTGCGCACGCAGGCGTGATCGCGGTCGGCGCGATCGATCGCAGCCTGCGGCCGGCATCGTTCAGTACGCGCGGCGACCACGTTGCGCTGTGCGCGCCGGGCCGCGACATCCTCACCTGCGGTCTCGACGGTTACCAGCACGCCAGCGGCACCAGTTTCGCCGCGCCGCACGTCGCCGCGATCTGCGCGCTGTTGGCATCGCGCGCGCAGCGCCGGGCATGGCCGCTGAGCAGCGACGACGCGCGGCGGCTGTTGGTCGCGAGTGCGCGGCCGTTCGCCGAGGCCGGCGTGGTCGGCTGCGGCCAGGGCGTGCTCGATGCCCTCGGCGCGCTGCGCGCGCTTGACGCTGAAATCGATGCAAGCATCCGCGCCGAAGAAGGCGCCGACGAATACGGCTCCGATCAGTACGACTCCACCGATGTTCCACCCGCGCTCGCCGCCTGAACGCGCAGCTTCAGATCAATCACTCCAGATCAATCACTCCAGATCATCAGTTCAAACCCCAGGCCGTATCGCGCGAACACCCGCAACAGGAGACTCCGATGGTGATCCGAAAAAGCACCAAGAAGCCCCGAAAAACCCCGGGCGCCGCGGCCTCCAAGCCTAGCGCTGCGCGCGCCAAGGCGACCACCAACGGCAGCAAGCCCGGTGCAAGCCGGGCCGCCGCCGCAACTTCCGGCCTACGAGCCAACAACAGAGCAGAGAACACCATGAACCGTATCCTCTTGGTCGACCTCGGCGAACGCGAACTGAAAGAACGGCAGAAGTTGCGCGCGCGGCGGCAGGTCCTGAAAACGATCCTCGAAACCGCCGAAAACAGCGGTGGCCTCAACGCACAACAGCTCGCGGAACTGGCGACGATCAACGCCAAGCTGTCGAGCGACATCACCGTGGACGACTTCTATCGCACGGTTGTGTCGGCCTACACCCAGCGCGAATGGGAAGACCTGGCCGACGAGAACGTCCCGGGCAACGTCCCGGGCGGCGAACAAGGCACGACCTATGTCCACAAATATGGCTTGATCGGCAGCCAGCGCGTGCCCCCGAATCTGCTCGACACGCTCGAAGGCGCCGAGCGCGAGATCGCCGGCATCTGCGGTCTGTTGCAGCTCGACGGCCAGACCGAGCCGGTGCGCGGCGGCCGCGTGAGCCGCGGTTTCGTGCAGAAGGTCAGCTCGGCGCAGGGCGAGTATCGCGAATGCCGCGAGCTGTTCGACGCCGCCTTCGAGCAGCTCAGCGGACGCTACACGGTGCCGTTGAAATCGCAGATCAAGGCCGGATTGGTTGATCGCCAGATCTACGGCTGCATCTCGCCCGACGAAAATCCGGAAAGCAAAATCCGCGAGACCGTCACTGCAGACAGCGTTCCCGGCATCGACGACAGCATCGCCGTCCTCAGCGGCCGCAATGTCGCCGCGGTGGTGCGCAAGCTCGCTGCGGACGGCGTTAGCCCCAACGATCCGTGGCTGAGCAGCCGGATCGAGAATGTCTACGAAATGCAGAGCGGTGTGGTCGGCGGTGCGCCGCCGTCGTCGATGCACATCTCGCTGCCCGATCTGGAGGAAGCGACCGATTCCGAGATCATCCGCGAGAACCTCGACGCCGCCCAGGCCATCTATTTCGCCTACCAGCTGGAAGAGGCGCGGATGCCGCAGGTGGTCGAGAAGCTGGTCGAGCTGTTCCGCGCCGGCCTGCTGCCGCTGAGCTACGGCAAGACCGGCGATTACCTGTACAGCTACTACAAGAAGTCCTCGGAGCGCATCACCGAAGGCGAACGCCGCGACCTGTACATGCGCGCGTTCGGCACGCCCGGCGGCGACCCGACCTACAACCAGCCCAACCGTGAGTTCAGCGACCTGTGGATGCGGTTCATCTCGTCGGTATCGTCGTTCGGCCGCCAACTCACCGTCGACCGCATGTTCCGCAGTCAGATCCCGCTGTCGGTCTCGCAGGAGCAGGTGCGCAAGTCTGCGCGCGATCTCGCTGCGAGCCTGTCGCGCAGCTGCTATGGCATCGCCTACCAGTTCTCGAAGGAACTGAAGACGCTGATCATCGAATACCGCGATCTGCTGAGCGATCCCGAAATCCGCAGCGCCACAGCGTCGCGCGACATGTGGCAGGTGATCGATACGATCAATGCCAATTACCTGGGCGGCGCGCGCAACAGCCATCGCTACCGCACCCAGGCCAAATGCGGCGCGATCATCATCGCCTGGCTGGCCAAGAACCAGCAGCGCCTCACCGCCAGCTTCGGCGACGTGATCTCGATCAACGCCCTGAGCAACCCGCAGCTGCGCGGGAGCGACCGGCCGATGGAAGACCCCACCGACTGGGACCTGCTGCAGGCCTGCGAGCAGATCATCGCCGTCGGCGGCGTCGGCGATCAGCGCGTCGAAGATTTCGCCCAGCCGGTCGAGTCGCCGACGATCACCAGCAAGCCGATCGAAATGCCGCAGATCGCCCGTGATGTGCTCGACTCGGCTGGCATCAGCCTGCCGAGTTTCTAAACAAGGAAACCGGCGGGCATCGGCCTGCCGGGTTTCCGGTCACGCAGCTTTTGAGCAGGCAACCGCAACACTCCACGGAGAACGATCATGTCCCACCATGGCACACGCGCGCAGCCGATGAGGCATCTGGTGGAGCGTTCGCTCCACTCCGCCTCGCAGGCGCTCGGCACCCGCGACCCGATGCCGTACATCGGCGATCTGATCGAGCGTACGTTCTATCTTCCGGACGACGATGTCTCGTACGCCCACAACGCGCTGACACCGGGCGCGGTGCCGTACGAGCCATCGTTCTCGGAAGCCGAACCGAACAAACTGCGCTTCACGATCGAACCGCTCGGCCCCGGTGCGTCGCCGGTGTCGCGGCGCGATGAGGCGACGCGCGAAATGCGGCGCCTCATCCAGCCGGTATTCGGCCGCGACGCGCTGCGCTGGTTCGACAACCGCAGCGAGGAATGGCGCGGTTTCGGCGGCATGAGCTGGATGAATTTCGGCGCCTGGTTCGGCAGCTCGTTCGATGAGGACGGCCTGTACGCCACCAAGATCTACTACGAGCTGCAGCCGGCCCAGGTCGAAGCGCTGTCGCCCAGCCTCGCGATGTTGACCCGCCAGGTGATGACGGAAATGCCGAGCCTGATGCCGATCTTCACGTCGATCGGCTGCAAGCGCGACACCGGCAGCCAGCGCGTGACCTTCCTGCATCGCGGACCGATGACCATCAGTGCGCTCGGGCCGCTGATGAACCGGCTCGGCATCGGCCATCAACTGCCCAGCCTGATGCGCATCGTCGGCGTCGCGCTGGGCGGACGTTTCGAACTGCCGGCGGGCGGCGTGTTGATCGGTATCCGCGAGACGCCGGAAGGCGTCGAACTGAAACTGGAAATCCTGCTGGCGGCGATCCCCGATCTGCCCGCGCGTTTCCTCGATCTCATCAAGCTCGGCCTCGCGGAGCGTCCGCGCCAGCTGATTGCGCTGTCGCGCTGGCTGGATGCGTTCGGCGTCGACGATGTCGGCCAGCAGGGACATTTCTCGGTGCTGAGTCTGCGGGTCACGCCCACCAGCCAAGCGCGCATCAGCCTGTACGTGCGCCCGATCGAGTTCGAGATGCGCGAAGCGATTGAAGAAGCGCAGGCGTTGCAGTAGTTGCGTTGCGGTCGTCGTGCGCAAGCCTGACGGCACAGGTTGATCGAACAGTTCACCGGCCGCGCCCGCGCGGCCTCCGACCCGGAGCGCGAGTCCATGTCTGCCATCTTTCCACCCAGAACCCAGGCCGCCGCGCGCGCCGCGCCGCCCGCCAGTCGCGAGACCGTCGATGTCACCCGGCAGCAGGTGCGCAAGTTGCTCGAAAGCAGCGATTCGTTCGCCCAGCTGTCACCGCAGAAACGCGAAGAGCTGGCCAAAGGGATGGTGCAGATCGCGAGCTATCTGGCCGAGCCCGAAGGCCTGCGCCTGAAGCCGGAGCAGCAGAGCCCGCAGGTGCGGGCGTTGGCGGGCGAGAGCTACGCTGTGAAGAAACAGGCTGGAAACAATACCGATGAGGACGGAAAATTCACCGCGCAGAGCGCGCGCGAAGGCGCCGCGGTCGCTGGCGCATTGCTGGAAGCGGTGAATTTTCCGGATTTCTGCGCCGGGCTCATCGACGGCGTGTTCCATTCGATCGTCAAGAGCTCGATCGAACAGATGGAGGCCTACGCCAAGCTGGTCGCCGACGTGTCCAAGAGCCTCAACCAGTTCCGCGACGACAACACCACCCAGAATCAGGGCCGCGATCATCTGATCGAGCAGTTCCCGGATGTTTTCCAGTTGACCATGGACACCGGTGAGTTTTCGTTCGGCGACGAAAAATCCGCGGGGCCGCGGGTGACGATGCGCGAAGGCATCGACGAGAAAGCGGCGGTCGCGAAGGTCAACCAGTCGCTGCCGCTGGACAAGCCCATCGAGCGCCTGGACGACGAACTGGTCGAAGCGCTGCTGGTGCCGGCCGCGCGCACCCAACTGGCGACCAGCCGCCAACAGTTGCTGGCGACGATGGTGATGCTGGGCATCAACCGCATCGTGGTCACCGACGGCAAGATCTCGGCCAAGGTCATGTACGACTTCAAGGCGCGCGACAACATGCAGTTCCGGCGCAGCGCGCAGAAGTTCGACTACGACAAGAATCTGAAAAGCACCACCAGCGAAGGCACCAGCGAACAGAGCAGCAACGAATCCAATCGCGGCTTCACCCGCTCCGCCGACGGCGCCTACGACACCGGCGGCCGCGACGCCAGCTTCTACACCAAGGGCACCTACAAGACCACGTCGCAGCCGGTGTTGAACGCGGCGTCCGCGTCGCAGACGTCGATCAACGCGAGCCTGGAAACCAAGGCCAGTCTTGCCGGCAGCATGGAAGTGAACTTCAAGAGCGACTATCTGCCGCTGGAGAAACTGGCGAATCCAGAAGCGATCGCCGCGATACAGATGAATGCGCAGCCGGGCATGGTGAAGACGATGGCGTCGCGCCCGCCCGCACCCGCGAGCGGCGGCCAGACGCCACCCTCGACCCCGCCGACGGCCTGATGTATCCCACGGAGTCCGCCATGTCCGCTTCCATCGTCCGCAATCCGAACACCGAACCGGCCTGGCTGGACGACGACACCCTGCGCGCGGTGCGTCCGCAGGTGCGCCATCTGCTGGAATCCTCTGCCGGTTTCCGCGAGCTTGATCCCGAAAAGCAGCAGGACATCGCGCGCACGATGGTGCGGGTCGCCTCGTACATGGCCAACCCGCAGGGCCTGGCGAAACAGGAGCTCACGCCCGGCAAGGGCGTGCTCGCCAAGGAACAGGCGCTGTCCGGGCAGCCGCTGTCCGAGGCGCAGGCGCAGGCGAAAGTCGATGCGGTCGATCAGGCCAAGCTCAAGGCGTCGGAAAAAGTCGGCACCTTCGCCGGCAGCGACTTCGACGCCGGCTCGGTCAGGCAGGGCGCCGACAATTTCCGCAATTTCGTCGGCGCCGTCGATTTTCCGAAATTCGTCGGCGGATTGATCCAGAACGTGTTCCAGGCGATCGTGGATGCCTCGATCCAGCAGATGGAAGCGTATGCCGAGTTGCTGAAAGCGGTCTCGCAGACGGTCGACCAGTTCGCGGCCGACAACATCAGCATGAACAACGCGCGCGACTGGCTGGTGCAGAAATTCCCCGAAGATCTCGATATCGATACCGGTGGCGAGGGCGGCACGCCGCGTCTGGCCATGAAGGGCGACGATGATCCCGAGGCGAGAGCGGCGAAATTCAGCGGCGAATTGCAGCTGTCGAAGCCGGTGACGGACATTTCCGATGAAGAGCAGGAGTCGCGTCTGGTCATGGGCGCGCGCATGCAGATGGCGCGCAGCCGCCAGCAGATGCTGTCGTCGATGGTGATGCTGGGCATCAACCGCATCGTGGTGACCGACGGTTTGATCAACGCGAAAGTCATGTTCAATTTCCGCGCCAGCGACGAGGCCAAGCGCGACGCCAAGGCCTCGCTGCACGATCGCAAGTCGAGCATGAACAGCAACACCACTGCGGCCGGCGCGCACTTCGGCTGGGGCGGCGCGGCATCGGTCAACAAGAACGAACAGAAACACATGACCACGGTGTCCTCGTCGGTGGACGAGACCTCCACGTCCAGCCAGGAGATGAAGGCCAAGCTCAGCGGCGAAGTGCGGGTGAACTTCAAGTCGGACTATTTCCCGATGGAGAAGCTCGCCTCGCCGGGCATGATCGCCAGCATCCAGGGCAACGCCACGCCGTTCGATCCGAACACGAAATCGGCGGGCGCTTCCGCACCCGCAGCGGGCTGAGGCCTCCGCGCCATGCTCCGCCTCGCGCCGCCACCGCCCGCAGTGCGTCTTGCCAAACTGCACCCGTATGCCGAATTGCTCGGCGCGGTATCGGTCGCGCTGGGTGCGCTGGACGCGCACGACGTGGCGTACGCGCAGGCGCTGGCCGGCATCGACTTCGATCTGCCCGAGGGCGCACCAACCACCGAGGACCGGGTTCAACTCAACGCCGCGGCGCCGCTGTATTTCGCCAGCGAACTCGAACGCGCCGGGCTGCTGCCCACCGCCGAACTGATCGCCGGGCTGTTCGTCAGCGGCGCGATCACCCAGCCGCTGGGGCCGACCGCGAACCTGCTGCACGACTTCTGGCGCGGCCGCCGCGAACGCCTGGATGCCGACGAACGCAACGCGATCTATGCGCGCGTGATCGAAACCCCGCACTTCGATCGGCTGATGCGCGTGCTCTGCGAAGGCATCGTTGCCCAGGCCGACGGCGACGATCTGCGCGAACAGGTGGTGGTCGCGACCCATGCCCAGAGTTTCGCCGCATTCCTCGCGCAGCGCGTGGACCCGATGGCGTCCATCGCCGCGCGCGACATCGTCGAGACCATCAATACCGCATTGGTGTTCCTGCGCGACCGCAAACTGCAGACCGCGTTCGCGGTGAACGATCTGTGGCGACTGGTGGCCATCGTCGGCAGTCAGAACGGCATGCCTTCCGGCGCCCCGCAGAAGCACGTCGAGCGCGGCCGCAGTGGGCAGACGGTGCTGCTGTGGCTGGCGAATCACTACGCAGAGAGCGCGATCCGGCTCGATGCGGCCAATCCGGAGGACGTCGAGGTCATCGTCGCTGCGCAGCGCTGGCTCGCGTCGCTGCCGGCCTTGTCGGCAGGTTCACCCGCCGCATCCGCACTGCCGATGCAGCTGTCGATGCCGGTCGTGGCCTGACCATGACCGCCGGGGGCGCCATGCCGACCGCTGCGCCGCCGGCACCGGCCGCGCCGCCGCCGCCGTGGATCCGCGTCGCGGTGCGCGATGTGCTGGAACGCACGCCGAACTACGGCGTGCTGTCGCCGCCGCAGCGTCAGGCGTTGGCGCAGGCGATGGTGAAAGTGTCCACCCTGGCGGCCGAACTGATCGCGGAGGAAGGCCAGGCCGAGGGCGAGATCGAACGTCGCGCCGAACCGCGGCCATCGACGCCGCTGGTGCGCGCGCAGGACGCACAGCCCGATTTCGGCGAGTCCGCCAACCGCATCGCCGGCATCACCAAGAACGTGTTGAACGCGGTGTCGTTCCCGCGCTTCGTCACCGATCTCATCAACGGCGTGTTCAAAGCGATGATCGATGCCAACGCGCAGCAGATGCAGCAGTACGTGCAACTGCTCAACGCGGTGTCGGCGTCGGCGGAAGGCTTCGAGCGCAGCCAGTTCGGACTGGTGCAGGTGCGGCAGTGGGTGGCGGATCATTTTCCGGAGTCGATCGAATACGACACGCCCGATGCCGACGAGATGCCGCAGCCCGGCGAGAAGATGGATCCGGACGAACTGGCGGAGCTGCAGGAAGAACTGGCGAACATCAAACTCCGGCTGCGCCCCGGCGCCTCGATGCCGGGGCAAGCCGAGGTCCGCGCGACCCTCGGCGTGCCGGAAGAAGAATCCATCGACGCCAGCAACCCCGAACAGCTGGTGCCGTTCGCGCGCCGCTATCTCGCCCGCCAGCGCCAGCAGCAGCTCGCGACGATGGTGATGCTGGGCATGCAGCGGATCGTGATCGACAGCGGCAAGATCAATGCGTCGATGCGCTTCCACATCGACACCCGCAGCGCTGCCAGCCAGGACAAGGGCAGCGAGTTCGGGGTGAAGAACCGGATCAAGGCCGCCGGCAGTTTCGGCGTGGGGCCGTGGGGCGCCAGCGCCGAGGTCGAGAACACCATCAGCTACGTGTCGACCGAACGCAACCAGCGCACCGAGGAGATCAACACCGATCTCGAACTGAACTCATCGGTCGAACTGAATTTCCATACCGACTATCTGCCGCTGAACCAGATGGCCGCGCAGGCGCAGGCCGACCGCATCCGCAACAGCACACTGAATCCCTCCGCGGAGATTCCCGACCCCACCGCCTCGCGCAATGCGCGCCTGCAGATGCAGCAGCAGTCGGAACAGCAGCGCCGCGCGGGGATCGACAAAGCGGTGGCCGAGGGCGCGAAACCGCTCGGTCCCAGTTCGGCGCCCGCCGTAAACCCGAACGCGGCCGTGAAGCCGAACGTGGCCGTGGACCCAAACGCGGCCGCGAAGCCGAACGCAACCGTAGACCCGAAGGCAGCCGCGAAGCCGAACGCAACCGTGGACCCGAACGCAGCCGCGAAGCCGAACGCAACCCTAGACCCGAACGCAGCCGCAAAGCCGAACGCAACCGTGGATCCGAAGGCAGCGGGGAACAGGCCGGCACCCAATGCGTCCGCCGCCCCACCCGCCGCCAATACCGGCGGCACCGGCACCGCGATCGGGACGACAGTGGGTGCGACAGCGGGCGGTGTCGCAGGTGCCGCAGCCGGCACGGCGGTGGCCGGGGCCATCGGCGCCGCAGCCGGCGGCGTGCCGGCTGCCGTGACCGCACCGATCGGCGGGGCCATCGGCGGTGCGGTGGGTTCGGCGGCGGGCGGTGCGGTCGGTGGCGCCATCGGCGGCGCGGTGGAATCGGGATTGCAGGATCTGTTCAAGACGCCGCAGTAATCAACCGGCGCTGGCGGCGCTGCGATGCGAACGCCAGAATAGAGCGATGACCAATACCCATACCCCATCGCCGCTGCTCGACGGCGTCGAACGCACCACCGGCCCCTCTCCCACCTGGACCGTCCTCTGGCTGCACGGCTTGGGCGACAGCGGCGACGGCTTCGCGCCGATCGTCCCCGAACTCGTGCGCCCCGGCTGGCCCGCGCTGCGCTTCGTGTTCCCGCACGCACCGGTGCGTGCGGTCACCATCAACGGCGGCACGCGCATGCGCGCCTGGTACGACATCGCGCACATGGACCTGGCCAACCGCGCCGACGAAGCCGGCGTCGCCGAATCGATCGATCAGGTCGAGGCCCTGATCGCACGCGAAGCCGGGCGCGGCGTTCCGCCGGAGCGGATCATCCTCGCGGGTTTCTCGCAGGGCGGCGCCGTCACCCTGGCCGTGGGCCTGCGCCGCACGGTGCCGCTGGCCGGCCTGGTCGCGCTGTCCACCTATCTGCCGGCCCCGACCAAGGCCGCCGCGGCGCTGCGCCCGGGCGCCGAGCGCCAACCGCTGTTCATGGCCCACGGCCAGTTCGACCCGGTGGTGCCGTACGCCGCGGGCGAGCAAAGCGCGGCGATGATGCGACAGTTCGGCTTCACCGTGGACTGGCACCGCTACCCGATGGCCCACCAGGCCTGCGCCGAGGAAATCCGCGACCTCGGCGACTGGATGCAGGCGCGGTTCGCCGCGGCGTAGCCCCCGTCCAAACGGACGGGTGACCGCTGCCGTCGGATGGCGCTACCATCGGCCATGGGATCAAGTCGCACAATGACGTGAAAGTCCTCATCGCCGACGATGAACCGATGGCCCGCGAGCGCCTCCGTGCGCTGCTCGCCGAGCATGCCGACATGCAGCTGGTCGCCGAAGCGGGCGACGGCAACGCCACGCTGGACGCCTGCGCCGAGCACACCCCCGACATCGTGCTGCTGGATATCGCGATGCCGGGCATCGATGGCCTGGAGGCCGCGCGCCACCTCGCCACCTTCGATCCGCGCCCCGCAGTGGTGTTCTGCACCGCCTACGACGAACACGCGCTGTCGGCGTTCGATGCTGCCGCCGTCGATTACCTGGTCAAACCGGTGCGGCGCGAGCGCCTGGCCGCCGCCCTCGACCGCGCCCGCACGTTCGTCGCCGGTCGCGGTCAGCGCCATGAAGACGCTGCGCCGGTCGCGGTCAACGGCAAGCGCCGCAGCCACCTGTGCGCGCGCCTGCGCGGCAGCCTGCGTCTGATCGCGATCGAGGACATCCGCTATCTGCAGGCGGAAGAAAAATATGTCGTGGTGCATCACGCGCGCGGGGAGGATTTGATCGAGGAATCATTGAAGTCTTTGGAGCACGAGTTCGCGGAGAGTTTCGTGCGGATTCATCGGAATTGTCTGGTGTCGCGGGAGGAGCTTGTAGAGTTGCGACGCGCGACGGATGGGCGGATCGAGGCGGTGTTACGACATGGGGATAAGCCGTTGGAGGTGAGTCGTCGGTGTGTGCCGCATTTGAGGGATATGGTGAGGCATTTATAGGGGCAAGTCTTAAATTCGGTGCTGTGATAGGCAAGCGATTTTATGAGCTGACTCAGCTGTGCTGAGTAGCGAACAGGGGGAGTCTGATGAAATTGATCGAGCAACTCGCAGAGATTTTGCGTGAATCGCGCAAAGAGATGCACGTTGATGAAATTGCTTTGGCTCTGGCCAAAAAATATCCGCACATACAAATTCCAGCGGAGCAGTTATCTTTAAAGGTTTCATCGGCTCTTTCTCAAGACATTAAAAAGAATAAGAAAGATTCTATTTTTTCAAAGCCAAAAAATAAGAAGGGTGGAGCCCGGCGAGGGTTTTATAAGATAAAGATTCCGCGCAGTAATATCCCAAAAGAGATTGTCGTTCCTGAGCAGCCTCGTGTTACATCAAGTTATACGGGAAAGGCAGGGGAGTTTGCTGTTCTGTCTGAATTACTTTTTTTTGGATTCAATGCGTCTTATATGGCGGTTGATGACGGAATAGATGTCATCGCAAGCAAAGAAAATAAGTATTTTCATATCCAAGTAAAAACCGCAAATATTTCCGATTCTGGTAAATACTCATTCACTTTGAATCAACGCGCATACGATGCGAAAGATGCTTCAACAACGTTCTATATCCTCGTCCTGCGAGGCTTCACTGGGCACTCTTACAATAACAACTTTCTTATTTTTCCGAACAATGAAGTCCGCAGGTTGGTTGAGAGCGGAGTAGTGCAGAAAGGAGATAAATTGTCGTTTCGTATTGAAAAAGATCGAAATGGGAAATACATGTTGAATGCACGAGAGAATGTAAGCTGGGCGCTAAATAGATTCAACATCATTGTTTGAGTGAGAAAGCAACAGCAGAGCTTCCGCGCTTTGCGCGGGTCACTTTCTTTGTCGCACTGCGCCGCTTGCGGCGCGAACGGCGAAGCCGGCCCGAAGGGCGAGCGCCACAGGCGCGAGTCAAGAAAGTAACCCGCG
>JBKJHV010000091.1:0-4578 GCA_046598445.1 Lysobacteraceae bacterium
CGTGCGAAGACTTCCGGACGCGAGAAGGGTTTTTTCATGAAATCGTCGGCGCCGATGCGCTGCACGTAGAACTGCTCGGTCGCCAGCGCGTTGCCGCTGATCATGATGATCGGCACCTGCTTGGTGGCGGGCTCGCGGCGCAGCGCGCGCAGGGCGGCAAAGCCGTCCATGCCGGGCAGCACGATATCCAGGAAAATCAGATCCGGCGCCAGATCGCGCGCCAGTTCCAGCGCTTCTTCGGCGGTGTACGCCTCCAGCGTCTGGAAACCGTTCTGCTGCATCATTTTGCGGAGCACGGCAACGATGGTTGTCGAGTCGTCGACGATCAACACCCGGGTGCCCGGGCGGACGTTCAGTCGTGGTTTTTCGCGACGTTCCGGGCCTTCGTAGTCGTCGTCCAGCGGCGGCGGCGCGAGCGCGGCTTCGACGAGTTCCTCCGGCGTGGCGGTTTCGGCCAGCGCATCGAGTTCCTCGGGCGTCGGCGTCGGTGGGCGCGGCGGTAGCGGTATGGCGACGGGTTGCGGCGCGGCGGCCGGTGCGGTGGGCGCATCGCGCCCGCGCAGCGTGTCGCGCCAACGTTTGATTGAATCCAAAATACTCACGCGCTACTCCTATGACCGGTTGCCGGATGCCGCCCCATCCGCTGCATCAAGGCATTGAACGGCAAACCCGGTCCGGGGCGGACGCGCGCAGCATAGCGGCCCGGAGGTGAACGGGCCAAGCCGGCGATGGCCCCGATGCGAGGGCCATCACGGTCTTGGCGAGGTCAGGCCTGTCAAGATCGGGCCAACCGTGGTTTATCCGGTCGAGCCGATTCGATCGCGCTTATTTGATGGGTTCGTCCAACATCATCGCGCGCACGAAGCGCACCGGCGGCGCGCCGTAGGACAGCACCTGGTCGTGGTAAGCCTTGAGCTTGAAGTCCTTGCCCTGCTTCTGCTCCATCGCCTTGCGCAGGTCGAAGTGTTCCTGCACGCCGACGAAGTAGGTCGGCAACTGCGCGCTGCCCAACTGGGCGCGGACCCACTTGCCTTCGGCTTCGCGCTCCTGCTGGAAGGTGCCCTTGACCATCAGCGTCATCGCCTGCTCTTTGCTCCAGTTGTCGACATGCACGCCCTGGTCGAGGATGGCGTTGGCCACCGCGCGCAGATAGAACTTGTAGCGCACGAGATGGAACAGCGGATCGTTGTCGAGATAGCCGGCGTCCATCATCACCGACTCGGTGTAGACCGCCCAACCCTCGGCGAACATGCCCGAGCGCAGCACGCCGCGCAGCGTGGACGGATACCGCGCCGAGAACGCGCCTTCGAGGTAATGGCCGGGCATCGCTTCGTGGATCGACAGCAGGTGGATCATGCGCGTGTTGTATTCGCGCAGGAAGGAATCGGTCTGCTTGTCCGTCCATTCGTCGGGGATCGGCGAGATTGCGTAATAGGTCTTCAGGCCCTTGTCGAGCGGGCCGGGCGAATCGCAGTAGGCCACCGCCACGCCGCGCTGGAATTCCGGCATCAGGATGATCTCGACCGGATCGTCCGGCACCGTCACCAGATCCTTCTCGCGGGTGAACGCGGTCGCCTGCGCCAGCGTCAGCTTCGCGGTCTCGACCACGGCGTCGCGCGCCGGTTTGTCCGCGTAGGCCAGCTCCAGCGCGGCTTCGATCGCAGTCTGCTGCTGTTCGTCGCTGGGGTTTTCGGCGGGCATCTCCGGCGCGCCGGCTTTGTCCTTCAGCACCTGCTGCGCGATCTTGTACATCTCGCCGCGCACGCGCACCACTTCGGCCTCGGCGCGCTGCTTGATCTCGGCGCGCGACAGCGTCGACATCAGCGCGAATTTCAGTTTCTCGTCGTAGAGTTTCTGGCCGATGCGGAAGTCGCCCTTGGCGTTCGGCACCAGGGTCTTGTCCAGCCACAATTGGTGTTCGGCGACCGCTTTGCGCAGGCCTTCGACGGCGGCGTCGAGACGCTTGCGGTCTTCGCCCTGCAGCTGGTCCGCGTTCGGCTCGATGAACTGTGCGACCAGCGAAATCACCCCGCCGTTCTGCATCGAGACGGTCTCGGCGTGGATCTTCGGCACTCGCGCCGGATCGATGTTCTCGCGCATCTGCGCGAACAGCGCCGGTAGTTTCTCCATGCGCGCGGTCGCGGATTTCAGGCGCTCCGGCATCGGCGCGAATTCGCGCGCCATCAGGTTGTAGATCGCGCCGCCGGCCAGGCTGCCGTACACCTGTGGATCCCAGGCCCAGGCCTGCAGCGTGTCCATGCCCCAGATGTCGGACTTGATCTGGTTGCGCAGGATCGCCGCGTCGATCTGGTTCTCGCGCGACAGCTTGCCCGCGTCGATGGCGTCGAGTTCGACCAGCATCGTGTTCGCGAATGCGACGTAAGCCGTGCGGCCTGCGGCGCTGAGATCGTCGATCTCGGTGTCGAAACGGTGATCGCCCTGCTGCGTGGCGCCGATCGGGTTGAGCTTCAGGAAGCCATCGAGCCAGCGTTTGCTGAGATCGGCGAATTTCGCGTCGACGGCGGCGTCGGCGGTCGCCTTCGCAGCTGTCGGCGCGGCGGGGTCGGCGGAAGCGCCGGTACCCGAGCCGTTGCAGGCGGCGAGCGTGGCGGTGAGCAGGGCAACGGCGAGCGGAGTCAGGCGCATGGTCGAGAAATTCCGGCTGAACGAAAGCGCCAAGGATAGGCTGGAACGCGATAGTCCGCATCTGCTGCGCGGGGGAGGCGAGGCACCGCATCCGAAACGTACTCTGCGAAAAGCGAATTCCATAGAGCGGGCTTGAGCTGCAGAGCCTTCCCGCAATGGGGGAAGGTTGGGTGGGGGCAGCGGCCTGAAACCCGCTCTACAGGTTGTTCAACCGTTCGCGTCCGCAGTAGACATTCATCCGCCCATCGCGGGCGAAAGCGATCAGGGTGATGCCAGCGGCTTCGGCATGGCGGATCGCCAGATCGGTCGGCGCCGACATCGCCGCGACCACGGCGATGCCCGCGTTCGCGGCCTTGTGCACGATCTCGTACGACGCGCGCGAGGTGATGACGAGGAAACCGCAGTCAGAGTCGATGCGCGGCGTCGTGCGCAGCATCGCGCCGATGAGTTTATCCACGGCGTTGTGGCGGCCGACATCTTCGCGCACGAGTAGAAGGTCGCCATCGACAAAACCGGCAGCATGCACGCCGCCGCTGCGCGCATTCAGCGGTTGCTGTTGCGCCAACCGCGCAAGACCGTCGTGGATGCGATCCGGAGTCAGTCGCGGACCAATGCCGACCTCGCGCGGCGGCCGCAAGGCGGCCTGCAGGCTCGATGTGCCGCACAAGCCACAGCCGCTGCGGCCTTCCAGGCCGCGCTGGCGCTGTTCGATGGCGTCGTAGCGGCGCTGCGGGATGGCAGCGTACAGGGCGATGCCGTCGTCGCTGCGGACGATGTCGACCAGAGAGAATTCTTCCGCCGATCCGACGATGCCTTCGCAGATCGCGAAGCCCAGCGCGAAGTCTTCGAGATCCGCGGGCGTGGTCATCATCACCGCGAACGACAGATCGTTGTAGAGCAGGGCGACCGGGATTTCCTCGATCACCCATTCTTCGCGGAGACGATGCCGTTCGTCTTCGCCGATGTGCAGCGCTTCGCGAGCGCGCAGACCGGTGCTCATGCCGAACCCGAGCACAGCGTGCGGCCGCGTTCGGTCAGCCGCAGCAGCAGACGTTCGCCATCGAGGCGCTGCGCCACGAGATCGAGGCCGTCGAAGCGGGGATCGTCGCCCAACGCAACCAGCAGTCGCTGCAGTTCGCTGGCGCTCAACGACAGCCGCTTCGCTGCGCGCGGCAGCGACATTTCGCTTTCCGCCGCGAGCAACCGGATCAGCGCGAGCGCCATGTCCTCGCTCATGGCGCTGTGGTGTTGCCGCTGCGGCGCAGATACACCGGAATCGATTTCGAGGCCGGCGTCCGCGCACGTTCGGCATGGCTGCCCAACGGCACCAGTGCGTTGGTTTCCGGGAAATAACTGGCGAGACAGCCTGCGGGGATGTCGTATTCGATCAGCCGGAAGTCGTGCGCAACGCGTTCGCCGTCGTTCCAGACCGAAACGAGATCGACATGTTCGCCGTCGTTGAAACCGAGTGCGTCCAGATCGGCGCGCGAGATGAAGCACAGGCGGCGCAGGCCATGCACGCCGCGATAACGGTCGTTGCTGCTGTAGACAGTGGTGTTGTACTGATCGTGCGAGCGCACCGTCATCAACTGCAGGAGGGGCTTCAGCCCCGATGACGCTGCCGGTAATTTTTCCGGAAAGTCCTGCAATGGTTTGCTCGGGGCTGAAGCCCCTCCTACAACAGCGGTGTCCAGCAGCGGATGCGCGAAGAACATCGCTTTGCCGGATTTCGTCGGGAACACACGCTCGCGGCAGGGGTGATGCAGGTGGAAGCCGCCCGGATGCCGCACGCGTGCGTTGAAGTCCTCGAAACCCGGAATCACCTTCGCGATGCGCTCGCGGATGCGGTCGTAGTCCTCGATCAGCGACAGCCACGGAATCGTGCTGCGGGGCAGCGTCGCCGCCGCGAGTCGCGCGACGATCGCCGGCTCA
>JBKJHV010000071.1:0-2923 GCA_046598445.1 Lysobacteraceae bacterium
GCTGCAGCTCGTCCTTCAGCCGATATATCTCGGCCTCGCGCACGCGAATCAGTTGGCGCAGCGCGTCCTTGCGCGGCTGCTTCATGCGGCGCGGCAGGCGAGGGAAGAGCTGCGGTGCGCTCATGCGGCCATCGCCAGTGGAACCTGCGCTCTGTCGAGGTTGGCCTCGACGAGCGCGCGCAGCGGCGGCGGACTGACGCTATTGCCGACCATGCGCACTGCAGCGCTGATCGTGATCCGGCGGCCGTCGGCGGTTCGGTCGATCACGTACCCGGCGGGAAAGCCCTGGGCGAGAAACAGCTCGCGCGGGCGCAGCATGCGCAGGAAAATGTCGACGATGACGTAGGTTTCGCCGTCAAGCACTACGGTCACCAGCGCGATCCGGTCGCGTGTTGTCACTGTACCGAGCGGATCGCGAACCGTCATCGACGTGCCGTTCCCGTAGTAATTCACGAGAAACGCCGCCACCTTCACCGCGCCGGCCCGCTGCTCGGGGGTCAGGTCGACGTCGGCGGGAGTCACTTCCGTGAGCACCACCCCATGGTGCTGTCCGCCTGCAGTGATCGTCGACAGGGGTGCGAACGGGCTGGCACCGGCCATGTGCTGGCGGAGCGTGACCATGTGCGCGGTCATCACGGCGAGCGAATGCGCAGCACCAGCAGGCCGCGCACACGCGCCGCCGGCGGTGATCGTCGGCACCGGGTCGGTGATCGGATGGCCGATACTGTTGCCCTTGAACTTCACCAGCGCCGGCATGATGACCGCCGAGTCCGCTTTCG
Source organism: Lysobacteraceae bacterium (assembly GCA_046598445.1). GTDB lineage: Bacteria > Pseudomonadota > Gammaproteobacteria > Xanthomonadales > Xanthomonadaceae > Lysobacter_I. The sequence goes on from JBKJHV010000071.1 coordinate 780, forward strand.
ATGTGAACGTGTAATGCGGCTCACCTGCGCTACGAGGAACGCTTTGACCGGCACGACCGCCAACCCCTGCCATGAATGGGGTGATTGCTTGGACAGCATCGGTCGGAGGCGCAAGGAAAAACGGTTTCTCGGCCTCGAGCACGTTGCGCACAAGTCCGCCCGCGAGGCGGCGCAGCGTGGCATCGGCCAGCGGCTTCGGCCGGTTGAAAATCGATGTTCCTATGTCGCTGAAGTCGATGCAGTCGGCAGCGGTCACCAGCGGCTTCAAGCCCGGCGCTTTGCCGTGCGTTGGCGACGGCCACACGATGGGCTTGCCGTCACGCCGCGCGATCAGGAACAGGCGCTCGCGGCTGGTTCCGGCGCCGTAGTCACTCGCGACCAGCTTGCGCCATTCCACGACGTAGCCCAGCGCCTGCAGGGCCGCGACGAACTGCCGCCAGGTGCGGCCGGCGTGGCACTTGTCCGGCACGAGCTGCTGCAACTCGAGCGGCACGCGCTCGCCGCGCGCTGCAACGGTGCCGTCCATCTTCAGCACGCGGCCGGTCGCCTTGTCGCGCTTCGCGACCAGCGGCCCCCATGTGAGGATCTGCCAGACGTTCTCAAGCGACAGGATGCGCGGCATCGTGTTCGTGCCGCTGCGCATGTCGGAAGCGCGCAGCTGGCCAACCCACTTCAGCACTACCCACGTCAGGGCGCGGATCTTGCGATTGCGCGGCTGCCCGCCCTTGGCCTGCGAAAAGTGCGTGCAGTCCGGCGATGCGTGGAACCATCCGACCATGCGGCCAGCTACGTCGGTGACCGGATTCGCGTGCCAGATATCCTCGCGATGATGCTTCGTCATCGCATGGTTCGCCGCATGCATGCCGATTGCCCACTCGTCGTGGTTGTAGGCGAGGGCAGGGTCGATGCCGAGCGCTTGCTTCAGCGCCTCGCTCGCGCCACCCCCACCAGCGAACAGGTCGACCACAATTTCGCCATCTTTCAGCTGCGAAACCTGCACCGTGGGGAAGTTGAAGCGACCGGAGCCGTCAGCCATGACGAACCTCCGGGAACTCGCTGTGCGTCTTGCCATCCAGCAGGCGACCGGCGGCCTTCTTGGTGACGCGGCGGACGGTCGCACCGCCGTCGAAAGTGTGGTGCCGCCCCTCGCCGGCAACCTCGGATACCGACACCCATTCGCCCCACTGCTTGAACAGGAACGGCACGCCCGCGGCGGCACACTGGTCACGAAGAGATCGGAGCCAGTCGGGATGCGACGGACGCGCATGGCTGCCACTCTCGCCGCCGGCGATGATCCAGTTAATGCGGCTGTAGGGATAGTTGGGGCCGAGGGACGCAACAAGTTCGTCGTGCGCTGGGTTCGCTTCACGTGCCTCGATCGAATTGATCCAGAGGCCGCGGCTGCCAGATCTGTCACACACTCGCGTCAGGTCTACCGGCCCCAGCATCGGCTCGATCGAAAGAAAGCGAACCACAGCCGGCACGCGCAGCAGCTTCATCACGTCGCGGTCGGCCTCGGCTTGGTTGCAGATGGTGGCGCCGATCCAAACGTTGGCAGGCGGCTTGCCAGCGATCCAGTCCTGTATCCACATCCCCAGCATCCACAGCGCGTGATCGCGCTGCTCGGCCGTCCCGCCGCCCATTGTCTTCACGACATGCTGATGCGCGGCCGTAAGGCGGGCTTCCCAGTTGCCGATGCGCTTCGTGAGAAGTTGCCAGTCCAGCATCGGCGTCCTGCGGATCAGGTCCAGCAGATCCGCCAGCCATTCGGCCTGCACTTCGTTGTCCAGCCAGTCGGCCAGGGATGCGCAGAACACGCGGCGGCGGGCATGCACCAGCGCGCCCTCCGCACAAGACGGACACGCGCCGCGGCTGCCGGCATTCGTGTTCGGCCATTCACCACGCCACCCGCAATCGGCGCACTGCGCGAACGTGCGCGCATTCCACCGCCACGGCAGCAGCCAGTTCGCCGCGCTGGTGCGGTGCCTCGGCTTGCCTGCCCCCCACTCGACGCCAAGCGTGCGCGAAGGCGTGGCCATCTCGGCATAGCAGTGGTCGCATGCTGGCGACACCTTCGTGCAGCCGATCCACGGATTGAACGTGCTGTCGCACCACTCGATCTTGCTGGTGTCAGCCATGGTCCG
>JBKJHV010000010.1:0-19890 GCA_046598445.1 Lysobacteraceae bacterium
CGGCCCGCCTCGACGGCACCGCCGCCTGCGTGAATCGGGTCCGCGGTGCGATCAACCAATCGATGCCGCCGGATTCCGGGCCGGTCGCGAAGCGCAGGATGCCGTGACCGTCTTCGGTCGCGGACATCTTCGCGATCGCGGCGGGCGACAACGCCGCAGCCTGTTTCTGCACGACTGCATCGCCGAGGCGCTCCGCACGCGCGGCCAGCGCGCTCGCGCGCGTTCCGGCGGCTGCGGCATCGCCCGTCGAGGACTGTCTGGCGATATCCAGCAGTTCCAGCCGGCTGCTGAAGGACCAGACCCCGACGGGGAAACGACGACGTGCCGCTTCGGCGTAGCGCGCGCTGGCGTTCCAGTCGCGACGGACTGCAGCGATTTCGGCCATGCCCACTTCGATCTCGGCCAACAACAGGACGTAGCCCATGCGTTCGGCTTCCGGGTAGAGGGACGCATACAACTGCTCGGCGCGGTCGTGGTCATGCAGCCGCGTCAGCACGCCGGCCAGCGCCGCGCCCATGCTCAGCCGGCCTGGATCCATCGGCCTTTGCGCCAACAGGCGTTCGGCTTCGTCCGCGTGCCGCCGTGCGTCCTGCAGATCTCCGGCGTGATAGGCGATGCCCGCTTCGCCGAGTGCGGCGATCACCGGGACCGAGGCTGAGCCGCTGTCGTGGCAGCCCTGCAGCTGCACCCTGGCCATGCTCAGTTCGCCCATCGTGAGCAGGGTGTCCATTCTGGCGCAGGCGATCTTCGCCGCTTCGCTGGGCGATACGTCGAGTCTTTCGGATCTGGTCGACGCCGTCAGTTTTTCGTCGAGCACGGACAACGCTTCCCGATGTCGTCCCTGCAGCGTCAACAGGGCGCTTTCCTTGCGCGCGACCCTGAAGTTGTATTTGGTCGCGAGTCTGTTTTCGCGCAGTCTGTGGATTCTGGTCTGCGCCTGTTCGAAGTTGCCGGACATCAGATCTTCGCCGAGCAGATCCAGGTCCAGCAGCTGTCGTGCGGCGACATCGCCGATCAGGCTGGCGGCTGCGTACGCCTGGTTGCGCAAGCGGCTGGCGTGCTCGCGTTTGCCGATGGACGCGTATCGTTCGGCCATCGATCTGAGCACCTTGATTTCCGCGCCGCGGTCGCCGTTGCTGCGGATCACATCGAGCAAACGGCGCATGCGCCGTTCTGTCGCGACGATGTCTGAGCCGGCCACCGCCTCGTAGAACTGCGCCGTGAGTGTGCCCTGAAGGTTGCCGCCGGCTTCGAACGTGCGTGCGGCGCGGACGTGCAGCTCCGGCTTCGATCCAGTGCGGAACTGCTGGTGCCAGGCCCGTGCGTACAACAGCTGCGCGGTGCCGAGTTCGCGCGTCCAGTCGCCGCCTGCGTGGCCGATGAGGTTGATGGCGTCCGCGGCATTGGCCTGCGCCTCATCCGGATAACCCAGCGCCATGGCCGACTCGGACATCGCGATACGGTGCAGGATCCGCAGGCTCTGCGGCTGTTGTTTCCACTGCGGCCGCGACAGCAGCAGCATCGCGGCTTCTGGCTGGTTCGCGCGCATCAGCTGTCCGGCTTGCGCGAGCAGGAAATCCATTCGGGTGGGGTTGGCCGCGTAGAGACGGGCATAGCTGCGCGCGGCTTCGTCGGCGTTGCCGGGCGCCATCGCGGCGGCCTCGGCCGCGAGCACGCCGGCGGCATCGGCAGGCAGCGGCGTCAACAATCGTTGCGCCAGCGCGGCCTGCTCGGCCGCCTGGAGCAGTTGTCCGTCCTGGGCCAGCGTCTGCGCCAGCCGCATCCGCGCAGGACCGAAATCGGGCGCGGCCGCCACCACATCCCGCAGTTGCGCGGTGGCATTGGTGTCGTGTCGAAGCCCTGCTGCGATGGCGTCGGTGTACTGCCTGGCGGTGCGCGCATCGAGTGCGAGCGCCGGCCACCGGTCCTGCGACCTGCGCGGAAACATCCGCGCGATCATGCCGTTGGACACCGCATCGATCATGGTCGGCAAACGGTCGCGACCACCGGCCAGCGAAACGGTCTGCCGGAAGGTTTTCACAGGGTTTCCGCCCGTGTCTGCTGCGGTCCGATACACCGGCCGGACATCGATCGCGAAATCGAAGCGTCCCGTCTGCGGCGGCGACGCTTCGACCTTGAGGTCCATGAAATACGTCGGCGTTGACCGCTCCGCGATCAGATCCTCCTCGTGCACGAGGCTCACCGTTGGCAGACAGCCGAGCTTCCAGCCGATCCATTCCTTCAGCAGCGCGGTCGCCCAGCGTTCGGTGGTGGTTGCGCGCGGATCGTCCGCCGCGACCAGCACGATGCCGATGCCGCCATGATCGTTGCGCGCGGCCGCCGCGGCCTGCTGTGGAACGGTGACCGGCGCGCTGCTGGAACCGGGCAGCACCAGCAGGGCCGCGATGACGAAAGTCATCGCGGTCGCGCCTGCGGCCCTCGACAGCATCGGGCGAAGCCGATTTTCGGCAACGCGTGGCGGCATGATCCGGATGTCGGACGGTGCAGCGTCCGCTGCGGCCTCGTCCGTGCGCGCGGACGGCGCCTCCGCGGCGATGTAGTCCACATCGCCCGGCGGCTCGAACGCGTAGCCTTTTTTCGAGAGCGTCCGGATCCAGTCCTTGCGTTCTTCGCCGAGTGCTTTGCGGATGACGGAAATGCTCTGGGTGAGATTGGCGTCTTCCACGCAGGTGGAGCCCCAGACCTGTTCGAACAGCGACTCGCGGGTGTGCAGCGCATGCGGTGCGGACAGGAACACCAGCAGCAGATCGAACACCCGCTGGGTGAGTTCGAACTCACCGTCCGGCCGGACGATGGTCCTGCGCCGCGGATCGACGCTGATGTCGGCGACGACGTATCGGCCTGTGCTTGGTGCCCACGAAGAATCCTGCATCGGTGTCACGCTTCCATGAATAGGTATCGGTGCAGCGATGCGCCGAATGCCGAAGGAGTGCGACGGGCGGAAGCGCCGGCCGCATGCGTGCCGGCATGGGGGGCCGGACAGGCGCCATGCTAGTCAAGAATCGAGGCGAATCATGACGGGCGCTCGTGTAACGCCATGATTTTTCGTTATCAGGCACCTGTCCTGGTGCGGAAAGTCGCCGGGCGCCTGCGTTTCAGCGCGCGGGGCGCGGCGACATCCACATCGAGATCGTGGCCCGGAACACCACGTCGCCGGAATCATCGGTCAGCACGACATCCACCGGCAGCGGGTAACCGCTGTCGGCGGCGACGATGGGTATCCCGGGTGTGGCCACGCCGCGGATCGTGCCCATGGCTTTCTTCACGTATTCGACGGTCATGCCCTTGGGAATCCAGCGCATCGAATCGGGCAGGCTGACCTCGGTCATCATCCCGCCGGTCAGCTCCGCGAGGTTGCACATCGCGATCGCGTGCACGCTGCCGATATGGTTGGTGATGCTGCGGTGGCGGCGCAGGCGGGCGACGCAGCGGCCGGACTCCAGCACTTCGATCCGCGGCGAGATGCTGCCGAAGTAGGGCGCCTTGAAGCAGATCGCGCGGGTGAACAGCCAGTGCCCGGCGGGCCAGCGGCGCATGCGTTCATACAGGGCGAGGGTCTTGTTGGCCATCGTGCGGTCCCTTGGATTGAATGACGTTTGAAAAGAAAACGCCGGGGCGGGCCCGGCGTTCGTGTGGTGGATTCGGTGCGCGGTTACGACCCGTTTTACGCCGCGGCGCGCTGCGTTTTGGGCTGCGCGTCGTCGATATAGCCCGCCGAACGCAGTTCCCACGACTCGAAGTCGTCGACCATGATCGTGTCCAGCGTCATCTCGCGCAGTTCATCCAACTGCTTGCGTTCTTCCGCGGTGATCCAGCCTTCGCGCACGCCCTCGTCGAGCTGGTCGGAGAACTCCAGCGCTTCGATGTCGCTGTTCTTGAGCGCCTTCAGGAACTTCCGTTCCACCGGTTCGGCCAGGATCATCTTCGACAGATAGCTGTTCACGCGGCCGGCCGGGTTGTTTTCGCAGGGCTCCAGGAACAGGTCGCTGGCGAGGCGGTCGCGGGCTTCGCAGGGCGTCATCAGCAGGCTGGCGGCGCGGTGGCCCAGACGGTCGCTCGGCGCTTCCGCGCGCCGGCCCCAGGGGAAGATCACCAGCCACAGCAGCCAGCCGACCGGACGGATCGGGAAGTTGCGCAGTGCGCCGGACAGCGCCAGCTCGATGCGGTGGATGGCGTCGTGGAAGGCCCAGGCCAGCAGCGGGTGATCGGCGACCGGGCGGCCCTGGTCTTCGTAACGCTTGAGCATCGCGCTGGCGATGTACAGGTGGCTGAGCACGTCGCCGAGGCGGCCGGACAGCGATTCCTTGAACTTGAGCTTGCCGCCGAGCAGCAGCATCGAGGTATCGGCCATCACCGCCAGCGCCGCCGAGTAGCGGTTGAGCTTGCGGTAGCAGCGGCGGGTGTATTCGCCGCCCGGTGCGGTGCCGATGCGCGAGCCGGTGAAGCCGAACCACCATGCACGCACGGCATTCGAGATCGCATAACTGATGTGGCCGAACAGCGCACTGTCGAACTGGTCGATGCGCTGTTTCGGGTCTTCCAGCTGCGCCGATTTCATTTCCTTCATCACCCACGGGTGACAGAGGATCGCGCCCTGACCGAAGATCATCAGGCTGCGGGTCATGATGTTCGCGCCTTCGACCGTGATCGCGATCGGCGCCGCCTGCCAGGCGCGGCCGGCGTAGTTGCGCGGGCCGAGGATGATGCCCTTGCCGCCGTGGATGTCCATCACGTCGCGCGCGACTTCGCGGCCCATCTCGGTGCAGTGGTATTTGGCGATGGTGGACGGCACCGCCGGGTTCTCGCCGCGTGCGACCGCGGCCGCGGTGGCTTCGGCCAGCGCGCTGCAGGCGTAGGCGCGGCCGCCGATGCGGGCCAACGCTTCCTCGACGCCCTCGAAACGGCCGATCGACAGACCGAACTGCTTGCGGATGCGGGCGTAGGCGCCGGTGACAATCGCGCCCATCTTCGAACCGCCGCTGGCGGTGGAGGGCAGGGTGATGGAACGGCCGATCGACAGGCATTCCATCAGCATGCGCCAGCCCTGGCCGGCGTAATCTTCGCCGCCGATCAGCTGGCTCAGCGGCACGAACACGTCCTTGCCAATAATTGGGCCGTTCTGGAACGGCGCGTTCAGCGGGAAGTGGCGGCGGCCGATCTCGAGGCCAGCGGTCTCGCGCGGCACCAGCGCCAGCGAAATGCCGATGTCCTTTTTATCGCCGAGCAGGCCGTCCGGGTCGTACATGCGGAAGGCCACGCCGATGATGGTGGCGACCGGCGCCAGCGTGATGTAACGCTTGTTGAGCGTGAGGCGGATGCCGAGCACGTTCGCGCCGTTCCAGTCGCCCATGCCGACGATGCCGTAGTCGGGAATGGACGTGGCATCGGAGCCGGCGAACGGGCCGGTCAGTGCGAAGCACGGGATTTCGCGGCCATCGGCGAGGCGCGGCAGGTAGTGGCGTTTCTGTTCCTCAGTGCCGTAGTGCATCAGCAGTTCGGCCGGGCCCAGCGAGTTGGGCACACCGACGGTGGAGCTGAGCACGGACGAGATCGGCGCCAGCTTCTGGATGACCTTGTGGTTCATCAGCGCCGAGAACCCGAGGCCGCCGTATTCCTTTGGAATGTTCAGGCCAAAGAATTTGTGCTGCTTCACGTAGTCCCAGAGCTGCGGCGGCAGATCGGCGCGGACGTGGGTGATCTCCCAGTCGTTGGTGATCCGGCAAAGATCTTCGACCGGGCCGTCGAGGAAGGCCTGCTCCTCGGCGTTCAACATCGGCCTGGGCAGCGACAGCAGCTTGTCCCAGTCCGGCTTGCCCGAGAACAGCTCGCCCTCGAAGCCCACGGTGCCGGATTCCAGCGCGGTGCGCTCGGTGTCGGACAGCGGCGGCAGCAGCTTGGTGTAGAACTTCAGCAGGGTGGAGGTGATGAGTGCCTTGCGCAGCGGTGCGATCAGCATCGGCACGGCCACCAGCAGCATCAGGCCGGCGGCCACCAGGGTGGCGGTCTGGTGCGCATCGAGCAGCCAACAGGCCACCAGCAGCGTGGCGGTGATCGCGGCCCAGACCGCCAGCCGCAGGCGGTGGTAGGCGCAGAACGCGGTGGCGAGGAAGAGAGCGAGGAAAGGAGCGAGATACTGGATGGTGGTACTCATGAGGCGCTCCGGCGAGCCTGTGCTCGGCGTATGGACTTTGTTGGGAAGGCGGGACTGGCAGTGCGTGCTGACAATGGCGTGCTGACAGGTGTGGCCCACAGGCCGTTCCATACGGAGTAGTATGGATATGCTTCTTCCCGATTGTCAATGCGCCGGAAAAATCCGCTAATAACGAATTGCAATCGTAGTCACACGATACTTTTCCCAACCGTTCCGTATGGTTACACTATTGTCATGAATGACGCCGCCATCAAAACCGAACGCAACGGCCGCCTCAGCGCGGAAGACTGGGCGCAGGCCGCCCTCGACATGATTGCCGAGCAGGGTGTGGCCGCGGTTGCGGTCGAACCGCTGGCACGGCGACTGGGTGTGACCAAGGGCAGCTTCTACTGGCATTTCCCTTCGCGCGACGCGTTGCTCGCCGCTGCGCTGGAGCGTTGGGAAGCGGTGGAGCAGGAGACGGTGTTCGGTCAGCTCGAAGCGGTCAGCGATCCGCGCCAGCGTCTGCGCAGGCTGTTCCATGTCGTCGCGCATGAAGTGAAGCCGCACAAGATCTACAGCGAACTGCTCAAGGCACTGGATCACGCCGCGGTCGGCCCGGTGATCGAGCGGGTCTCGCAGCGTCGCCTCGAATACCTCGCCGTCTCCTTCCGCCAGACCGGCCTGGTGCGCACCGATGCGCAGCACCGCGCGCGTCTGGCCTACGCCGCGTATGTCGGCTTCCTGCAGTTGCGGCTGCAGTTGCACAACCCGCGTCTCGCCCAGGACGAGTTCGAAGCCTACGTCGAACACGTCATGGACACGCTGATTCCGCCAGTTCCCGCCCCTCGAGCCTGAGTACACGTCCCGCATGAACGCGAGCGCCATCAAAGATACCGTCACCGACACCGCACCCACACAACTGCAGAGTCTCAGCGACTGGGTGGCCGAAGTGGTCGGGCTGACCCGCCCGGATGCGGTCCACTGGTGCGACGGTTCCGATGCCGAGCACGACGCGCTGGTCGCGAAGATGCAGGCCGACGGCACGCTGATCAAGCTCAACGAACACACCCATCCCGACAGCTGGCTGCACCGCTCGCATCCGGACGACGTCGCGCGCGTCGAACACCTCACTTTCGTCTGCACCGCGCAGGCCGACGACGCCGGCCCGAACAATCACTGGATGTCGCCTGCCGACGGCCATGCGCAGATGGATGCGCTGTTCGACGGCTGCATGCGCGGCCGCACGCTGTACGTGATTCCGTACTGCATGGGCCCGATCGACTCGCCGCTGTCGCGCTGCGGCGTGGAAATCACCGATTCGCCGTACGTGGTCGCGAACATGCGCATCATGACCCGCATGGGCGCGCCGGCGCTGGCGCGCATCGAACGCGAGGGTGCAGAGCGCGAAGGTCTGGCCGGCGGCTCGTTCGTCAAAGGCCTGCATTCGATCGGCGAACTCGATCCCAACCGTCGCTTCATCATGCACTTCCCGGAAGCACTGACGATCAAATCGTTCGGCTCCGGCTACGGCGGCAACGCGCTGCTGGGCAAGAAATGCCACGCGCTGCGCATCGCCTCGTACCAGGCGCGCCGTGAAGGCTGGCTGGCCGAACACATGCTGATCCTGGGCGTGGAAAATCCGCAGGGCGAGACGCACTACATCGCCGCCGCGTTCCCCAGCGCCTGCGGCAAGACCAACCTCGCCATGCTCATCCCGCCGGAGGGCTACCGCCAGGATGGCTGGAAGGTCACCACCATCGGCGACGACATCTGCTGGATGCGCCCCGGCGCCGATGGCCGCCTGTACGCGATCAATCCGGAAGCCGGTTTCTTCGGCGTCGCGCCCGGCACGTCCAGCAAATCCAACCCGAACGCGCTGGCGACGATCCAGCACGACACCATCTTCACCAATGTCGGCCTGACCGCCGACGGCCAGCCGTGGTGGGAAGGGCTGGATGCAGCGCCCGCCTTTGATTGGCGCGGTCGTGAATACGATGCCAGCAATGGTCCGGCAGCGCATCCCAACGCGCGCTTCACCGTCAGCGCCAAGCAGTGCCCGTCGTACTCGCCGAAAGCCGAAGACGCGCAGGGCGTGCCGATCAGCGCGATTGTGTTCGGCGGCCGCCGCGCCTCGCTGGTGCCGCTGGTGTTCGAAGCCCGCGACTGGACCCACGGCGTGCTGATCGGCGCTGCGATGGGCTCGGAAACCACCGCCGCCGCCACCGGCGCGGTCGGGGTGATGCGCCGCGACCCGATGGCGATGAAGCCGTTCTGCGGCTACAACTTCGCCGACTACTTCGCGCACTGGCTGTCGTTCGACCAGGCCGGCGCGAAGTTGCCCAAAGTGTTCCATGTCAACTGGTTCCGCAAGGGCGACGACGGCAAATTCCTGTGGCCGGGCTTCGGCGACAACCTGCGCGTGATCGAATGGATGATCGGGCGCGTGAACGGCAGCGCCGCTGCGGTGGACACGCCGATCGGCGCATTGCCGCAGCCGGCGGATCTCAATCTCGACGGCGTTGCGCTGAGCGACGAAGCCCGCGCCAAACTGTTCGGCTTCGATCGCGCCGGTTGGCAGGCCGAATTCGCCAGCATCGGCGAATACCTCGACGACTATGGCCCGCGCATGCCCGCGGCGCTGAAGGCCGAGCAGGCGATGATCCTCGGTGAACTCGGCGGCTGATTTGAATGGCGGATCTGTGCGGGCGCCGCATGCTGGCGCCCCGGCAGCGCCGCCCAAGTTGTTGCGGAGTGTCTCTGGTCGCCGCCACGCCCTAAACTTCGCACATGTCGAATAAACAACAGGCGCTCTGGCAGCAGGGCCAGCGTCATACCCAGAACCAGCAGTGGCGCCAGGCCGCGGCGTCCTACGAAGCCATCGTCGATCACGACAGCAGCTTCCTGCCGGCGTGGCTGGAGCTGTCCACGGCGAGGGAAAAGCTGGGCAGCTACCGCGAATCCTTCCATGCCGTGCTCGCCGCCGCGCGTGTCGACGGCGTGCCGCCGATCGCCGGGCTGGCGGTGGCGCGGCGGCTGCGCCGCTTCGAGGCGCTGCCGGAACTATTGGCATATATCGAACGCACTGGTCTGGCCGGGAGGCTGCCGCCCGAAAAGCTCATCGATCTCGCATCTTTCGCCACCAGCTCAAGCACGCTCGACCAGACAATGGTCTGGATCGAGCATGCGCTGAAGCTGCGTCCGGACCTGGCCGAGGCGCACAACATGCACGCGCTGACGCTGATGTTCGCCGGCCGTTCGGAGGAGGCTGCTGCCGCGTTCGAACGAGCCATCGGCATCCGGCCCGCGCTTTCGTCCGCGTATGCGGTGCTGTCCAGACTGACCAGGATCACGGCCGAGCAGAATCGTGTCGATGTCCTGCGCAAGTTCCTGTCCAGCACAAGCCTCTCCGCGAAAGACGAGGCCAATTTCGGCTATGCGCTGCACAACGAATTGCACGAACTCGGCGACTACGATGCAGCATGGGATGCTCTGACGCGCGCCCGGCGCGCCCGCCGGATCGAGCAGCCTTACGACCATGCGCAGGCCATGGCGATGTTCGACAGCCTGCACGCGACCTTCGACGCAGATTTCTCGCGCGGTGAGGTGTTCGATGCCGCACTGACGCCGATCTTCATCGTTGGCCTGCACCGAAGCGGCACCACCTTGCTGGAACGCATCCTCTCCGGTCACCCCGATGTCGCCGATGCGGGCGAGACCTACGCCTTTTCGGCGCAACTGCGCTATGCCGCCGACCATTTCTGTAGCGTCATCGCCGACCAGACCATCGTCGACGGCGCTCGCGGATTCGACTACGGCGCCATCGGCCGCGGGTTTCTGGACGCGATGCGCAGCCGCAGCCGCGGCCGGGCATTCGTGACCGAGAAGCAGAACCCGAACTTCGTGCTGCTCGGTCCCATCGCCAAGGCACTGCCGCAGGCGCGGCTGCTGCACATGCGCCGCGACCCGGCCGACACCTGTTTCTCGAACCTGCGCACGCTCTTCACCCATGAAGCGGCGTATTCCTACGACCTGATCGAGATGGCCGACTACTGCAAGGCCTACCACGAGCTCATGCAGCACTGGCGCGAGGTGTTGCCCGGTCGGGTGCTCGACATCGACTACGACGCGATGGTGAGCGAACCGGAGGCCCAGGCGCGGCGGGTCGCCGAACACTGCGGCTTCGACTTCCGCCCCGACATGCTGCAGGTGGAGCGCAATTCCGGCATGGTCGCCACCGCCAGTTCCAATCAGGTGCGTCAAGGCATCCTGACCAATCGTGGCGGCCTGTGGCGTGCCTACGAGCGCCATCTGGGGCCGATGCTGGAACGGCTGGCCGCACACGGCCTGGTTTGATGTCTGCTGGCCTTGGCGTGCCTGGTCACAGGTTTGCGCGATAGGGAAGGTCTGAACAACTCCGTTGTTTGCTCGTCATTCCCGCCTTCGCGGGGAGGGGATGACGGCAGTTGTTCAGACCCTCCTTGGCCGGGTTCCGTGCCGGAATTTGATCCCGGGCAAGCGACAGTGGCGTCGCTGCGTTATGGTGCGCGTCATCGCAACGCCAGCGGAGTCGCTGTATGACCCTCAATGTGTTTCCGGCCTTCGCAGTGCCGATGGCGGAGGTCTTTCACCCGGAGCCTTCCGCGCTGAACGCAGCACTGATGCAACTGCTCATGGCGCTGGAAGCGCAGGGTGGCGGATATCGCAATCCGGACCCGCTGGTCCACCAGCCGGAAGGCCTGTTCGAAAGCGAGTTCGAGTTCTTCGCACGCGACGAGCCCTGCGTACATGCCCTGCGCGCTTGGGTGTGGGGTGCGCTCGGCGAGTTCCTGCGCGACATCAATCCGTCGCTGGCGGGTGGCACGCAGGGGCTGCAGATCGCCAGCCAGACCTGGTTCCATATCACCCGCGACGGGGGTTACTTCGGGTATCACAACCACCCGATGGCCAGTTGGTCAGGGGTGTACTGCGTCTCCGACGGTGAGCCCTTGCCGGACTATTCGAACAACGGCTGTCTGGTGTTTCCGCATCCGCAGATCGCGACGAACACCTTCCTGGATGCCGCCAACACGACCCTGCGCTGGCCGTTCAGCCACGGCAACTTCGTGCTCACGCTCAAACCGGGCCAGTTGGTTCTCTTCCCGTCCTGGCTCGGCCACTACGTCACGCCGTTCTATGGCCGCAGCCAGCGGGTGACGGTCGCCTTCAACGCCTGGTTCAACCGCGGTTGAGCTGTCCCGCGCAGTGCGGACACGAGGCCGCGGGCAAAAAAAACGACGGATAAAATCCGGCGCATAAAAAACGGCCCCCTTTCGGGGGCCGTCTTGTTTGACTCTGAACCGGAAGCGATCAGAACTTCTGGTTGTACTGCATGTAGAAGAAGCCACCGCCCGGCAGATCGTAAGCGCCGTCGAAGTTGCCGGCGAACGAACTGTGAGTGATCGGCGGCTCTTTGCCGAACAGGTTGCGCGCGCCGACCGTGACCTTGGCGTTCCAAGGCGCTTTCCAGCCCACCTGGACGTCGTGATAGATCCTGGCGCCCATGTGGTTTTCGCCGGCCAGGACGTTGCCGTTCGAGTCGAGCACGTCATTACAGACCTCGGTCGGGGTGTAGCCGTACTCGAAGTAGTTCTGACCGTTGCACGGATCGTCCAGGTCGGAGTAGTAACGCACCGCCCAGTTGGCGTCCCAGTCGCCCTTCTGCCACGACGCGGTGATGTTCGAACGCAAACGCCACTGCGGCGAACCGTTGTATTCACCGACGGTGCCGAACAGGGTGTTCTCGGTCACGTAGGTGTTATCCCACTGGAACGAGAACTTGCCCCATGCGGTTTCCGGCATGGCGTAGGTGGCCTGGAAGTCGTAACCCTCGACTTTGCCCTGGTCCAGGTTGAAGTTGGACTGACGCAGGTCGAGAATCTGACCGGTGGCATCGCGCACGACGAACGAGCAGAACAATGCGCGCTGAGCAGCATTGTCGGCCGCACCTGCCGCACCCGGATCGCGGTAGCAGGCGTTGAGGATGGCCTGCGAGCCACGGAACGAGATCACCTGCTCAAGCTCGATCCTGTAGTAGTCGAGCGTCAAGTTCAGACCCTGCGCCCAGCTGGGGCTGTAGACCACGCCGAAGCTACGAGTCTTGCCGAACTCCGGCTGCAGGTCCGGGTTGCCGCCGACCAGCGAGCGGATCTGCGTGTTGGCCTGGACAACACCCGTGGCCGGAGCACCGCTGGCGATACAGAACGCCGTGTCGGTCGCTGCAGCATTGATGTTGGCCGTATTGCAGGGGTCGGCCGCCTGCGGGAAGCTCTCGCCGCCGCCGGCATACAGGTCGGTCACGCTCGGAGCGCGGAACGATTCCGAATAGGTGCCGCGGAACATCAGGTCGTCGAACACCTGCCATTTCAGGCCGATCTTCTTCGAGGTATCGCCGCCGAGGTCGGGGGAGACGCCCACGCCGCCGAAGGAGCCGGAGGTTTCGTAGTCGGACTTGCGCGCAGCCAGATTGAGTTCAAGCAGCTTGAAGCCCGGGATGTCGGCCAGGATCGGAATGTTCAACTCAGCGTAGATCTCGTCGCTGTTGACAGCGCCGCTGGTCGGCTCGGAGAAATTGTCCGACGAGCCGCCGCCGGCGACCAGCGCATCCGGCGAATTGACGAAAGTGGTGCGCCGATGTTCCAGACCCACCGCGAAACCCAGCGGACCGGCCGGCAGATCGACGATCGAGCCGGAGAGGTTCGCGAAATAATCCTTGGTGATGTTTTCCTGGAATTCGTTCTTGGTGTAGCTGATGTAACGGTTCATCGCATCGTATTCGGCCTGCGAGATCACGCCTGCACCCAAGCCCAGATCGGCGCCGCCGAAGACGTTGTACGGCACGCAGCCGGCGATGACTGCGGTGCCATTCATGCACTCGAGCGCACCCGTCACCGGGTTGCGACGGGAATCGCCGACCGCTTGACGCAGGTTGAACAGGTTGATGTAGTTTTCGCCGCGCGTGTTCTGACGGTTGGCGAGGTACGAATAGCCGACGTCCCAGTACATGTCGCGGCCGCCCAGATCGAACGAACCGTCGAGCGACAGTGTCACCGCAAGATTGTCGTCGTCGTAGTACGGCTTGCGCGGACCGACCGCGATCGCACGGAAGTTCGCGCTGCGGAGGTTCTGGCCGAACGGGTTGAACACGCTGCCGGCGGTCGGCGCGAACGCCCACTGCGGGCCGCTGGTGCCGGTGGTATTCATGGTCAGCGGCACTTCGGCCAGCTGCTGGTTCGAATCGCGCTTGACGTAGACCGCCTGCACATTGGCATTGATGCGGTCGGTCAGGCGCAGGCTGCCCTGCCCGTAGATGTTGAAACGGTCGATCGGCTGCAGCAGATAATTGACCGGCGCGAAGTTGTAGCGATCGGTGTTGCCCGAGCCGTCCGCAGTGAGGCCGCGGAATTGGCGGAAGTCGGTCGCCTGCCGGCCGTCTTCACCCGTACGCAGGGTGTACGGACCGCCTGCGACTGCTCCACAGGTGCGGAAACCAGCCGCATTGGTAGTGAACGCGCCCGCGCAACGAACGAAGTTGCCGTTGACGTTGCTGCCCGAACCGTACAGGCCGCCCGACGCGAGATCGCCGCCGCCGAAGACCGGCACGGCCGAGATCTCGCGATCGCCCTGGTAAACCGGCTCCTGCGTCTGATAAGCGAGGCTTATCACCGCGTTCCAACGGTCGCTGTTCGCGCCGACGGTGAAATCGTAGCCCTGCTGGAAGCCGTCGCCCTTGCTGTAACCACCGAGGTAGACGTTGGCTTCGGCGCCGTCGAAGTTCTTGCGGGTGATGACGTTGATGACGCCGGCGATGGCGTCGGAACCGTAGATCGCCGAGGCGCCGTCTTTCAGCACTTCGATGCGCTCAACGACCGAAATCGGAATCGTGTTGAGGTCGACCGAGCCGCCACCCTGGGTGACCCAGCGACGGCCGTTGACCAGCAGCAGGGTGCGGGTTGCGCCAAGACCGCGCAGCGAGATGTTCTGGGTGCCGTCGCTGCCGTTGGTGCTGGTGGTGATGTTGCGCAGTGCGCCGCCGTCGCTGGCGGTGATGTTGAACAGGATGTCGCCGATCGAAGTCAGGCCGGTGGCTTCGATGGCCGCACGGTCGATGGACAGGACCGGCGAGGTGCCTTCGACTTCGGCACCGCGCGGAATGCGCGAACCGGTGACGACGACGGTGTCGAGCTCGTCATCCGAGGGCTTGTCTTGGGCAAAGGCGACGCCCGTGCCTGCGAGGGCGGTGGTGCTTACGAGCGCGAACGAAATCGCCTCGCGCAGCTTATTGGTCTTCAAAGTCATCTCTCTCTCCAAGCGAGTCTTGGGGTTTCCCATGGGAACCTGCCCACTGCCGTCAAGAAAGACGCCAAAGCAGGTCAGGCTGGGGCCGATAGTAGCCCCACTCGGAGAAAAATTAAAGTGTCGTTAACACGGGCTGGGCTTGCGGGTAAATCCGGAGGGAAATCGCGGACTTACAGATCCTGCTCGTAGCGGACGTAGGGCACTGCGCCTTCGTCGTCGCCTTGGACGGTGGCCGGGGCGAACGGATTTTTGCCGCGGGTGACCAGATTGTCTGCGCCGACCGTGAGCTGTCCGCTCCACGGGGTGCGCCAGCTCAGGCCGAGGCCGAGGCTGCCCCATTGATCGCGGCCGGGGGTATCGACCACTTCGCCGATGACATTGACGCCGAAGGCACCGATGCCGCCGCCGACGTTGAGCTGACGCGAGGTCCAGCGGTCGCTGAAGCCCGGAATCTCGGCGGGGGTCTGCAGTCGGGCCTTGGCCACGGTGCCGGCGATCGAGACGTAGCCTTCGCGCGGCAGGGATTTCTGGCTGAAGATGGTGAGGTCGTTGACGTCGATACGGCCGTTGCCGCCCGAGCCCGGGGCCAGCCAAGCCGGCATCGAGATGCGGCTGCTGCCGGCGCCGATGCCGAGTTGGGTGCCGTTGCGCTGGAACAGCGCGGCGGCGCCGGTGCGGCTGTTGGTAGCGGGAATCGAAGCGAGAACGCAGTTGTCGGCGAGGTTGTTCAGGGCTTTGGTGAGGCCCTGTTTGCGATCGCAGAGCAGGCCCAGCGAATCGCCGGCGACAAGGCCGAAAGCGGTATCGAGATGGCGCACACCGAAGCGTGCAAGCGTCCGCGAGCGCGCGTTGTCCACGGGTTCCAGAACGACTGCGCCTTCGAATTGCCCGCTGGATTTGTTCCAGATCGGAAGTTCGACGCGATCGCGGCCCGTTCTGGATTGCGCATGCGCAGACGTCGCCGCGCCGAGGGCGAGCAACAACAGCAGCGGCAATGTACGGGGGGGCGAACGCATGGTGCAGGTCAGACCGCGGGTGGCGGTTCCAGTTCCTTAGGCGGATCCATCGGAGTTCAGGCTATCTGATTTATGGTTCTTTAACAATCGTGCGGCTGCCGGAAAATCGTGACAGCCAGCGCAGCATCGCTTCATTGCAGGCGTTCAGGAGCGTGCAGAGGGGCCGGGCGGGGGGCAAACAGGGCGGCGACCTCCTCGGCAGAGTAGCGGTAGGTCTCGCCGCAGAATTCGCAGCGGATTTCAGCGTTTCCGGCGTTGCCATCGGCCGCAGCCCGGGCTTCTTCCTCGCCGAGGGATTCCAGCATCGACGACACCCGCTCCCGCGAGCAGGAACAGGCGAACTGCAGCGGCTTATCGCCCAGCAGGCGCACGTCGTCCTCGTGGAACAGCCGGTGCAGCAGGATCTCGACCGGGGTATCCAGCAGTTCCGGGGCGGCGAGGGTCTCGAACAGCGCGCTGGCCCGCTCCCAGCCGTCGAGATCGCCGTCATCGCCGGGCAACTTCTGCAGCATCAGCCCGGCCACCCGTTTGCCGCTTGCGGCCAGCAGCAGGCGGGTCGGCAACTGTTCGGACTGGCGGAAATAACCCTCGAACGCCGCCGACAGTGTGTCCGCGTCCAGTCCCACCAGTCCTTGGTAGCGCGCCGGCTCCTGGCCGCGGAGGCCGGGGTTTTCGATGGTGATCGCGAGCACCGCGTCGGCTCCCAGCGAGCCGAGGCTGCGTGCGCCCGGCAGTTCGCCCTCGGCCAGGGTGGCGATGCCGCGCAGGGTGCCGGCGCCGGTGCATTCGGCGAACAGGGTGCGCAACGCGCCGCTGCCGCGCAGATGGACCGACAGCCGGCCGTCCACTTTCACGTGCCCGGTGAACAGGGCCGAAGCCGCAACCGCTTCGCCCAGCAGTCCGGCCACGTCCTCCGGGTAATCGGCGCGGGCGCGGATCTGCGCCCAGGTGTCGTCCAGGCGGACATGGACGCCGCGCACGCCGGCCTGGTCCAACAGGAAGCGGGTGAGTCGGTCGGGGGTGGTATCGGCGGTCATGTCGGCGGCGGGCTCTGGAAGGGCGATGTCATGAGTGGGTGCGGCTTCGCGGATAATGCCGCGACCACGGGGAGACGGCAGAAGATGGGGCAGAACGGCGCAGATTCAAACCTTCATGAGCCGCAGGCGTCCGTCGTCGCGCCGAAGCGCCGCCGCCACTGGCTGCGCTGGGTGTTTTTCTGGCTGCCGCTGCTGTTCGTGGTGGCGACCGTGCTGCAGGTCGTGGTGCTGCGGTTCGTCGACCCGCCGCTGACCGCCTTCATGATCGGCCGCTATGTCGAAGCCTGGGGCGAGGGCGACCGCGGTTTCTCGGTGAGCTACGACTGGCGCGACGCTGGCCAGATCTCGAAACAGCTGCCGCTGGCGCTGGTCGCCGCCGAGGATCAGCACTTCCCGGTCCACAACGGCTTCGACTTCAAGGCGATCGAAAAGGCCCGCGCCAACAACGCCAAGGGCCGCAAGGTCCGCGGCGCCAGCACCATCAGCCAGCAACTGGCGAAAAATCTGTTCTTGTGGCGCGGCCGCAGTTGGGTGCGCAAAGGTCTGGAGGTCTGGTACACGGTGCTGATCGAGGCGCTGTGGCCGAAGCAACGCATCATCGAGGTCTATGCCAACGTCATCGAATACGGCGACGGCGTCTACGGCGCGCAGGCCGCCGCCCGTCGCTTCTTCGGCAAGGACGCGTCCAGGCTCAGCGCCGCCGAAGCCGCCCGGCTGGCCGCGGTGCTGCCGGCGCCGCGCAAATACAGCGCCGCCAAGCCCGGTCCCTACGTCCAGCGTCGCAGCCGTTCGATCCAGCGCCAGATGCAGGCGCTGGGCGGGCCGGCGTACCTCACGTTCGAGTGACGCGCCGCCGGGTACTCTATCTATATATATGAATACAGATCGCCTCACTATCGTCGTCGCTGCCTTCAACGAGGCCGAAGCCCTGCCGGCGCTGCACCCGCGCATCGCCGCGGTGCTGGATGCGTTGGCGGGCGAGGGCGTCGAAGGCCATGTCCTGTACGTGGACGACGGCAGCCGCGACCGCACCTGGGCGGTGCTGGACGACCTCGCCGCCGCCGATGCCCGGGTGTCGCTGCTGCGGCTCAGCCGCAACTTCGGCAAGGAGGCCGCGCTCACCGCCGGTCTCGACCGGGTCTGCGCCGGCGCCGCGATCATCCTCGATGCCGACGGCCAGGATCCGCCGGAGCTGATCCCGCAGTTCGTGGCCAAGTGGCGCGAGGGCTACGACGACGTCCACGGCACCCGCACCGAGCGCGACGGCGAAGGATGGCTCAAGCGCAGCACCGCCCACGGCTTCTACCGGGTGATGCAGCGGCTGTCGAAAACCCCCATTCCCACCGACACCGGCGATTTCCGCCTGCTGTCGCCGCGCGCGCTGGCCGCGCTGCGCCAGCTGCGCGAGCGCCACCGCTTCATGAAAGGCCTGTTCGGCTGGGTCGGGTTCGAGCAGGTCGCCATTCCCTATCATCGCGAAGCGCGGGTGGCCGGGCGTAGCAAGTTCAACCTGTGGAAACTGTGGAATTTCGCCCTTGAAGGCGTGACCAGCTTTTCCACCGCGCCGCTGCGGGTGGCGACCTATCTGGGCGTGCTCACCG
This sequence comes from Lysobacteraceae bacterium, assembly GCA_046598445.1. Taxonomy (GTDB): domain Bacteria; phylum Pseudomonadota; class Gammaproteobacteria; order Xanthomonadales; family Xanthomonadaceae; genus Lysobacter_I. The sequence continues at coordinate 18,143 of JBKJHV010000010.1, forward strand.
CGGTGCTGGCCTTCGTCTATGCGCTGTGGGTGGTCATCAAGGCGATGTTCTGGGGCGACCCGGTCGCCGGTTGGCCGACGATGATGACGGTGATCCTGCTGCTGGGCGGCGTGCAGCTGATGGCGCTGGGCGTGATCGGCGAATACCTCGGCCGGCTGTACGAGGAATCCAAGCAGCGGCCGCTGTATCTGGTGGATCGCTGGCGGCCCGCGGCGGGGGTATCCTTGGGCGAAGACCCTGAAGGAGAGCCGCCTCATGCGCACCGTCCGTCAGCTGTTGGAAGCGAAAAGCCCGACGATCCACGCGATCCGTCCTGAGGCCCCGGTCCTCGACGCCATCCGCCTGATGGCCGAGGCGCGCATCGGCGCGGTGCTGGTGATGGACGGGCCGCGTCTGGTCGGCATTCTTTCCGAACGCGATTACGCGCGAAAGGTCGTGCTGCAGGGGCGTTCGTCATCGGATACGCCGGTGAGCGAGATCATGACTTCGAATGTGTTGACGACGTGGTCGCTGGATACGTCGGATCGTTGCATGCAGACGATGACGGAGCATCGTATCAGGCATCTGCCGGTGATCGATGGCGATGATGTGGTGGGGATCGTGTCGATCGGGGATCTGGTGAAGGCGGTGATCGAGGATCAGCAGGCGGAGTTGGATTCTTTGCAGCGGTATATTGCGAGTTGATTTTTATGAATCAAGAATTTAGAAATAATCATGTTCTAAAGAAAATTTCATACGAAGCGATAGCGGAAAAAATTGCCGTTGTTGATGGCATTGATCGTCAAGAGACCGATTTTTCAGAGATAAGAAAATTGATCGGATCAATTTTTGTTGGTTATGGCTGTTTGACGAGAATTGTTAATTGCGAAAGAGGGTGGAGGGCGAGAAAGAATTGCGGCAATGTGTTTTTCGATAACATAAAACAGTTGTGGTATCCGCCAGCTCATCTCATTGCTTATTTTGGGCGAATGAATCAACCAAATTCGCCAATGTTTTATGTTTCTGCCAGCCGTGATATTGCACTCTTAGAGCTAAGGCCTATCCCTGGAGATCTCATAACTGTCTTGGAAGTGAGATTATTTGATCGAGAGAAATCCCCTCACGTTATGGAAATAGGAGTTGCTGAAAAAGTCTCGCAGCATAGTTTAGGGCGTGATGTTAAAATTCTTGAAAACACTTCTTTTGGCCGATCGTTTCTTGGTGATGAAATTAAAAAAAATTTGCTGATAAGAAACTTTCTTGCAAAAGAGGTAACAAGATCGGTTGGGTCTGAAGATAAATGGCATTTTAAAGTGACTGCGGCTATAGCGGGCAATCTCCTGGCAAGCCGAGAAATCGACGGAATTTTATATCCAAGTATTGCGGGTGACGGGCTAGCTAGTAAGGGTGGGCAAAATTTAGCTTTAAAGCCCCTTGCGGCAGACCGCCTCTTTCAGCCAGTCGCTTGCTTTGCCGTTCGAGTTATTGAGTGGGTTTCTGAGCCTTCCCCAGGCTGGTTGGTTGAGTGCGTCGGTGAGGCAAAAGAGGTTACATTAGATGGTTGCATACGGTGGATGTGAGGTTTTTACGGAAGTATGAGTGTGCAACGCTGGAGGCCGGGTCGTTGACCCCGCGGATAGAGATAACAGCAAAGCTTCCGCGCTTTGCGCGGGTCACTTTCTTTGTCGCACTGCGCCGCTTGCGGCGCGAACGGCGAAGCCGGCCCGAAGGGCGAGCGCCACAGGCGCGAGTCAAGAAAGTAACCCGCG
>JBKJHV010000069.1:0-18145 GCA_046598445.1 Lysobacteraceae bacterium
CACGCGATGGAAGCGCTGCGCAATCCGGTGCTCGCAGCGAAAATGCGCCGCCGCGAACGCATCCAGTGCTGGCTGGGCGCAACCATCGGGTTGGTCTGCGGTTTCGGTGGACTGATCGGCGGATTGATCGGCTCCGGCCGGCTCTGATCGACATGTACTGAGCGACATGCGCTGATCGACAGCGTTTGCGGCCCCGTTCGCAGCGCCTGCGAACCGGGGCGGTTATCCTGCCCGCATGCCCCGATCCGCATCCATCGACCGCTTCGCCCGCGCCGTTTCGATCCTCGGCCATCCGCTGCTGGTATTACCGGCGGCATTGCTGTTGCCGGCCGCGCTGCGCGGCGGCGACCCGCGCACGCTGCAGGCCGCGCTCGCGGGTTTCGTGCTGTTCGCGGCCGTCGTGCTGGGCTGGTCGTGGTGGCAGGTGCGACGCGGCCGCTGGGCGCACGTCGATGCCAGCCAGCAGTCCGAACGCCGGTCGCTCAATCGCACGTTGCTGGTATCGATCGGTCTGGGTGCGTTGCTGGCGTGGCGCGCGCTGCCCACGCCCGATCCGGCGCTCGCGCTCGCCCTGTCCGCGGGCATCGTCGCCTTGGCGATGCTGACCGCCCGCTGGTGCAAGCTCTCGCTGCATGTCGCGTTCGCGGTCTACGCCATCGGTCTGCTGTGGCTGCTGGGCGCGATCGTGATCGCGGTCTGCTGCATGTTCGCAACCGGCGTCGCCTGGTCGCGGCTGCATCTGTCTCGACATCGGCCGCGCGATCTGGTCGCCGGCGCCGCTGCCGGCCTGCTGGCGGCGATGGTCTATTGGCCCGCGCTGCACACGCTGCGGGTTGCGCCATGAGCACCGACCGCCGCGATGACGTGGATGCCAACGAAGCGATGCGTCTGTTCCACACTTCGGAACATGCCTGCGGCTACTGGCCGGAGCGACAGGCGCGCGATCTGGTGTTCGATCCCGGCGACCCGCGGCTGGCGCAGATGTACCCGATGGCGCTGGGCTGGGGCTTCCGCCGCTCCGGGAATCTGATCTACCGCCCGCACTGCCGCGGCTGCCGGGCCTGCGTCGCGGTGCGGGTTCCGGTGGACGAGTTCCGGCCCGACCGCAGCCAGCGCCGCTGTCTCGCGCGCAACGCCGATCTCGAAGTGCGGGTACTGCCCGCCGAGCGCAACGACGAACACTTCGCGCTGTACCAGCGCTATCTCGATGCGCGCCATCCCGGCGGCGGCATGGACGGCCACGGCGCGGCGGAATTCGACCAGTTCCTGGTCAGCACCTGGGGCCAGGGTCGCTTTCTCGAACTGCGCACGCGGCAACCCCACGGCACCGGCGATCTGCTGGCGGTGGCGGTGACCGACGTCGTCGCCGACGCGATGTCGGCCGTCTACACCTTCTACGACCCCGATGCCGCGGATCGCGGCCTCGGCACCTTCGCCATCCTGCAGCAGATCGCCTGGGCGCGACGCGACGGCAAACGTCATCTGTACCTCGGATACTGGATCGACGGCCATCGCAAGATGGCCTACAAACGGCGCTACCAACCGCTGGAAGCCTTCGACGGCCACGGTTGGTCTCCCCTCGCTGGAGACGATCCGCAATGAATGTACTTGCTCCGCTTCGAATCTCGTCCTGGCTCATCGCCGCAACGCTGGTCGCCCTGTGCGCCGGCTGCGTGCGCGTCAACGTGCATGGCGACCCGAAAACCGCACGCGACGGTTCACCAGCACTGCGGGTCGCGACCTACAACACCTCGCTGTTCAACGAGACCGAAGGCGGATTGATCCGACGCCTCGAAGCCGGCGACCCGGCCGCACGCGAGATCGCGACCGTGCTGCAGCGCGTGCGTCCGGATCTGGTGCTGCTCAACGAATTCGATTACGACGCCGAAGGCCGTGCCGCAGATATTTTCCAGCGCGAGTATCTGGAAGTGGCGCAAGGCAGCGACGGCCGTGCGCTGCGCTATCCGTATCGCTATTTCGCGCCGGTGAACACCGGTGTGCCCAGCGGCCTGGATCTCGACGGCAATGGCGTGGTCGGCGGCGACGGTCGCGACCGCGGCAACGATGCCTGGGGCTACGGCCTGCATCCCGGCCAGTACGGCATGCTGGTGCTGTCGCGCCATCCGATCGATACCGCGCAAGTGCGCAGCTTCCAGTCGCTGAAGTGGAGCGCCATACCGGACGCTGCGCGGCCGATCGATCCGCGCGCGCGCCGCCATTACCATCCGGATGCGATCTGGCAGCAACTGCGGCTGTCGTCGAAATCGCACTGGGACGTGCCGGTGCGTACGCCGCGCGGCATTCTTCATTTTCTGGTGTCGCACCCGACCCCGCCGGTGTTCGACGGCCCCGAAGATCGCAACGGCGCGCGCAACGCGGACGAACTGCGGCTGTGGCGCGAATATCTGGACAACGACAACGCCGACCGCAGTTGGCTGTGCGACGACAGCGGCCGCTGCGGCGGGTTGCCGGCCGGCAATCGTTTCGTGATCGCAGGCGACCTCAACAACGACCCCGTCGACGGCGATGGCCGCCACGAGGCGATCCAACAGCTGATCGAACACCCACGCATGCTGCGCCTGCACACGCCGCGCAGCGAGGGCGCTGTAGTCGTAGCACGCGACGCCGGCGGCGGCAACGCCAGCCATCGCGGCGACGCGGGCGAAGACACCGGCGACTTCGGTCCCAAAGTCGGCAATCTGCGTCTGGACTATGTGCTGCCTTCCTCAGGGCTGCGCGCGATCGCCAGCGGCGTCCACTGGCCGGTTCCCGGCACGCCGGAGCACAAGGCCACCACCGCGACGGACCATCATCTGGTCTGGGTCGATCTCATCGTCGGGCAGTAAACACCCGGCAATGGCATCGGCCGCACTCGAAAGTCATTGCGGGCTGCGCTTGTCCATACGACTTTCGTATACGTTTCGCCTCATTCGAGGAGCGGCGACGACATCCGGTCACGCCCTTGCAGGCCCCCGTCTGCGCGCCTGGGCCCTCTTTTCAAGCCCGGTTTCAGTGGACAAATGCAAACGCAACGAATGCAGTTGTGGTAACTGAAACTTTGGGTATAAGCTCGGTTCATGATCCTCGGCAAACATGAAGCGGGTGCCGGGGCAGATGGCGACGTTGGGGTGTCTCCAGTAGTGGAAGCGGCCGTGCGAACGGTGATCGATACCTTGCTGAAGACGCTTCCCGGCGGTACGCATGTCGCCATTGCCTGGCGCCATGCGCGCCTCGGTCTCGGCAGTACACGCACTGCTTCCGGCAGCGATGCCCTGCGGCTGGCGGTACTCGCCCGTCAGCGAGGAATCGCTCTCGACGACGCGCCGCCAGGCATATTGTTCGATCAGCATCGCGACGATGAAGGCAACGGCGTGACGCTTGGCCTGTCGTTCGCGAATCCGCCGCCCGAAGACTGGGCGCAAATGTCCTGGTTCGCGATGGCGCGCGATCTGATCCTCGCCACACTGCAACTGGCGGAAGCCGACGCCAAGATCGAGACGCTGGAAAAGTCCAAGCGGCTGCAGCACGCACTGTACGAAATCTCCGACCTGGCGGGCTCCGGGCTGGAAATGCACGACATGCTGGCGCGGATCCACGAAGTGGTCGGCGGGCTCATGCCCGCGGAGAACTTCTATATCGTCCAGTACGACGGCAAGCGCAAAACCATGCGCTATCTGTATTTCGCCGACAGCCGCGACGCCTTCGACCCGGACGCCGGCATTGAATTTGCGGTCGACGACGACATGCACACCATGACCGCGGCGCTGTTGCGCTACGGCCGGCCGTTGATCGGCTCCCCGCGCGAAATCATCGACACACTGAACATCAATGACGACGAGTACGCCGGCGGCCCGATGAGCGAGGACTGGCTGGGCGTGCCGCTGCTGCGCGACGCACAAGTCTGCGGCGCGATCGTGGTCCAGGACTACGAGCGTGCGAAACGCTACGGAAGCGAAGATCGCGCCCTGCTCGAATACGTCGCCCAACACATCCTGACCGCACTCGACCGCAAGACCGCACAGGTCGAACTGGAACGTCGGGTGAAAGAGCGCACCCACGCGCTGGAAATCGCCAACACGGAACTGCAGGCGGAAGTCGTCGAACGCGAACGCGCCGAGAAATTGCAGCAGGCCCTGTTCCGCATCACGGAACTGTCGGTCAGTGCCGACAGTCTCGATCGGTTCTACGCCGACTTGCACTCGATCGTAGGCGAGCTGCTGTACGCCAAGAATTTCTACATCGCATTGTTGAGCAGCGACTGCAAATTCATCGAATTCCCGTATGTCGCCGACGAGATCGACCTGCGACAGATCCGCGACCGCCCGCGCGCCAAGGGCTTGACCGAATACGTGATCGACACCGGCCGGCCGCTGCTGGCCGACCGGGCGCATATCCAGTCGCTGGAAACGCAGGGACTGGTCAGCAGTTTCGGGCCGCTGGCGCATTGCTGGCTCGGCGTGCCACTGAGTCGCGACGATACCGTGCTCGGCGTGATCGGCGTGCAGAGCTACACGCAGAGCATCGGCTTCACCGAACGCGACCAGGAACTGTTGACCTTCGTCGCCCACCATATCGACGCCGCGCTGGCGCGCAAACGCGCGCAGGACACGCTGATCACCGCGCACGCCGAGCTGGAAACGCGGGTGCAGACCCGCACCCACGAACTGGCCGACGCCAACCGCGAACTGCGCGAACAGATCGCCGAGCGGCTGCGCGCGGAGCAGCGGCTACGCCATCAGGCACGTCACGACAGTCTCACCGGCCTGCCCAATCGCGGCCAGTTGCAGGAGCGCCTGGACGACGCCATCGCGCGCGTGTCCACGGGCGGAAAACCATTTTCTGTGATGTTCCTCGACATCGACCGCTTCAAGCTGATCAACGACAGCGTGGGCCATGTCGCCGGCGACGAACTGCTGGTCGAAGCCAGCCGCCGCATCTCGCAGGTCATCGGCCGCGACGATATCGTCGCCCGCCTCGGCGGCGACGAGTTCGCGATCCTTGCTGAAGGCATCGACGATGCGGAAGATGCCGAGCAATACGCCGGCGCCATCCGGCGCGTGCTGGGGCAGTCGATGTGGATCGAAGGCCGCGAGGTCTTCCCATCGGCCAGCATCGGCATCGCGCTGTGGCATCCGCGCTATCGCAAGAGCGAGGAACTGCTGCGCGATGCGGACGCCGCGATGTACCGCGCCAAACGGCGCGGCCGCAATCGCAGCGAATTGTTCGACGAGGAAATGCGCGCCGAAGCGATGCGCCTGCTGGATCTGGAAGCGGACCTGCGCCGGGCGATCATGCACGATGCGTTCGAGCCGCATTTCCAGCCGATCCTGCGGCTGGAAGACGGCAAACAGGTCGGCTGCGAAGCACTGGTGCGCTGGAATCACGAACATCGCGGCCTGCTCACGCCGTCCCAGTTCATCGGCGTCGGCGAAGACAGCTCTTTGATCGAACAGGTCGACTGGCTGATGTACGCCCACGTGGTGTCGTCGATGGGCGAGTATCCCGGCCACTACGTCTCGATCAACGTCTCGCCGAGGCATTTCCTGTCGGACAACTTCGCCGACCGCCTGCTGCGCATGCTCGACGAGGCCGATCAGGATCCGCGGCGGCTTCGCATCGAGATCACCGAAGTCGCGCTGATCGAGGACGCGCCGCGCGCGCTGCGCATCCTCCGCGATCTGCGCCACCACGGCATCGCCGCTTTGCTCGACGATTTCGGCACCGGATTCTCGGCGCTGTCGTATCTGCACCGTTTCCCGATCCAGGGCCTGAAGATCGACCGCAGCTTCGTGTCCGGTCTTGAAGGCGATACCAGTACCGAAAGTCTGGCGCTGGTGCGCGCGATCCTGGCGATGGCGCTCACGCTCGGCATCGACACGATTGCGGAAGGCATCGAAACCGACCGCCAGCGCGAAATCCTGGTGGAGCAGGGTTGCCAGTTCGGCCAAGGCTATCTGCTCGGCATGCCCCTGCCCCTGCAGCGCGCCAACCACAGCAGTTGGCGGCGCGCCTCGACCACTCACTGACCTTGAACAATACTCTTATTTGGAACAATAGATTCGATTTGTAATTATTGTTCTATTTTTGAATCTCCCTAAAGTAGGCAGCGTTCGCCGCGGCCGTGAGGATGCAACCCGCATCCGGCCCCGGCGCCAAGGGAGGATTCCAATGAACGCAGTTGTCTCGGCCCTGCCCGGCCGGCGCCTTTACGGTCGTTGTCGCGCCGGCGCCCTCACCGGAGCCGCACGATGATCGCCCTGCGCCCCGCCGCCGAACGCGGCCATGCGGGCCACGGCTGGCTGGACAGCTGGCACAGCTTCTCGTTCGCCGGCTATCACGACGACAACCATGTCCACTGGGGCCCGCTGCGGGTGATCAACGAGGACCGCGTGCAGCCCGGCCGCGGCTTCGGCACCCACGGTCATCGCGATATGGAGATCATCAGCTACGTGATCGAAGGCGCGCTCGGCCACAAGGATTCGATGGGCAATGCCGCCAGCATCGTCCCCGGCGAAGTGCAGCGGATGAGCGCCGGCAGCGGCATCACCCATTCCGAGTACAACCAAGACGCGAACGGCACCACGCATTTCCTGCAGATCTGGATCATCCCGTCGACGATCGGCGTCGCGCCTGGCTATGCCCAGCAGACGTTCACCGACGCCGACAAGCGCGGCCGGCTGCGGCTGGTGGTGAGCCCGGATGCCGCCGAGGGTTCGGTGAGCATCCACCAGGATGCGCGGATGTACGCCGGCCTGTTCGACGGCGGCGAGCGCGCGGCGCTCGATCTGGCCGAGGGTCGGCTCGGTTACGTGCATGTCGTGCGCGGCGAGGTCACGGTGAACGGCCATGCGCTGAAGGCCAGCGATGCGCTGCTGTATCGCGATGAGCCGCGGATCGAAATATCGAGCGGTATCGACGCTGAAGTGCTGGTGTTCGATCTGCCGCGGATGGCGTGAGCGGGATCAGATGAAGGCGATCAGACCGGGTCAGGTTTCGCCGGCTCGGTCGAGGACGGCAGCGCCTCCGAGGGCGCGTTTGCGGGCTCGGCGGTCGGGCCGATCACCGGCAGTGCGACCGGCAACGGATCCGCGTCGCGCAGACCGAAGCCGAACATCGCTTCGCTCTGGGTCGACACCACCATCCGCACCATGCTGCTGGGCACCATCAACTCCAGCGACACCTCGCGACCTTCGGGCGTGCGGCCGTCGATGGTCATTTCGATGAAAGCACCGCCGGTATCGATGGTGGTGCAGGCGACGTGCGGCCCGGCCGGTCCCTCCTGCAGGAACGGGCGGATCGGATCGCCCAGTACCTCCAATGCCTGCGGGAAGAAAAAGACGGCGTAGCCGTTGGTGTCGTTCATCGATGGCTCCTCATGCGTTCTGGAAGCCTAGCAGGAAGCATCGATCGGTAAATACCTGCCATCCCGATGCGAAGCGAGGGATCTGCTTTTCGAAGCAGATCCCTCCGCCTGCTGCGGAGGCGTTCGGGATGACATCGCTTGCGATTACCGCAGCGTGATCTTCAATGCCGCCGCGGCCTCACGCGCGGTGGCGCGCGCGGCGTCGATATCCTCGCCGAGCGCAAGCGTGACCGCGACGCGGCGATGGCCTTCGACCACCGGTTTGCCGAACAGGCGCAGCGCGGTGTCCGGCGCACGCAGCGCATCGGCGACGCCATCGAACACAGGCACGCCGTGACCATGCGCCAGCACCGCACACGACGCCGAGGGACCGTTCTGTCCGATAGTCCCGCCGCTTTTGTCGGCATGCACGGGCAACCCCAGGATCGCGCGCGCATGCAGCGCGAATTGGCTCAGATCCTGCGAGACCAGAGTCACCAGGCCGGTATCGTGCGGACGCGGCGAGACTTCCGAAAACCAGACCTCGTCACCCTTCACGAACAGTTCGACGCCGAACAGTCCCCACCCGCCAAGATCGTCGGTAATCGCCTTCGCGATCCGCTGCGCGCCTTCCAGCGCGCGCGGCGACATCGGCTGCGGCTGCCAGCTTTCGCGGTAGTCGCCGTCGCGCTGCAGATGGCCGATGGGCGCGCAGAAGTCGGTGCCGCCGGCGTGGCACACGGTGAGCAAGGTGATTTCGTAGTCGAAATCGATGAAGCCTTCGACGATCGCGCGCCCGGCGCCGGCGCGGCCGCCGGTCTGTGCGTACTCCCAGGCCTTGTCGATGTCGTCGGCGGTGCGCACCAGACTCTGGCCCTTGCCGGAGGACGACATCACCGGTTTCACCACGCAGGGCACGCCGATCCCGGCCACCGCGGCGCGGTAATCCTCCAGCGTGTCGACGAAGCGGTAGGGCGAGGTCGGCAGGCCCAGGGTTTCGGCGGCGAGCCGGCGGATGCCCTCGCGATCCATCGTCAGTCGCGCGGCACGCGCGGTCGGCACGATCCGGGCGTGGGTGCCGCGTTCGGCGAATTCGCGCTCCAACTGCACCAGGGTCTCGGTGTGGATCGCTTCGATCTCGGGGACGATCAGGGTCGGGCGCTCTTCGGCGATCAGCGCCCGCAGCGCATCGCCGTCCAGCATGTTCAGCACGTGGCTGCGGTGCGCGACCTGCATCGCCGGGGCGTCCGCGTAACGGTCGGCGGCGATCACCTCGCAGCCGAAGCGCTGCAGCTCGATCGCGACTTCCTTGCCCAGTTCGCCCGAGCCCAACAACAGCACGCGGATGGCGGAAGGCGACAGCGGGGTGCCGAATTCAAGTGCGGACGGAGGGGACATGGGGCGGGCTCGACGGGAAAGAGGCCATTGTAAATCAGTCACTTGCGGAATTCTTTCCGGCGCATCCAACCGTCCGTCCGGATTGTCTTGCAGTAAGTGATATCTTTTTGATATCACTTCACTATCCACCAACAACGCGAGACCGCGCCATGAAAGAGAACCCTTCCCACTCGCTCCCCGGTATCCCCGTGCTGCTGCTCCTGATGGCGGCCATGTTCGTAGGCGCCTATCTCATCGCGTCCAGCGCCGAGGACGGCACGGCCGGGTGGATCGCCGGCATCGCCATCATCGTCGTCGGCGGCTTCCTGATGTGCGGCCTGTACAAGATCGAGCCCAACCAGGCTGCCGTGCTGAATCTGTTCGGCAAATACATCGGCACCGTGAAGGACGGCGGTCTGCGCTGGAACAGCCCCTTCTACGGCAAACAGAAAGTCTCGCTGCGCGTGCGCAACTTCGAGAGCAGCAAGCTCAAGGTCAACGAACTGGACGGCAGCCCGATCGAGATCGCGGCGGTCATCGTCTGGCAGGTCGTGGACAGCGCCGAGGCGGTCTACAACGTCGACGATTACGAAAGTTTCGTGCATATCCAGTCGGAGTCGGCGGTACGCACGATGGCCACCAGCTATCCGTACGACCAGCACGAGGAAGGCCAGTTCGCGCTGCGCAGCCACGCCGCTGAAGTATCGAAGCATCTGATGGAAGAACTGCAGGAACGTCTGGCCGACGCCGGCGTGCAGGTACTGGATTCGCGCATCAGCCACCTCGCCTACGCGCCCGAGATCGCCCAGGCGATGCTGCAGCGCCAGCAGGCCAACGCGATCATCGCCGCGCGCACGCGGATCGTCGCTGGCGCTGTCGGCATGGTCGAAATGGCGCTGGAAGCACTGCAGAAGAACGGCGTTGTCCATCTGGACGAAGAGCGCAAGGCGCAGATGGTCAGCAACCTGCTGGTGGTGTTGTGCGGCGAGCGTTCGACGCAGCCGGTGATCAACACCGGCACCTTGTATTGATCGGCGGATCGTGTCGTGAGCGAAAAGAAAGCCTATCCGCTACGCATCAATGCCGAAGTCCTCGCGGCGGCGCAGCGGTGGGCCGACGATGAGCTGCGCAGCCTCAACGCACAGATCGAATACGTGCTGCGCGACGCGCTGCGCAACGCCGGGCGGCTGAAAGCGTCCGCAACCGCCCCCGGCAACAGCAATGACGAAAGCCGCACTGACGAAAGCGGCACTTCCGAAAACACATCCAAGATCAAGCCAGCTTCCGGAGAAACACCATGATCCATGTCATCCGCCAGATCGAGCGCAGGCTCGGTCGCCATCCCGGTGAAGGCCGGATCGCCGCCCGCGCAGCGTTGCTGTCTGCGCTGTTGCTGGGCGTCGGCGCGCTGCTGTCGTCACGCGCTGACGCACAGGAGAGCCCACAGGAGAACGTGCAGGACTTCGACCCGGCGCGCGAAGCCAAAACCATGCTGGATACGCTGGATGCCGGCGATTTCGCCGCCGTGCATGCCCGCTTCGATGCCACCATGGCCGCTGCGATCAGTGCGGAACAACTGGCGCAGGGTTTGAAGGCACTCGCGACGCAGGTCGGCCCGCTGCAATCGCGCGGCGAAGCGGACGTGAAGACACGCGACATCGGTGCGCTGGTGACGATACCGCTGCACTACGAGCGCGGCGAGCTGACCGCGATCTTCACCTTCGACAACGAGCGGAAGATTTCCGGTTTCGCGATCCGGCCGGCACAGGCGGCGAAACCGGCGACTGCAGCGCCGGCAGTGCCCGAAGACGCGAACTATCGCGAAACCGAAGCGACCGTGGGCGAAGGCGAGAGCGCGCTGCCGGCGACGCTGGCGATGCCCAATGGCGAGGGCAAGGGGAAACTCCCCGCCGTCGTGCTGGTCCACGGTTCCGGCCCGCAGGATCGCGACAGCACCATCGGCCCGAATCGGCCGCTGCTCGACATCGCCCGCGGTCTCGCCGAACGCGGCATCGCGGTGCTGCGCTACGAGAAGCGCACCAGAGCGCGTCCGCAACAGTTCGCCAACGGCGGCAGCATCGACCTCGAAACCACCGACGATGCGGTAACGGCCGCGGCGCTGTTGCGCGGGCTGCCGGAGATCGATCCAAAGCGCGTATTCGCGCTCGGCCACAGTCAGGGCGCGATGATGGCGCCGCGGATCGGCGCACGCGACCCGCAGATCGCCGGGCTGATCCTGCTGGCGGCGCCGTCGCGACCGCTGCTCGACATCCTGATCGAACAGAACCGCCGTCTCGCCATCCTCAACGACGGCAAGGTCAGCGACAGCGAGAACACTGCGATCCAGCAATTGGTGGACAGCGTGAGCGCGGTGCGCAAAGGCCGCGAAATGACCGCCGCGCAGTCGCCGATGGGCCTGCCGCCCGCGTACTGGCGCAGCGTCGATGCGGTGGATGCGGTCGCCGAGGCGAAAACCATCGTCCAGCCGATGCTGATCCTGCAGGGCGCGCGCGACATCCAGGTGGTCGACGCCGACTGGCAGGGATGGAAGCGGGCTTTTCACGACAGCCCACGCGTCACCTTCAAGCTGTACGAAACGCTGAACCATCTCGGGATTCCCGGCGAAGGCGACGGCAATCTGCAGGAATACCAGACGCCCGGACACGTCTCGCCGGAGCTGATCGCCGATGTCGCGGCATGGATCGCAGCGCAGAAGCCGGAATAATGGTCGCGTGACCGTGGCGGAGCCCCGGTCGCGACGTTAATCTGTGCCCATGCGCCCCCTGCCCCGCATCCTGCTCAATACCGCCCAGATCGAAGCGTGGCCGGCGTGGGTGCTGGCCGCGCGCAGCAATCGCGACGCGCGCATCGTCTCCGCCGCGCGCTGGGTGCTACGCCGCAAACGCGACGGCCGCTATCTCGCCGCAGATTTACCACAGGGCTGGATGGCGCTCGATCCGCACTGGAGCCGCGAACCGGGCATCGATGCCGCGCTCGACGCCATCGACGCGCCCGCACCGCACGCCGGCGTGCGCGAGCCCGAAGCACTGCCGCTACACGCGCTGCGCGAGCGTCTGGACGCGCTGGGCCTGGATGCGGACGACTACAGCGCAAGCAGCGGCCTGCCGCTGGTGCCCGAACCGCGATGGCTGGCGCATGCCGGCTTCGACCGCTACCGCCGCCCGCTGTGGCTGCATCCGGGCGCGTCGCGCGCATGGGCGCGGTTGCGCGCTGCCGCGCTGCGCGACGGTATCGTGCTGGAAGCGATTTCCGGCTATCGCAGCCACGATTACCAACTGGGCATCTTCGAGCGCAAACGCGCGCGCGGAATTTCAGTCCCCGACATCCTCACCGTCAACGCCGCGCCGGGTTACAGCGAACACCACAGCGGCCGCGCACTCGACATCGGCACGCCCGGTGAACCACCGGCGGAAGAATCGTTCGAGCGCACCGCCGCGTTCGCATGGCTGCAGGCGCAGGCCGGCGATCACGGGTTCGTCATGAGTTTTCCGCGCGACAACCCCAACGGCATCGTCTACGAGCCGTGGCATTGGTGTTATCGCGGCGAATTCACTTGCAAAACACAACCGGAAAAGATCCACGCATGATCCATCCCCTCGCACTCGCACTGCTGCCCGCACCTGATGCTGAAGGTCGTTACAGCGAATGACGCCGACTGTCGATACGGCTATCTCGACCGGCCGCAACAACTTCAACCTGATGCGCCTGATTGCCGCGTGGCTGGTGATCTACAGCCACAGCTGGCCGATTACCGGCAGCGCCGGCGTCGACGCCATCAGCGCACTTACACAGATCAAATCTGGCGGCGCGCTGGCCGTGGACGTGTTTTTCCTGATCAGCGGCTTTCTGGTGGCGGCCAGTTTCCAGCGCAATGCTCTGCGCGAATTCGTGCTTGCGCGCGCGCTGCGCATCTATCCGGCGCTGATCGTCTGCGTGCTGTTGAGCGTCTGCGTGTTGGGGCCGCTGCTCACCACTGCGCCCGACTACTGGAGCGACCAGAAAACGTGGCGCTATCTGTGGGCCAACGCCAGTCTATGGCGCGCGCAATTCTGGCTGCCCGGCGTGTTCGATACATTGCCCCGCACTGCCGTGAACGGATCACTGTGGACGCTGCCGATCGAAGGTCACCTGTACGTTGCCCTGACGATCGCAGGGTTGGCCGGCATGCTCGCGCCGAAACGCTATCTGCCGGCCTGGACGCTTGCGGTCGCGGCGGCCTGCGCATTCGCCTACCTGCGCGCGCCGTTGCCGGAACACCTGGTCTATCTGCTGTGGGTGACCGTGTTCTTCATCACCGGCACGCTGTGCTGGGTGTATCGCCAGCATATTCCGCTGTCGATATGGCCGATGCTGACGTTACTTGCCGCAGCGGTGGCACTGCGAGGCACGTGGTGGTTCGGGCTGGTCTATGTGCCTCTGCTCACCTACGCCACGTTCTACATCGCACTGATACCCAAACTGCCGGTGATCGCCAGAACCGATCTCTCGTACGGCCTGTATCTCTACGGTTGGCCGATGCAGCAGCTGGCACTGCTCGCTGGCGCGGCCACGGTGGCGACGAATACCGCAGTGGCGACCGCTTTCGCGTTCGCCTGCGCCGCACTGTCCTGGTTTCTGGTCGAACGCCCGGCACTGGGCTGGAAACGGCGCTTGCTCGCGAAGCGGTCGCCGACATGACAGACCGCCAGCGGCGGCGCATCGCCATCGGGTTGGCGACAGCACCGATCGTGGCGTCGTCCACCTCCTGCCGGCGCAGCCGCGACGATGGGGAGTTCGTGCACGACGTCAGCCAACTCGACCGCACTGAAGTCGCCGCGATTCTGCGCCCGGCGTCGACCGAAGCGGTGTCGGCCGCGCTGTCGCGCAGCGCCGCGCCGGTATCGATCGGCGGCGGACGCTACAGCATGGGCGGACAGACGGCCTGGCCGGAGTCGCTGCATCTGGACATGCGCGGCATGCGCCGGCTGCTGCATCTGGATGTCGCCCAGCGCCGCGTGCGCGTGCAGGCGGGCATGCGCTGGCGCGAGCTGCAGACGCTGATCGACCCGCACGACCTGTCGGTCGCGATCATGCAGAGTTACAGCAATTTCACCGTCGGCGGCTCGGTGTCGGTGAACTGCCACGGCCGCTACGTCGGCAAAGGTCCGATCGCGAACAGCATCGTCGGGCTGCGCATGGTCGCCGCGAACGGCGAAACGCTGGATCTCGACCGCGAATCGCAGCCGGAACTGTTCCATGCGGCGATCGGCGGCTACGGCGGGCTGGGCGTCATCACCGAGGTCGAACTCGAACTGGATCGCAACGGCCGCATCGCACGCGAAGCGGAATTCGTCGCGCTCGCCGATTATCCGGCATGGTTCGGCGAGAACATCATCGGCCGCAACGACGCGGTGCTGCACAACGCCGACCTCGCACCGCCGCATTACGACCAGCCGCTCGCGATCACCTGGCGGCGCACCGACACACCGGCGACCATCGCCGAACGATTGATCCCCGACAATCGCGACTACGGCCGCGAACAAAGCCTGATCTGGGCGGCGTCGGAGCTGCCTTACGGCGACGCAGTGCGCGAGCGCAAGGTGACGCGACGGCAGTTGCAGGAACGCCCGGTGGTCTGGCGCAACCACGAAGCCAGTCTCGACGCCGATGCGCTGGAACCGCGCACGCGGATGTTTTCGACCTATCTGTTGCAGGAATACTTCATCCCGGCGGAGAATTTCCTCGGATTCGCGAATTTGTTGCGGCGGATTCTGCTCGCGCACGAGGTCAATGCACTGAATGTGTCGATCCGGCATTCGCCGGCCGATCCCGGCACGCTGATGCGCTGGGCGCCACGCGAAGTGTTTTCGTTCGTGCTGTATTACAAGCAGCGCTCCTCGCGCTGGGCGGACGCCGATTCGGCGCGATGGACGCGGCAGTTGATCGATGCCGCACTGGGCATGGGCGGACGCTATTACCTGCCCTACCGGCTGCATGCGACGAAGGAACAGTTCGCGCGCGCCTATCCGCAAGCGGAAACATTCGCGGCGCTGAAAGCGGAGGTCGATCCGCAGCGACGGTTCCGCAACCGGCTGTGGGAAACCTATCTGCCGCGCTGAGCGCGGAATCCGATGGGCAGGAATCAGTCCTGCGAACGTTTGGTCGGCGTTTTACCCGCCGCTTTCGTCTCTGCGCCGAAATCCGCGATCCGCCACAGATACAGGCCGGCGTAGGTGCGGTACGGCCCCCAACGTTCGCCGCGCTCCGCCAACAGCTTGGGCGACAGCATTTCATCGAGTTTGTCGACGATCTGCGCGCCCTTGCGGATGCCGAGGTCGTCGATGGGCAACACGTCGGCGCGGCCCAGCCGGAACATCAACATCATTTCGACCGTCCAGCGACCGATCCCGCGCACCGGCACCAACGCGTCGACGATGGCGTCGTTGTCCATCGTCGACATCTGCCGCAAGGCCGGAATCTCGCCGCGGGCCTCGCGCGCCGCGAGGTCGCGCAGCGCCAGCAATTTGTTGCCGGACACGCCGCAGGCGCGAATGGTCGCGTCGTCGCAGCGCGCGAGCGTGTCGCAGTGGAAACGATCGCTGGCGATCGCGGTTTCGACGCGGCCCACGATCGTCGCCGCGGCCTTGCCGCTGAGCTGTTGATACAGGATCGCCCGCGCAAGCGCGTCGACAGGGTCGAAAGACTTGCGCCAGCGCGGATCGGGATCGATCGCGCCGATGCGCTTCATCCAGGCGCCGAGCTTGCGGTCGCGCTTGGCGAGATGCTCGTAGGCGGCCTGGGTGTCGAATCCGCGGGCGTGTCTGGGCATGCGTTGCTTACCTCAGCGTCGAAGCGCATCGGCGGCGAACAGCAACCAGCCGAAAATGATCATCGAACCGCCCATCGGCGCAAACCGCGTCGACACACCGAAGAAATGCGCGGCCGCCAGCGAGCCCGAGAACAGCAGCACACCGATCAGCAGCATCGCCAATGCGAGCGTGCCGAGACGACGCGGCGTGTGCGGCGACAGCGCCGCCAGCGCGATGCCGTGTACCAGCGCGAACAGTGCGGCCGACTGCAGATTCGCGCGCGCCGCAGCCTCGGCGCCGTGCGCGGCGTAGGCCGACAGGCCGACGCCTGCCGCAGCCAAAACCCCACCGGCGGCGGCCAGGATGCGGTGGAAGCGGCGCGGTTTCATGGTCATCGCATTCCTGCCTTGGCTACGCTATTGGGGCTGCATCTGTCGAAGCTGCATTTGATGAAGCCGCAAACGCGAAGCGCCGCAATATGCGGCGCTTCGGAAACACTTCGATGGATGCGGACATACGCCTCTTTACAAGAGCCGTCTGCTTACTTGATCTGCCAGTAAGCGGTGAATTGGCCTTCTTCCGTGAACGCGCCATCGATGCCGCTGTCATAGACCTCGTACGGACGGTCGGCGACCTCGAGGCCGCGCGGTGCGGACCAGGCGCGGAGGGCATTGCGGACGTTCTCGAGTTCACGGAGGTAGCCGATGAACTTGCCGCTGACCGCGCGACGCGCCGGCAGCAACTGGTACTTCACCGGACCCTGCAGGGTCAAACCCGTGAGCTCGGTCGTGGCGGTCGCGGCCGCTTCGGCGGTGTCGGCCTTGCGGACCGGCACGGCGACGTCGAAGGTGTAGGTCTCGCGGCCCTGCTCGCTGGTGACGATGCGCATCGGACCCGCGGCGACGAGACCGCTGGCCGTCATGGTGCGGTTGATCCACTCCATGTTCGCGTCCATCGACTTCTCGATCACTTCATCCTTGAATTCGAGCGTGCCGGCAGGCACGAACAGCAGGTGCTCGGCCGGAACCTGCACGACCGCAAGGCCGGTCAGTTTGTCGCCATAGACGGCATGGTCGATGTTCGGGATCGAGGCCAGCATGTTGGTGAGCTTGGACAGACCGAACTTCATGTCGTCGCCGACGTGGCTGCGCACGTACAGACCGGCGAAACGACCGAGCAGGTTCCAGCCGTAATCGACCTTGTAGCTCTGGCTGATCTCGACGTTGCGGTTGTTCTTGCCGGTCGTCTTGAGCTTGAACTCGGTACGCTTGTTCTTGCCCTGGCGGTCGTTCTCGATCGCGATCGCGACCAGTTCGTTCGGCACGCTCTCCACGATCTTCCAACTGCCGGTGCCTACCTGCGAGTTCTTGGAGTCGTAATGGAATTCCGCACCGACGCCGGATTCAGGCCCGGAAATGCGGCTCTCCATCTTGGGGTCGCGCAGCGGAATCGCGTTCCAATCCTTGAAACGGCTGAAATTGTTCAGCGTGTCGTAGACGATGGTCAGTTTGCGGTTCGTTTCGATCCGCTCAACCATGAAGCGGCTGGACGGCAGCACAAGGCCGACGACGAGGAACAGCGTGGCGACGATCGCCAGGGAAATCAGGATCTCGAGCAGACGGGTCATTACAGAGGCTCTCCGGGACCAATACCCGTTGATAACGGGCAAGACCCGAATCCTAACAGGGAACACCGGGGTGAGGCGAGGGGCTGCAACCTGCGCGAGGCCGCCAGTGACGGCCCGGACCCGAAGCAGCGGCCACGGCAGATGCTGAACACCTGTCCGGCATCCCAAGATCAGGACTCATTTCCACCGCAATGCCGACCGATCAGATCAACTGCAGCTCGAAGGCCTTGAGCACGGCGCGGGTACGGTCGCGCACGCCGAGCTTGGACAGAATGTTGGAGACATGATTCTTGATCGTGCCCTCGGCCACGCCCAGCGAATTGGCGATCTCCTTGTTCGAGAAGCCCGAGGCCATCAGCCGCAGGATCTCGGTTTCGCGGTCGGTCAACGGGTCCGGGCGGTCGAGGCTCACGAAATCGTTGCGCATGTGCTCCAGCCCGGACAGCAGGCGCTGGGTCACCGCCGGCTGCACCAGCGAACCGCCGCCGGCCACCGCCAGGATGGCGCCGACCAGTTGCTCCAGCGACACATCCTTGAGCAGATAGCCCTTGGCCCCGGCCTTCATGCCGGCCAGCACCAGTTGATCGTCGTCGAAGGTGGTCAGGATGATCGTCGGCGGCAGCTGATTGGCCTTGCTGAGCGCCTGCAACGCCTCCAGGCCCGACATCGCCGGCATCCGCATGTCCATCAGGACGACATCGGGGTTGATCTGCGGGATCAGCTCGACCGCCTGACGGCCATCGGACGCCTCGGCGACGACTTCGATGCCTTCGGCGAGCGCCAACAAGGAACGGATGCCCTGGCGTACCAGGGTCTGATCGTCGACCAGACAAACGCGAATCATGTCGTCTCCTGCATGAGGCCGTGAATGCGCCGGCCACCCTGGCCGTTTCGCGGATTGGACGGGGAACCGTCCTTGTGATGTGAGTAAAGAAACACGTGAAGGAATACGTGAAATACACGAAAAAAGAGGCAAGCCGGACTCATGCC
>JBKJHV010000022.1:0-1569 GCA_046598445.1 Lysobacteraceae bacterium
GCGGTGAGCATCAGCACCGGGGTCTGCTTGCGGGCTTCGGTGCGCAGCTTGCGGCAGACTTCCAGGCCATCCATGCCGGGCAGGTTGAGGTCGAGCACGATCGCGTCGAATTCGTGGACGATGGCCAGGTGCAGGCCGGTGATGCCGTCGGCGGCGAAATCGACGGTGTGGCCGCGGTCTTCTAGGTAGTCGCCCAGATTGGCGGCGATGTCCTGATTGTCTTCGATGACGAGTATGCGCATGTGCGGTGAATCCTCAGAGGTGCTGCTGTGACCGGCCGATGCCTGTTCGGTTCCCGCGTTCGGTTCCTGGCACACACCGACGCGGGCCGGAGGCAGCGTCCGCAATTCTGGCATACGCGCCCCCGCGACACAGTTCCGGCGCCGCGCCGCAAGCCGCGCAATGCGTCTTGCAATGCGATTTCTTGCAATGCGATTTGCGATATGCCGGGAGAAACGGACGAAAAAAATGGCCCGGGCGACTCTCGCCGCCCAGGCCGAAAAGGGTGTAACCCCGATTACCGGTTCTGCATCGCCCCCTGACGAGGATAGGTGGTGTCAGATTCGGTCCCGACACGCTACGCCGGAATCGATTAAAGCGTCGTTAAGGCAATATGACGGCCATAATTGCGATATCCGTCAGTCTTTTCTATTTGCCAGAACTTTGGCTTTTTTCACGCCTTTTTCCAGAAGTTCGACGATTTTTCCGGCGATATCCACGCCCGTGGCGGCCTCGATACCCTCCAGACCGGGCGAGGCATTGACCTCCAGGACCAGCGGGCCACGGTGGGAACGGATCAAGTCCACCCCGGCCACGCCCAGACCCAGGACTTTGGCGGCGCGGATCGCGACCTCGCGCTCGTCGTCGCTGGCCTGCACGGCTTCCCCGGTGCCGCCGCGATGCAGGTTCGAGCGGAAATCGCCCTTCGGCGCCTGCCGGCGCATCGCCGCGACCACCTCGTCGCCGACCACGAAACAGCGCAGGTCGGCGCCCTCGGCTTCGGCGATGAACTCCTGCACCAGGAAATTGGCGTACAGCCCGCGCAGGGTTTCGACCACGCTGCGCGAGGCCGAGGGCTTCTCGGTGAGGATCACCCCAGCCCCCTGCGAGCTCTCGTTGAGTTTGATCACGTGCGGCGGCGGACCGAGCATCGACAGCAGGTCGACGGTGTCGTCGGGGTTGTCGCCGAACACGGTCGCCGGCATGCCGATGCCCTGGGCTGCCAGCAGCTGGTGGGCGCGCAGTTTGTCGCGCGCGCGGGCGATGGCGTCGGCGCGGTTGGGGGTGTAGCTGCCCATCAGCTCGAACTGGTGCAGCACCGCGGTGCCGTAGCGGGTGATGGACGCGCCGATCCGCGGCAGCACGGCCTGGTAGCCGGTCAGCGGGCGGCCTTTGTAATGCATGTCGAAACCGTCGGAGGCGATACGCATGTAGCAGCGCAGCGGATCGAGCACGCGCGCGCTGTGGCCGTGCTCGCGCGCGGCTTCCACCAGCCGGCGGGTCGAGTAGAGCTTGCTGTTGCGGGACAGGATGGCGAGCTTCATGCGGCGCTCCAGGCGCAGGCGGACG
>JBKJHV010000088.1:0-14801 GCA_046598445.1 Lysobacteraceae bacterium
GATCGAAGGCAACGGCACGCTGTTCGTGCGCCGCGACGAAACCGAAGCGGCGTGGCAGTGGGTCGACGCCATCCTCGACGGCTGGAACCATGCAGGCAGCGCGCCGAAACCGTATGCCGCAGGCACCTGGGGCCCGAACGCGGCGGTCGCGATGACCGAACGCCACGGCCACAGCTGGCGCGAATAGCTGGCGCGGAGGATTCATGTCGCCGCGCTGCCGCGGCAAACGGGACGCGGCAGCAGCGACAGGCCGGAGACAACGCCGGAAGACGTCATCCACCGCTGCTCCTTGCTGCTCTGCAGCATGAAAACGCCGAAACCCCGCTGAATCGATGCTTGTTTAACGCTTTTATGTGATGCGAATCGCTATTCACCGATTTGCATGGTCTAATCGTTGACAGCGCTGTCATGGATCTCGGAGGATCGTTTCGAGCCCGCTGGACCGGGGCTTTCCCCCAATTCAAGGAGATCCCCATGCGCATCATCCACACCCTCGCGGCGACCGTAGCGCTGCTGGCAGGCGCCGCCCTCCCGCAGAGCGCGCAGGCGCAGACGCTGGTCTGGCAGGACAACTTCAACGGCCCGTCCATCGACGGCAACAAGTGGATCTACGATGTCGGCAACGGCTGTCAGATCGGCCTGTGCGGCTGGGGCAACGGTGAGATGCAGTACTACACCAGCCGCCCCGAGAACGCGCGCATCGCAAATGGCAGCCTGATCATCGAAGCACGGCGCGAGGCCTTCCAGGGCAGCGCGTTCACCTCGGCGCGCATGAAGACCGAAGGCCGCATGCACTTCAAGTACGGCACGCTGGAAGCGCGCATCAAATTTCCCCAGGTCGGCAACGGTCTGTGGCCCGCGTACTGGATGCTCGGCACCATCGGCGTGTGGCCCAGCCGCGGCGAGATCGACCTGCTGGAAGCCGGCAATGCGCAGGCGATCGCCGACGGCGTCGCCAACCGCCGGATCGGCGCCGCGGTCCACTGGGACTACAACGGTTCGCAGGCCGATTACGGCCGGGACTACACGCATCCGGGCAATCTGAGCGGCGACTTCCATGTCTATCGCATGACCTGGGATCCGCAGTTCATCCGCGTGTCCATCGATGGCGCGCAGTACTTCGAATTCGCGATCTCCAACATCGAGGGCGCATCGCTGCACGAATTCCATCAGCAGCATTTCCTGCTGCTCAACCTTGCCGTCGGCGGCAGCTACACCGGCGTCACCACGCCGGCCGGCGTGACCGCACCGCTGCCCGGACGGATGGAGATCGATTACATCCGCCTCTACCAGAACCCCGGCAGCTCGCTGTACGTGGGTGCGAACGCGGCGCCGCCGCGCGGCCGTTTCGGCGTGTTCACCGAACAGGCGGGCCTCGCGGGGAAGCTCAACTACGGCCAGGACGCCGAACTGTACCTGTGGAACAACCTCACTCCCGTCGCGACGCCGCCGTACGAGGGCAGTGCGGTGATGTCGTTCCGCGCCAACGCCAACAACTGGTACGGCATGGGCGTTTATTCCGGCTATCGCGATATGCGCAATTATCGCAATGGCACGCTGAAGTTCCACATGAAGACCACGTCGCAACATCCGTTCCGGATCGGTCTCAACACCTCGTTCGGCGACAGCTGGATCGGTTTCTCGCCGGGCAGCCAGCAGTACGGGCTGGTGCGCGACGGCACCTGGCGACAGGTGTCGATCCCGTTCAGTGCGTTCCACGATCTCGACCTGCAGGCGGTGAAACAGATGTTCATGCTGGCGGCGGATCCGCCCGGCGCGAACGTCGACTTCGCCATCGACAACGTCTACTTCCAGAGCCCATGATCTTCCGTAAGCGATTTTCCCAGGATGATCTTCTCCGCATGATTCATCGCATGACTTTCATCGCATGATCCACTCCAGCCACCCGGAGGCCGCCCTCCCCCGTCACCGGCCTCCGTGTGGCCCGGCGTTCGCGCCGCAACCGCACTGCGAAACCGCTCTCGTCCGCATCCGTTTTCCCGCCAACCGACGCCAAACCCATGACGACTCGACAAACCCGCTGGTCCCAGTTCGGTGTGCTGATCACCGTATTTTTCTTCTGGGGATTCGTCGCTGCCAGCAACGACATCCTCATTCCGGTGTTCAAGCACGCATTCGATCTGACCCAGGCGCAAAGCCAGATGGTGTCGGTGGCGTTCTACGTGGCATACACGGTCGGTTCGCTGATCTACGTCGGAGTATCCAAGGCCATCGGCATGGATCTGCTCAATCGGATCGGCTACAAGAACGGCATCTGCCTGGGACTGGCCATTTCCGCGATGGGCACGCTGCTGTTCTATCCGGCCGCCAACAGTGGGTCGTTCAATCTGATGATCTCGGGATTGTTCGTGGTCGGCCTGGGGTTCTCGCTGCAGCAGATCGCGGCCAACCCGCTGGCAATCGTGATGGGCAACCCCAAGACCGGCTCGCAGCGGCTCACGATGGCCGGCGGCATCAACAACTTCGGCACGACCATCGGCCCGCTGCTGGTCAGCATCGCGATCTTCGGCAGCGTCGCGTCCGGCGGCACCAGCGCCAGCATCGAAAGCGTGAAGACGCCCTATCTCATCCTCGGCGTCGCGTTCCTGCTGGTCGCAGCGCTGCTGAAATTCTCGTCGGTGCCGAACCACATCGATCTGGATGGTGTGACCGAAAGCGAAGCGCAGGACACCGGGAAGCTCATCCACAAGTCCTCGGCACTGGGCTATCCGCAGCTGGTGCTGGGCATGGTGGCGATCTTCGTCTACGTGGGTGTGGAGGTGTCGACGATCAGCAATCTGCCGGCGTACCTGGAGGAAAGCCTTGGCGTGCCGACCTCATCGGTCGCACCGTACGTATCGCTGTACTGGGCCAGCCTGATGATCGGTCGCTGGACCGGCGCCGCCGGCGCGTTCAACGTCACCGCCGGCGCGCGCAACGCACTGATGCTGATCCTGCCCTACCTCGCCTTCGGCGTGTTCCTGGCGGTGAATTCCATCGCCCGCCACGACGTGTCGCAGTTCTACGGTTACGCCTTCGTGATCGTGCTGATGATCCTGGCGACCTTCGCCAGCCGCGGCAACCCGGCGCGCATGCTGCTGTACTTCGCCCTGTGCGGAATCATTGCGCTGCTGATCGGCATGTCCACCAGCGGCAAGACCGCCGCGGTGGCCTTCATCAGCGTGGGCCTGTTCTGCAGCACGATGTGGCCGTGCATCTTCGCGCTGGCAATCACCGGGCTGGGCCGCAACACCAACCAGGGCAGCAGCCTGCTGATCATGATGATCATGGGCGGCGGCATCGTCAGCTGGATCCAGGGCTCGGTCGCGGACACTTACGGAATCCAGTTCAGCTTCATCGTCGGCGTGGTGTGTTTCGCCTACCTCGCGTTCTACGCTTGGCGCACCACCCGCATCCTGCGCGCGCAGGGCATCGACCTGGACAAACTGGCCACGTCCGACAGTCATTGATCCGCGTCGGCATTGCCAGAAAAGCCCGTCACCGGGCAATGCCCGTCAGTGAATGCGAATCGTCCGTCTCATGCGGTCGTTTTCTCCTTCCCCCGCGAGCGGGGGAAGGTTGGGATGGGGGTGCTGTGCGCTGTCATGCTGCGCGCCCCACCTCAATCCTCTCCCGCACGCGGGGGAGGAGGCCAAGTCGCAGTGTCGCCAACCATACTCAGCAGTCTTGACTGACTGGCATTTCCGTTACCGGCATTTCCGTTACCGGCATTTTTGTGCGCGTCGTCCTGCGCAGCCGGATCATCCCGCGACGCGCATCGGCTCGCTGCAGTAATCGCGCAGATAGGCCGCATGCGCGGGCAGCTTCGCCACGGTATTTTCGATAGGCACGCGGATGCGTTCGAGGAAATCGGTCAATTCCGCGTCGCTCATCAGATCCGCGACCGGATGATGGTGCTTCGGCCGGATGCCCTGGCCCAGCATCACCTGGATCCACGAATTCTCGGCGAACAGTTCGTTGCCTTCGCGGAAGACCCGCGCGGTGTCGCGGAACAGATCGATGCGGCGCTGCAGGCTGGGCGGCACCGTCATCTCGCGACAGGCTCGCCAGTACGGTGTGTCGTCGCGGTCGGTCACCTTGTAGTGCATGACCACGAAATCGCGAATGCTTTCGATCTCGTCCGCGGCCTGGCGATTGTATTCGTCGATATCGGACTGGGCTATGACCTGCGGGAACATCTGCATCAGGCGGATCACGCCGCGCTGGATGAGATGGATGTTGGTCGATTCCAGCGGTTCGATGAAGCCACTCGACAACCCGATGGCGATGCAATTGCCGCGCCAGACCTCGCGCCGCTGGCCGGGCTTGAAGCAGATCACCCGCGGCTCGATCAGCCTGCGGCCCTCGATCGAATCGAGAAGTTGCCGCTTCGCCGTGTCGTCGTCCATGTGCTTGCTGGAGAACACGATGCCGTTGCCGACGCGGTGCTGCAGCGGGATCCGCCACTGCCAGCCGGCGTCGCCGGCGATCGAGCGCGTATACGGAATCGCGTCGCGCACCGATTCGGTCTGCACCGCGATCGCGCTGTCGTTGAACAGCCAGTGCGACCAGTCCTGGTATTCCACGCCCATGGCCTGCCCGATCAGCAGGCCGCGCAGGCCGCTGCAGTCGATGAACAGATCGCCCGCGATCTCGCTGCCGTCGGCGAGCCGCACCGCGTCTATCCAGCCGCTGTCCGGGTCGGTCTTCACGTCGACGATCTTGCCTTCCATGCGCTTAGCGCCGTGGCGCTCGCTGAAAGCGCGCATGAACTTCGCGTACAGGCTGGCGTCGAGATGAAAGGCATAGTTCATGCCGCCGTGAGGTAGATGCGCGAAGCGGTTTTCGTCGGCGGCGCGCAGTTCCAGGCAGTAGTCGCCATAGTCGCGGGCCAATCCGCGCGCCTGCGCCTTCAGCCAGAAATGCTGGAAGCCCGCGGTCCAATGGTCCTTGCCGGTGGTGCCGAACGAATGGATGTAGCGGTGGCCCGGCGCGCGCCAGTTCTCGAATGCGATGCCCAGCTTGATCGTCGCCTGGGTCGCGGCCATGAACGCCTGTTCGTTGATGTCGAGCAGGCGGTGGAAGGTCACCATCGTCGGGATCGTCGCTTCGCCGACCCCCACGGTGCCGATCTCCTCGGATTCGACCAGCACGATCTCGACCCGCAGGCCGAGTGTTTTCGACAGCGCGGCCGCGGTCATCCAGCCGGCGGTACCGCCGCCGACGATGACCACGCGTTTGATCGGCCGGGATGTTGCATCGTGCATCGCTTGCATGGGCACATCGCTCTTCTTTTATCGATTCAAGCGTTTCAGAAGCCGCGAGCGCAGCTCGCGCGCGGACGCATCGTCGAGCGGCGCGAGTACGCGCCGCGCCGCTTCGGGGATATGCGCGGCCACGTCGTCGTCGCGCTCGAAGACGTAATGGCGGAAGACCTCGCGCCAGATCGCGCGTTCGTTCGCAGGCAGGTCGCGGATGCTCAGGATCGCTGTCATCAGCGCGGTCATCGGCGTGTCCATGTAGGCGGGCGCGCGACGCCACCAGTAGTTGACCAGTGCGTTGAAGCCGTCGAGCGATTCGATGTGGTGCCACCACATGCTCGGGATGAACAGCGCGTCGCCCGGCGCGAGTTCGGCGACGACCGCATGCCGCAGCGCGTCGGCGAAACGCGGGAAGCGCGCGAAGTCCGGCGCGGCGAAATCGACCAGACTGATCGGCTGCCCGGCCGGGGTGAAATCCAGCGGCCCGATGTACAGGTTCGGCAACTGCGCGGGCGGAAACAGCGTGAAGCGTCGCCGGCCGGCGACCACGCAGGCGAGATTGTCGGGCAGATCCTGATGCGCGGCGATCCGCGTGCGGTTGCCCAGCCAGATGCTGACCAGCGCATCGGGCGCGACCATCCGCAGCGACGCGTCCGGCAGCAGGCCCGGCAGCGTGGTTTCGATGGTGGTGGAACCCACGTAGATCGCGGGCGGCGCGGCGTTGTCGAGTTCCGCGGCCAGCGCCTCCAGCACGGTCGCGAGGCGATGGCGCTGCGACGCGAAATTGAAGCCGCTCAGATCGGCGTTGTAGAAGAAACGGCCGCCGATCTCCGGCGGGCCGATGAACGCGGTGACCGGGCGGCCGGCATCGAAGCCGCGCAGATGATCGATCGCCGCCTGCGCACCGGTCTGCGCCGCGCGCACCAGCGGCCAGTCGTCCACGAATCCGCGGAGCACCAGCGGGCGCAGCGACGCGCGCACGTCGTCCGGCAGGACGCCCCTGTCGAATCGTCCGGCGAACTCGGCGACGGATTCAGGCGTCGACATGCGTCCGACGCACGCGCTCGATCAGATCGCGGAAGTGCGACAAGGATGCGATCGCCATGTAGATCGGTTCGAGATGACCGTCGCGCTGCAGCTGCGCCAGCGTGTCGCCACCCAGCTTGGCCAGGCGCTCCTCGTGCAGCGTGTAGAAACCGGCGAGCCGATGCTGGCTACCGCCTTCTTCCAGCTCGATGTCGAGCACGAACGATTCCAGCAGATCGTGGCGCAGCAGCGCATCGATGAAAGCCGGCGTAGCGCGCGTGCCTTCGTGCAGCGCCTGCAGCGTCGAGGTGGCGCGGTCGAGGAACTCGGTGGTACCACCGTGGGTGCGGAACAGCGCTTCGCCGTGATCGCTGGAGACGCGCGGATGCGCCAGATCGATATGCAGCATCGGTTCGCCGTCGGCGGACAGGCCGATCAGGAACGGCTGACGTTCGACCGCCAGCGGCACATAGCCCGCGTCCCAGGTCTCGCCGGAGAGGGCGTCGCCAGAAAGAAACAGGTTCTGGCCCTGGCGGAAACCGAACAGCGCCACCGGCTGGAAACCGCCGTCGGCGGTCTTCTGGAACACGATCGGATAGTAGGCCTGCACGCTGCGGAATTCCGCCGGGAACGTCAGCGCCGCCATCTCGGCATCGCCCCACGCCGCACCGCGGGCCGCGACCACGCGCAGGTCGCGGTGGTCGATATTGTTGAGCAGGGCGTGCTTATGCGGAGCGTGCTGGGGCATGGCGTTGCGTCTCAGATGCGCGACATGCCGCGCGTTTGGATGTGTTCGATCATCTCACGATGGCCCGGCAGTGCGGGCAGCATGCGCCGCGCGAGATCGGCGGCTTCGCGCACGCTCGCTTCCGCCTGCTGCAGCGCGGCGGCGTGCAGCGGCGCGACCCGGCCTTCGGGCCGGAAGCCCATGCCGTAGAGGATGTATTGATAGCTGGCCGACGGAAAGATTTCGTCGACCCGGTGCAGGTCGTAACGCGACGGCGCGCGGTGCTTCCACAGCTGCAAGAGTTCGCGCAGGCGTTCGGGGATCGATTCCGGGCGGACATGGTCGCGCCAGTAGTCGCTGTCGGTGCGGCGGCTCAACGCGTAGTGCAATTTGAGGAAATCGATCGCCCGCTCCCAGCGATAGGCGAACGCATCGTTGAAGCGGCGCGCGACGATCTCCATCGCCCCGCGCGTCGCCGGCATGTCGTCGGCAATGGCGGCGGCGGCCAGCTCCACCAGCACGAGAGACGAGGCTTCCAGCGGTTCGATGAAGCCGCTCGACAGGCCCACCGCCACGCAGTTGCGGTGCCAGAAACTGCGGCGATAGCCGGGCTCGAAGCGGAGCTTCAGCGGCGCGGGCACATCGTCGGCGCGCGGTCCGCCGCTGGCTTCGATGTGCGCACGCAGCGTCGCCTCCGCCACCTCGTCGGTGGTGTGGGTGCCGGAATAGACATGCCCCACGCCGCGACGCGCGGACAGACCGATATCCCAGATCCAGCCGTTGGACTGCGCGGTGGAAATGGTCTGGCAGGCAATGGGCGCCGCGGGATCGGCATACGGCACCTGCGCCGCCAGCGCGCGATCGTTGAACAACACATCCTTGCAATTCACGACACCGACGCCGTAATGCTCGCCGAGCAGCAGCGACCGCAGGCCGGTGCAGTCGACGAACAGATCGCCGGCGATCGCACCGTGTCCGCGGGTACGCAACGCCGCGATGTCGCCGTTCTCGTGCGAGTCGATGCCGATCATGTGATCGGACACATGATTCACGCCCAGCGTCCGCACACAGTGATCGCGCAGGAGCACGCCGAGCTTCGCAGCATCGAGGTGATAGGCGTAATTGGCCACGCCGGCGTATTCCGGCGTGGAGAACTGCTTCGGCGCCTTGCCCGCTTCGCAAAGCTGCGGCTGGAAGCTGGTGAGTTCGGCGAACGGCACGCGGCCGTCGCGCGCCATCCATGCGGAGACCAGATCCGCGTCCAGATAGCCTTGCGGTAGCACGAACGGATGGTAGTAGTGGTCGTCGTCGCGGTCTTCCGCCCAACGCACGAACTTGGATGCCTGCTTGAACACCGCATCGCACGCGCGGATGAACTCCGTCTCGCGCACGCCGACGCGGCGCAGCGTGTCGCGCATCGTCGGCCACGTGCCTTCGCCCACGCCGATGGTGGGGACGTCCGGGGATTCCAGCAGCGTCACGCGCAGGCCGCCGGGGACATCGGCCCGGTGCGCCGCAGCCAGCGTGGCCGCGGTCAGCCAACCGGCCGAACCGCCACCGACGATCACGACATGGCGGACCGCTTCGTTCAAGATCCATTCCTCATCTGCATACGCGCATCCGCCGCATCATGCCGCAGACGGGAAAACGCCGCAGGGTGTCTGCGGCGTTTCCGGTTGCGGACGCGGGCCGGCCCGTCGATCAGCGGAAGTTGTAGCGCAGGCCCACCATGAACCTCGGCCCGGTCTGGGTGGCGTACAGCAGCTGATTGCGATGGCGACCGTGCGTGCGCTGGGTCTTGTCCAGCGCGTTGATCACCTCCATCGACAGCGACAACTGGTCGTTGA
The DNA here is from genome assembly GCA_046598445.1 of Lysobacteraceae bacterium. GTDB lineage: Bacteria > Pseudomonadota > Gammaproteobacteria > Xanthomonadales > Xanthomonadaceae > Lysobacter_I. The sequence continues at coordinate 8,862 of JBKJHV010000088.1, forward strand.
AGCGCCAGCCCGCGCTGAGATCGAGCTGTCCGTACGCTTCCACGTAGACCGGATTGGGACGTTCGCTGTCGAAGCGCCCGGCGAGGAACTTGTCGCGCCAGTTGTAGGCGCCACGCAGCTGCAGCGGCCCGCGCTCGAAGAAGGCCACGAAGTTGGCAGAGTCGCTCAGCCCTTCCAGCGCGAACTGCTCGCCGAGGTTGTAGTTGTCGTAGGTCAGGCCTGAATCGACGACGGTGTAGTTCGCCGACACGCCGAAGCCGCCGGGGAACATGTGCTGGATGTTCCACTCCCAGCCGTCGAGCGTCGCGGAGCGCTGGTTCGCCGGTGTGGTCACGCGGAAGTTCGCGACCGGATCGCCGGGCTGGCCGGTGATCGTGCCGGTCGCGTTGCCGTTGCCGTCCACGCCCGTGCGGTTCACGCCGGGCGAGCCGTTGCGGTTGTTGAGGATGTAGTTGCGGATGCACACCACGTCCGCGGTGGGGCAGCCGGAAGAAATCGCCTCGTTCCATAACGCGCCGCCGATGGGCGTGCGCAGGCCCGCGGAGGTGTCGTTGAACGTGGTGACGCCGATGTAGTTGTCGATGTTCTTGCGGAAGTAACCGACCGACATGTAGCTCGACTCGCCGTAGTACCACTCCAGCGACACGTCGAAGTTGTCCGACAGCAGCGGCTCCAGACCCGGGTTGCCCTGTGCGCCGCTGCCGCCGTCCACGCGCAGCAGTTCGCTGAAGGTCCGACCGCCCTGGATGTCGCCCCAGCCCGGGCGCCCGATGCTTTGCCCGTAGCTGCCGCGCAGGATCAGGTTGTCGGCGATGTCCAGGCTCAGATCGAGGCTGGGCAGCCAATAATCGTAATCGCCCTTGAGCGTGCTGAAACCCGTTCCCGAGCGCACCAGATTCAATTCGTTCGCGGAACCCCAGACGATCGACGAATACGTGGGCACCAGCGCGGTGGATTCGACCTCGGTGCGCTCGTAGCGCACGCCCGCGGCCACGTGCAGCGGCATCCGCCAGTCGAATGTCGTGCTGTACTGCGCATAGGCGCTGCGCGATTTCTCGGTGACCCGGCGGTCGGTGGTGAACACGTCGGAGCGCCGGTAGAGCGCATCGTTGCCTGCGGCGATGCCGGCGAGACGCCGCACGGTTTCGAAGTCGAAGGTGAAGAACTGGTTGAACAACGCCGGGTTGCGGCTGGCGTTGAAACCTTCGAAGTACTGGCGGATCGTATCCGGGATCCATACGTCGTCCGGATAGTTCTCCGCGCCGGTGCCGCCCCAGGTATCGCGCTGGACGTTCGAGAATGCGGTCCTGTTGTCGACATCGGTCAGGCCCACGCCGAAGTCGAGCTGCGACGCCTCGCCGAACTGCCACTCGCCGCTCAACTGTCCTTGATCGATCTCGGAACGCATGTAGCTGTTGCGGAACGACGAGCCCGTGACCTGCATCCGCGACGGATCGATGCGCGTCATGCCGGCAGGCAGGGTCACGCTGAGCACCGGGAAGGGCTTGCTGAAATCCACGGTCGTGGTGCCGCGGAAGAAGCCGGCCGTGCCCAGCACGCTGTTCGAGCCGTACGGGCTGTCCGCGCCGGATTCGGCGCTGGAGCTGTGATAGTCGAACGTCAGGCCCAAATTATCGGTGACGTCCCATTCGAGGTTGAAGCCGAGCGACTTGTTCTCGTTCTTGGTCGCGAACTTCGCGGCGCCCATCGACAGGTCGCTGGTCGCCGGCACGATGATCTCGGAGTACACATTGGGCGCGGAAATCGGGCCATCGGTCCAGGAACTGGTCGAAGGACCGAAGTTGAACCACACCGACAGTTCGTTGCGCTGCTGCTGGATGCGGTTTTCGGAATACGTGTAGTCCAGGGTCGCGGTGATGCGCTCGGTGGGCGCGTACTGCAGCGTCAGCTGGCCGTTGGTGCGCTGGCGCTGCACGCCGTTGACGCTGTAACCGAAGTTCTGCGGTACCGAATAGATGTCGTCCGGACCCGGGCGGTTGATGATGTTCTGGGAACCGGGCGAGCCCGGCTGTGGGATCGTGCCCCAGTTGTTCTCGTCTCCGCGGAACGCGCGCCAACCGTTGCCGACCGACGCCTGGTTGTAGCCCAGGTCGCGTTCCTGGTAGCTCGCGGTGAGCGCGATGCCGAATTTGCCGTCGGCGTAGGTGTTGCTGAAGATGCCCGAGATTTCCGGCGTGATGTCGTCGCCCTGGATCGCATCGGGCAGATTCTGGTTGGACGTGTCGTTGACCGTCTTGATGCCGACGTTCGCATGCAGCCCGGGGTTGTTCAGCGGACGCGCGGTCTTGATGTTGATCGTCGCGCCGATGCCGCCGGTGGGCGTGCTGGCGCGGCTGGTCTTGAAGACTTCGATGCCGGAGATGGCTTCGGATGCGAGATTCGCGAAATCGAACGCGCGCGAATTCGAGGCCGTGGTTTCGCCGATGCTCGACGCCGGCATCTGCCGCCCGTTGAGCAGCACCAGGTTGAAATCGGGGCCGACGCCGCGCACCGTCACCCGCGAACCTTCGCCGATAGAGCGGTCGATCGACACGCCCGAAATGCGCTGCAGCGATTCGGCGAGATTGGTGTCGGGGAATTTGCCGATCTCCTCCGCGGAGATGCCGTCGACCACGCCCTGTCCATTGCGTTTCACGTTCATGGCCGACGTCAGGCTGCCGCGGATGCCGCGCACCTCGATGACGTCGAGCTCGTCGGCATCGGCTGCCTGCGCGTTCTGCGCGGGAGCGGTATCGGCGGCGGCGGGGTCTTGCGCGGCGACGGACTGCGCCAGCGCCAGCAACAGCGCGGTCGTCAGCAGTCGCTTCTTGGGTATGGCGTCCAGCTGTTTCATCGATCATCCCTCCCCGGGATCTGCACGTTGCGTTTTTCGTTTTTTTCTTGGTGTATTCACAGACGTCGCACGAGGCGTTTCGCGGTCGCCGATCGCATCCACCTGCCGCAGCCAGCGCTGCACATCTGCGCCGCGAACCCCATCGCCCGCTCTGTCGGCCGCATTGAATGTCAAATTGACAGCGTTGTCAAATTTGACTCGGCAAGACAAGAAAAAGACATGGTATGTCCTTTTAAATCATATGCTTATTGATGTTGCGGCGCACAAAAAAACGGTGCACAACTGTGCATCGCTGCGGTTCCGGCAGCGCCGCGGCAGCGGCGGAAGCGGGTGCACGAAAGCTCAGCGGATCGCGGGCGCGGGGCCGGTGGAACGCCGCAGTTGCAGCGCGTACGGCACATTGATGGTGGCGCCGGTGCCGGGGTTGCGGATTTCGGTGAGCAGTTCCAGCGCCGCCAGCCGGCCCATCTCGCGCGTGGGCTGGCGGATGGTGGTCAGTGCGGGATGGATCTGCCGCGCGATCGGCGTGTCGTCGAAGCCGCATACCGAGATATCGCCGGGAACCGAAAGACCCTGTTCGCTGATCGCACAGATCGCGCCGGCAGCCATGTCGTCGTTCGCCGCGAAGATCGCGGTCGGCCGCGATGCCAGCTTCAGAAGACCGAGCGTCGCGGCATGGCCGGAGTCGTAGGAGAACTCGCCATCGACGACCAGCGCGGGGTCGTACGCCAGACCCGCGCGTTCCAGCGCATCCCGGTAACCCGCCAGACGCCAGGCGCTGGCGCCATGCGAGGGATGGCCCTTGATATGCGCGATGCGCCGATGCCCCAGCTCGATCAGATGCGCCATCATCGCGCACACCGCGCCATGCTCGTCGACCACGACGCCGATCCTGCGGTTCTCCTCTTTCGCCGACACGCTCGCGTACGGGATGTCGAGTTCCTTCAGGCGCGCGACCACGGCGGGGTCGTCGGTGATCGGCGGCGTCAGCACCACGCCGTCGAGCTGCAACTGCACGATGAGCGATTCGACTTCGGCGGCGGCGACGCTGCCCTCGTAGGTCATCGGCGAGAGCATCAGGTGGTAGTGCTGCGACTTGCAGGCGTCGAGCACGCCCATCTCCACTTCCATGAGGTAGTTGTTCGACGGGTTGTCGAACAGCATCGCCACCAGGTACGAACGCCGGCCGGCCAGCATCCGCGCCGACGGCAACGGACGGTAGTTGAGCTTTTCGACGGCGGTCTGCACCCGTTTGCGCGTGCGTTCGGACACGTTCGGCTCCTGGTTGAGGACGCGCGAAACCGTCTTCATCGACACACCGGCCACTTTCGCGACATCCTCGATCCGAACTCGCATGGGTTTCGATCCGCTCAATCTGTTCAATGCCGGGGATACTGCCAGAGCCGCCGGCCGGTTCCCATCGATCCCGCCGCGCACGGTGCGGGCATCCGCATCCGGACGAACGCGATGTGCATGTTGCTGTGCAGCAACAGGTGGTGCGGGGTGCGTAGTATTCTGCCCGTGGCTGACAGCGCTGTCATCCCGTCCTTCCCTCTTCAGCGACTGCGCGAGGATCCATCGTCCATGCCCGTCAACACGCCCACCGACCCGACCAAATCGTCCATCCACGCATCCATCCACGCGACTGCACGTCCCGTTCCGCGCCGCACGCCGCTGTTCACGGCGCTGCTGCTGGTCGCGGCCTGCGCGGCCCATGCGCCGTTATCCGCCCAGGAGCGTCCCGCCACCGCAGCCGACACCGCCGCGAGCGCGATCGATCCCGCGCGCTGGCCCGTTCCCGGCTGGCCGCTGCGCGAAGACGCCGCGATCGAACGGCGCATCGACGCCCTGCTCGCGGCCATGAGCGTCGAGGAAAAGGTCGGCCAGCTCGTGCAGGCCGACATCACCACGATCACCCCGGACGATCTGCGCAAGTACCGCCTCGGATCGATCCTCGCCGGCGGCAACTCCGATCCGGGCAACCAGTACAACGCCAAGCCTGAGGCGTGGCTCGCGCTCGCCGATGCGTTCTGGGAGGCGTCCATGGACACACGCGGCGGCGGCAAGGCGATTCCGGTGATCTTCGGCATCGACGCCGTGCACGGCCAGAGCAACATCGTCGGCGCGACGCTGTTCCCGCACAACATCGGCCTGGGCGCGACGCGCAATCCCGGACTGATGCGCCGCATCGGCGAGATCACCGCGCACGAGACCCGCGTCACCGGCATGGAATGGGCGTTCGCGCCGACCGTGGCGGTGCCGCAGGACGATCGCTGGGGCCGCGCGTATGAAGGTTATGCCGAACATCCGGAGATCGTCGCCGCGTACGCGGGCGCGATGGTCGAAGGTCTGCAGGGCAAACCCGGCGCGCGCGATTTCCTCGACGACCGCCACGTGATGGTCTCGGTGAAGCATTTCCTCGGCGACGGCGGCACCCGCAACGGCAAGGATCAGGGCGATACGCCCGGCGACGACGCACTGCGCGACGTACACGCCGCAGGCTACGTCACCGCGATCCGCGCCGGCGCGCAGGCGGTGATGGCGTCGTTCAACAGCATCGACGGCGTGAAGATGCACGGCCGTGGCGACCTGCTCACCGACGTGCTGAAAGAACGCATGGGCTTCGAGGGTTTCGTGGTCGGCGACTGGAACGGCCATGGTCAAGTCGCCGGCTGCACCATCACCGACTGCGCGGCCACGTTCAACGCTGGCCTGGACATGGCCATGGCGCCCGACAGCTGGCGCGGTCTGTACGACAGCACCGTTGCGCACGCGAAATCCGGCTTGATTCCGATGTCGCGCCTCGACGATGCGACCCGCCGCATCCTGCGCGTGAAGTTGCTCATGGGCCTGTTCGAAGCGCCCAAGCCGTCGCAGCGCGCGCTCGGCGGCCATTACGAACTGCTGGGCGCGCCCGCGCATCGCGCCGTCGCGCGCCAGGCCGTGCGCGAATCGCTGGTGCTGCTGAAAAACCAGAACGCACTGCTGCCGCTGTCGCCGAAACGCCGCGTGCTGATCGCGGGCGACGGCGCCAACGACGCCGGCAAACAGTCCGGCGGCTGGACGCTGAACTGGCAGGGCACCGG
>JBKJHV010000013.1:0-20234 GCA_046598445.1 Lysobacteraceae bacterium
TCGGCGATGGCGCAGCCTTCGCTGCGCAGTTCGCGCTGCACGTCGGTCATCAGCGTGCGGACCGCGATCATTTCCTCGCGGCCGCTGACCATCGGCACCAGCACCCGGATCGGGCCGTAGGCGCTGGCGCGCAGGATCGCGCGCAACTGGGTGCGGAACAGGTCGACGCGCGACAGCGACAGGCGCACGCCGCGCAGACCCAAGGCCGGATTGGGCTCGCCGGGCAACGCCAGCGCGGTGCCGTCGGCCTTGTCGGCGCCGATGTCGAGGGTGCGGATGGTGACCGTGCGCCCGGTCATGCCCAGCACCAGATCACGATAGGCGCGGAACTGTTCTTCTTCGTCCGGAAGCGTGTGCCGCAGTGCCGGCGGGCGGTTCATGAACAGGAATTCGGTGCGATACAGGCCGACGCCGGCGGCGCCGAGCGCATGCGCTTCGGCCACGTCCTCGCGCGATTCCGCATTCGCCCACAGTTTGATGTCGACGCCATCGCGGGTCCGCGTGGGTTCGCGGCGCAGACGGTGCAACTGCTTGCGCTCGCGCGCGTACGACTGTACCCGCGCGCGGTGCTCGCGCAGGTCATCGGCGTTCGGTTCCAGGATCACCAGGCCGCTGCCGCCGTCGACCGCCAGCACGTCGCCGTCGTTCACTTTCTGCAGCACATGCGCCGCGCCGATCACCAGCGGCACGTGCAGGCTGCGGGCGAGGATGGCGCTGTGCGACAGCGGACTGCCGCCGGCGGTGACCACCGCCATCACGCCCTGTGCGTGCAACTGCGCGAGATCCGATGGCGCGATGTTGTCGGTGACCAGGATGTCGCCGGCGATGCCCTGCAGTTCGGCGTCGCGGCTGTGCAGCGCGGCGTGGATGCGGCCGACGACCTGGTCGATGTCGTCGATGCGGCTGCGCAGGTAGGCGTCGTCCATGTCCGCGAACACCGCGGCGATGCGGTCGCGCTGCAGGCGCAGGGCGTAGTCGGCGGCGTAGCGGCCGGTGCGGATCAGTTCGTCCAGGCCGGCCAGCAGTTCGGGGTCGTCCAGCAGCAGGGTGTGCAGGTCGAGGAATTCGCCGACCTCGTGCGCCAGCGCGCCGTGCAGGCGGTGGCGCAGCGCGTGCATCTCGCCGCGGACCACGGTGATCGCGTCGTGCAGGCGTTCGAGTTCGGCATCGACCTGCGAGGCGTCGATCCGCTCTTCGGCCACGTCCAGCGCATGCGGCAGGCGGACGCGCGCCCGTCCGAGTACGCTGCCGCGCGATGCGCCGTGGCCGGAGAGGATGCGTCTCATATGAGCCTGCCCATGGCCACGCTCAGCTGTCCTCGTCGAACCGGCGTTCGAACAGGGCGGCCACTGCGTCCATCGCCGCGGCTTCGTCTTCGCCGTCGGTGCGCACGATCACGCTGCTGCCATGGCCGGCGGCGAGCAGCATCACGCCCATGATGCTCTTGGCGTTCACTTCGCGGCCCTTGGCGGCGACGGTGACACCGCAGCGGAAGCCGGAGACGACCTGCACCAGTTTGGCGGTGGCGCGGGCGTGCAGCCCGAGACGGTTGGTGATGGTGAGTTCGCGTTCGATCATGGCGCTGACCCGGATGGGGTGTCGGAAATGGAGGGTGGCTGTTGCGTGGTTTCTGTTGTCATCGACGCTGGCGTCATCGATTCATGCGTCATCGACGATCGCCCCGTTGCGTGCGCCGGCGGCCGCGATCGCGGGTAATTCGTCCAGCGGCAGCTCGGCGTAGTTCATCACCCGCAGCAGCATCGGCAGGTTCAACGATGCCACCCGGCGTGCCGGCGTGCCCAGGCGCGCGAGCTTCGATGCGAGGTTGCTGGGCGAGGCGCCGTAGAGATCGGTGAGGATCAGCACCCCGTCGCCGCCGTCGACCCGGCGCAGCGCGGCGCTGGCCAGCGGCAGCGCGGTGTCGGGATCGTCGTCGAAGCCCAGCTCGAAGGCTTCGGTCTTCAGCGGCAACTGGCGCAGCAGCCGGGTCGAGACTTCGACCAGCGCGTTGCCGATGCCAGGGTGGGTGACGAGGAGGATGCCGACGGTCATGTCGACAACTTAACAGACGGAGATGACGCGCCGGAAGCGGGCGAATGCGATCAGCGGCCGGATTCGTCCAGCACCGCGTGGAACAGCGTGTTCAGCGCCTGCACCGCGCCGGCCGGCCGCGAGGCCTCCGGCTGCATCGTTTCCAGCCGCGCCAGTTGTTGTTCGACGAAAGCGTTGATGGCGGGCACCGGGTCGCCCAAGCCCATTTCCGGGGCGCCGCGCTTGCGTTCCAGCAGGGTATCGATGTCCGCACACAGCGCGGGGCGGTCGGCAATCAGATGCAGCAGCCTGTCGAATTCGATCGGCGCCGGGATGCCGTAGCGTTCCAGCCACAGCACCGACAGCAGCGGCCGCAGCGCGTAGAAATACTTCTTCAGCGACACTTGATCGGCGCGCAGGTAAGCGCGCTCGGTGGTCTTGGCCATGCTGCGGTAGTGGTACATGCCGCTTTCGACCGAGTACACATTCGGCAGCAGCGCGCGTGCCCGTTCGGCGAAACCGCCGCGCTCGATGTAGCGGATCGGCGACTGGATCCATTCGACGAACGCCGGGTTCGATTTCCAGAACAGTCGCAGCGCCTTGCGCAGATCCCAGCCGTTGAGGTCGATGTCGTCGACAATCGCGTACTCGATCACGTCGCGCCGTTCTTCCAGATCCACGGACTGGTACCAGCGCGGTGCGTGGACGTAGATGAAGCGCACGTCGTAGTCGGAGTTGGGCGAGGCGAAGCCCCAGGCGCGGCTGCCGGATTCGACCGCGAGCAGGATGCGCACGCCGTGCTGCTCCTCGGCGCGCGCGAGCCGCTGCATGATCTCGGTATGCACGTCGGCGGGGATGGCGGGGTGGCTTGGCGGGGCGATATTCATTGCAGTCATCATGCGTGGGTGGTGGCGAAGACCGTGATTTCCTCGCGGTCGTGATACAGCTGGCGCGCGCGCACGGTCAGCGGCTTGCCGGCTTCGGCCTCGAAGCGTTCGAGGCACTGGCGGGTTTCCTGCCAGCGTTTCTTCATCGGCAGTTTCAGATTGAAGATCGCGTGTCGGCACCAGCCTTCGCGGAACCATTCGGCCATGCGCGCGGCGACGCGGCTGGGCTGTTCGACCATGTCGCAGACCATCCAGTCCAGCGGTTTCGCCGGGTGCCACGAGAACCCGTCGGCGCGCAGATGCTGCACCAGACCGGTGTCGATCACATGCTGGCGCAGCGGGCCGTTATCGACCGCGGTCACCTGCAGGTTCTGGCGCGCGAGCACCCAGGTCCAGCCGCCGGGCGCGGCGCCGAGATCGGCCGCGCGCATGCCCGGGCGCAGCAGGCGTTCGCGCTCGTCGGCGCTCAGCAGCACCAGCAGCGCTTCTTCGAGCTTCAGTGCGGAGCGCGAGGGCGCATCCGCCAGCAGTTTCAGGCGCGGAATGCCCAATGGCCACGGCGAGCTGTCGCGCGGATCGCCGACGGCGAGGAAAGCGTGGTCGCCATCGACGAAACAGACGTGCAGCCGCGGCAGGCGATCGTTGTCCTGCGCGGCGAGCAGCCCGGCCTTGCGCAGCGCCGGGCGCAGCGCATTGCCGAAGCTGCGCGCGAGCCCGGCCAGCGGTTTGGCCTCGTCGGAATCGGGGTGCTCGACGACGATGGTGCCGAATGCGGCTTTTTGTGGGAGCGACGCAAGTCGCGACTCCCCGCCGGAGGGGGCAACGGTATCCCTGTCGCGACTTGCGTCGCTCCCACGAAGCGCTTCCAGCATCGGCGCGATCCGGTCTTTCGGATCGAGATCGCGCAGCTCGGCGATCAGCCGCAGTTTCTGGCGCGCGAAGATCAGTTCGCCGAAGGACAAGGCCTGGGTCAGCGCCAGGCCGTCGTCGCCGAAGAACAACGCGTAGCCGCTGTTGCGCCCGGTGCGCGCGTAGCCGCCCAGTCCGCGCCCGGCGGCGCGTTCGGTCAGTTCGGCGGCGAGTTCAGGCTCGAAGCCCGGGCGGCAGTAGCAGAGGAGGCCTTCGGTCGTCATGCCGGCATTGTAGGGTGGGCCTTGGCCCACCATTGCAACCTTTCCGCAAAAGATTGCAATCATCGAAACTGTTTGGATCATCGTTCGAGACGATGAATGCTTTGCGATGGTGGGGTATCGCGATGGCGGGCCTGGGCCCGCCCTATGGATTCAATAGGCCTGTCCGCCGCGCGCGCTGTACGCGCGCAGCGCATCGCAGGCGGCGTCGCGTTCGATGTCGCGGGTCACCGCGATGCCGCGCTGTTCCAGTTCGCCGATCCAGTCCGCCGGCAGCGGGCCTTCGTCGAATTCGGTGAGTGCCATCACGTCTTCGGCGCGTGCGCCGATCAGCAGGCGGTCGATGCCGGCCCAGATCGTCGCGCCGTAGCACTGGCAGCAGGGCTGCGACGAGGTGGCGAGCACGATCGGGCCGCAGGGCGCGTCGCGCTCGTCGCGATTGAGCCGCGCACGCTGGGTGCGCTGCTGGGCGAGCATGTAGGCCATCATTTCGGCGTGCGCGACCGAGCAACTGTGCGGCAGCACGCGGTTCACGCCGACTGCGATGATGCGGTGGTCGGCGCCGAAGACCACGGCGCCGAACGGGCCGCCGCTGTCGGCTTCGACGTTCTGGATCGATAGCGCGATCGCCAGCGCGACCTTGTCGGCGTCGCTGTCGTAGTTGCGCGCGGTGTCGACGAATTCGTGGATCCAGGCGGGCAGGGTGAGGTGGACTTGGGCGTAGAGCATCAGAAGGTCATCCGGATCAGGGCCGTCACATCAAAGTAGCCGCATCAAAGCAGCCGCATCACATCACCGCCGCGCCGCTGGCGATGTTCTCGCACTGGCCCTTCACGCATTGGCAGCCGCTGACTTCCTGGAAGCCGCAGATCGAGGCCATGCCGCTCTTCTCGCACTGCGCGCGAACCGCGGCGGGGTCGGTCTTCGTGCCCTTGTTGACGCACATCGGATACGCGCCGCAGCAGTTGCCCACGTCCTTCACCGCGCAGTCGCTGTTGGTGTTGCAGCTGCGGCCAAGTGCATCTGCTGTTTTCGGCGCGGGCGCGGTTTCCATGGTGTCGGACGCTTCGGCGACGGGTGTTGCGACCGGTGCTGGCGCGGCGGGCGCGGGCATGGCGACCTGCTCTGTGGCAGGCGCCTTCGGTGCATCCTGCGACGATGTCGGTGCGGTGCAGCCGGCGAGCAGCAGAACTGCGAGCACGGCGGGGACGAAGTGACGTAGACGCATGGCAGGTCTCCTCTGAGGTGGAACCGGTCGCGCAGGTGCGCGGCCGGCGTACGACTCAAGCGTTCGCGGCCCAGGTGTCGCGCAGGGTGACGCTGCGATTGAAGACCGGCGCTTCGCTGCGGTGATCGAAACGGTCCGCGACGAAATAACCGATGCGTTCGAACTGGAAGCTCTGCTCGGGCGCGGCATCGGCGGCGGCGGGTTCGACATAGCTGCGCACGCTGCGCCGCGATTCCGGATTCAGATAATCGCGATAGGTCTTGCCGGCATCGTCGGTATCGCCGCCGTTATCCGGATTCGCGACCGTGAACAGGCGGTCGTACAGCCGCACTTCCGCCGGCACCGCATGCTGCGCGCTGACCCAGTGGATGGTGCCCTTGATCTTGCGGTCGGCGCCGGGCATGCCCGGGCGCGATTCCAGATCGAGCGTGCCGCGCAGTTCGACGATCTCGCCGGCGTCGTTCTTGATGACCTCATCGCAACGGGCGATGCCGGCCCCGCGCAGGCGCACTTCGCCGCCGGGGATCAATCGCTTCCAGCCTTTCGGCGGTACTTCGGCGAAATCTTCGCGCTCTATCCACAGTTCGCGCGCGAACGGTACCGTGCGCTGGCCAAAGGATTCGTCTTTCGGATGATTCGAGAACGTGAGGCTTTCCTCGTGGCCCTCGGGCAGGTTGGTGAGCACGAACTTCACTGGATCCAGTACCGCCATGCGTCGCGGCGCGCGGCTGTCGAGATCCTCGCGGAGGGTATTCTCCAGCACCGAGTAATCGATCAACGAGTTCTGCTTCGACAGGCCCAGGCGCGCGACGAAGAGTTTCAGCGCGTCCGCGGTATAGCCGCGGCGGCGGATGCCCTGCAGCGTGGGCATGCGCGGGTCGCCCCAGCCGTCGACCAGGTTTTCTTCCACCAGTGTCATCAGCTTGCGCTTGCTCATCACCGTGTAATTCAGATTCAGCCGCGAAAATTCGATCTGTCGCGGCTTGCTGGCTTCGAACGGCAGGCCGCGGCCGGTCAGCGACGCGAGCAGCTCGGGATGGTGCGCCAGATCGACCTTGTCCACGCACCAGTCGTACAGCGGGCGGTGATCCTCGAATTCCAGCGTACACAGCGAATGAGTGATGCCCTCGGCGGCGTCGCTGAGCGAGTGCGCGTAGTCGTACATCGGATAGATCGGCCAGTCGTTGCCGGTGTTCTGATGTTCGACGTGCTTGATCCGGTACAGCGCCGGGTCGCGCAGATTGATGTTGCCGCTGCCCATGTCGATCTTCGCGCGCAGGGTGCGCGTGCCGTCGGGGAATTCGCCCGCGCGCATGCGCCGGAACAGGTCGAGGCTTTCTTCGATGTCGCGATTGCGGAACGGCGATTCGCGGCCCGGTTCGGTCAGGCTGCCGCGATAGGCGCGGACTTCTTCGGCGCTGAGGTCGCAGACGAACGCATCGCCCTGGCGGATGAGTTTCTCGGCGGCGAGGTAGAACACCTGGAAATAATCGGAAGCGTGACGGAGTTCCGCCCACTCGTAACCGAGCCAGCGTACATCGTCCTGAATGGCGCGGACGTACTCCGGGTCTTCCCTGGCCGGGTTGGTGTCGTCCAGGCGCAGGTTGCAGCGGCCGCCGAATTCCTCGGCGATGCCGAAGTCGGTCCAGATCGCCCGGGTATGGCCCAGGTGCAGGTAGCCGTTGGGTTCCGGCGGAAATCGGGTCCGGATCGCGGTTTGCCTGCCGCTGGCGAGGTCGTCGCGGACGATCTGGCGAATGAAGTCCTGACGGCGCACGGTGGCGTCGTCGGTGGAGGGGGTGTCCGTGGCGTGTTCCGGGGTCATCGACGATGCAGGCTGCGAAAAACGCCAGTTTAGAGGTTGTGCGCCGCTTTGGGACGCGCGCAGGCCGGTCGCGGGCGTTGTAGTGGACGAATCGCTGCGCCGCAAGTGCTTGAAGTGTGTGCGGGATGCTACTGTGATCGATGGAAAGGGGCGCCGAACCGGATGGATCGGGGCGCGTGCGTTCATGGCGACCACATCGAGACCAAGGGGGCGGGCGATGGGCGACACAGCCGATCGGCCTGTGATTCTGCAATCTGATTTGCAGTGCGGGCGGGGTATCTGCCGCGTGGATGCGGCGTGTCGGCGTCAGGCCGGCACCGTGCTGCGGTTATCGGCGCTGCTGTCATGCGCGCCGCCATCATGTGCGCTGCCATCATGGATCAGGACGATCCGGGCCTTCGTGATTACGGGCTGACCATGGCGTTCCCGCATTGGGACATCCCGCAGCAATGGCTGCGCTCCGTCGCGATGGTGGCGGTGTTTGTGCTTGGCCTGTACGCCTTGTCGCCGGGTCGCGCCGAGACCCCGGTGGAGCCACCGCTGTTGCTTCGGCTGCTGCCGTTGCCCGATGCCGGGGGGCGCCTGTCCGAACTGGGGCGCGATGGTCGCTCGCTGCGCCTGGGCGCGACCGAAGATATGCGCCAGGCCCGCGCCGAACTGCGTTTCGTGCTGCCGCCACCCACCGCCGAATCCCCGCATTGGGTCGTCTGGATGCCGCGGATGCCGGTGGAATCGGTGCGGCTGCGGGTCGAAAACGCCTGGGATGGCGGTAGCCGCAGCTTCCTCTCGCCGCAGCCTTCCGAAGGCCCGCTGCCGGTGGGTTATCTGTTCCGCCTGCCTTCCACCTGGGAAGGCGAGATCCGCCTGGAGCTCAGCGCCAGCGCCCTGCGCAACGCCGCATTGCGCCCGGAAGTGATTTCCGAAACGCGCGCCGGACAGTACCTGCAGAAGGCCACGATTCTCACCAGCCTGGTCTACGCCAGCCTGTTGACGCTCGCGCTGATGACGCTGGCGCTGTTCTTCGCCTCGCGGGACGGCGGTTTCCTGTCGTTCTTCGTGTTCTGCCTGTCCAGCGGACTGCTGCTGGCCGCCTTCAACGGCCACCTCTATCTCATCGACCCCTTCGGCCTGTTCCAGCAGTTGGGCGGCGCAGGTCTGCACGCGATCGCGCTGCTGTTCGTGGTCGCCTCGCTGCGCATCCTGCTGCGCTATACCGACTGCGAACAGAGCCGTCCGCGGCTGGCGAAGGTGGTGCAGCACGTCTGCATCCTGTTGCTGTTGCTGGCGGCGGTGATGGCGGCCTGGCGCGAGCGTTTCGACCCGCTCGCGGCTTGGCTGGTGCCGTCGGCATGGGGGCTCGGCTGCGGCATCGCGCTGGTCGTGCTGGGCGACGCCTGGCGCCGGCGCGTGCCCTTCTCGGGCGCGGTGCTGATTTCGGTGCTGGGCATCGCCGCCACGACCCTGAGTTGGGAGCTGGCCGCGCGCGGCATCATCGCCGGGTCGCTGTGGACGGACTACGGCTATCAGCTGGCGGTCATGCTTTGCGCGGCGATGATCAGCGTGGGTCTCATCAGCCGGATCAGCAAATACCGCGAGCAGCGCGACCGCGAACAGCGCGCGCGCGCCGATTCCGAACGCCGGATGTACCGCGAAGCGGTGCGCACCGAACTGCTGACCGCGCTGCAGACCTCGCTGCGCGGCGCCGTGCAGGACGACATCCAGCCCATCGTCTTCCGTCATCTGCTGGAGCATCTGCGCAGGCTGGTGCCCACCACCACGGCGGTCGCGGTCGCCCGCGGCTACCACGGCCGCGACACGCTGGTGGTGCAGCCGGCCGCGTATCTGGAGGATATCGAAGCGACCATCGGCGAACGCCTGCAGACGTTGCGCCGGCAACTGGCCGGCAATATCGAGCTGCAGCGGCCGGTGACCAAGACCGGCGACACCACGCCGGTGGCGATCGAGGCCCTGGTCGCGCTGCCGGTGCGTGCGCCGGCCTGGGGGCTGATTCTGCTGGAACGCAGCGGTGCGACCGTCTTCCACCCCGAGGAGCTGACCATCGTCCGCGAACTGGCGCGGCTGGCGCTGCTGCAGGCCGACGAAGCGGTGGCCGCGCTGCATCTGCGCCACACCGCGGAGGTCGATTCGCTGACCGGCGCGCTGAATCGCCGCAGCCTGGATCAGGCACTTGTACGCACCTTCCAGCACGCGCACCGCACCACCGCGCCGCTGTCTGTGCTGTTCGTCGACATCGATCATTTCAAGGCGATCAACGACCAGTTGGGCCACGCCTGCGGCGACCACTGCCTGCGCGAGATCGCCAAGGTCGTCGGCGCCCAGCTCAGCGACGAGGACATCTTCGGCCGTTACGGCGGTGAGGAATTCATGGTGATCCTGCCCGGCCGGCAGACCGAAATGGCGCGGGCGATCGCCGAAGACATCCGCCTCGCCATCGAGAATGCCGAAGTGCGCCATCAGGGCCAGACTCTGCGCCTCACGGTGAGCATCGGCGTGGCCGCCCAGCTCGCGCACGAAATCCAGCCGCAGATGGCGGTGGAGCGCGCCGACAAGGCGCTGTACGCCGCCAAACGCGCGGGCCGCAACCGGGTGAGCGTGGCGCCGGCGGTGTTCACGCCGTCGCGCCCGGCGACGGCCTGATCTGAACGGGCGCAGCTTGATCCGGCGGCGTTTGCCCGCATCTGATCGCCATGCGTTTGTATCCGCACGCAACGTCCGGCCCGATCCGGGCCTCTATGGTGTAGCCATTCGGGAGCACGTCTATGTTCGAATCCCTGCTGGGCATCGGTGCCCACAAACAGCGCCTGCCGTCGCCGGAGCGCGCGTTGCCCGGCCGCGCCGAGGCGATGCCGCTGCGCAACGTCCATCACATCAACGGCCGGCCGCTGCGCGACGCGTTCGAAGGCCTGGCGCGCGTGCAGTTCGGGATGGGCTGCTTCTGGGGCGCCGAGCGCAAGTTCTGGTCGATCCCGGGCGTGTTCACGACGGCGGTGGGTTACGCCGGCGGTTTCACCCCGAATGCGCATTACCGCGAAGTCTGCAGCGGCGAAACCGGGCACACCGAAGCGGTGCTGGTGGTCTACGAACCGGCGCTGGTGTCGTTCGAGTCCCTGCTGAAAACCTTCTGGGAAAGCCACGACCCGACCCAGGGCATGCGCCAGGGCAACGACGCCGGCACCCAGTATCGTTCGGCGATCTATTGCGACAGCGAAGCGCAGTACGCTGCGGCCATCGCCAGCCGCGATGCGTTCCAGGCGGGACTGACGGCGGCGGGTTACGGCGCGATCACCACCGAAATCCTGCATCCGGCACCGACGTTCTATTACGCCGAGGAAGAACATCAGCAATATCTGTCGAAGAACCCGGGCGGCTATTGCGGGCTCGGCGGTACCGGCGTGAGCTGTCAGGTGGGGACGGGCGTCGCGTAGCACGGTGCCGGCTCGATCCAGTCCAGGTCTCTTCGCAGTTTGTTTTATTGCGGCTCCACGTGTTCGGTCGCGAACAGATGCGAGACGTATTTTTCGTCCTGCATCCTGAAGATCACCGCCAGACGCATCGGCAGGTTGGACGTACCGCCGGCGCTCTGGTGATCGGTGATGTCGCACTGATCCTCGCCGTCCCCGTTCTGATAGCAATCCAACTGCTCGCCATGCGCGCGTGCGAACTGTTCCAGATCGGCGCGCGTGGCGCCGGGGACGATGCTTTTGGCGATCTCGGCTTTCCAGTAAGCCTCGCGTTCATTGATGTTGGTGCCGTTGGGTACGCTGCATGCAGACGCCAGCAGCAGGACGCCAGACATCGCTGCTGCTCGCATCGCGGCTACTCGCAGCGTGTTCATCCCGAATGCACCGGTGCTCATCGCCGCGTCACGCCGCAGACGTAGATCAATTCGCAGGCGCCCGCGCCGGAATCCTCGCGCGTCAGCGAGCTGCGCCAGCGCCAGCCGTCGTTCGCGTCGATCTGCACCAGCCAGCCGTCGATGCGCACGCGGTCGCCGGCATCCACCGCGTCCAGCGCATCGGCGACGGCCTCGTTGGCCGGCACCAGGTGCATGTTCGCGCTGCTGCGCACGATATCGTCCGGCGGAATCGGTGACTGGTCGCTCCAGCGGTAACGATAGAAACGCCCGGACTGCGAGATGTCGAGCTGCGACAGCACCGCGTCGTCGCGCATCGGCCCCCAGCCCAGGGCGAGATCCACCGGCGAGAAATCCGCTTCGCGGCCGCTGCCGTACGCCTTGCGCGACAGCACCCGCGCGGCGATGCTGAAACCGGCCAGCGGCTTCGCGGTGGCGTTCGTCAGCGCGAACGGCGTCATGCCGCCCGGTGCATCGCTCTGCACCGCGCCGTCGTCCCCGGCGAGCCGCGCCGGCGGGGCGCAGGCGACCACGTTCAGTGTGGGCGCGGAGGCGGCGGTCGCCGCTGCCGACGAGGAGAAAGGCGCGGTCGGCGAAGGCTTCCCCCACCACCAGGCCGCGGCGGCGATCGCGATGAACAGAAAGAGCCAACGGAGCATGGGCGATTCCGGAGTCAAATCTGGGCCTAGTTTACTCAGCGGCCGTTCTGGCTCAACGATGCGATGGAAGTGTGCTTTTGCTCGTCATCCCCGCCTTCGCGGGGATGACGAGCAAGAAGCGTTCGCGCGCCGATCGATTCAACCGGTTTCCGATTCTCTTGTGGAAAACCACGGAGCGGCGTCCAGCCGGAACCATCGTTAAGCAGGAACCCTCAATCCAAGACTTCCGTGCGCACACGCTGCGCCGGAGCCCGCTCCGGAAACGTATCGGTGGACAGCAGGCCCGCCGGTAGGTCGCGGAAGGCCAGCGAAAGCTTGCTGAGGAAATCCGACATCGCCGAGCTGCGGCGCCAGACCATGGCGATGCGCCGGTTCGGTTCCGGTGCGCGGAACGCCACCAGATACACGTCGGGCGACGACGACACCGGGGGTTTCACCGACAGCACCGGCAGCAGGGTCATGCCGACGTTGGCGGCGACCATCTGGCGCAGGGTTTCCAGCGAGGTCGCGCGAAAACCGTTTTTCTCGCCGGCGCCGGCCATGTGGCAGACATCCAGCGCCTGATCGCGCAGGCAGTGGCCGTCTTCGAGCAGCAACAGACTCTCCTGGGCCAGATCCTGCATCGTCAGCGTCTTGGCGTTCGCGAGCGGATGCGAGCCGGGCACCGCCAGCATGAACGGTTCCTCGAACAGGAATTCGAGATGCAGCTGATCGTCGTGCAGCGGCAACGCAAGCACGCCGGCGTCGAGCCGGCCCTCGCGCAGCTGGCGCAGGATCACTTCGGTCTTCTCTTCGATCAACAGCAGTTCCAGCTGCGGGAAACGCTCGCGGATCCGCGGCACCACGTGCGGCAGCAGATACGGCCCCAGCGTGGGGAAGATGCCCAGCCGCACCGTGCCCGCTTCCGGGTTCTGGCTGCGGCGCGCGGCTTCCTTCATTTCCTCGACATCGGCGACGATCCGCCGCGCGCGTTCGGCGGCGTCGCGGCCGGCGGGGGTCAACATCACCCGGCGCGGCGCGCGTTCGACCAGCGCGACGCCCAGTTCGTCCTCCAGCTTCTTGATCTGCGTCGACAGCGTCGGCTGGCTGATGAAGCAGGCCGCGGCGGCGCGGCCGAAATGCTTGTGATCGGCGAGCGACACCAGGTACTTCAGATCGCGGAGGTTCATGGCGAAACCCTCGTGTCGGCCGGCAATGCGGCGGAGTGTTCGCGGCGTTTGGCGCAGCCATTGAAGGCCGTGAACGCGGGCGATGCAATCGTGAAAGCCCCCGCGATCCTGAACCGAGACCGGGAATCGCCTTGGATGATGCGTTGTTTCCGATGCCGCACCGCCTGTCTTATCTGACAGGGTTCCCCGGCCGACGACTGCCGGACCTGCGCGCGGTGCCTTGCGACGCCCGCGCGCAACCCGTTCACGCCGCCTCCACCTCTGCGGGAACGGGCGTGGCGGCCTTGGACACCGGCGGCGCGGCGGCGGCCGGCGCCGACGTGCGGATCAAGTGGTCGAACGCGCCGAGCGCCGCTTTCGAGCCTTCGCTCATCGCGATCACGATCTGCTTGTACGGCACCGTGGTCGCATCGCCCGCAGCGAACACGCCCGGCAGCGAAGTCTGGCCGCGTTCGTCGATCACGATCTCGCCGCGCGGCGACAGCGCCAGCGTGCCTTTCAGCCACTCGGTGTTGGGCAGCAGGCCGATCTGCACGAACACGCCATCGAGATTCACGGTGTGGGTGACCTGGGTGTTGCGGTCGAGCCAGGTCAGCCCGGTCACTTTCTGGCCGTCGCCCAGCACCGCGCTGGTCTGCGCGGAGACGAGGATGTCGACGTTCGCCAGGCTGCGCAGTTTGCGCTGCAGCACGTCGTCGGCGCGCAGCTGGCTGTCGAATTCGATCAGGGTGACGTGGGCGACGATGCCGGCGAGATCGATCGCGGCCTCCACGCCCGAGTTGCCGCCGCCGATCACCGCCACGCGCTTGCCCTTGAACAGCGGGCCGTCGCAGTGCGGGCAGTAAGCCACGCCCTTGTTGCGGTAGTCCTGCTCGCCGGGCACGTCCATCTGCCGCCAGCGCGCGCCGGTGGCGAGGATCACGGTCTTCGATGTCAGCGATGCGCCGCTGGCGAGTTTCACTTCGACCAGACCGTCGTCGCCGGCCGGAATCAATTGTTCGGCGCGCTGCAGCGGCATGATGTCGACGTCGTAGTCGCGCACGTGGCGCTCCATCGCCGCGGCCAGCTTCGGGCCTTCGGTTTCCGGCACCGACACGAAATTCTCGATCGCCATCGTATCCATCACCTGGCCGCCGAAACGCTCGGCCGCGATACCGGTGCGGATGCCTTTGCGCGCGGCGTAGATCGCCGCCGCCGCCCCGGCCGGGCCGCCGCCGACGATCAGCACGTCGAAGGCGTCCTTCGCGGCGATCTTCCCGGCATCGCGCGAGATCGCGCCGGTATCGAGTTTGGCGAGGATTTCCTCGACGCTCATGCGCCCGGCGCCGAAGGTTTTGCCGTTGAGGAAGATCGTCGGCACCGACATCACCTGGCGCTTTTCGACTTCTTCCTGGAACAGCGCGCCGTCGATGGCGACGTGTTTGATCCGCGGATTGAGCACGGCCATCAGATTGAAAGCCTGCACCACGTCGGGGCAGTTCTGGCAGCTCAGCGAAAAGTACGTTTCAAAAGAGAGGATGCCGTCATGAGCCGCGCCGTCGAGCGCGCGGATCTGCTCGATCACGTCCTGCGCCAGCTTCGACGGATGTCCGCCCACCTGCAGCAGCGCCAACACCAGCGAAGTGAATTCGTGGCCCATCGGAATGCCGGCGAAGCGCAGCGAAATGTCTTCGCCGGGCGTGCTCAGCGCGAACGAAGGCACGCGGTCGCCGGGCTCGCGCGCTTCGCGCAGCGAGACCAGGGTCGACAGCTGGGTCAGTTCGACCAGCAGCGCGCGCAGTTCCTGCGACGCTTCGCCGTCGTCCAGCGCGGCGGTGATCGCGACCGGGCGGGTCAGTTTCTGCAGATAGGCCTGCAGTTGGGTCTTGAGATCGGAATCGAGCACGACCGGCTCCTTGGCGAAGAAGGGGAGAGGAAGAAGGAAGAGGCTGCGTTTGCAGCAGCGGCCTGTGTCGGCGGACTTGGGCCGGGGGAGAGGTGCCGGCGCGGAGAGAGATGGTCCGGTGCGGTACAAGCCGCTGCTGCAAACGAAGCGCGGGCGTGGAGGTGGTCGCCCTCAATTTCTGTCGGGAGCCGGCCCCGGCGAAGCGTCTTGCTTCGCCGGGGATGTCACGGAGGTCATGCGGGGTGAACGTATTGCTTTGAAGCTTGTATCGCTTTGGAGGTTGCTTGGAGATTGACGCGGTGAAGTCAGGGTCGAACCGGGAGCGGTGCCACAACCGCGGGCGGACTGCACGGTCCGCACGCGGCCTTGTCTTGCGCTCAGATCTTGCCGACGAGATCCAGCGACGGCTTCAGGGTCTGCGCGCCTTCCTTCCACTTCGCCGGGCAGACCTGGCCCGGGTTGGCGGCGACGAACTGTGCGGCCTTGAGCTTGCGCAGGGTCTCGGAGACATCGCGGGCGATCGCGTTGTCGTGGATTTCGAGGGTCTTGATGACGCCTTCCGGGTTGATGATGAAGGTGCCGCGCAGGGCCAGGCCTTCTTCATCGATGTGCACGCCGAACGCGCGCGTAAGCTGATGGGTCGGGTCGCCGACCAGCGGGAACGCGGCCTTGCCGACCGCCGGGGAGGTTTCATGCCACACCTTGTGCGAGAAATGCGTGTCGGTGGTGACGATGTAGACCTCGGCGCCGGCCTTCTGGAACTCGGCGTAATTGTCGGCGGCGTCCTCGACTTCGGTCGGGCAGTTGAAGGTGAACGCGGCCGGCATGAAGATCAGGACCGACCACTTCCCCTTCAGCGATTCGTCCGAGACCTGGACGAACTCGCCGGCGTGGAAGGCGGTGGCCTTGAACGGTTTGACCTGGGTATTGATCAGCGACATCGTGTTTCCTTGAGTGAGGGAAGATGAAAGATGGGGTGGGGAGCAGCGATCGAAAGGGGGAACTGATCGCAACGAGGTGAATGTTAGGCGCACGCTATCAATCAATCCAATGAATTGGTTGAATGTTATTGATAGTTAAAAACTATTGATAGTCGAATCCGACGGCGCCCGAATCCCGCCCGCGCCCGTAGGAGGGCCTTCAGGCCCGATCACGCCTGCAGGAGGGGCTTCAGCCCCGATCACCGGTCACGATTGCATTCTTCCGCCAGAAGATCGGGCCTGAAGGCCCTCCTACAGGGGATCAACGGGCCGGAGAAACAGCTGCAGAACCCTTTTCCACGGATCCGCCGCCCACGAAATCCCCGATGGCCTCCATCAGCGCCGGATGGCTGCCCGGGCGATACATCGCCACCAGTGGGGCGAGATGCCCGGCGTCCGGCAGCCACAGCAATTCGGCGCGCACGCCGGCTTTGCGCAGCTTGTCGGCCAGTTCCTGACTGTCCTTGGCTTCCACCACCCGGTCGCCGGTGCCGTGCACCAGCAGGAACGGCGGTTCGTCGCCATCGACGAAATTGATCGGCTGGGCTTGCGGCCATTGGGTCTCGGGGCCGAATACGTCCTCGTAACCGGTGATCTCGAAGTCGTACGGCCCGGACAGCCCGATCACCCCGGCCAGGTCGCGCGGTTTCATGCCGTGCGGCGCGAGATAGCGGGCGTCCACGCCGACCAGCGCGGCGATCTGCGCGCCCGCGGAATGCCCGGCCACGTACAGCCGCTGCGGGTCGCCACCGTACTCCGCCGCGTGCGCCCGCGCCCAGGCCACTGCGGCGGCGGCGTCTTCCACGAACCCCGGAAACACCGCTCGCGGAAAGGTCCGGTAGTCGGCGACGATGGCCAGCGCGCCCGACTCCGCCAGCCGTTGGCCGACGAACCGGTACTGCGCGCGTTCGCCGTTCCGCCAACTGCCGCCGTAGAGGAACACCACGACCGGCGCGGCGCCGTTCGCGGGTTGCGCAGGCCGATAGATATCGAGCGAGAGGTTCCGCTGCCGGTCGTAGACGACGCTGGCCGCCGGTGCCGACACCCCGGCGTTGGCGATGCCGAAACCGACGCTCTGACAGCCCGTCGCGATCAACGCGAGCAGCGCGGCGGCCAGGCCGCGGAAGGGAAAGTTTCGGGACATGGGGGCTGCCTGTTCGACTGACGTGGGGGAAGAGCGCCGCAGCCGCGAACGGCTACGATAACGGGATGATGACGAGTCGACTCCCCCCTCTGGATGCAGTGCTGCGCCAGGCCTGCGAACGGATCGACAGCGCCGATGCCCGCGCACTGCTGGCGCACGCGCTGGAACGCCCGCCGGTCTGGCTGTTCGCCCACGGCGATGAACCGATCGACGCAGCCGCCCAGCAGCGCTTCGAAGCACTGCTCGCGCGCCGCATCGAAGGCGAACCGGTGGCGTATCTGATCGGCCGTCGCGGTTTCTGGGCCTTCGACCTGCTGGTCTCGCCGCAGACCCTCATTCCGCGTCCAGAAACCGAACTGCTGGTGGAACTCGCGCTGGAGCGCGCTTCGTCCGATGTCGCGCTGCGGGTGGCCGATCTGGGCACCGGCAGCGGCGCGATCGCGCTGGCGCTGGCGCATGAGCGCCCGCAGGCGCGGGTGATCGCGGTGGACGTGAGCGAAGGCGCGCTGGAGATCGCCCGCGCCAACGCGCAGGCACTGCGTCTGGACAACGTCGAATTCCGCCACGGCGACTGGCTGGCGCCGCTGGCCGGCGAGCGTTTCGACCTGATCGCGAGCAATCCGCCCTACATCGGCGACGACGACCCGCATCTGCGCGAGGGCGATCTGCGCTTTGAACCCGCGCGGGCACTGTCGTCCGGGCCGGACGGGCTGGAGGCCATCGACACGATCATCCGCGACGCGCCCGCGCATCTGCATCCGGGCGGCTGGCTGCTGCTCGAACACGGCTGGAAACAGGGCGAACCGGTGCGTGAGCTGCTGAGCGCCGCCGGCTTCGACGCCGTATGCACGCATCGCGATCTGGAACACCGCGACCGCGTGACTTCAGGCCGTTGGCCGCGCTGAGGGCTGCGCTAGACTTGCCCGTTCGCGGCCAGCCGCGCATTCCCCCAAACCGCATCCGATCCCGTCGGGTCCGAACCATCAGGTCACGCCATGCGCACGCTCTATCCCGACATCGAACCCTTCGACAGCGGCACGCTCAAGGTCGACGACCGCCACACGCTGTATTACGAACAGTGCGGCAATCCGGACGGCAAGCCGGTAGTGATGCTGCACGGCGGCCCCGGCGCCGGCTGCAGCCCGAAAATGCGCCGTTTCCACGACCCGGCGAAGTACCGCATCATCTTGTTCGACCAGCGCGGCAGCGGGCGCTCCACGCCGCACGCGGATCTGGTCCACAACACCACCTGGGCGCTGGTCGCCGACATCGAGATGCTGCGCGAAAAGCTCGGCATCCAGCGATGGCAGGTGTTCGGCGGTTCGTGGGGCTCCACGCTCGCGCTGGCCTACGCCGAAACCCACCCGCAGCGCGTCACCGAAATGGTGCTGCGCGGCATCTTCATGCTGCGCCGCTGGGAACTGGAATGGTTCTATCAGGAAGGCGCCTCGCGGCTGTTCCCGGATGCGTGGGAGTACTACATCAATGCGATTCCGCCGGTCGAACGCCACGACCTGATCTCGGCCTTCCACCGCCGCCTCACCAGCGACGACGAAGCCACCCGCCTCGACGCCGCCCGCGCGTGGAGCGTGTGGGAAGGCGCCACCAGCTTCCTGCACGTCGATGAGGATTTCGTCGCCGGCCACGAAGACGCCGCATTCGCGCTCGCGTTCGCGCGCATCGAGAACCACTACTTCGTCAACGGCGGCTTCTTCGATGTGGAAGATCAGCTGCTGCGAGACGCCCACAAAATCGCCGACATCCCCGGCGTGATCGTTCACGGCCGTTACGACGTGGTCTGCCCGGTCCAGAACGCCTGGGACCTGCGCAAAGCCTGGCCGCAGGCGGAACTGCACATCACCCCGGCCTCCGGCCACTCCGCATTCGAGCCGGAGAACGTCGATGCGCTGGTGCGCGCGACGGACAGGTTCGCGTCGTAACCCGCAATCCGGTATGTAGGGCGGGTCTTGACCCGCCATTGCGCTGTTTCCGATTGCGTCGCGTGTGTGGCGAAAAAGTCATGGGTATTAAGGTGCGCCTGCGGCGCAGCTTTTTTGCGTTGTCAGCGGATCGAGCGGTGCGCCACAGGCGACCCTATGAATAAATCGCCAGCATCCCGCGCACCCAGGCATTGCCCGTGTCGCTGGCGAGCAACATGAGCACCGCGACATTCACCAAGACCGTGACCCGGAACGCGTTCTGGAATTCGCGTTTGCGCGACTTGTGGCGGAACACCCGCTGCGCAAGCAAGGCGCCCGGCCAGCCGCCGATCAACCCGAGAAAATGCAGCGTCGTTTCCGGTGTGCGCTGCCGCCCGGCATTCGCGGCCGATTTGTCGAGGCCGTAGGCGATGAACGCGACGCCGCTCACGATCGCGTAGGCCGCGAGTACGGTCGTCGTCAGATGCCCGAGCAACGCCGCAGTCGCGAGCGCCGCCACGAACAGCAGCGCGAACGCCGGCCCGAACCCGCCGGGCGTCGCGCGATCGTCCGCAGGTTTCTTTTCGCCGACGAAGCGGATCGTGTTCGCCTGAAGCCGGCCTTGCCTGTCGCGGGCGACGGTGTAGGTGATGGGATCGCCGTCGGCGGGACGTCGCGTCGCTCTCGCGAACGCCTTGATATGTACGAATGCACTGTCGCCGCCGCCGTTCGGCGTCACGAAGCCGAAGCCCTTGTCGTCGTTCCAGTTGTGGATTCGTCCTTGATGGCGCATGCGGTGGGGTCGTGGGCGGTCGAGGCGATTCTAGCGTGCGCTTTCGCCTTCGTACCCCACTACATCCTCCTCCACCAGCAACGCCCGCAACTGTGCCATCGACGCCCTCCGCATCGGCTTCTCGTCGATGTTCGACAGCGGCGCCTGGCGCAGCGCGTCGTGCGGCAGCACGGTGAGGTCGAAGCTCAGGTCTTCGGCGGAGAACAGCCACACCGGGCAGTCGAGCGCGCGTTCGCGGTCGAGGCGCAGGCGGCGGCCGCTGGTTTCGGCGGGGATGCGATGATCTTCGAGGAAACGCGGGACGGCTTCGGCGTCGTCGGTGTACAGATGCAGGTGCACCGGTGCGTTGGCGTCGGCGGTGCCGTCCAGCACCGGGCCGACGAGGCGTGCGTCGAACGGTGCGAAGAATTCCAGCGCGCGCAGCGCGGCTTCGCGACGCTGGCGCAGGGCGTTCACCTGCGCATCGCCCTGGAACAAACGCTGGTATTCGCGCAGCGCTGCTTCGATCTCGCTGTTGCGCGGCAGCGACGCGTCGTCGTGGATGCCCAGGCGCTGCG
Organism: Lysobacteraceae bacterium; assembly: GCA_046598445.1. Lineage (GTDB taxonomy): Bacteria > Pseudomonadota > Gammaproteobacteria > Xanthomonadales > Xanthomonadaceae > Lysobacter_I. The sequence goes on from JBKJHV010000013.1 coordinate 20,082, forward strand.
CGGCCTTGAGTTTGGCCTGATGAAAATCGCGAATGCCGCTTTCGGCGATGAGCCGGGCGGCTTCGTGCGCGAGCCGATAGCGGCGCTCGCGGGTCCTGGTCTCGGCGTGCAGGCGGGCGTGGTGCATGGGCAGCGTCCCGGCGGGGCCAGGGG
>JBKJHV010000012.1:0-17001 GCA_046598445.1 Lysobacteraceae bacterium
CGGTCGCCGGCCTCCAGGCCGAAATTCGCATCGTGGAGGATGGTCGTGGCGCCGTAGCCGCAATCGGCATGGTTCAGGCGCAGCAGCGCATGCGGAAGCCGCAAGGGCGCCGGGAAATCGATACGGACTTCGCGCTCGGCGCGCACCGCCTCGGTGTTGGCCATTTTCGCCAGCCGCTTGACCCGCGACTGCGCCTGCTTGGCCTTGGCGGCGCTGGCGCTGAAGCGGTCGATGAAGCTCTGCAGATGGGCGCGTTCGGCCTGGGCTTTCTCGTGGGTGATCTGCTGCAGGCGCAACTGCTCGGAGCGCTGGCGTTCGAAGGACGTGTAATTGCCGGTGTACAGCTTGGCCTTGCCGCCGTGCAGGTGCAGGGTGTGAGTGTTGACGTTGTCGAGGAACTCGCGGTCGTGCGAGATCAGCAGCAGCGTGCCCGGGTACTTCAGCAGCCATTGCTCCAGCCACAGCACCGCATCGAGGTCGAGATGGTTGGTGGGCTCGTCGAGCAGCAGCACGTCGGACGGCGTCATGAGCGCGCGCGCCAGGTTCAGGCGCACGCGCCAACCGCCCGAGAAAGAGGCCACCGGACGCTGCTGGATCTCGGCCGGGAACCCCAGGCCGTGCAGCAGCTTTCCTGCGCGCGCGGCGCCGTCGTAGCCGCCCACTTCTTCCAGCCGGTGATGGGCCTCGGCCACCGCCTCCCAGTCCTCGTTCGCGAAGGCGTTGGCCTCGGCCTGCAGGGCCTCGTGCACGACGGCGTCGCCGGACAGCACGAAGTCGACGGCCGGGTCCGGCAGCGAGGGCATTTCCTGGGCGATGCTGGCGATGCGCAGGCGCGAGGGCAAGTCCAGGTCGCCCCGGTCGGCTTCGACCTCGCCGCGCACGGCGGCGAACAGGGACGACTTGCCGGTGCCGTTGCGGCCGACCACGCCCACCCGCCAGCCGGCGTGCAGGGACATGTCCATATCGGACAACAGCAGGCGTTCGCCCCGGCGGAGGGCGAAATTGCGAAAGGAAATCATGGGTCGAAAAGACTCTGGGGCGCGGCGGAGACCAGCCGGGGCCGCGATTTTACGCTCTGCGTCCCGGTTCCGGGGCGCCGTATCCGCGAAAATCGATCTCTTCATGCCGATGACGCGATTGACCGCCCCCGGATCGCGTGTTAAATGCCGGTCGAGTTTTTTTATACCCCCAGGAGCTTCAAACATGATGGAAAGACACCCGCTGACGCTCGGCCTGCTGGTCGCGCTGGCCGCCAGCCCCGCCCTCGCGCAATCCCCCGACGAAACCCAGGATGCTGGCGGCAGTCTCGAAACGATCGTCGTGACCGGCACACGCACCTCGACCCGCACCGTGGCCTCGTCGCCTTCGCCGATCGACGTGATCACCCCGCAGGTTCTGGAAGCCACCGGCACCTCCGAACTGGCGACCGCGCTGTCGCGCGCCCTGCCTTCGCTGAATTTCCCGCGCCCGGCCATCACCGACGGCACCGACGCGGTGCGCCCGGCGCAACTGCGCGGGCTCGCGCCCGACCAGGTGCTGGTGCTGGTGAACGGCAAGCGCCGCCACACCACCGCGCTCATCAACCTCAACGGTAGCCAGGGCCGCGGCGCCTCGCCCGTGGACCTGAACGCGATTCCGATTTCCGCCATCCAGCGCGTCGAAGTGCTGCGCGACGGCGCCTCGGCGCAGTACGGCTCAGACGCCATCGCCGGCGTGGTCAACATCGTCCTCAAGGGCAGCGACCACGGCGGCAGCATCGCCCTGACCGGCGGCCAGTACAGCGCGGGCGACGGCCAGACCGTGCAACTGTCGGGCGATGTCGGCATCAAACTCGGCGAAAGCGGCTCGCTGCATCTGGCAGCCGAAGCCCGCAACCAGGACCAGACCGACCGCGCGCGTCCCTACGTGCTGGCGCCGGGCGTGACCGTGCGCCCGGCCATCGCCCCGCCGCCGGGCGCGGTGGTGCAGCGCTACGGCGACCCGGAAGTGGAGCAGTACGCGTTCTCGGCGAATGCCGAGGTCGTCGTCAACGATGCCCTGAGCTTCTACGGCTTCGCCAACGCCAGCCGCCGCGACGCCTTGTCGAACGGTTTCTACCGCACCGCCGCCGACACCCGCAACATCCCCGCGATCTATCCGAACGGCTTCCTGCCGCAGATCCGCAACATCGCCGAGGACCGTGCGTTCGTGGTCGGCCTGCGCGGTCTCACGGTGCTCGATTGGGATGTCGACCTCAGCTACAACTACGGCAACAACGATCTGAGCTTCGGCGTGGAGAACAGTCTCAACCGCAGCATCGGCCCGACCTCGCAGCGCAATTTCGACGCAGGCGCGCTGGAAATCACCCAGCACGTGCTGAATCTCGACGTGAGCCGCGGCTTCGATGCGGACTGGCTGTCGTCGCCGTTGAACGTGGCCTGGGGCCTGGAATGGCGCGGCGAAGGCTTCCAGCAGACGCCGGGCGAGCCTGCGTCCTACGTCAATGGCGGCGTGCTGCTGCCGCCGATTCCGCCGGGCACGCCCACGCCTTCCGGTTCGCAGGTGTTCCCGGGCTTCCAGCCCGGCGACGCCGGCGATTTCAACCGCGAGAGCTATGCCGCGTATCTCGACCTCGAAGCCAACGTCACCGAAAAATTCAATCTCGGCCTGTCGGTGCGCAGCGAGGAATACAGCGACTTCGGCAGCACCACCTCGGGCAAGGTCTCGGCGCGCTACGACTTCACCGATAAAGTCGCACTGCGCGGCACGGTCTCCACCGGCTTCCGCGCGCCGTCGCTGCAGCAGCAGTTCTTCCGTTCCACCGCCACCAACTTCATCGGCGGCGCGCCGTTCGACATCCGCACCTTCCGCGTCAACGATTCGGCCGCGATCGCGCTCGGCGCCGAACAGCTGAAGGCCGAGGAATCGAAGAACCTCAGCCTCGGTCTGGTACTGCAGCCGGTCGAAAATCTGTATGTCACCGTCGATGCCTACCGCATCGATATCGACGACCGGATCATGCTGTCGGAAAACCTCACCTCGGCACTGGTGCGCAGCTTCCTCAACAACCCTGTGCTGAACCCGGGTACGCCCGGCAACCTCGGCGGAGGCCGCTACTTCACCAACGCCATCGACACCAGCACCAAGGGCGTCGACATCATCGGCACCTATCGCTGGGCCATCGGCAACGGCAGCCTTGATCTCACCGCCGGCTACAACTACAACAAGACCACGGTCGAACGCATCGCGCCCAACCCGGCGGCACTGAGCACGATCGATCCCACTGCAGTGCGCATCGGCCGCGTGGAAGTGGGCCGGCTCACCGTGGGCGCGCCGCGCGACAAGTTCCAGCTCGGCGGCGTCTACAACGTCGGCGACTGGCGCTTCGGAGCGAACGTCACGCGCTACGGCGAGTTCAGCGTGCTGTTCGGCAACAACCCGGCGGTGACCACGCGCGATCAGACCTTCGACCCGCAGTGGACGCTGGACCTGTCCGGCAGCTACGCGCTGGGCAACTGGGACTTCACCCTCGGCGCCGACAACGTGCTGAACGACTATCCCGACGAAGTGCTGTTCGCCAATTCGACCAACGCACAGTTGCCCTACAGCGCGAGTTCGCCGAACGGTTTCAACGGTGCTTATGTCTATGGGCGCATCGGCTACAAATGGTAAGCGGTCCGTGTCCGATCTGCTGAAAAACAGAACCCCCGGCCAAACCGGGGGTTCTTCGTTTCAGATGTGCGAACAGACCGGCCGTTCACCTCGTCTTGATGGTGAACTTGCTGAAGGCCACACCCAGCGACCAGCCCTCGCCCTTGCCCGCCAGCGACAAGGACACGTCGCCATTGGTCATCGCCTGCGCGGACGCGCTCTTGTCGGCGGACGCATGCGCTTCGGCGGTGGCATAGCTGCCGAGCACATCGCGGATGTCGTTGACGTTGGCGAATTGGCCGAAGCCGTTGCGGATCTTGTATTTGCCGAACGTCAGGCCGCCGCCTTTGGTTTCGATCTTCACCGACAGGGTCTGGCCATTGTCGCAGGAGATATTGCCGGTGCCGGATGCGGTCTTGTAGAAGATCGACCAACCGGTGAGGTTGTAGGTCATTTTGCAGGTCAGGTCGCCTGCCATCGCCGCTGGCGCGACCGCCATCGCGAGACACAGCGCCAAGCCGCGGAACATGGTCTTGCGGGGCATCTGTCTACGGGTCGGGTTCTTGCGCGTCGCTGTCTTCATCATTGGTGCTCTCCTCATGTGTGGGCTGACTCATGTGTAGATTAGAACGGCACTGCGACCGTCCCGGCGGATCAGGCGTCAAGCTTGCTCTGCAAAAGATGAACGATGACGCAAGCATCGGGTCATGCAGAATCCCCGCTAGAATCATGCAATCCGCATCATGCCGCACCAGGGAACCACTCATGTCAGGAACATCCAACGACGGCACCGACAACGCTCCCGCACAGGCTGGCCTGCCGCCGCAGCTGACCCCGATGGAGGCGCGCATCCTCGGGAGTCTGGTCGAAAAGGCCGCGACCACGCCGGATGTCTACCCGCTCACGCTCAACAACGTCGTCCTCGCCTGCAATCAGAAAACCGCGCGCGAGCCGACGATGAACCTCAACGCCGGCGATGTCGGCCATGCGCTGCGGCAGATGGAAGTGCGCGGGCTGGTCAAATCCGAGTACGGCGCCCGCAGCGAACGTTATCTGCACAGGATCGAGCGCGTGCTCGACCTCACTCCCGCCCAGACCTGTCTGCTGTCGCTGCTGTTCCTGCGCGGCCCGCAGACCCTGCACGAATTGCTGGCACGCAGCGAACGCCAGCACCGTTTCGCCGATCTCGACGATGTCCGCCACACCCTGGAGCGTCTGGCCGAACGCGAACCGGCGATGATCCGCCGCCTGCCGCGCGGCGGCGGCCAACGCGAGGATCGCTACGCGCATCTGTTCTGCGGCGAACCGGCGATGCCCGAACGCAGCGCCGAAACGACGTCCCGCGCGCACGACAGCGACGCAGCGGATGCGTTGCTGGCGCGGATCGAAGCACTTGAGACGCGCGTGGCCGCGCTAGAAGCCAGCGCAGGCGTGGGCAATACGACGGATTGAAATTCCGACATCGTGCCGCCGTCGCGGAGGCGCCGGCACGACGGAATCATGCCTTCGCGAACACCAGCTTCCCGCCTTCGGCATCCACGCGAACCGTATCGCCGTTGGCGTACTCGCCACTCAGGATTTTCTGCGCCAGCGGATTTTCGAGCAATTGCTGTACCGCACGCTTCAGCGGGCGGGCGCCGTAGACCGGATCGAAGCCGACGTTGCCCAGCAGATCGAAGGCCTTGTCCGCAAGCGCGATGCGGATGCCGCGTTCGCCCAGGCGTTTTTCGAGTCCGCGCAGCTGGATCTTGGCGATGTCGCGGATCTGCGCCTTGTCCAGCGGGTGGAACACGACGATATCGTCGAGCCGGTTGATGAATTCCGGGCGGAAGTGCGCCTGCACAACGCCCATCACCGCGGCCTTCATCTTGGTGTAGCTCTCGGCGCTGTCGTCATCGCTCATCTCCTGGATCATCTGCGAGCCGAGATTGGACGTCATCACGATCACCGCGTTGCGGAAGTCCACGGTGCGGCCCTGGCCGTCGGTGAGACGGCCGTCGTCGAGTACCTGCAGCAGGATGTTGAACACGTCCGGATGCGCCTTCTCCACTTCGTCGAGCAGGATCACGCTGTACGGGCGACGACGCACCGCTTCGGTGAGATAGCCGCCCTCTTCATAGCCGACATAACCCGGAGGCGCGCCGACCAGACGGCTCACCGCGTGCTTCTCCATGAATTCGCTCATGTCGATGCGCACCATCGCATCGTTCGAATCGAACAGGAATTCCGCCAACGCCTTGCACAGTTCGGTCTTGCCCACGCCGGTCGGGCCGAGGAACAGGAACGAGCCACTGGGACGATCCGGATCGCTCAGGCCCGCGCGGGTGCGACGCACCGCGTCGGAAACGACCTTGATCGCCTCGGCCTGGCCGACCACGCGCGCGCCCAGCAACTGCTCCATCTTCAGCAGCTTGTCGCGCTCGCCTTCCAGCATCTTGCTGACCGGAATGCCGGTCCAGCGCGACACCACTTCGGCGATCTCTTCTTCGGTCACCTTGTCCTGCAGCAGCGTGAAGCCCTGGGTCTCGGCTTCCTGCGCGGCCTTCAGCTGTTTTTCCAGCTCGGGCATGCGGCCGTACTGGATCTCGCTCATCTTCGCGAAATCCTGCTTGCGCTGCGCGGCTTCGAGTTCGAGCTTGGCGGCTTCGACCTGTTCCTTGAGCCGGGTCGTGCCCTGCACCACCGCTTTCTCGGCCTTCCAGATTTCCTCCAGATCGTTGAACGCACGTTCGAGCGTGGCGATCTCCGCTTCGAGATCGGCCAGCCGCTGCTTCGACGCGTCGTCCTTCTCTTTCTTCAGCGCCTCGCGCTGGATCTTGAGCTGGATCAGTCGGCGCTCCTTGCGGTCGAGTTCTTCCGGCTTGCTGTCGATTTCCATGCGGATGCGCGACGCCGCTTCGTCCATCAGGTCGATGGCCTTGTCGGGCAACTGCCGGTCCGCGATATAGCGATGCGACAGCGTCGCCGCAGCCACGATCGCAGGATCGGTGATCTCGACGCCGTGATGCACCGCATAGCGTTCCTTCAACCCGCGCAGGATCGCGATGGTGTCTTCGACGCTGGGCTCGCCGACGAACACTTTCTGGAATCTTCTTTCGAGAGCTGCGTCCTTCTCGACGTACTTGCGGTATTCGTCCAGCGTGGTCGCGCCGATACAATGCAGTTCGCCGCGCGCCAGCGCCGGTTTCAGCATGTTGCCGGCGTCCATCGAACCTTCGGCCTTGCCCGCGCCGACCATGGTGTGCAGTTCGTCGATGAAGAGAATGATCTGGCCTTCGTTCTTGGACAGATCGTTCAACACCGCTTTCAAGCGCTCTTCGAATTCGCCGCGGAACTTGGCACCGGCGATCAGCGCGCCCATGTCCAACGACAACACGCGCTTGCCTTTCAGGCCTTCGGGCACTTCACCGTTGACGATGCGCTGCGCGAGACCTTCGACGATCGCGGTCTTGCCCACGCCTGGCCCGCCGATCAGCACCGGATTGTTCTTGGTCCGGCGCTGCAACACCTGGATGGTGCGACGGATCTCCTCGTCGCGGCCGATCACCGGATCGAGCTTTCCGGATTCCGCGCGCGCGGTCAGGTCGATGGTGTATTTCTCCAGCGCCTGCCGCTGTTCCTCGGCGTTCTCGCTCTGCACTTTCTCGCCGCCGCGCATCGCGTCGATGGCCGCTTCGAGTCTCTGTTTGTTCGCGCCCGCGGCTTTCAGCGCACGGCCGGTGTCGCCGCTGTCGTCCAGCGTCGCCAACACGAACAATTCGCTGGCGATGAAGGCGTCGCCGCGCTGCTGCGCGAGTTTGTCGGTGACGTTGAGCAAGCGCGCGAGGTCGTTGCCGACGTTGACGCTGCCCGCCTGACCAGAGACTTTTGGCAGCTTTTCGAGGGTTTCGCCCAGGCGCTCACGCAGCAGCGGCACGTTGACGCCGGACTGCGCGAGCAGGGGCCGCGTGCCGCCGCCCTGCTGGTCGAGCAGGGCGACCAGCAGATGCACGGGTTCGATGACGTTGTGGTCGCGACCGACGGCCAGCGACTGCGCATCGGCGATGGCCTGCTGGAAACGCGAGGTGAGTTTGTCCATGCGCATGGGCGGACTCCAGGAAGGGCAATCAGAAACAGGGCGGCGATGCCGCGATGCTTCGGAAGTGAGGCCTGGGCAGCGCGATTCAAGTCTGCGCCCGGCCCCCGCCCATGCTGCACTCAGATACCCCTCACAGCGCCGCGAGCGCGTCCTTCGCTTCCTTGAACCTGGAATCGATCTTCAGCGCCGCCTGCAGTTCGGCCCGCGCCTCGTCCTTGCGCCCTGCCTTCGCCAGAACCTGGCCGAGGCGATAGCGGGCGTGCTTCGGCTCGGGATCGCCGGGCTCGCGGCCGAGTTTCAGATAGGTGCGCAGCGCGGCTTCGCCTTCGGGCAGGTATTGTCCGGATTCCGCAGCAATGCGGCCGATCTGGTACCACGGCTTGGCTTTTTTCGGCTCGTCGACCGTCCACTGCCTGGCCATGGCATAGGCGTCCTTCCATCGCTTGGCTTCCTGATAACCGAGTATCAGCGACAGGCGGAGCTGCACATCGCCCGGCTTGAGCGCATACGCCTGTTCATAGGCCTTAAGCGCCTCCGACGGCTTCTTCTCGTGCATCGCGATACGTCCCCGCGCCATGAATCCCCGCACGCGATCGTATTTGGCGATGGCGGTCGCCTGCGCACGTGCCTTGTCGATGCCACCGCCGATCGCGCCCGGCGCCTGCAGATAGAACTCGATCAGCGAACTGCGCGCGTCGACCAGTTCGGGATCCAGCTTGACGGCCTGCTCGAAAGCGTCGCGCAGCTTCGGCGCCATCGACATTTTCGACAGCATGCCCACCTCGCCGATGCGGTTGCCGTAGGCATTGCCCAACCAATAGAAAGCCTGCGCGTTTTTCGGGCCGAGCGCGGTCGCTTTTTCGCCGGCGACGATGGCCTTTTCCGCCTGTTTGGCCTGCAGCCGCGCGCGTACCAGGAGTATCCAGGCGTTCGCATCGTTCGGCGTGGTCTTGCTCAGCGCCTCGGCGGCAGCGAGCGCGCCCGATGCCCTGGACTCCACCATCGTTTGCACTTCGGGAAGGGTTTTCGCGACTGCGGACAGCGCGAAGAATGCGAGAAAACAGCCAAGCAGCAGCGGACGCGGCGAACGGAGAAGGGGCATGGGAACAATCCGTGAAAAGTGCGGCGACGATAGCAAGCCGGTCGCCGTCCGCGACACCCGTCGCAAGTCACGCTGAAACGGCGCACGGGGCGCCATTCAGCTAAAGAAATCGATACGCCTGCTTCGGATCGGGCACCGGGCAGGCGTCGTGGCGGCCGAACCAGCGATAGCGGTTGCGCGCGATCATCCGATAGAGCGGGTCGCGTACGCATCTCGGCAACAACGCCGACAATCCCACGATACGCCACACGCCCCCCAAGCCCATCAGCACGCGACGCATGGCATCGGTATCGGTGGACACGCGAGGCGATACGCTCGAATCGTTTTCGATCACGTCGTATTCGATCAAGAGAAAGGAAACGGGATCATCGGGATCCAATCCGTTCGCGACCAGCAGCGCGCGGCCGCTGTCGCCCTGCATCGCGGCGAAGCGATAACGCTCGCGACGATCATGGCGCAGCAGGAAACGCACCCAGCCGTTGCAGAGCACGCACACGCCGTCGAACACGATCACCGCGCCTGCCGGAGACGACTGGGCAATTTCTGGATCGTTGTCGTGAACTGCATTCATGCCGGTTCCAGCCAGCCGCGGTAATGCACCAGCAGACCGATCCCGGGCAGGCGGGCGCGGACATCGAAACGATAACGTCCGTCGTCGCCGGATTCCCGCGCTTCCACGCCGGCGAACCAGAGCACCGGCAACGGCAACACGCCGAGGATGCGGATACCGATCACGCGCCAGACGATCGCGCCGGCTTCGACTGTCATCCGATAGCGCAACGTCGCCGGCCCCAGTCGTTCGTGCAGCACGCCACGAGCGAGCCACAGCAGCGACGGCATCGCATGCGACGCACCGTAGCGGCGCGTCCAGCGTTCGCCGTCGTGCTCCGTCATGATCTCGACCACGACCGGATGCACGCCCGCCGGCGGCAAGCGCGTGAGCCATGCGCACAACCGCGACAGCGCGCCGCGCCCGCGTTCGACTGTAGCTTCGCCGCGCCAGCGACCGCTGCCGTCGTGCAATGCGCGCACGCTCGCCGGCAGCGATGCGTAAGCCTCGCCGAGCGCGGTGCGGAACAGCGGCTTGGGTGGTGTCATTGCCGGATCGGTCGGACGCACCCGTCGACTGCGCTCAGCCGAACCACACCAGCGTCGCCATCCGCCCGGTGCGGGCGTCGCGCCGGTGCGAGAAGAAACGCTGCGGGTCGGAAATCGTGCAGAGGTCGCCACCGTGCACGCGGGTCACGCCGGCCTTCGCCAGACGCATGCGTGCGATGCCGAGCAGATCCACGCGCCAGTGGCCGGGGCGGGTCGCTACGAATGCGATGTCGGCGCGCGCATCCTGGGCGAGGAAGCGGTCGCGCACTTCCACGCCTATTTCGTAATGCTGGGGGCCGGCGGCGGGGCCGATCCAGGCGATGAGGCGATCGGCGGGGGTGCGCATCGCGGCGACCGTAGCTTCGAGCATGCCGGACGAAAGCCCGGGCCAGCCGGCATGGGCGGCGGCGACTTCGCGACCGTCGTCGGCCGCGAACACCACCGGCAGGCAGTCGGCCGTGAGGATGGCGAGGACCGCGCCCGGGGTGGAAGTGACGGAGGCGTCGGCGATGGGTTCCGCAATCTGTATGCCCCCTCCCGCGTGCGCTGCGCGCCCGCCTCCCTCCCCCGCATGCGGGGGAGGGTTGGGGAGGGGGCCATCGCAGCGCACCACCTCCATGCCATGCACCTGCTTCAGCCAGTGCGGCACGGACGGCAGGCAGGCCGCTTCGACCAGCAGCGCGCGGTTGCGTTCGACCGTGGCCGGGTCGTCGCCGTCGGCGGCATGGCGGTTGCCGAGGTTGAAGCTGTCGAACGGCGGCGTCGACACGCCCAGGCCGTGGCGCAGCGTGGTGAAGGCATGAACGCCCGGCGGGGCCGGCCAATCGGCGGGCAGGAAACCCGGATTCACGAAAGCGTGCTTCAACGCGCGCGTTCCTCGGCCTCGCGGCTGTCGACGCGCAGCGTGCGGACCAGCATCTGCATGTCGGCCGGCATCGGCGTGGAACAACGCACCGGCTCGCCGCTGATCGGATGGGTGAACTCCAGGGTTTCGGCGTGCAGCGCCTGGCGCTTGAAGCCGCGCAGGGACTCGATCAGCTCGATGGTCGCGCCCTTGGGCAGCTTCAACGATCCGCCGTAGAGCGGGTCGCCGATGATCGGATGCTTGATGTGCGCCATGTGCACGCGGATCTGGTGGGTGCGGCCGGTTTCGAGCCGGCATTCCAGCAGGGTGTGGGCGCGGAAGCGTTCGCGCAGACGGTAATGGGTGACCGCCTCGCGTCCTTCCTCGCGCACGGCCTGGCGCAGGCGGTCGCGCGGGTGGCGGTCGATCGCGGCATTGACCGTGCCGCCCGACACCAGCGAGCCCACCACCACCGCGAGGTACTGGCGATGCACGTCGCGCGCCGACAGCTGGGCCACCAGCGCGGTGTGCGCCGGCAGGGTCCGCGCTACCACCATCACCCCGGAGGTGTCCTTGTCGAGCCGATGGACGATCCCCGCCCGCGGCAGCGTGACCAGTGCCGGGTCCCGGTGCAGCAGGGCGTTCACCAGGGTGCCGGCGGGGTTGCCGGCGCCCGGATGCACCACCAGCCCGGCCGGCTTGTTCAGCACGAAGACGTCGGCGTCCTCATATAGAACGTCCAGGGCGATGTCCTCGGGTTCGGACCGGGTCTGGACTTCCAGCACCACGGTCAGGGACACGGCCTCGCCGCCGCGCACCGGGTCGCGCGGCCGCACCTGGCGGCCGTCGAGCAGGGCATCGCCGGATTTGATCCATTCGGAGAGGCGAGAGCGGGAGTATTCGGGGAACAGTTCGGCCAGCACCGCATCGAAGCGGCGACCGGAGGCCGCATCGGGCACCACCGACAGGCGGGCTGCGGTCTCCGCGGCTGGCGTTGGCGTGGGTGAGGGCATCGGAGCTCCTGATGGGGTGGGGTTTGCGCGACCGGGGGAGGCCACGCCTGCGAATCAGGCGGCGAAGCCTGCGGTGCGGGTCTCCGGCCGGCCGTTAAGGGGCTGGCCGGTCTGGACTGGTATTATCGCCCGCTCACCCGTCCAGCAGCAGCCCGCATGCCCCTTCGCCGCCTTTCGCTCCCCGCGCTCCTGCGCCCCTCTCTGCTGCTGGTCCTGATGTTCGCCCTCGGCACCTCCGGCTGCGCCAGGATGAAGGGCGTCTTCAAGGACAAGGACGCGAACGAAGGCGTGCCGGTCGCCGAGCTGTACGAAAAGGGCCAGCGTTCGATCCGCAACGGCAACTACGACGCCGCCGTGCTGACCTATAAACGTCTGATCGCCCAATACCCTTTCGGCACGTACACCGAGCAGGCGCTGATCGAAACCGCCTACGCGCAATTCAAGATGGGTACCAACGACGACGCGATCTCGACCATCGACCGTTTCCTGCGCACCTATCCCACCCATCGCAACGCCGCGTATCTCTATTACCTGCGCGGTCTGGTCAACTCCAGCCGCGACACCGTGTTCCTGCAGCGGGTGTGGAAGCTCGACGCCAGCCGCCGCGACCTGGCCACGCCGCAGCAGGCGTTCAACGACTTCAAGATCGTCACCGAACGCTATCCCAACTCCCGCTACGCCGCGGACTCGGTCACGCGCATGAACGAGCTGCGCGACCTGTTCGCGCGCCACGAGATCGAAACCGCGATGTACTACCTGCGCCGCACCGCTTGGGTCGCCGCGATCGAACGCGCCGAATACATGCGCGAAACCTATCCGGGCAGCGCGTTCGAGAACGACGGCGTCGCGGTGATGGCCGAGGCCTACACCCGCCTGGGCAACACCGCCCTCGCCGACAGCGCGCGCCAGCAGTTGCAGCAGAAAGCCCCGCAGCACCCGTGGCTGACCGACGGCGACAAATGGCCGAACTACCCTTCGGTGTTCCGCAAGCTCAATCCGCTCGCCAGCGAGAAGTCGGCGCTGGATAACGACTGAGTCCTGCGAGGCATCGCGCAAAGAAAAGCCGCCGGAAGGCGGCTTTTTCTTGTCCACACCTGGAGCGCCCGCCGCATGCGGATCACAGCCGCTGCTTCGGATCCAGCGTCTGCCCGTCCTGCTCGACGATCTCGCCGACCAGCCATTGACTGAAACCCGGCGCCTCGAATTCAAGGAATCCTTCCGGCCAGTTCACGTCGATCCGCCAGCGATACGCCTGCGCGCGCTCATCGTCGCCGATCCTTCCGCGTTCGATCTTGTCGATCGAAAACGCGGTCATGCCTGCACTGCATGCCACGTAGTCCAGCATGAAGCGCAAACCGAAGACATCATGGAACTGCAGGATCGCCTGAGCGACACGGAATCGATATCCACCATCCTCGGACGACAGCCATTCCAGGATGAAGTCGATATCGAGCACCAGTTCCGCAGTGCCCTGAACGCCTTCGACGATCCGGAAACCATGCACGCGGACGTCGTGCCAGGACAGCGCATCGAAGTCGGTGGTGTGCCAGCGCACGGGTTGCAACTCGGGCGACGGGCTTGAGCCCGTCCTACGCCGAATAACCGTTGGTGATCGGATACCGCCGCTCGCGGCCGAAGGCGCGGCGCGAAACCTTCGGTCCCGGCGCGGCCTGGTGGCGCTTCCATTCGCTGATCCGCACCAGCCGCAGCATGCGGTCGACGGTGGCGGCATCGAAGCCGGCGCGCACGATCTCGTCGCGCGACTGTTCCTGGTCGATGTGGCGCAGCAGGATCGCGTCGAGTACGTCGTAGGGCGGCAGCGAATCTTCGTCTTTCTGGTTGTCGCGCAGCTCCGCGCTGGGCGGACGCGAGATCACGCCAGGAGGAATGACAGGCGCACCGCCGACGGTGTTGCGCCAGCGGCAGAGCGCGAACACTTCGGTCTTGTACAGGTCCTTGATCGGCGCGTAGCCGCCGCACATGTCGCCGTAGATCGTGGCGTAGCCCACTGCATACTCGCTTTTGTTGCCGGTGGTCAGCAGCAGGCCACCGAGCTTGTTCGCCAACGCCATCAGCATCGCGCCGCGCGCGCGCGACTGCAGATTTTCCTCGGTCACGTCTACCGCTTTGTCGGCGAACACTTCGGACAGCGCGTCGAGATAACCCTGGAACGGTTTCTCGATCGGGATCGTGATCATCTTCACGCCAAGCGCCTTGCACTGCTCGTCGGCCAGATCGTTCGACAGCTCAGCGGTGTAGCGCGAGGGCAGCCGCACCGCGGTGACGTTCTCGGCGCCCAGCGCGTCCACCGCCAGCGCCAGCACCATCGACGAATCGACGCCGCCGGACAAGCCCAGCCAGGTCTTCTGGAAACCGTTCTTGCCGCAGTAGTCCTTGATACCGCGCACGATCGCGCGCCACGCCAACGCATCGCGGCTCTCGTCGCCATCGTCCACCCACTGCACCGGCGCGAAACGACGCGCTTCAGCGTCGTACTCCACCACCAGCCACTGGTCGGTGAACGCGGCGGCGGCGGGATGCACCGCGCCATCGCCGTCGGCGACCACCGACGCGCCGTCGAACACCACCGCATCCTGACCGCCGACCGCATTGAGATAGGCGATGGCGGCGCCGGTTTCGTGCACGCGCTGCGCCAACAGCGCATCGCGCTGCGCGTGCTTGTCGCGCTCGAACGGCGAGGCATTCGGCACCAGCACCAGCTGCGCGCCGTTGCGCACGGTACTGGCGATGGGCTCGGCGAACCACAGGTCTTCGCAGATGATCAGACCGACCGGCACGCCCTTCACCTCGAACACGCAGTCCTCGCGGTCCGGGTCGACATCGAAATAGCGGCGCTCGTCGAACACCGCGTAATTTGGCAACTCACGCTTGCGGTATGTATGCGCGATCCTGCCATCGCGCAGCACGCTGGCGGCGTTGTACACCACGCTGCCCGCCGCCTGCGGCCAACCGACGATGGCGACGATCCCGGTCGCCGCCGCGGCCACCGCCTCGATCGCATCGCTGCAGTCGCGCAAGAAGCTCGGTCTCAGCAGCAGGTCTTCCGGCGGATAGCCGGACAAGGCCAGCTCCGGAAACATCACAATGTCCGCGCCATATTCGTCGCGGGCTTCAGCGATCATGGCCGCGATCCGACCGGCATTGCGGCTCACCGCTCCAACCGGAAAATCGAATTGGGCGAGGGCGATGCGAAGGGTCGTCATCAGGGCTTTTCCTTCCGGTAACAGGCATGCGGTTCTTGCAGGCGATGGTCGGCCTGCTCTTCTCCTTCCCCCGCACGCGGGGGAAGGTCGGGATGGGGGCTGTCGAACAGCGCGATCTGGATCATGCCGTAAACACCCTCGCTGTTCTCAAGGACATCATTATTCCAGAAACGCAGGACGCGATACCCGAGCCTCACCAGACAAGCGTCCCGGATGCGGTCGTGTTCCGATCCGGCATGCTGGCCACCGTCGACTTCGACAACCAATTTTCTGCGCAAACAGGCGAAATCGACTATGTAACGATCGATCGGGCACTGCCGCCGGAATCGCTCGCCGAGTTGCTGCCTGCGCAAGAACTTCCACAGATGCGACTCAGCATCGGTCATGTCGCGGCGCAATTGTCTTGCGAAGTCGCGCTTTTGGCCTTCGCGCATGGGATCTCCAGAGCTTTGCGGGAGATCCATCCTGGAGGTCGGTGATTGATGTCGCTGTCGGAATTTTCCGCATTAGCGTGTCGGTGTTTGCCGCATTCGCAGCAGAGAACGCTGGCAAAGCAGCCCCCATCCCAACCTTCCCCCGCGATGCGGGGGAAGGAGCAATGCGCAGGCGCTTGCCGTGGTTCAGACGACCGCAGCGGGCTTACCACCTTCATCCAGCGCGATCATCACGAAATGCCCGCGTGTACACAATTGCCGGGTACCGGCTTTTGCATCCTCGGTGTGAAGCTCCACCTCGACCCGCATGGAGCTGCGCCCGGTTTCGACCACACGTGCGATCAATTCGACCAACTGTCCCTGGCGTACCGGCACATGGAAATCGACCTGTTCCGAACGCGCGGTGACCACCGTGCGCCGCGCATAGCGGGTGGCGGCGATGAACGCAGCCTTGTCCATCCACGCCAGCGCCTGGCCGCCGAACAGGGTGCCGAGATGATTGGCGTGATCGGGGAACACGATTTCCCAGAGCCGCGCTTCGCTCGGTCCGAGGCCGTTGTCGACGGACTCAGAAGGCATCGTCGAAGGCCACCGCGCCGCTGATGCCGACCTGATACGCCGACACCCGGCGCTCGAAGAAATTGGTCAGTTCCTGTACGTCCTGCAGGTCGAGGAATGGGAACGGATTCTTCGCGCCGAATTCCGGTGCCATGCCCAGGGCCGCAAGACGCTGGTCGGCGACGTAACCCAGGTACTGGCGCATTTCCACGGCAGACAAACCATTGACGCCGCCGGACAGCACATCGTCGGCGAACACCGCTTCCACTTCCACCGCTTCGTGCAGCATCCGCCGCACGTCGCGCTCCATGCCGGCATCGAACAGGCCCGGATCTTCCTGGCGCGCGGTGTGGATCACCTCGAAGGCGAACGCCATGTGCCCGGATTCGTCGCGGAACACCCAGTTGGTGCCGGCGGC
The DNA here is from genome assembly GCA_046598445.1 of Lysobacteraceae bacterium. Taxonomy (GTDB): domain Bacteria; phylum Pseudomonadota; class Gammaproteobacteria; order Xanthomonadales; family Xanthomonadaceae; genus Lysobacter_I. Next base: position 16,400 of record JBKJHV010000012.1, read on the forward strand.
GAGCCCCGGCAGCAGCCCGCGCGAACGCAGGAACCAGACGTAGGCGAACGCGGCGAAGAAGAACAGCCCTTCGATGCAGCAGGCGAAGCAGATCAGATTGAGCAGGAACTGCCGCTGTTGTTCACGGGTCTCCAACCGCTCCAGCGACTGCACCGAATCCATCCAGCGGAAGCAGAACGCGGCCTTGGCGCGGATCGAAGGAATGTTCTCCACCGCATCGAAGGCCTCGGCGCGCCGCGCCGGATCAGGAATGTAACTGTCGAGCAGGGTGAGATAGAACTGCACGTGCAGCGCTTCTTCGTACAACTGCCGCGACAGATACATCCGCGCTTCCGGCGCGTTGATGTGCCGGTACAGATTCAGCACGAGATTGTTGGAGACGATGCTGTCGCCGGTGGCGAAGAACGCAACCAGGCGTTCGATCAGATGCCGGTCCGCGGGCGCCAGCTTGTGCTGCAGATCGTTGAGGTCGATGCCGAAATCGATCTCCTCCACCGTCCAGGTGTTGCGGATGGCGTCGCGGTACATCTCGTAGAACACGGGGTAACGCATCGGTCGCAGCGTGAGCGCGAAGCCGGGGTCGAGCAGATGTTGGGTCATTG
>JBKJHV010000020.1:0-2246 GCA_046598445.1 Lysobacteraceae bacterium
CTGTAACAAGACCTGCGGCATAGCGCCTTCCGCACGTCGCCCGCTGTCGGGCAGTATCATCCCGGTTCACTTTCTCAAACACCGCTGTGGCGGTGCTGCCAACGCCGTGACCATCCGTCAGCTTCCCGACACCCTCATCAACCAGATCGCCGCCGGTGAAGTCATCGAGCGCCCGGCGTCGGTGGTCAAGGAACTGGTCGAAAATGCCATCGATGCCGGCGCGCGGCGCATCGATATCGATCTGGAAGACGGCGGCGTGCGTCTGATCCGCGTGCGCGACGACGGCGGCGGAATCGCCCCGGAAGGTCTGGTGTTGGCGGTGCAGCGGCACGCCACCAGCAAGATTGCCTCGCTTGATGATCTCGAATCCGTGGCCACGTTGGGATTCCGTGGCGAGGCGCTGCCGTCGATCGCATCGGTGAGTCGCTTCAGCATTGCCTCGCGTCGCGACGACGACGATCACGGCACGGCGCTTGCGGTCGAAGGCGGCCGCGTCGGCGAACTCACGCCGAAACAACAGGCCACCGGTACCACAGTGGAAGTGCGCGACCTGTTTTTCAACGTGCCGGCGCGGCGCAAATTCCTGCGCGCCGAGCGCACCGAACTCGGGCATATCGAAGAATGGCTGCGTCAGCTCGCGCTGGCGCGTCCGGACGTGGAACTGCGCGTCAGCCACAACGGCAAGCCGCTGCGCCGGTACAAAGGCGACGGCGACGCGTTGTTCTCGGGCGAACGTCTCTCCGAAACCCTGGGCGAAGCATTCCTCGACCACGCGCTGCAGGTCGATCACGCCGCGCCACTGTCCACCGACAGCGGTAGCACCTTGCGCCTGCGCGGCTGGATCGCACAGCCGGCGTATTCCCGCGCCAGTGCCGACCAGCAGTATCTCTATGTCAACGGTCGCGCGGTCCGCGACCGCAGCGTCGCACATGCGGTCAAACAGGCCTATGCCGACGTGCTGTTCCACGGGCGCCAGCCCGCGTACGTGCTGTTCCTGGAAGTCGATCCGCGCCGGGTCGATGTCAACGTACATCCCGCGAAGCATGAAGTGCGTTTCCGCGACGCGCGGCCGATCCACGACTTCGTGTATCGCACCCTGCACGCCGCACTGGCCGAAACCCGCGCCGGCATCGCCGCGGGCGTCGTCGACAGTGCGATGCCCTCGACGTCCACTGACTTCCCGCAGTACGCGGCGAACGGCGGCGTCATGCCGGGCACGCAGTACGGTGGCATGCAGGCCGGCGGCATGCCGCAATGGAACCGCTCGATGCCGCAGACCGGTCTGGGCCTGCGCGTCGAGGACGCCCGCGCCGCCTACACTGCGTTGTATGCGCCATCGTCGTCGCACCCACAGCCCGCAATGCGTCCGCTGCCCGAAGCGGTGGAAGGTGAAGTGCCACCGCTCGGTTACGCCATCGCGCAACTGCACGGCATCTACATCCTCAGCGAAACCGTCGATGGTCTGATCGTGGTCGACATGCACGCTGCGCACGAACGCATCGGCTACGAGAAACTCAAGACCGCGCACGATCACACCGGCCTGCGCATGCAGCCACTGCTGGTGCCGCAGACCGTTGCGGTGTCGGAGCGCGAAGCGGAAACCGCCGAGCGCGAGGCGGAACTGCTGGATACCCTGGGCTTCGAGATCACTCGCAGCGGGCTGCAGAGTCTGACCCTGCGCGGCGTGCCGGCGCTGTTGGCCGATGGCGAAACCGAAGCGTTGCTGCGCGACGTGATCGCCGATCTGGTCGAACACGGCGAATCCAGACGCGTGGCCGCCGCGCGCGACGAACTGCTGGCGACGATGGCCTGTCATGGCGCGGTGCGCGCCAATCGTCGTTTGAGCATTCCGGAAATGAACGCGCTGCTGCGCGAAATGGAAGCCACCGAACGTTCGGGGCAATGCAATCATGGCCGCCCGACCTGGGCGAATTTCACATTGGGCGAGATCGACCGTTGGTTCCTCAGGGGGCGTTGAGCATGGATACGTTGAACATGGAGAGAATCCAGATCGGTTGGCGGCGTGCAGGAATGCCTGTGGCGCGCGCAATTGGAGTGTTGTCGATGCTGGTGTTGTTGGCGGCCTGCGGCGAGAAGTCGTCAACGTCCGGCAAACCCGCGCTCAGCGCAGACGAAGCGCAGTATCTGTCCGACGAAAATCTCTGGCGCATCCAGCGCCAGGAAAAGCTCACCCAGCCCGACGGCTGGGCCAGCCTGATCGGCCTGCACTGGCTCACGCTCAAATC
>JBKJHV010000021.1:0-36690 GCA_046598445.1 Lysobacteraceae bacterium
ATCCCGTACCGTGATTCGAACGCCGGAACACACCGGCACGCAGCCACGCCGCGCAAGGTCGCGCGGCCAGCACACGACAGGGAGCACCGCATGCGTCGCAAGGGCACCATCACCGTCATCGATCTCGACCAGTGCGCGATCGCGATCGCCACAGCCACGGGCGAATACACCATCGTCGAAATCGACCCGGACTGGCGGATCGACATCGGCGACGCCATCGAGTGGGAGAACGGCGACGATCTGGGCTTCGAGACCTACGAGAACGTGAGCAAGGGCTCGACCGGCGACGTGTTCGTGCAGAACCACTACGTCGACGAGAAGACGATGCGGCTGCAGTTTCCGGGCTGAACGCACGGAACAGCCGCACCGGAACGCGCCCGGGCCGAGCCGCTACACTCCAGTGTCGTCCATCCGACGCTGGAGCCGCACATGCGCCGCATCGCCAAACCGCTGTTCGTTTTGTTCGCGATCGTATTTCTGGTCTGGGCGTATTTCGCGCCGCAACTCACCCTGCGTTCGATGCTGGAGGCGGCGGAACGCGGCGACGCCGAAGCGCTGGCCAAACACGTCGATTTTCCCGCGCTGCGCCAGAGCCTGAAGTCGCAGTTCGCCATCGCGGCGGCGGAACGCATCGGCGGCGACGGCAGCGGCGGCTGGCGCGACTTCGGCGCCGCCCTCGCCACCTCCGCTGCAGCCCCCGCGATCGACGCAATGGTTTCGGAACAAGGGCTGATGCTGATGTTCACCGGTCGCGGCCTCGCCCGCGACGGTCTGGCTGCGGTTCCCGCCGACGAAGCCACCGGCCGAAACGCCAGCGGCGGTTTCGATGTGAAGCAGTGGAAAACGTCAGCGGGCTACGAAAATCTGTCGACGTTCGAGGTGACTCTGCAGCCCCAGGGCGATGGCGTCCTCCCCGCAAAACTGATTTTCAAACGCCACCGGCTGTTATGGTGGAAGCTCTCGGAGATCGAGATCCGGCAACACCGCTGATCGCTTCAACCGTTCACGCTGAGCGTCCTGCGGCGGCGTTCAATCCCCGCAACCCTGCAGTTTGATCCGCTGCCCCGGCTTCACCTTGTAGCGCGGTGCTTTGAGCCCGTTCGCTTTCGACAACTCGCCGATCTGGCAATCGTACTTCCGCGCGATCGACATCAACGTATCGCCGCGGGCGATCTTGTGCTCTCGAACCTGCTTGGGTTTCGGCTTGTCCTTGGGCTTCTCCACGGCCGGTGGGGCTGCGGTTCCGGCAGGCACCGCGGTGCCGTCTTCGCCTGTGGCCGTGCCGACCACGGTTTCGATCGCGCCCACACGGACGATGGCCGAATTCGGGTCACTGGCCACCAGCTGTTTCGCCAGCGTTGCACGTTCGCCCTGCACGCAGTGGCGGTTGTAGAGGCTGACGATCTTCATCGTGCCGTTCATTGTGGTGCCGCTGGGGATCCAGGCATCGGCTTCGTAACGCGGGTTGAGGTTGCGCAGCGCGCGCATGAAACCGTCTCGGGTGCCGCCGTTGCCCAGGCAGATGGTCAGTTCATAGATCGACGCGGGACGCGCCAGACGGAAGGTAGCGGGCTTTGCGTCGACTTTCGGAAACGTCAGGCCGTATTCCTTGGGATGCAGATACAGCCAGGCCGCAGCGATGACCATCGGCACGTAATCCCTGGTCTCGGCCGGGAACTGTTCGTAGACCGACGCATCCCAGAAACTGCGGCCGCCGGTGGCGCGATACACGCGCAGCGCGCGACCTTCGCCGCCGTTGTACGCGGCCAGCCACAGCTCGATGTTGTTGCCGAATTCGGCGTAACGCTCGTTGAGATACGACGCGGCAGCGCCGGCCGACATCCGCGGGTCGTAACGGGTGTCGAAACCGGTGCCATCCGGGCCCAGGCCGAAACGGCGGCCGGTCGCGGGCATGAACTGCAGCAGCCCGACCGCACCGGCGCGGGAACCGATGTGGACGCGGCCGGTGGATTCCTTGGCCATGATCCCGAACAGCAGCGCCTCGGGCAGGCCGCTGCGCTGGAAGGACGGCGACATCTGGTCGCGAAGGTACTGGTAGTTCTCGTGACTCTGGATCAGCGACACGCGCATGTCGGTGAGCCAGCGGCGGATGCCGGCCTGCACCGCCGGGTTCATCCGCACCATGTTGACGAAACGCTGGCCGTCGGCGCTGAGCAGCGCGGCGGCCTCGGCGGACGCCGGCACGTCGACGGTGGCGATCTCGGTGTCGATCAGGCCCTGCACGTCTTCGCCGATCGCCGAGTCTCCGGCAGCGCGGCCGTCGACATCGGTCTTGAGCAGACGCTTGTAGGTGGCGAGCAGGTCCGCGATCGGGCAGCCCTTGAGCTTCAGGCAGGCGGCGATCGCGTCCTCCATGTCTTCCAGCGCGGCGTTGCTTTCGAGCGTGCCGGCGGGATCGTTGTTGCCCACCTTCACCAGCGCGTCGCGATAACGGCCTTCGGCGGCGGCCATCCGCATCTTCACCGCATCCAGGTCGCGGGTTTTGCGCGACTGCGCCTGGAGATCGTGGGAAGGCAGGGCCGTCAACGCCAGCAGCACGAGCAACGACAGCGAACACAGGCGGGCGAAAGACCCGGCAACAGCAACGAATGGGGACATGAACAGCACGGGCAACGGCGGGGGAAAGCAGGGTAGCCCCCGGTGCCAGCCCGGGCAACCCGCGGAAGTCATTGCCTGCGGTGGAGTTCAGACACGCTGCGGCCGCCCACGCTGAGGCCGGATCCCGAATAGAATTCGGGGCTGACTTTCGCGAACAACCTTCGCAACCCACTCCGAGGACGCTTCATGGACCCCATCCTGGTCGGCAAGGCCGTCACCACCGATACCAGCGGCAACGTGCATCTGCTGCCCAAGTTCGGTAACCGCCATGGCCTGATCGCGGGCGCCACCGGCACCGGCAAGACCGTGACCCTGATGACGCTCGCCGAAGGTTTCTCTCGGATCGGCGTGCCGGTATTCCTGGCCGACGTGAAGGGCGACGTCGCAGGGCTGGGCGTCGCCGGGACGATGAACGAAAAGATCCAGCAGCGGCTGGCGCTGATGGGCAACCCGGAATATCGCAACGAAGCCAACCCGGTGGTGTTCTGGGACATCTACGGCAAGCTCGGCCACCCGGTGCGGACCACGGTCAGCGAGATGGGCCCCACCCTGCTCGGCCGCATCCTCGAACTGAACGACACCCAGGCCGGCGTGCTCGACATCGTCTTCAAGCTCGCCGACGACCGCGGACTGCTGCTGCTGGATCTGGAAGACCTGCGCGCCCTGCTCGGCCTGGTGGCCGAGGAACGCAAGGACATCTCGACCAGCTATGGTCTGGTCAGCGTCCAGTCGATCGGCGCGATCCAGCGCGCCCTGCTGCGGCTGGAACAGGAAGGCGCCGACATGTTCTTCGGCGAACCCGCGCTGGAACTCAACGATCTGATGCGCACCACCCAGGACGGCCGCGGCGTGCTCAACATCCTCGCCGCCGACCAGTTGATCCTGAAGCCGAAGCTGTATTCCAGCTTCCTGCTGTGGCTGTTGTCGGAACTGTTCGAAAGTCTGCCGGAAGTCGGCGACCTCGAAAAACCCAAGCTGGTGTTCGTGTTCGACGAGGCGCATCTGCTGTTCGACGACGCTCCGCCCGCACTGAAGCAGCGGATCGAACAGGTGGTCCGCATCATCCGCTCCAAGGGCGTGGGCGTGTATTTCTGCTCGCAGTTCCCCGACGACGTGCCGGACGAGATCCTCGGCCAGCTCGGCAATCGCTTCCAGCACGCATTGCGCGCGTTCACGCCTCGCGACCAGAAAGCGGTGAAGACCGCGGCGCAGACCTTCGTCGCCAATCCGGCGCTGGACGTGGCCAAGGTCATCGCCGAACTCGGCACCGGCGAGGCCTTGGTTTCGACGCTTCAGGAAAAAGGCATCCCGATGCCGGTCGAGCGCACGCTGATCGCGCCGCCACGCTGCCGGATGGGCGCGATCACCGAAGCCGAACGCGCGCAGGTGCGCGCCGGCAGCCCGGTCGGCAGCCGCTACGACACCCGCATCGACCGCGAATCCGCGGCCGAGATGCTGGCGAAGAAAGTCGAAGCCGCGCCGGAACAGGCCAAGGCCCCAGCCGCCCGCACCCGCGCCCAGGACGACGCCGAGCAAGGCGGTTTCGGGCAGTCGGTGAAGGACGCTGTGTTCGGCACCAAGCGCCGCCAGGGCATGGTCGAGACCATGGCCAAACAGACCGCGCGCACCGTCGGCAACCAGATCGGCAGACAGATACTCCGCGGCCTGCTCGGCGGCATCTTCGGCGGCAAACGCTGATCGTTTCCGTTCCGAAGCTGCCGCCTGCCACCCATTCCCCCCGCACCATTCCCGACCAACCGAGATCCGACCGATGAAATCAAGCAAGTCCGCTGCGCTGCTCTGGCTCGCCCTGCCCCTCGCCCTGTTCGCCGCCGGCTGCCAGAAAGACGCCGCCGAAGAAGCCGAAGCCGCTTCGGCAGAGGAAGTCGCAGTTGAAGCGCCCGTCGCAGAAGCCGCACCCGTTGAGGAGACCAAAGCCGCCGAACCCGCAGGTCCGCTGCCGGGCACCGACGCCACGATCATCGAAGACCACGCCACCCCGACCGCGGCCGCGCCGAATTTCGACGCCAAGGCCTTCGAGGGCCATTACGTCTCCGGCGGTACCACCCTGGAGATCACCGCTGGCGGCACGTTCGCGCTGAATGTCGACGGCAACGCCATCGACGGCAACTGGAACCTGCAGCCGGGCGGCAAAACCGCGACCCTCGACCCCAACAGCAAGGGCGAAACCGACCGACAGATCGAAATCCTCTCGAAGGACAGCGTCAAGATCGTCGGCGGCGCCACGCTAACGCGTCACACCGGCGCCCACTGACGCGATGTCCCGTTGGCGGCCGCCGGCCGAAAAAAGCACGGCCCTCATCACCCGTGAGGGCCATGACCGGCTGAAAGCCGAACTGGACGATCTCTGGCGCACGCGCCGGCCCGAAGTGGTCAAAGCCCTCGCCGCTGCGGCGGCCGAGGGCGACCGCTCCGAGAATGCCGAATACACCTACCGCAAGAAGCAACTCGGCGAGATCGATCGCCGGGTGCGCTATCTGTCGAAGCGACTGGAACATCTGCGCGTGGTCGACACCGCACCCAGCGACCCGGGAGCGGTGTTTTTCGGCGCGATCGTCGACGTCGAACACACTGTCACCGGAGACACCAACCGCTATCGCATCGTCGGCCCCGACGAGACCGACGCGAAACTGGGTTGGATCAGCATCGATTCGCCGCTGGCGCGCGCGATGCTGAAGAAACGCATCGACGATGAGTTCGAGGCGCAGCTGCCGGGCGGGTTGCAGCGGTTTTTTATTGCCTCAGTGGAATACGGCGGCTGACCGGCTTCAGCATCGCAGCCTGGTAGAGCGCAGCGGCTGTCAACGGCGCAGCCGGTCAACCCGGGGCTTTTCATAACGCTGTCTTCGATGCGCATTGAGATCGGATTGCGCACTATCGATTCCGTTCGAGCGATCTCAAAAAGCCCCGGGTTTCGGCTTCGCCTCTACCGGGCTACGCGCGTGTTCATGCGGTTGTATGCGTACAATTTGGCCATGACCGCCACACCGCCCACCACGCCCCATGTTCCCGGTTACACGATCAACCGTCATCTTGCCCGCGGCGGCATGGCCGAAGTGTTCGTGGCCGAGCAGATCGCGCTGCAGCGGCCGGTCGCGCTGAAGATCCTGCGCATGGCCGAAGCCGGCGGCGCGGATGCGATCGAGCGTTTCGAGCAGGAAACCCGCCTGATCGCCGAACTCAGCCATCCGAACATCGTCGGCATCCATGATGTCGGCCACACCAGCGACGGTGCGCTGTATTACGCGATGCCGTTCCTGCCCGGCGGCGATCTCACCGCGCGCGTATCGCCGCGTCCTTTGGCGGAAATCCGCAAGCTGCTGACCGCTCTGCTCGATGCCCTGGGCTACGCGCATGGCAAAGGCATCGTCCACCGCGACATCAAACCGGCGAACGTGTTGTTCGACGAACACGGCACGCCACAACTCGCCGATTTCGGCGTCGCCATCCGCACCTTGAACAGCGAACGCCTGACGCAGGTCGGCCTGACCGTGGGCTCGACCGGGTACATGAGCCCCGAGCAGGCGCGCGGGATGCAGGTGGATGCGCGCTCGGACCTGTACAGCGTGGGTGTGGTCGCTTACGAACTGCTGACCGGCAGCCTGCCGTTTCGCGGTGTCGACGCATTCGAGGTTGCGATCGCCCAGTTGGAGCAGAAAGTCCCGCGCCTGCCGAAGGAACGCGCGCACTGGCAAGCCTTCATCGACAAAGCGCTGGCCCGCGCGCCGGCGCAGCGCTTCCAGAGTGCGATCGAGATGGCGGCGGCCCTCGACCGTATCCCCGATGCCGCACCGCTGATCGCGGGCCGCACGCTCGCAATCGCGGCCGTGGTCGGCGTTCTGACGCTGGGGCTGGCGACGTGGGCGTTGTGGCCGAAAACAAAGCTGACCGCAGCCGAAATCGGCCGACTGATCGCGACTGAGCAGTGGCTGCCGCCAGCGCGGCCGAACGCGCTGGACGGCTTGATGGCGGCCCCGAAGCAAGCCGATTACGACCGTCTTCGCGTGCAGCTGGAAGACAAACTTAGAACGCAGCTGCTCGCTGCGATCAGCGCGCGCCGTTGGGGCGAAGTCGAGCGCCACTACACCGGTTGGCAGGACGCCAGCGTGCGTCTGGGCAGCGCGCCAGCGACGCGGGTTACGGTCGCCAACCAACTCGACAGCGCGCTCCGGGCGGAACTCGATACAGCGATCACGGCCTATGATCGAAGCCGTGCTGAATCGGCTTTGCCGCTGTTCGGCCTGATCGAACAGCCGAGCACCGGATTGACCGCGCGGCGCGATTTGCTGCTGCAGATACCCAGTCGCGCCGAGGGTATCGTCGACGCCGACGGACCCAAACTCGGCGTGGTCAAAGCCCCGACCTACAGCAACAAGGGAATTGCGGTCAGCGTGACGCCGGTCAGCACTGCGCTTTACGCGCGTTACGCCAGCGCTGCGGGACGGACGCCTGCCAGTTGTGAAGGAAATGCCGCAGCGGTCGCGGTCGCCCGATGCGTGACCTACGACGAGGCCAGGGATTTTGCACGCTGGTTCAGCGAGCAGAGCGGCCAGCAGTATCGTTTGCCCAGCGTTGCCGAATGGCAAGCGGCGGGCAGCCAGGGATTGGCCAGCGAGGGTCCGGTCATGCGGGTGTGGAGTCGCGACTGCAGGAACGTGCGCACAGTCCATCGACCCAATGCAGTGCGTCGCGGATTGGGTAAAGTCCGCGAGGTCTTCGGCGGGCGCGGAGCCGCGGTCCAGGTCTCGCAGAACTGCAAGGGGCAACTCAGCTTGAGCGCGCTGGGCACCGATGGCGCCAGCGCCGCGCACGCATCCGATCTGCGCTCGGCCGACATTGGAATCGGGCTGGTCCGCGATATCTCCGCGCTGACCCGACCCGCCGATTAGCGGGTTGTCGGAATCCCCCCAGGCTTGCGGTTTCCACCAGGTTTCAAGCAACCGCCTGCATCCACCAATGCCAACAACTCGCGCCACCGCAATCGGCGTACGATCCCATCACCGATCCTTTCGGAGCACCGCGATGCGTCGTCTTCACACTGCCGCCTTCTTGGCCGCCGCTCTCCTCGTCTGCCCATCCCTGTCCACGTCGGCCGCCGGGCCGGACGTTGCCGCCAAGCCGCATCTGATCGAACGCTTCAAGGCCTTGGCCGGCGAATGGAGCGGCGCCGGTCTGGACGGCAATTCGATGCCGGATGTCGCTGTGAGTTACACCATCACCGCAGGCGGCAGTGCGGTGGAGGAACTGCAGTTCCCGGGCACCTCGCATGAGATGCGCACGCTGTATGTGCGCGACGGCGACGACGTGGTGCTGGTGCATTTCTGCGCCAGCGGCAATCACCCGAAGATGCGTTCCCGCACGGGCGAGAACGGTGAAGTGGCGTTCGATTTCGACGGCGCGATCAACTTCGATCCGGCCAAGGCCGCGCACATGCACGATGCCCGCTTCGCCTTCATCGGTCCGGACGAACTGACCAGCCGCTGGCAGTTCTGGGATGGCGGCAAACCGGCGGAGCACGCCGCGAACTTCCACCTCAAACGGGTGAAGATCGAACCGAACGAATTGGTGGATCCACCGCGTTGAGACGTAGAAACGGCGGCGGAGTCCACTGTGTGGGTTCCGCCCTGCCCGCCTCTGGAAGCGACTTGATCCTGCGATCGCGATGCGTTGCGCTACGCGCCGCACTCGCCCATGCTTTCGGTCATGCCCCGCATCCTCGTCTTCCAGCACGTCGCCGCTGAACCTCTGGGTACGCTGGACCCGTTGATCAGGCGACGCGGCCATCGCATCCGCTTCGTCAACTTCGAACGCCACCCCGATGCCGAGCCGAACATCGACCGCTATCGCGGTCTGGTGGTGCTGGGCGGGCCGATGAATGTCGAGGATCAAGAACAGCGGCCGCATCTGCGCACGGAATTACGTGTCATCGAGCATGCGCTCAAGCAGGGCAAACCTGTGCTGGGTATTTGTCTTGGCGCGCAACTGCTGGCGCATGTGCTGGGCGCGCCGGTGCGGAAGCACGATCAGACCGAGATCGGCTGGTACCAACTCGAACTCACCGAGGCCGGCCTGGCCGACAAGGTGACGCTGCCTCTGGGCGCGACGACAACCGTCTTCCAGTGGCATGCGCGAAGCTATGCGCTGCCGGACGGCGCAATCCAGTTGGCACGCACCAGCACATGCGAGCAACAGGCCTTCCGTTATGGCGAGATGGCCTACGGCCTGCAGTTCCACCCCGAAGTGAACCAGCCCCTGATCGAACGCTGGTTGGGCAATCCCGACTACGCCGACGAACTGGCCGCTTCCGGTCTGCCTCAGGACGACGCAAGCATTCGCGTGCTGAGCGCGTCGCTGGCCTTGCCGATGCAAAGACAGGCCGAACCCATGTTCGAAAATTTCCTCGACCTGATCGGCCGGCCGCAGAGGCGCTTCACCTTGCCTTCGCGGGAATGGGTGTAATCCGCACGGCGAACATGCCTGAATCGAGCCGAACGGTGAAGCAGATTTAGTCTTAGACCTTTGCTGGACGACGCGTGATGACCACGCTCACCAATCCGGCGCAAATAGCGATCAGGATCCCCGCGAAAACAACGGCCGGACGCCAATACAAATACGCAACGGCGCCAAATAAGGCGGATGCGAAGAAGCAGCAAGCGGCCGCTCGGGCGCTGCGCCCGAACATCAACCCACCGATCGCCAAGAGAATGCTGGAAAGCACCACGGCAGAAAATACGAGCACGCTTATCTCGCCATGCTGAAGTCGACTGAGCGCAGTGGGCGCGTACATCGCCGCCACTAGAACCTGAAGTCCGACTAGCGGCAGGAGCATCGCGCCCCACCTGCGTGGCGCAGAATCGGCGCCTTGCCCCACTACAGACGCTGGAGCTTGATATGGGTTTTCTTGGATCATCTGGAATGTCCCCTCAAATATCTGACGAGATAATCGATCAGCGATGAACCTGCTGTTCCGGGCAGGCCGTCAGTCGCTGAAGCCGAGGGTGTCTTCCGGCAACGGCGCATCTTCCATCCAGATCGGCGCGGTTCCGACCTTCTTCTTCTGCTCCGGCTGATCGGTGTAGCCATCTTCGCCGATCACGCTGCGCTTCACGATCTGCACGCCGTTCAAGCGATTGGTGCTGATCGATGTCGAGTCGTGGGCATTGGTGCGGCTGTAAAGACTCACGTCGTCGCCGATCAGCCGCATCTTCGTTTCCTTCGGATCGAAGCGGAACCGGTATAGCGACTGGATCGCGGTGGTGCCGCCGTCGAGATCCTCGACGATCAACACGCCTTTCTTCACGGTGAGCGACGCGGCGCCAAGCGGCGCACTGCCCATCCGCATCTCGCCGACCGGGTCCAAGCCCAGGCTGAATTCGTCGTCGTACCCGATCATCACCTTCAGCACGCGCACATCGTCATTCGCGGCGACGACGGCCAGGTCGCGCAGGCCGTCGCCGGTGAGGTCGGCGTCGAGACGCGCCTCGATCCCCGCACCGTCAGGGAGATAGGGCGCCAGCTGTTCGGCGGTCAACGGCGGGTGCTGGGGGCGATCGGCACAAAGGGCGACGTGGGCGCTGCCGAACATCGAGATGGCGACGGCGAACTGCACGAACGGGAATAGTCCTGGGCGCGGACGTGGATGTGATCGCATGGTGGTCGGTACGGAAAGTGGAGGCCGGATGCCATTGTGCCCAACGCGGCATGCGGCGGCGACGGGACACGCACCGCCTGTCGGAAAACTGGCCACGGATCGATGTGCCGATCGGCATGTAGACCGAAAGCAGGCGCGCGCGCGAGACGGACTGCGGTCCAATTGCGGCTTCCAACAGGAATGGGACGCATGAAGAGATTACAGAAAGCAGGCGGCATCGCCGCCTTGGTGGAAGCATTGGCCTATATCGTCGGCTTCGCGATGATGGCGACCGTGCTGAACCCCGGGGACACCGACGGCTGGAGCGCCGAACAGAAGTTGTCGTTCCTTCTCGACAGAAAGCTGGTTTTCCAGTTCTGGATGTTCTTCATCTATGTCGCAGGGGGCGCGGGCCTGGCAGTCCTTGCGGTCGCCCTGCACGAACGGCTGAAAAACGCATTCCCGGGCGCCATGCAGATCGCGACTGCCTTTGGTCTGATCTGGGCCGGTCTGGTGATCGCCAGCGGCATGATCGCCAATACCGGCCTGGACAGCGTGGCCGCCATCTATCCGCAGGATGCCGGCCGGGCCACGACCGCATGGATCGCCATCGGCGCCGTCCAGAACGGACTGGGTGGCGGCGTGGAGGTGGTCGGCGGTCTGTGGGTACTGCTGATCAGTCTGATCGCGCTGCGCTCGGCGGCGCTGCCGAAAATCCTGAACCTCATCGGCCTGGTGGTCGGCGCATCCGGCGTGCTATCCGCACTGCCGTCGCTCGGCGCGTTGGGAACGATATTCGGCCTCAGCCAGATCGTGTGGTTCGCTTATCTCGGTTATTGGATGCTGCGTCACCCGGAGTGAAACGGCGGCGGGCGGCCAAGACCAACGCAGGTTTACAGCGGCGGCGGATACACCCGCCCCGCACGCACTGGCTGGAAGCATTCGGCTTCGGCAAAGAAGCGCGCGTCCTGGCCGGGATACCAGCCGGGAATGCCCGCCATCGGCAGCGGACGCAGTTCCAGCGGATCGTTCAACGCCGCGCCTCCGGCGATCGCGCGGGCCGCCTGCGTGACGCAGGCATCGTCGTCGCCATCGCCCTGCACCACCAGACATTTGCCGACCAGGAAGATTTCCGGCACCAGCGCGTGTTCCAGCAGCGCATGACCGATCACCGCCGCGATGCGGATATCGCCATTGCGCCACGCATCCGCATGCCGGTGGAACAGCGCCGGCCAGTCGTGCCGGTCCCACAGCGCCAGCAACTGCGGGTCGCGCACGCGAACGATGGCGCCGGCTTCGTCGAACTGGGTCAGCGCGTACTGCGCGCGATTGCGCCGCGACGCGCCCATGGTGGCGATATGCGCGATCTGCTGCGCGTTGAGCGCGTGTTTGACCAACGGATAACGGCACCAGATCGCGGCGTTGAACAGGTCGTGCCAGTTCTCCGCGCGGGTCGCGATGGCGCCGCGTTCGGCGATGCGCGTTTCGTAGTGCAGACCGTCGTCGAGCAGCGCCTGGTCCTGCAGCGCGAAGCGTTTGTCGGCGACCGGCATCGCGGCATTCAGATCATCCGGCGCTGGCCATGCCTGCGCCGTGAACCATGGCCGGAACGCGGATACACCATCGAAGACCGGGTGCTCGAAACAACGAGGATCGATCTCGCTGCGGGGTGGCGCGATGAAACGACGTTTCGCCATGCCCGTCAGTGTTCGCGCATCAGGATTCGAGCACGGCCTCGCCGTACAGGTCGTGTTCGTCGCTGCCCATGATCTCGACATCGACGAACTGCCCCGGGCGCAGGCCGGCTTCGAGGCTGTTCTGGATCTGCACCAGGCCGTCGATTTCCGGCGCGTCGGCCATCGAGCGCGCGATGCCCAGATCGCCATCCACCGAATCCACCAGGCAGCGCTGCACGCTGCCGACCTTCGCCGCGAGCTTGGCTTCGGAAATCTCCGCCTGGCGTTCCATGAAGCGCGCCAGGCGCTCCTGTTTCACGTCTTCGGGCACCGGATCGGGCAATGCGTTCGCGGCTGCGCCTTCCACCGGCGAATAGGCGAAGGCGCCGACGCGATCGAGCTGGGCTTCGTCGAGAAAATCCAGCAGCTCCTCGAACTCGGCCTCGGTCTCGCCCGGGAAACCGACGATGAAGGTGCTGCGGATGGTGATGTCCGGCGCGATGCCGCGCCAGCGCTGGATGCGTTCGAGGGTCTTGTCGACCGCGCCCGGACGCTTCATCAACTTGAGCACGCGCGGGCTGGCGTGCTGGAACGGAATGTCGAGATACGGCAGCAGTTTTCCATCCGCCATCAACGGGATGATGTCGTCGACGTGCGGGTACGGGTATACGTAATGCAGGCGCGTCCACAGCCCGAGTTCGGACAGGCCTTCGCACAGCGCCTTCATGCGCGTCTGGTATGCCTTGCCGCGCCAGGTGCGCTCGGCGTATTTCACGTCCACGCCATAAGCGCTGGTGTCCTGCGAGATCACCAGCAGTTCCTTCACCCCGCCCATCGCCAGTTTTTCGGCTTCGCGCAACACCTCGTCGATCGGACGCGAGACCAGATCGCCGCGCATCGACGGAATGATGCAGAAACTGCAGCGGTGGTTGCAGCCTTCGGAAATCTTCAGATAGGCGTAATGCTTCGGCGTGAGCTTGATCCCGACGTCGTTATCGTCGAGCCGGCGCGGCACCAGATCGGTGAACGGGTTGTGCTGCGGCGGCAGCGCCTTGTACACGGCGGCCATCACGCTCTGGTAATCCTGCGGACCGGTGATCGCCAGCACGTCCGGATGCGCTTCGCGGATCTGCTCCGGGCGCTTGCCCAGGCAACCGGTGACGATGACCTTGCCGTTCTGGGCCATCGCCTCGCCGATGGCATCCAGCGATTCGGTCACCGCCGAATCGATGAAGCCGCAGGTGTTCACCACCACCACGTCGGCATCGTCGTAGGTCTGCACGATGTCGTAACCCTCGACCCGGAGCTGGGTAAGGATGCGTTCGGAGTCCACCAGCGCCTTCGGGCAGCCGAGACTGACGAAACCGACCTTGCGGCCATTAGAGGGAGTGTCGAGCAGGGACATGAGCTGTGGTCCGGAAGGCGCGATGCCGGAGCCGCGGAATGGGCTCTGCGCATGTAAAACGGGCGCGCAGTATACCGCCCTGCCCCATGCGGCCCTTTCCGCCGCCCCGGATCGCGGCGGCGGCGTTAGGATGTCGGTCTCCGCCATCGCGAGACCAGACTCCATGGGCGAGTGGTTGCCACTGACGACGCCGGCCGGCCCGGTTCAGGCTTGGCTGTCGCGGCCGGACACGCTGCCGCAAGGCACGCAGCCACTGGGCGCGGTGGTGGTGGTTCAGGAAATCTTCGGCGTGAATCCGCATATCCGCCGGGTCGCCGACCGCTTCGCACAGGCGGGCTTCACAGCGATGGCCCCGGCGCTGTTCGATCCGGTCAGGCCGGGGGTCGAATCGGGCTACGACGATGCCGGCACAGCACTCGGCCGCGAACTGGCGGCCGAACTGGGATTCGAGCGCGCACTGCAGGTGGTGTCCGCCGCTGCGCGTTGGCTGCGCGAATCCGGTCACCGGGTCGGCGTGGCCGGCTTCTGCTGGGGCGGCACCGTGGCGATGCTGGCCAATACCCGCCAAGGGCTGCCCTCGGTGACTTACTACGGCGGCCGCAGCGTACCGTTTCTCGGCGAGCCGGCGCGGGCGCAGATGCTGTTCCATTTCGGCGAACACGACCGCCTGATCCCGCCGGAAGATGTGCAGCGGCATCGCGAGCACCATCCCGATGCGATCATCCACACCTACCCGGCCGGTCACGGCTTCAACTGCGACGAGCGCCACGACTTCGCGCCCGAATCCGCGGCGCTGGCCTGGGGCCGCACCACCGCTTTTCTCTCGGAGCATCTGCGATGAGCCGCCATTCGCACAACGAAGTCCACGGTTGGCATCTGCACCCGCAGCTCGCCGACGACACCCATCCGCTGGCGCAGTTCGCACTGTGCGAAGTGCGGCTGATGGACGACGCCAATCATCCGTGGCTGATCCTGGTGCCGCGGGTGGAGAACGCGGTGGAAGTGATCGACCTCGATGCCGCACGGCAGGCGCAGCTGATGCAGGAGATCGATCGCGCCAGCCGCGCGCTGCAGGTCGCGGTGAAGCCGCACAAACTCAACGTGGCCGCGCTCGGCAATGTCGTGCCGCAGTTGCACGTGCATGTGATCGCGCGCTTCCACGACGACATCGCCTGGCCGCGGCCGGTGTGGGGCATGGCCACCGCGCAGCCGTATTCGCCGGAGCTGCTGATCGCCCGGGTCGAAATGCTGCGCGCCGCATTGTCGGCATGAGCAAAAGCGAAGCCACACCTTATCCGGAACTACGCTTCGAACCGCTCGCCGACGATGCCTGGCTGATCCATCCCGGCACAACAGTGGGTGCCGCGACCAACGCACAGGTTCATGCGCTTGTCGCGCGCATCCGCGCACAGTCGCCGGCGTGGCTGCGCGATCTGGTACCGGCGTACACAAGCCTTGGCGTGTTCTTCGACACCGATGCCATCACTGCGGATGCCGCGCACGATTGGCTGCGGGCGCAATACCGCGTCGATACCGGAACCGCCGCGATGCCGAATTCGCGACTCGTGGAGATCCCGGTCCGTTACGGCAACAGGTTCGGCGAAGACTTCGACAGTGTCGCGGCCGAACTCGATATCACCTCGGCCGAACTGATCGCGCGTCACAGTGCGGCGATCTACACCGTCGCGATGATCGGCTTCGCGCCCGGCTTTCCCTATCTCAGCGGGCTCGATCCGTCGCTGGCGCTGCCGCGGCTGGTCACGCCGCGCACGCGCGTGCCTGCCGGCAGCGTCGCCATCGGCGGCGCGCAGACCGGCATCTATCCGCGCGAAAGTCCCGGCGGCTGGCGGCTGCTCGGGCGCACACCATTGAGACTATTCGATCCGGAGCGCGCGTCGCCGTCGCTGCTCGCCCCGGGCGACCGCGTGCGCTTCGTCGCCATCGATGACGATGCCTTCGCGCGACTGGGGCGCGACGCATGAGCGGATACGAATGGCGGGTGGTCGGCCCCGGCGCGCTGACCACGGTGCAGGATTCGGGTCGCGACGGCTGGCGCCACCTCGGGGTCGGTCGCGCCGGCACGCTCGATCCCGCATCGACCTTGCTTGCGAACCGGATGGTCGGCAATCCGCCCGACGCGGCGGTGCTGGAAATCACCCTCGGCGGGCCGACGCTGGAACTGCCGCAACCGGCGCGGATCGCGCTGTGCGGCGCCGCCATCGACGCCCGTTTCGATGACAGCCGCGGGCAGAGGCATGCCATCCCCTGCGCGCGCCCGGTCGATCTGCCGGCGGGACTGCTGCGACTCGGTGCGATCCGCAGCGGGCTGCGCGCGTGGCTGGCGGTCGCCGGCGGCTTCGACGTGCCGCGCGTGCTCGGCAGCCGCAGCACCGATCTGCGCGGCGGCTTCGGTGGCCTGCACGGACGGGCGCTGCGCAACGGCGACACGCTTCCGCTCGGGCCTCAGCCGACGCTCGACCTCATCGAGCCACAGGCGCCGGCATGGTGGGTCGCATTGGACACCGCGCCTGCGAACGCTTCGCCGATCCGTTACGTGCCTGCCGGCGACATTCCAGCCAGTGTCGATGCAGCGCAGGCGCTGGCGGCGCAGAACTGGCGCGTCGATCCGCGCAGCGACCGCCAGGGCCTGCGCTGCAGCGGCGCGGCCATCGCTGCGACGCTGCCGGAGCAGATTTCGGCGCCGGTCGCGCCCGGCACGATCCAGTTGCCGGCAGACGGCCAGCCGATCGTGCTGCTCGCCGACGCGCAGACCGTCGGCGGTTATCCGCGGCTGGGCCATGTCATCGCCGTCGATCTGCCGCGACTGGCGCAGCTGCGCGCGGGCGATCCCCTGCGATTCGAGGCCATCACTGCCGACACCGCGGTCGTGCTGCGGCGCAAGCGCGATGCGGAACTGGCGCGTGCGCTGCTCGCGATCGACGACCGGCGGCGGCGCGCATGAGCCACGGCGGATTTGCAGCCGGCCGCGGCATTGCCTAGTCTGCGTCTTTCCTCTGCGGACCCGCCGGTGCCACGCATCGATTTCAACTGCGATCTCGGCGAAGGCTGCGGCAACGACGCCGCGATCATGCCGTGGATCACCTCGGCGAACATCGCCTGCGGCGCGCATGCCGGCGACGATGCCGCCATGCGCGAAACGCTGCGGCTCTGTCGGCAGCACGGCGTGGTTGCCGGCGCGCATCCGGGCTACGACGACAGCGAATACTTCGGCCGACGCGAGATCGAATTGGCGCCACACGACATCGCCGCGCTGATCCGCAGCCAACTCGAACGCATCAACGCGATCGCCCGCGAGGAAGGTGTCGCACTGCACCACGTCAAACCCCACGGCGCGCTCTACAACCGCTCCGCGCGCGATCCTGCCGTCGCCACCTCCATCGCCACCGCGGTGCGCGATTTCGATCCGATGCTGGTGCTGGTCGGGCTGTCCGGCTCAGCCTCGACCGCTGCCGGCGACGCCGCCGGACTGCGCGTGGCGCACGAAGTCTTCGCCGAACGCGGCTATGGCAACGACGCACGGCTGCTGCCGCGCGGCACGCCGGGCGCGGTGCTCGACACGCTCGACGCCGCACTCGCACAGGCGAGGATGCTGGCGCTGCATGCGCAGGTACGCAGCGGCGAAGGCAGGCTGTTGTCGCTGCGCGCCGACACGCTTTGCCTGCACGGCGACCGCGACGACGCTGCAGTCTTCGCCCGCGCGCTGCGCGAAGGCCTGGCCCTCGACGGCGTGGACATTCTTCCCTTCACGACCGAAGCCGGGGCGCAATTCTGATGGAGACCACACTCATCAACTACTGGCCACTGATCGGCGTACTCGCGGTCGTACTCGGCTTCGTGCTGCGCCTGAATCCGGCGCTGGTGGTGATGGCCGCCGGTTTCATCACCGGCTTCGCCGCGAACCTGTCGCCGCTGGAGGTGCTGGATATTCTCGGCAAAGCCTTCACCGACAAACGCTTCCTGCTGCTGTTCCTGATCGCGCTGCCGGTGATCGGCCTGCTCGAACGCAACGGCTTGAAGGAGCACGCGCAGGCGTGGATCGCGCGGCTGCGCGGCGCCACCACCGCACGGCTGCTGGTGGCTTATCTGCTGATGCGCCAGATCAGTTCGGCGCTCGGTTTGATCAGCCTCGGCGGTCACCCGCAGGCGGTGCGCCCGTTGCTCGCGCCGATGGCCGAAGCCGCCGCCGAAACCACGCACGGCGATCTGCCGCAGACCGAACGCGAGCGGATCCGCGCGATGTCGGCGGCCACCGATAACGTCGGCCTGTTCTTCGGCGAAGACATCTTCATCGCATTCGGCGCGGTGCTATTGATCCAGGGCGTGCTCAGCGACAAAGGCATCGCTCTCGAGCCGATCCAGATCGCGATGTGGGGTATCCCCACCGCGATCTGCGCGTTCGTGATCCACGCATGGCGGATCCTGCGTTTCGAGCGCGCGATGACCGCACGGCTTGCGCAAACGAATACCCCGGTGCCGGACGAGGACGCACCGGAATGATCGGCATGACCGCTGTCTACTGGCTGCTCGGGTTGTACTTCGCGTCGCTGGCCTGGCGCGGCCTCCGCGACACCGGCAACCCGCGGCGCCATACCACCGCATTGTTCTGGGCGCTGCTCGCCCTGCTGCTGTTCGCGGCGGAGCACATGCCAGTGCGCATTGTCGGCGGCTGCGTGGTGCTGATCGCGCTGATCGCCGGCCTCGGCGGCCTGCGCACCGGCCGCTACGACGAAACCACCGCCGACGAAAAGCGCAGCGAAGCCGCGCGTCTGGGCAATCGCCTGTTCGTGCCGGCGCTGTTGATTCCCGCGATCACGGTGCTTGGCACGTTGCTGTTCAAACACGTCAGCATCGGCGGCCAATCGCTGTTCGACAACGCCAACACCCTCACCCTGAGTTCGCTCGCCCTCGCCTGCGTGGTGGCGCTCGCGGTCGCCTGCAGCATTACCCGGCAGACACCGGCCAGCGCGGTGGAGCAATCGCGCCGGCTGGTCGACGCCATCGGCTGGGCGGCACTCCTACCGTTGCTCTTGGCAGCGCTGGGCAGCGTGTTCGACGCCGCCGGCGTCGGTCAAGCCGTCGCGGGTGCGGTGCGCGCGGCGATCCCGGTCGAGAACGCTTTTCTGGTCGTGGTCGCCTACGCATTGGGCATGGCGCTGTTCACCATCATCATGGGTAATGCCTGGGCGGCTTTCCCCGTGATGACCACCGGCATCGCACTGCCGCTGCTGATAACTCTGCACGGCGCAGACGCCGCATCGCTGGCGGCCATCGGCATGCTCTCCGGCTACTGCGGCACGCTGATGACGCCGATGGCGGCAAACTTCAACCTGGTGCCGGCCGCGCTGCTGGAGCTGAAAGATCCCTACGGCGTGATCCGCGCGCAGTGGCGCACCGGCGCGCTGCTGCTGGTCTGCAACATCCTGCTGATGTACTTCATAGCGTTCCGCTGACGCTAGGCCGATGCGCGCCGCATCGCTTCCGGGGCGGCGCACTGAAACCTGAAGTGTCGATCAACGCATGCCGATCGACGCGTACCGGTCAATCCGCGCCGAACCATTGCGGATAGTTGCGCCAACGGCCGACGGATTTCGTATGCACCGGCTGGCGCACCTGCCAACGGCTGAGCGTCTGCACAGAACGTCCGCTGTTGTGGAAGTGCAGACAGCGCTCGTCCCACGGCAGCCCGGCGAAATCGATCAACCGGCGGATCTGGACATCGCTATCGGTCACCATGGTTTCGTACTGCAATTCCAGCATCGGCAGCGGCGACACCGACTGCCAGTGGCGCATCAGCCGTTCCTGCTGCGCGATCG
The DNA here is from genome assembly GCA_046598445.1 of Lysobacteraceae bacterium. Taxonomy (GTDB): domain Bacteria; phylum Pseudomonadota; class Gammaproteobacteria; order Xanthomonadales; family Xanthomonadaceae; genus Lysobacter_I. Next base: position 19,186 of record JBKJHV010000021.1, read on the forward strand.
TGAATGCGATGTCGTCGAGATCGGTGGCATAAGTTGCGGACGGCGCGAAATTTTCGCTGAAGATCGACAGTGCGATGTCACGCGAATCGCGGCGGCACCAGACGATGCGCGCGTCTGCGAACAGCATCGCGATCAGACCGACGTGCAGGAAGTTGTAGGGCTGTTTATCGACCAGCCGCCGCGCATCCGCGGGTGCGCCCTGCATGGCCATGTCGAGATAACGCCTCGCACGTTCGTGCAGCCAGGTCGTTTCCAGCGTCGCTGCGTTCTGTGGCCAGCGCAGCGCGCTTTCCGCAGCGGAGCCGGTAGCGATGATGCTGTCGGCGATGATGCTGTCGGCGATGCCGACGATACCGGTGAGCTCGCCGCAGCCATGCGCCTGCGGGTGCGCGGCCAGCATCTGCTCCACCAGCGTCGTGCCGCTGCGCGGCATGCCGACGACGAACAACGGGCGTTCGTCGCGCAGCGCGGCGCCCTGAAAGGTCTGCAACAGTTCCGGCGTGAACACTGCGATGGCCGCATCGATCTGCGCCGCGAAAACATCGCGATCAAAGGCGCCGTCCTGCTGCCGGCGCAAGCGGTTCGCCGCGCCCCAGTGCTCCGCGGCATCGGCGAACGCACCCAGACTGTCGCTGCGCTTGCCGAGTACGTGATGCAGATACGCTTTCTGCTGCCCGGGAACCGCATCCGTGGCGAGGATGGTTTCGGCCGCCCGCACGAGGTGCTCGGGCGCCGCGCCGCGCGCGAGCGCGATCGCGGAGCCGACCGGGTCGCCCCAGTCCGGTCGCAGCGCATGCGCACGCGCGTACGCCGCCTGCGCCTGCGTGGCGTCACCGATATCTTCCTGCACCCAGCCGAGTTCCAGCCACAACAAAGCGTCGTCCGGAAACCGCTTCAAACCTTCGCGCACGGTGTCCAGCGCATGTGCCGGCGCGCCGGTCCTGCGCCGGCACTGCGACAGCCGCAGGAACAAACCCGCATCGATCATCTGCCCGGGCGCCGCGAGGCGCTCGTACAGCGCCAACGCTTCGGGGTGATGTTCCAGCGCGTATTCGGTTTCGGCCAAAGCGCGTGCGATCTGCGGCTGTCCCGGCGCCAGCGCGTGAGCCTGCTGGAACGCAGGCAGCGCGTCGACGTCGCGCCGCTCGGTGTACAGCGCCATGCCGAGAAAATACCAGGCCTCCGGTAAAGCTGGTTGCAGGGCCGTGACCCGGAGAAACGCATCCACCGCCTCGCCCGCATGCCCGTTCGAGGCCAGAAACTGCCCGAACTCTATCGACAGCGGAACCGAATCCGGTGCGAGTTCGACCGCGATACGCATCGCCCGCAACGCCTCGTCGATGCGTCCGGCGCTTTGCGCAAGCACGGCATGGGCGCGATGCAGCGCGGGATCGCGCGGCGCCTGTTGCAGCAGCGGCGCAAGCGTCTGCTCGGCTTCGAGCAGACGCGACTGGCGCAGGTAATCGTAGACGCGTTCGAGCGCGCTCATCCGCAGATGCTCATTGCAGCATGCTCATGGAAGCATGCTCATCAATGCACGCTCATCGAAGCATGTTCATCCGAACAAGCGCATCGCACCGGGCAGCCAGCGCAGCGATCACGCCTTGACGACTTTGGTTCCGGCGATCAGATCATGGCCGCAACGGTGGTCCGCGCGGAAGATCAACAGCACATTCACGATCGAGAGCAGCGGCCCGATCAACGGCACCAGGCCGATGCCCTGCATCGACAGATAGCGCAGCGCGATCAATCGCCCGAACGACAATCGCTGACCATCGAGACCGACGATCCGCACCTTCAGCACGCGCTTGCCCCAGGTCTGCGCGGTCGCATACAGCGGGTAAGCCTGAATCGCCAGAAACACCGCCAGACCGACGATTCCCCACAACAGTTCGGTGCCATACGAGACTTTCTGGCCGGTGGTCGTCGCGTCGATCACCATCTGGAAATAGCCGCCGATGAACATGATCGGTACCAGCACCGCCAGCATGATGAGGGTGTCGATGATGGCCGCGGCCAGACGCTCGCCGCGGCCCGCGAGTTCGACATCGCGATCGCGATCGAGATCGACGATGGCGGCTTCAGGCGCGCGATACGGGTTGTTCTGCTGGTCCATTGAGGCTCTCGACTATGTGTTGATGTTTAAGGAAGCCGCGTCAGGTGCGCGGCAATGTCACGCCGGTCTGGCCCTGGTATTTGCCGCCGCGGTCCTTGTACGAAGTCTCGCAGACTTCGTCGGACTGGAAGAACAGCATCTGCGCCACGCCTTCGTTGGCGTAGATGCGAGCCGGCAGCGGCGTGGTGTTGCTGAATTCCAGGGTGACGTGCCCTTCCCACTCGGGTTCCAGCGGGGTGACGTTGACGATGATCCCGCAGCGCGCGTACGTGCTTTTGCCGAGGCAGACCACCAGCGTGTCGCGGGGAATGCGGAAATATTCGACCGTACGCGCCAGCGCAAAGGAGTTCGGCGGAATGATGCAGACGTCATTTTCGATATCGACGAAGCTGCCCGGATCGAAGTGCTTCGGATCGACGATCGTCGAGTTGATATTGGTGAAGATCTTGAACTCGCGCGAGCAGCGCACGTCGTAGCCGTAGCTGGAAGTCCCGTAACTCACGATCCGCTGGCCATCGGCGGCATGCTTGACCTGCCCGGGCTCGAACGGCTCGATCATGGCGTGTTGTTCGGCCATGCGGCGGATCCAGCGGTCGCTCTTGATGCTCATGCAGTCGTTCCGGGGCCGCGGGGCCCGTCTCCAGTCGTGGTCAGGGGCGCCATTCTACGGGATCGGCCCGGAAGGCACCGGCGCAGATGACCGGCGCCGGAACGACGAAGGCCCGGCAATGCCGGGCCTTCGGGCGACGCAGGTACGGATGAATCAGAAGCCGCTGGCGTTCAGACGGCCGTTGGTGACTACCTTCCCGTTGCAGGACGCCGTGGGCGCGGCACTGCCGAGGATCGCCGACTTGATGGTGGCGGCGTTGGCGCCCGGATGCGACGAAGCATAAAGCGCCGCGGCGCCGGCCACGTGCGGCGTGGCCATCGAAGTGCCGCTGTAGCTGGCGTAGCCGGAGCTGAGTACACCCTTCGAGCTGACCGGCACGGTCGAAAATACGGCCGAACCCGGCGCGCAGATGTCGACGGTCGTGGCGCCGTACTGCGAATAGCTGGCGAGCGTGCCGTTGCTGGCCAGCGCGGCGACCGCGACGATGTTGGCGTTCGGGTAGTTCGAGGGATAGCTGGCGGTGGTGTCGTTGTTGGCTCCGGAATTGCCGGCTGCGGCGATGAACAGGATGCCGGCGGTGTTGGCGCGGCCGATCGCGTCCTGCAGGCCCTGCGAGAAACCGCCGCCGCCCCACGAGTTGTTGGTCGCGACGATGTTCAGGCCGTGGCGTGTCTTCAGATCGGTGAAGTAATCGACCGCCTTGATCGCATTGGCGGTGGTGCCGCCGCGACGGCCGAGGAAACGACCCGAGATCAGCTTCACGCCGCTCCAGCAAACGCCGGCCACGCCGGTGCCGTTGCCGCCGACGCCGGCGATGGTGCCGGAGACGTGGGTGCCGTGGTCGTCGTTGGCGCCGCCGGAATTGATGTTGTTGCTGTTGCCGTCGAAATCCCAGCCGCGGATATCGTCGACATAGCCGTTGCCGTCGTTATCGACGCCATCGGCCGGATCGTAGGGGTTGGTCCAGATGTTCGCGGCCAGATCGGTATGGTTGAAGTAGATGCCCTCGTCGATCACGCCGACCAGCACGCCGCTACAGTCGGTGTGGCCTGCTGCCCAGGCTTCACCGGCCTGCGAGCCGTACTGGTTGGCCGGAGTGGTGGCGTCGCCGTACATGCCCCACAGTGAACCATTGGTGTAATAGGTGTCGTTGGACACTGCGGTGTGCTGGTAGGTCCAGTTCGGCTCGGCGTACTCCACGTTCGGATTCGCCGACAGCACGCGCACCGCACCGGCGAGATCCGCACCGGCCGGCAGCCGCATCAACGCCATCTCGCCCTTGCCGCTACGGCCCTGACGAACCACATCGAGCTTCTGCGCACCCAGACCGCGACGCACGCCATCCTGGTCGGTGGCGGTGCTGCCGTCACGGAACTTGATCAGCAATTCGCCCGATTCATGGGCCCGGCCGGCGTTCAAACCGGAAATCACCGCATCCGGACGACCGCCCGCGAATGCAGCAGAGGACAGGCCCAGCGTGGCCAGAATGGCGGTGACGAGCGTGGCGCGACCAAAAATGCGTTCCATAAGCTTTGAGTCCCCTGAATTGAATTAAGAGTGCTGAAGGCGTTGCTCGAAAACTGCAGGGATTTGCAAGAGTGCCCACCGCAGTGCTCGCAAACGTATTGCAGTGCACTTCGGCACTGCACGCTGCACCGCAACATCTCCGATGAACGGGCGACGGGTCACAAATTCAGGGGGGTTTTGATCGATGCAGAGAATTGATTCGTCAATTTTATTGCGAGGAAATCTATCGTCAGACGAGCTGTGCGCCGATTTCGGCTTTCACGCGCGGCCGCTTTTCCAGCGCTTCGAGCAGCCGCCGGGCCACGTTGCGGTAAGCCTCGGCCGCGGGCGAGTCCGGGTTCGAGCGCACCACCGGCACGCCCGCATCGCCCTGCTCGCGGATCGCGATCTCCAGCGGCAGCGAACCCAGCAGCGGCAGGCCATAGGTCGCGGCCATGCGCTCGCCGCCGCCGCTGCCGAACAGGTGTTCGATGTGGCCACAGTTTGAACACACGTGTTGAGCCATGTTCTCGATCAGGCCCAGCACCGGCACTTCGACTTTCTCGAACATTTTCAGCGCCTTGCGCGCGTCGAGCGTGGCCACGTCCTGCGGGGTGGTGACGATGACCGCCCCAGCGACCGGGATCTTCTGCGCGAGAGTCAACTGGATGTCGCCGGTGCCCGGCGGCAGATCCACGATCAGAATGTCCAAGCCTTCATCGCCATCTCCACCCCAGCGGGTCTCGTTCAACAGCTGGGTCAGGGCCGAGGTCGCCATCGGGCCGCGCCAGATCATCGGCGTGTCCTGCTCGACCAGGAACCCGATCGACATGGTTTCGATCCCGTGGGCGCGCATCGGGACGATGGATTTGCCGTCGGGGCTGTCCGGACGGCCCGAAAGGCCCAGCATGGTCGGGATGCTGGGGCCGTAGATGTCGGCATCCAGCAGCCCGACCCGGGCGCCCAGATCGGCCAAGGCCACGGCCAGATTGGTCGCGGTCGTCGATTTCCCGACCCCGCCCTTGCCCGAACCGATTGCGATGATGTTGCGGATACGCGGCAGCGGCGACAGGTTCGGCTGGACGGCGTGCGGCGGGATTCGGAGCGGGTTGGGGGTTTTCATGCGGCTATTGTGGCGGCCTCGCCGCACCGCAGCCAGCCCGGCCGCCTCGGCGTCCGCTCAGGACAGAACGCCCTCGCCAATTCAATCGGATCGCAACATTAATCGGACCCTACTCACATGACAAAATCGTTAAAGCCATGTTAAGTTCAGAAGGCAGACGACTGGGGGATCTATCTGGCGTCTCAATTTCGTAACGAATTTAAAACCGGGGATATCAATGACTTCTCGCAATATGTGCGGTTTGCGCCGCAGCCAACTCACGTCCGCCATCCTGGCATCGTTCCTGATCTCGGGCATGGCACTGGCTCAGGACGCCAGTGGTGAAGAAGACAAGGACGACACTCAGACCACCAACCAAGAACAGGCGTCGGGGACGCTTGATCGCATCCAGGTCATCGGCAGCCGCATCAAGCGCGCTGAGGTCGAAGGCCCGTCGCCGGTCACCATCATTTCCAGCGCCCAGCTCGAAAAAGAAGGCTTCCTCAGCGTTGCAGACACCCTCGACAGCATCACCCAGAACTCGGGCTCGGTGCAGAATGAGCTCAACTCGGCCGGTGGCTTCACGCCCAACGGCAGCCCTGTCGATCTGCGCGGCCTCGGCCCGGGCCGCACTCTGTTGCTGATCAACGGCCGGCGCGCCGCCGACTATCCGTTCCCGTACAACGGCCAGAGCAACTTCCAGAACTTCGGCAATATCCCGACCGCAGCGGTTGAGCGCATCGAAATTCTGAGCGGCGGCGCTTCGGCGATCTACGGCTCCGACGCTGTCGCCGGCGTGGTTAATATCGTCCTGAAGAAGAACTACGAAGGCGATGTATTCAAGATCCGCGGCGGCACCACTACCACCGGCGGCGGCGACTTCGCCGATCTGCAGTGGGTCGGCGGCAAGACCGGCGACAACTGGAGCCTGACCTATGCGCTGCAGTATTTCGCCGACGAGCCGATTTACGCCTATCAGCGCGAGTTCATGGATTCGCGTTTGGATAACCCGCTGCCGCCTGAAGGCATCGGCATCCAGCCGGCCAGCACCGTGCGCATCAGTCGCGTTGGCCTTCCGGCCAACACGCCCAACACCTACATCGCTCCTCCAACAGGTACCTGTGCCCGCTTCGGCGGCGAGTACGTGGACTACACCTTCCGCGCACTTCACTCGGTAACACGCCAGCCTTACAACCTGGGCCAGGCCTGCGGTTACTACGATGATGTCGGTTACCAGTCGATCACCAATGGCAACAACGATCTGTCCGGCTACCTCTACGGCACCTGGCAATTCGACAACGGCATGGAAGCATGGGCCAGCCTGATGGCGTTCCACTCCAAATCCGCACTCACCGGCGGTGTCGAATTCATCAATGGCCCGCACACTGACGGCGTAGGCGTCGCGACCACTATTTTCGCGACCAACCCGACGATCAACGGCAACGTGCAGCTCCAGCGCATCTTCACGCCGCAGGAATACGGCGGAATCGAAGGCACACACCAGAAGTTCAACGAAAAATCTGCGGACTTCGCCTTCGGTCTGCGCGGCACCTTCGCTGATCGCTTCGACTGGGATCTGACCCTCGGTCGTGCCGACTACTACGCAACGCGTACACGTCCACGCCTCGATGGCTCCGCGGTCACCGACTTCTTCTTCGGCCCGCGCCTCAACACCACCGGCACACCGCGCCATCTGATCAATCTGGACCGTTTCTATCGGCCGCTCACGCCGCAGGAATACCGTTCGCTGTCGACCAAATTGAAATATGATTCGCATTCTTGGGCGACTCAGGGCAGCTTCGTCCTGAGCGGCGATCTGTTCGAACTTCCCGCCGGCCCGGTGGCTTTCGCAGCAGTGCTGGAAGGCACCCAGCAGGGTTACGATCTGCAATCTCCGGCTGCGATCCTGCCGACCAACCGTCTGGCTTACAACCTCACCGGCACGAATGGCGGCGGCGACCGTGATCGCTACGCTATCGGCACGGAATTCAGCATTCCGATCTTCGAATCGCTGAAGATGAGCCTGGCCGGCCGTTTCGACAAATACGACGACATCACCAGCGTCGACGACGCCAAGACCTGGGCCGCAGGCCTCGAATGGCGCCCGTTCGATTCGCTTCTGATCCGCGGTAACTATTCGACCAGCTTCAAGGCGCCAGACATGCACTTCGTCTACAACGAAGGCAGCGGCAGCTTCGGCAATGCACTCGACACTTTCCGCTGTTTGTCGACCGGCGGGACACCCGGCGCATCCAGTTGTGCGGGCACGACCTACACCTACTCGGTCTTCGCGACCAGCAAGGGCGAGCCCACTCTTGAAGAAGAGACCGGCAAGTCGTTCACTGCCGGCTTCGTATGGGACATCACCGATGCCCTGTCCGTGGCTGTCGACTACTACGACATCAAACTGGAAGGCGCGATCGCCAACCTGTCTTCAACCTTCATCCTTGATGCCGAAGGGGGCTGCCGCACAGGCCTGACCCGTACCCGTCAGCCGTACCAGTTCAATATCAATTCGGCGTTCTGCCAGGAAATCATCAGCCGCGTGACCCGCTCACCGGCAGCCAGTGAGCCGACCGATCGCGTGACCGAAGTCCGCAGTGGCCCGGTGAACCAGTCGTATGAACGTGTGAACGGCATTGATGCCTCGGTCAAGTATCGCCTCGATACCGATCGCTTCGGCGACTACGGTTTCAGCCTCGAGTGGTCGCACCGCCTGAGCAACGAAACGCAGACGTTCGCAACCGATCCGATCAACAAGGAATTCCGCGACGATCCGAATAACTTCGAGTTCCGCAGCCGTATCCGCGGCTCGGTCGGCTGGAACAAGGGCGATTGGGGCGCCAACGTGTTCATGTCCCGCGCCGGCAGTGTGCCGAACTGGCAGGAAACCGGCCGCATCGCGCCTTACTTCCTGTGGAACATCAATGCGACCAAGAAGATCACCGACAAGCTGACGGCTACCTTCTACGTGAACAATGTCTTCAACAAGTTCCACCCCACCGACAATGGCTACAACACCTATCCGTATTTCTATCGCGGATACAGCCCGGTCGGCCGCGAGATCTCAGCGCAGTTGCAGTACAAGTTCAAGTAATACCCGCACCATCTGCGACACGAAAGAGCCCGGCGAAAGCCGGGCTCTTTTTTTGGCGGACGATTCTCTTACTTTGCGCTGACTCGATTTGTCGACATGACGCTTCCATACCCCACCGGATGCGGTATAAAGACGTGTCCCGGGGCAGTGACCACCAACCGGGTTTTCACAACGATCCATGCCCTGGGAGGGGAAAGATGCGTATCAAGTCCTTCATTACATTGCTTGCGCTGCCTGTGCTGGCTGCGTCGTTCGTCGCGTCGGCGCAGAATTCGCCGATCGGCCGCTGGAAAACCATCGACGACGAAACCGGCAAGCCGATGACCATCGTCGAGGTCTACGAGGCCAAGAACAACACGCTGGCGGCCAAGGTCGTCGAAACCCTGTATGCGCCCAATGCGGTTTGCACGAAGTGCAGCGGCAAGGACAAGGGCAAGCCGATCATCGGGATGCCGGTGCTGTGGAATCTGAAAGCCATCAGCGGCGGCTGGGGGGAAGGCAGCGGCTTCAAGCCCTCGACCGGCGACAGCTTCAAAGCCAAGACAGTGAAGCTGCTCGATGGCGGCAGCAAACTAGAAGTCACCGGCTGCAAGATGATGTTCTGCCGGTCAGCGAACTGGGTGCGCGTGAACTGACTGTCCCCGGATGATGCACGCCAACGGCCCGTGATCGGAAACGATCCACGGGCCGTTTCCGTTTTCAGGCCATTTTTTCAGGTCATTCGTTCGACCCGAGACCACATGATCCGCAGATCCCTCACCGCCTTCGCCCTGCTTTGCCTACTGCCGCTGACCGCGCTGGCGCAGAACACGCCCGTCGGTCGCTGGCGCAGCATCGACGACGCTACCGGCAAGCCCAAGGCGTTGATCGAAGTCTCCGAAGCCGGCAACGGCACGCTCTCGGCCAAAATCGTGCAACTGATCGACACCAGCGATGGCCCGAACCCGCTGTGCGATGCCTGCAGCGGGACGCGCCGCAACAAGCCGATCCTGGGCATGACCATCGCTTGGGGCCTGAAGCCGCAGGGCAAGGTGTGGGGCGGCGGACGCATCCTCGACCCGGAGAACGGCAAGGAGTATTCGGTGAAGTTCACGCCGATCGCGGGCGGCAAGCAGCTGGAGGTGCGCGGTTTCCTGGGCGTCGCGCTGCTCGGCCGCACCCAGACCTGGCTGCGGGAGTAGCCTTAGCCGCGCGTGCGATAATCGCCGGCCCCGTTCGCAGCCCCCGTGCCCATGCCACGCTCCGCGCTTGTCACCAACGCCCTGCCCTATGCCAACGGCCAGATCCATCTGGGCCATCTGGTCGGCTACATCCAGGCCGATATCTGGGTCCGCGCGCGGCGCATGTCCGGCGACACCGTTCATTTCGTCTGCGCCGACGACACCCACGGCACGCCGATCATGCTCGCCGCCGAGAAGGCCGGCACCACGCCGGAAGCCTTCGTCGCCGACATCCAGGCCGCGCACGTGCGCGACTTCGCCGCGTTCGGCGTGGTGTACGACCATTACGACTCCACCCATTCGGCCGGCAACCGCGCGCTGACCGAGGCGATCTACGCGAAACTGGAAGCCAACGGCCACATCGGCCGGCGCTCGGTGCAGCAGTTCTACGACCCGGCCAAGGGCATGTTCCTGCCCGACCGCTACATCAAGGGCATCTGCCCGAACTGCGGCACCGCCGACCAGTACGGCGACAACTGCGAGAACTGTGGCGCCACCTACGCGCCCACCGATCTGAAAGACCCGCGCTCGGTCATCAGCGGCGCCACGCCGGAGATGCGCGCCTCCGAGCATTTCTTCTTCGAGTTGAACCAGTTCGAGGATTTCCTCCGCGAGTGGCTGTCTGGCGACGTGATGGTGCCGGGCATGAAGGCGAAGCTGCAGGAGTGGTTGGACTCCGACGGCGGCTTGCGCCCGTGGGACATCTCCCGCGACGCGCCATATTTCGGTTTCGAGATTCCCGGCCAGCCCGGCAAGTATTTCTACGTCTGGCTAGATGCGCCGATCGGCTATCTCAGCAGCTTCAAGGCGCTCTGCGAGGCCAATGGCTACGATTTCGATGCGTTCACGAAGGTGGACAGCGAGGCCGAGCTGCATCATTTCATCGGCAAGGACATCGTGAATTTCCACGGGTTGTTCTGGCCGGCGGTGTTGAAGGGATCGGGGTTGCGTGCGCCGACGCGGTTGCATGTCAATGGGTATCTGATGGTCGATGGCGCGAAGATGTCGAAGTCGCGCGGCACCTTCGTGATGGCGAAGACTTATCTTGATGCAGGACTGCCACCAGAAGCGTTGCGTTATTACTACGCTGCGAAGTCGTCGGGTGGCGTGGATGATCTTGATCTGAATCTGAGCGATTTTGTCGCGCGGGTCAACAGCGATCTCGTTGGAAAGTTTGTCAATATCGCGAGCCGCTGCGCGAAACTGTTGGAAACTAATTTCGACAATATGCTTGGGCCTGCTTACTGGTCGGCAGCATGCGAGCAGATGCCTTCCAATCCTGAAGCAGCTTGGGTTGAAAAGGCGAGGGAAACATACGCCAATGCCACAATCTCTCTCGAAAACAGTGTGGTAGATGGCTATGAGTCGGGAAATTTCGCAAAAGCAATAACCTTCATCATGCGTGCTGCCGACATGGCTAACGAGTACATTGCCGACGAGGCTCCTTGGGCACTCGCGAAAGACCCGGATCAAAGAGAGCGACTACATCTTGTACTAACAACAGGACTCAACCTCTTCGCCTGCATCGCGCGAGCTCTGAAACCTGTTCTGCCCACAATCGCCGAACGGGTTGAAGCTTACTTCGGATTGAAAGATGACGGCTTCAACAACCTGAAGTTCTTTGATTCAAAACATCACATGCAGGGCACCAAAGTTGCTGGCGATGAATTTACGTTTCAGAACGTCAAGATAAACAACTACACCCCACTCTTCACCCGAATCGACCCGAAGCAAATTGAAGCCATGACCGAAGCCTCCAAAGAAACCATGACTGCACCTGTAGGAGCGGCGGAAGCCGCGAAGCCGGCGGGCGCCAAGGCAAAGCTCGCGGCTGAAGCCGCTCCTACGAAGAGCGAGAAGAGCGAGGCGCCGAAAGCTGAGGTTGCAAAGAGCGACTTCATCGGCATGGACGATTTCGCCAAGCTCGATCTGCGCATCGGCAAAGTGCTGGTGTGCGAGTTCGTCGAAGGTTCGGACAAGCTGCTGCGTTTCGAGCTGGATGCCGGCGAACTGGGCAAGCGCCAGATCTTTTCGGGCATCCGCGGCAGTTATGCCGAACCGGAGAAACTCGTCGGCCGCAGCGTTGTGTTCATCGCCAATCTCGCGCCGCGCAAGATGCGTTTCGGCGTGAGCGAGGGCATGATCCTGTCTGCCGGTTTCGACGGCGGCGCGCTGGCGCTGCTGGATGCCGACAGCGGCGCGCAGCCCGGCATGCCGGTGCGCTGACGCTTCGCCCCTTTCCGACCGCCCCTTTCCGACTGGAGCCACGCCATGACCCTCTCCGCCCCGATCCGGAATACGCGTCTGCGAATGGCGCTGGTGATTCTTGCATTGGCGTCCACTCTGGGCGCCTGCGCGGGCAAGCCCGCGGCCGTCGTCGATGACGCCGCACCGCCGGCGCCGCGTCCGATCGGCGGCGACCGCGATGCCCATAACTGCCTGCCCGCCGCCGGCTACACGTGGTGCGAACGCGAGAAACAATGCGTGCGCCCCTGGGAACTCGCGAAAGAAGCCGGGTTCGACAACACGGCCGAGGGCTTCGCCAAGCATTGCGCTGCCGCGCCGACGCAGCCGGCCCGTTGAGGGCCGCGAGGCCTGCCCGCGATGCGCGCTGAAGACGATGGCACGCTGCCGCTGATCGAGCGCCTTGACCGCCTCCTGCCGCAGACGCAGTGCGGCCAGTGCGGTTATCCGGGTTGTCGTCCGTACGCCGAAGCGATGTCGCGCAACGAAGCGGGCGTGGATCACTGCCCGCCCGGCGGCGATGCCGGCGCGCGTGCGCTCGCGCATGCGCTGGGCGTCCCTGCGCGTCCATACGATCGCTCGCGCGGCGCGCACAAGCGGCCGCAGGTCGCGGTGGTGGTGGAAGCCGACTGCATCGGCTGCACCAAATGTATCCAGGCCTGTCCGGTCGACGCCATCATCGGCGCGGCCAAGCACATGCACGTGGTGATCGAACCGCTGTGCACCGGCTGCGAACTGTGCATCCCGGCTTGCCCGGTCGACTGTATCGTATTGCTGCCGACCGCCATGGAGACCTCGTCGTGACTTATCGCGCACTCGATGCCGATGCCATCGTCGCCACCTGCGCGCGTTTGAGCACGCGCATTCACGAACGTTTTCCCGAATCCGGGCTCTCCAAGGTGGGGCAGGAAGTGCTGGCCGTCGCCGACGACACCATCGAGGGCATCCAGCACATCCGCCGACCGAACTGGCCGATCCGCATCGGCGTCGCACTGGCGCTGCTGTCGATGGTGGCGGTCACGGTCATGCTGGCAGCCTCCGCCAGCGCACCGACATCGCGACTGGAATGGTTCGCCCTGCTGCCGATCATCGAGTCGGCGATCAACGATGTGATCTTCCTCGGTATCGCGGTGTTTTTCCTGTCCACCTTCGAAGCCCGGCTCAAGCGCCGCAAGGCGTTGCGCGCGCTGCATCAGCTACGCAGCCTCGCGCATGTGATCGACATGCACCAGCTCACCAAGGATCCCGAGCAGTTGCTGTCGCCGACGATGGCTACCGCATCGTCGCCGCAGCGGAATCTGTCGCGTTTCGAGCTGGCCCGCTATCTCGACTACTGCACCGAGATGCTGGCGATCATCAGCAAGATCTCGGCGCTGTACGTGCAATATCTCGACGACCCGCAGGTGCTGGGCGCGGTGAACGACATCCAGAGCCTGACCACCGGGCTGTCGTCCAACATCTGGCAGAAGATCGTGCTGATCGACAACGTCCGCGCGCGCACCGAGGGGCATTGAGTTGCGGCGTTGTCGCTGGTAACGACGCAGGCTTACCGGTTTCGGCAAGACGTGGATTTCAATAGGGTGCGCGTGTCGCGCACCATGGCCAATATCGCGATGAAAAAGCCGGTGCGCCTGGGCGCACCCTATTGCGTTCGTTATGGGCTCGCGCAGGCCGAACAGACACGTTCGACCTTGTAGCCCTTGGCGCGAAGCTTTTCCACCACACCGTCGTCGCCTAGCAAATGCAGCGCGCCGACCACGATGAGTGTGTCATCTTCGGTTTCGCCATCGAGCATGCGCTGCAGTTTCGGCACCCAGGCGTCGTTGCGGGCGACATTGACGCGACGATAGAGCTGCGGGTATTCCCTGCGCATGTCCGCGGCCATGCCGTTCCACAGCGCATCCTGATCTCCACGGCGCCAGGCCGAGTGCAGCTTTTCGATCTCCGCTTTCGCGTCTACGGCGTCGTTCAGCGATTCGTCGAGGAACTGCAGCTGTTCGGCCTTGCTCATACCGTCGAACACGGCGATCTGTTCGCTGCCTTTCTCCAGGCCCGACGTGGGTTTCGATGCCTTGTTCGCGCGACCGATCAGGTGCATGTCCAAGCCGAGCTTCGGGTCCAACCCCTGCTTGTTCATCTCGGTGATCGAGATCATCAGGCCAACGAACCATGGCTCGAACATCTGCAAGGCCTGCGCGGGCAAGCCCATCGTCTGCAGTTCCTTGCCGTTGGCGGCGGTCCACGCATCGAGCCTGGCGATGGTGGCTTTCGACAGTTCGCTGTTGAGCGGCTTGCCGTCGATACGCAGCGCGGCCTGTCCCATCGCCGTGCCCAACTGCGGCGACAACAGTTCTTCGGGCGACAGCTCGAACACCAGGGCTTCGGCATCGTCGAACGCGTTGTCGACATCCTTCGACAGCGGATAATCTCCGGCGCGCAGCATGTGGAAGGAGCCGAGCAGATACAGATCGTTGTCGGCGTCGGAGACTTTCCACATCAGCGGCACGGGCGGTACCGCGGCTTTCGTTGCGGCAGGCTTTGTGCGATCGGCGGCGAGCGCCACCACAGTCACAGCCACGGACACCGCGACCGCAGCGAGCGAGCCGATCAGCAGGGGATGAATGCGCATGGAAATCCTCGGGTTACGGGGCAGTATCGACGTCAGTGCTTGACGCCGTAGCGTTTCTCACCGGCAGTGATGGCCAGATCGAGGCGATTCTCGTTCGGCGGCAGCGGACAGGTGGCGAACGGCGTGAACGCGCACGGCGGGTTGTAGGCACGATTGAAATCGATCATGACCTTGCCCTGCGCATCCGGGCGCGGCACGTCGAGATAACGCCCCGCGCCATAGCTTTCGTGGCCACTGGTACGGTCGGCGATGATCAGCGACAGCGTGCTTTCGCCCTGATCCAAGGCTTCGATGCGGATGGTCTTGCCTTCGTGCTGGAATTCGAGCGCACCCGGGTTCGGCGTGTTGTCGGTGGTGCCGATGATCGTCGCGATCGGCAGCGTTTTGCCGGCCGGATGCGGAACGAATGTGGCTTCGATGCGCCAGTCGCGGTTCGGCGGCCAGTATTCGATCGCCTGGAACTGCGTTCGGGTGGGCGCATCGGCGTGCTTCACGCGCAGCGCGCGGTTGCCGGCGCGCTGGATTACGGTGAGCTTCCCCTTGCCCTCGTCGAAACCGACGACGCTGGGCGCACCCTGGCTGTCGTCCTTCAGCTCGACTCGGCCCTTCAGCGGCTCGCCGTCGAGGGTCAGCGGAACGCCTCGATCGGGCGTGAAGAACACGCGCTGGCCATCGCGCGTGAACATGCCCAGCGACTCCGGCCCCATCGCGATGCGGATGCCGCTGCGTGCGCTGCTGCCGACGTAATGCGATTTGAGCGTGAGCCAGTGCAGGCCGATCAGGCTGGCCCAGCCGTCGGGCTGGGTGAGCTTTTCCTGGCGCTGGATGCGCCAGAGATTTTCGTCGGACAGATACTGCGCTTCGTCCGCGCTGAGCGCGGGTTTGCCGGACGTCGACGACTTCTCGCCACAGGCCGCCAACAACACCAGCATCGACAACACTCCAATTGCGCGCGCCACAGGCATTCCTGCACGCCGCCAACCGATCTGGATTCTCTCCATGTTCAACGTATCCATACTCAACGCCCCCTGAGGAACCAACGGTCGATCTCGCCCAACGTGAAATTCGCCCAGGTCGGGCGGCCATGATTGCATTGCCCCGAACGTTCGGTGGCTTCCATTTCGCGCAGCAGCGCGTTCATTTCCGGAATGCTGAGGCGACGATTGGCGCGCACCGCGCCATGACAGGCCATCGTCGCCAGCAGTTCGTCGCGCGCCGCGGCCACGCGTCTGGATTCGCCGTGTTCGACCAGATCGGCGATCACGTCGCGCAGCAGCGCTTCGGTTTCTCCATCGGCCAGCAAGGCCGGCACGCCGCGCAGGGTGAGGCTCTGCAAGCCACTGCGGGTGATCTCGAAACCCAAGGTATCCAGCAGTTCCGCCTCGCGCTCGGCGGTTTCCGCTTCGCGCTCCGACACCGCGACGGTCTGCGGCACCAGCAGCGGCTGCATGCGCAGGCCGGTGTGATCGTGCGCGGTCTTGAGTTTTTCGTAGCCGATGCGTTCGTGCGCAGCGTGCATGTCGACCACGATCAGACCATCGACGGTTTCGCTGAGGATATAGATGCCGTGCAACTGCGCGATGGCGTAGCCGAGCGGCGGCACTTCGCCGTCCACCGCTTCGGGCAGCGGACGCATTGCGGGCTGCGGGTGCGACGATGAGGGCGCATACAACGCAGTGTAGGCGGCGCGGGCGTCCTCGACGCGCAGGCCCAGACCGGTCTGCGGCATCGGGCGGTTCCATTGCGGCATGCCGCCGGCCTGCATGCCCGGCACGCCGCCGCCGTTCCCCGCGTACTGCTGGAAGTCAGCGGACGTCGATGGCATCGCGCTGTCGACGACGCCGGCCGCGATGCCGGCACGGGTTTCGGCCAGCGCGGCGTGCAGCGTGCGATACACGAAATCGTGGATCGGCCGCGAATCGCGGAAACGTACCTCGTGCTTGGCCGGGTGCACGTTGACATCGACACGGCGCGGATCGACTTCCAGGAACAGCACGTACGCGGGCTGGCGTCCGTGGAACAGCACATCGGCATACGCCTGCTTCACCGCATGGGCAACGCTGCGATCGCGGACCGCGCGGCCGTTGACGTAGAGATACTGCTGGTCGGCGCTGGCGCGCGAGTACGCCGGTTGCGCGATCCAGCCGCGCAGGCGCAGGGTGCTGCCGCTGTCGGTGGTCAGCGGCGCGGCGTGATCGACCTGCAGCGCATGCCCGAGGAATTCTTCGCCCAGCGTTTCCGACAGACGTTCGCCGGAGAACAGTGCATCGCCGTCGCCTTTGTACCGGCGCAGCGGCTTGCCGTTGTGGCTGACGCGCAGTTCCACGTCCGGCCGCGCCAGCGCGAGCTGACGCAGCCATTCTTCGATATGGCCAAGCTCGGTGCGCTCGGCGCGCAGGAATTTGCGCCGCGCCGGCACGTTGAAGAACAGATCGCGCACTTCCACCGTGGTACCGGTGGCCTGTTGTTTGGGCGTGAGTTCGCCGACGCGGCCGCCTTCGACCGGCAGCGCCGTGCCGTGATCGTCTTCGTCGCGACGCGAGGCGATGCTGAAGCGACTCACAGACGCGATCGACGGCAGGGCTTCGCCACGAAAACCCAGCGTAGCCACCGACTCGAGATCATCAAGCGAGGCGATCTTGCTGGTGGCGTGCCGCTGCACCGCCAACACCAGATCTTCCGGGGCGATACCGCCGCCGTCATCGCGCACCCGGATCAGGCGCACGCCGCCGTCTTCCAGATCGATATCGATGCGCCGCGCGCCGGCATCGATGGCGTTCTCGACCAGCTCCTTGACCACCGACGCTGGACGTTCGATGACTTCACCGGCGGCGATCTGGTTGATGAGGGTGTCGGGAAGCTGGCGGATGGTCACGGCGTTGGCAGCACCGCCACAGCGGTGTTTGAGAAAGTGAACCGGGATGATACTGCCCGACAGCGGGCGACGTGCGGAAGGCGCTATGCCGCAGGTCTTGTTACAG
>JBKJHV010000081.1:0-11097 GCA_046598445.1 Lysobacteraceae bacterium
CCACGAATTCGACGCGATCGTGCTCGACCTCAACCTGCCCGGCATGGATGGCCTGGAAGTCTGCCGCAAGCTGCGCACCGAAGCCCGCAAGCAGACCCCGGTGCTGATGCTCACCGCCCGCGACACGCTGGACAACAAGGTCGCAGGCTTCGATTCCGGCGCCGACGACTACCTGGTCAAACCGTTCGCGCTGCAGGAAGTCGAAGTCCGCCTCAACGCACTGTCGCGACGCGGCAAGGGCAAGCAGACCCGGGTGCTGGAAGTGGGCGATCTGGAATACAACCTCGACACCCTCGAAGTGCGTCGTCAGGCCAAACTGCTGCAGCTCAACCCGACCGCGCTGAAGATCCTGCAATCGCTGATGGAAGCTTCGCCTGCGGTGGTCACCCGCCAGGAACTGGAAACCCGGGTATGGGGCGAGGAGCTGCCGGATTCCGACAGCCTGCGTGTGCATATCCACGGGCTGCGCGCGATGGTCGACAAGCCGTTCGACGTGCCGCTGATCCAGACACGCCACGGCATCGGCTACCGCATCGCCGTACCCGATGCCGGCGCCTGAGAAAGAACCGCCGCGACGCCGCAAACCGGCGTACCGCCGGCGGCTGCGCAGCCGCATCATCCTGTCGTTCCTGCTGCTGGGGTTCGGGCTGACCTCGTTGATCGCAGCAAGCACCGTCTACCTGCGCAACCGGGTCGAAAACAATGTCATCGCGGCTGCGCTGACCAAGAACAACAATACGTTCGCGGACGGCTTCTATAGCAATCCGGATGTCATCGGCGTTCCGTTCGAGAAGATCCAGGGACGCCAGTTCAGCACCCGCAAGATCGATCGCGTGCCGTTGGAGTGGCGAAAACTGCCCAACGGCGTTCACGAATTGACCAATGTCGATCCGGTCACCGGCGCGACGCGCGTCTACAAGATCGCGGTGCGCAAAGATCCTGAATACTGGTTTTTCCTGACTTACGACATCGCGGAAGAACGCGAGAGCCAGGCGGGCTTGAATCAAGCGTTGATGCTGAGTGTCGGTGTCTTCACCTTGCTGTCGCTGCTGGTCGGCATGTGGGCGGCCTCGCGCGTGATGAGTCCGGTGCTTGAGCTGGCGCAACGTCTGCGCCGTTCCGGCCGCAGCGCCGAGCCCGAAGCGCTTGCCTCGCATTTCGCCGAAGATGAAGTCGGCGAGCTGGCGAAAACGCTGGACGATTACGCCGCGCGGCTCACCGATGTGGTCAAACGCGACCGCGAGTTCAACGCCGATGTGAGTCATGAGCTGCGCACGCCGCTGGCGGTGATCCGCGGCGCGTCGGAATTGCTGCTGTCCAAGCCCGATCTGGACGACAAGACCCGCGCGCGTCTGCAGCGCGTGCAGCGCGCCGAGCAACAGTGCACCGACCTCATCAGCGCGCTGCTGCTGCTGTCGCGCAACGAACGCGGCCACGGCGCCGCCGATGTGGGCAAGCTGGCCGAGCAGTTGCTCGACGCGCACCGCACCCAGCTTGGCGGCAAGGCGCTGACGTTGCGGGTGGAGGGCGCCGTCGGTCAGGTGGTGGTGGATGCGCCCGAGTCAGCCGTCACTGTGGCGCTCAGCAATCTGATCGGCAACGCGGTGAAGTACACGCAGCAAGGCGAGATTGTAGTCCGCCTCGGCGACAACGCCGTCGACGTCATCGACAGCGGCCCCGGCCTCAGCGCCGAAGACGCCGCGCGGCTGTTCGAGCGCGGCTATCGCGGCAGTCACGCCGAACACACCCAGGGCGGCGGAATCGGTCTGTCGATCGTGAGGCGCTTGTGCGTGCTGTACGGTTGGCGTGTGCGTGTGGTGCCGGGCCATGCGCGTGGCGTCATCGCGACGTTGACGTTCGGCGTGTGATCGGCGGGTGTTTGTAGCCTATTCCTGCTGCTGCGGGATGTGGGGTGTCGTGCTGTCGCATGTTGTCCCGGATGTCTTCGACATCCGGGCTACGGTGATGACGTTATCTGCTACAGCCCAGACTTTGAGAACCTCTGAACAACTCAGCTCTTGCTCGTCATTCCCGCGAACGCGGGAACCCAGCGACTTTTGCTTTCAATGACTTAAAGTCACTGGATCTCCGCGTTCGCGGGAATGAAGGCAATTACTAAGGCTTTAAGCTCAACCGAGCGTGCTCAGGCTGTCACCGACCATATACAAGCCGGCCAAAAACGCCACCCAAGCCATCGCCTCGTTCGTATTGCGGGACAGCCACGCCTCCAACTTCGTCAGGACGGGCGCAACATGATCGTGCAGCAAAAGCCGCGCGGCCAGTAGCAGCAACGCCGGCGCGATCATCATCAGGCAATAGCCGATCAGCACAGTACTGCGACCCGCCAACGACAATTCCGATGCGGTCAGCAAACCGATCGCGGCCAGATATGGAATCATCGAAGCCGCCTCGATGACGGCCGCGGCCAGCGCCAATACGATGACTGTGCCGACGGGAGCCGAATTATCGGTCGCGCGCATCCGCATCCGCATGTGCAGACTCGGCCCGGAACGGGCCAATGTGTCTGCGCGGCGGGTGGCGCGGCGCTCCTTGCCCGCCTTCGTCCAAGGCTCCATGAATACACCAAGCGCCATCAGGCCGACACCGGCGGCCAGCTGAGCGATCCGCAGCGGCTGCGAGTTTCCCGCCTGCTGCAACGTGTCGAACAGCGTCGAAGCTCCCAGCAGCAACGCAATTCCCAGCAGCAGGTAGAACGCAGCCACCGTGCCCAGGAACAGCAGAATCCTCCCCGGGCGCGGACGGCCGGGGGCCAACATCAGCCACAGAGGGATGAGCAAAGTGCCGAAGCTGGTGCTATCGATCAGCGCCAGCAAGGCAAGCGGGGCGAGCCATTCGATGTTCACCGATAGTAGTCCACAGAGGTGTCTACGAGCGTCTGAACTGTACTGTCGTCAGGCTCGGCGATAGTAACGAACACTAAAACTTCTTACGAAGGTTTACGAAGAGCCGCGAAAATCCAGCCGTGCTCAGACTCTTTCCAACCACCCGTACTTGTCCGCGGTCTTGCCGTTGAACAATCCGAAGAACAGTTCCTGCATACGACGCGTGACCGGACCCGGCTTGCCGGCGCCGACCTGGCGGCCGTCGACCGAGCGGATCGGGGTGATCTCCGCGGCGGTACCGCACATGAAGAGTTCGTCGCACAGATAGAGGTACTCGCGCGGCAGGTCGCGCTCGAACACTTCGATACCGACGTCGCGGGCGAGGGTGATGATGGTGTTGCGGGTCAGGCCGTTGAGCAGCGCGGCGCTGACCGGGGTGGTGTGCAGCGCGCCGTCGAACACGAGAAATAGATTTTCGCCGGCGCCTTCGCTGAGCAGGCCGGTCGAGGCCAGCGCGATGCCTTCGCCGAAGCCGAGGCGACGCGCTTCGCGTGCGACCAGTTGCCCGGAAAGATAATTGCCGCCGGCCTTGGCGCCCGCAGGCAGCGTGTTGGGCGCGAAACGCTGCCAGCTGGAGACGCAGGCGTCGATGCCTTCCTCCAGCACGGTGGCGCCGAGGTATTGGCCCATCTTCCAGGTGGCGACCGCCATGTCGGTGGGCGTATCGGCCGACAGGCCGAAACCGCCGAGGCTGCGATAGGCGACCGGGCGCAGGTAATCGGTGGTGAAGTCGTTGGCTTTCAGCACGTCGCGACAGGCGGCGTTGATGTCGTCGAGGCCGTAGGGCATCGGCATGTCGTAGATCTTCGCCGAGGCGTACAGGCGCTTGTTGTGATCGGTGAGGCGGAAGATCGCCGGGCCGCTGGGGGTGTCGTAGCAGCGGATGCCTTCGAACACCGACGATCCGTAATGGACGACGTGGGACATCACATGGGTGGTGGCCTCGGCCCAGGGCTTGATCTTGCCGTTGTGCCAAATCCATTCGGGATAACGCTGGGTCATGTCGAGGTCCGCGTAGAGAGGTGGAATCGCCGCATTTTAGGCGATGAAGCCGGATTGCCGACAGTGCGCGGCGGCGGCACAAAAAAAGACGGGACCATGCGGTCCCGTCCTGTGTTGCGTCGTCGATGCCGCGGATCAGCGGAACGCGGCGATGGTGGCCTTGGTGTTGTTCAACACGCGCTGGTTATGGCTGGTAGCGGTGGTGCCCATCGCCTGGCCGCCGTAGGTCTTGGCGGGGTTGGACCAGTAGTTGATGCGCGGGCAACTGGTGGAACAGTTGTAGGCCATGATTGTGCGCCAGGCGTTGGTCGGCGAGCGATAGCCGTGGCCGTAGGCGTAGGGCGAGGTGCTGCCGTCGGTGGCGGGATCGTGGCGCGCCGACTGCAGATGGCCGACCTCGTGGCCGAACGAGTAATAACCGGTGGCGCAGCCGTAATGGGCGACGGCGAACGCGGTGGCGGCGGTGGAGCCGATGCCCGACGCCAGGCCGCAGGACGAACTGTTGTTGATCAGCAGCATCATCACGTCGGCCGTGACCGTGTTGCGGGTGGCGTGGTACGTGTCCATGTAGCCGTCGGTGGTGCCGCGGAAGCGGGTGAGATCGGTGCTGAAGCTACCGGATTCGACATACGTCGAGGTGTAGCGGCCAGCCAGCTGCATCGTGATCTCGACGCCGCTGTTCGTGTAGCCCTGATTGGTTTCGGCAACAGCCAGGTTGACCAGGCCGGCGATATCGCCGCTGGCGTTCGCCGCCGACTGCGTGGCCACCACCATGATGCGGATGACGCTGATCGCCTTGGTGCCCACGTTGGTGGCACGTTCGGCACGCACTGCCTTCGTCATGTCGATGCGCGGCAGGAAGTTGTAGGCGGCCGGGTGATCGGCCGGCATTTTCGATTCGTTGATGCGGGCGATGGCGTGGCCACCGGAACGCAGCGGACGCAGCGAATACAGTTGGCCTTTGGCGCGGATGGTGCCGGTGAGCTTGTCGCCGTTGCGGACGATCATCACCGAGTTGTTCGGGTCGTCGGCGATCTCGCCGCTGGCCTTGCCCATCAGCGTGTCGACCAGGCCGAAATCCTTGCCCAGATTGCCGTACCACACCTGGGTGCCGTCGGGATTGCGCTTGCTGTAGCGCATGTGCGCGGTGCCGGTGTCGCCCAGCCCGAGCTGCAGCGTGTCGCTGTCGGCGCTGATCTGCGAGGCGTCGGCCTGCACCAGTTGCAGCGATTCGGTGGCGCGGTTTTCGGCCAGCGCACGGTAGCTGGCGTCGCCGCCGAGGTTGGCCGACGTTGCCTTCATGCTGGAGAACAACGGTTGCTTGGCGGCCTGGCTGGCGAACGTGGCGAAACCCACTGCAGCCACCGTGGCGATGGCGATGAACATCATGGAACGCTTCATACGTTTATTTCTCCCTGGTCCTTCCATTGCGGCGTCCGGGCCGAAGTGTGCAATGTCGGGATGATGATGGTTGTCGAGGAAGGCCCGGACACCTTGCCCACCGACATGGTTCGCATGCGGCGCGACGGCGCGCAAGCTGCGTTGCAGCATCCATCCTCCTTATCGCCGAGGCTGTCTCAGAACCGTCGGCGCGGGTGTCGGCTCACAGCGTGATCCACCAGCAATCGAGGTGTTTGCGCAGACCGAGCGTGGTCTGCGACGACGACGCGGTCTTGCCGAGGGTCTGCTGCAGGCGCAGGCCGACCGGCGCGCGGCGCACGACAGGACGCGATACCGGCACTTCGTCGCCGGTGGTTTCGGTTTGTTCCGGGATGGCGGGTGTGGCCGCGGCTGCCGGGGCGGTCACCACCGGCAGCTCGATGGGGGCCGCTGCAACGACAGGCGCGCTGGCAGCGCGCAAGGCCACGATATCGACCAGCGGCCGGTCGACGACGGTCTGCAGGCGATCGAGGATGCGGTCGCCGCTTGCCGCGTTCAGACCGACCCAGTGATACACGGCACCGAGGCGGTTCACATCCTGGGTGTCGATCGCGGTGGTGATCTCGTAGATCAGTTCCTGCACGGTGCGTGCACAGCCGCCGCGGCGCTGGCGATAGGCCAGGCTTGCGGTGCCGCGCGGCAGCCGGTCGCTGGCGCCGATGCTGGCGCAGGCGCGGTCGGTATAGATGGTGTTGCCGGCGGGGCCGGTGCAACGGTTCGGTGGCTGCTGCGCGTGTGCGGTGGCCGGCCACAGCCAGCACGCCGAGAACAGCGACAACAGGAAAAAAATAGCGCGACCGGAGACAGACATCGCCGGCAGGCTAGCACCGGCCGGATGAACGACACTGCGTCGTCACGGCTCGACCGCCATCACGGCTCAACCCGGCGCCAGCCAAGTGAACGGCCACCACGGCAGGTTGCGTGCGATCCAGTAGGCCGGCAGCAACACCATCCACAGTTTCGGGGTCATCACCACCGACATGAACGGTTTCAGCCGGCCCGGCGTAAGGCCGCGGGCGTCCAGCACCATCAGCGGCATCAGCGGCAACACCAGTATCGCCAGCGGGTTCATCGCGAATGCACCGGCGATGTCGCCGTGGACCAGTGCGTGCAGCGCCCGGGTCAGGCCGCAGCCGATGCAGTGGAAACCGGTGAAGGCCTTGAACATGCACGGCGGGAAAAAGTTGTTGGGGAGGTTAGGGTCGTAGTTGCGCAGCAGCCAGATGCCTAAGACGGCTGCGACCAGCATGGCCGCTATTGATATGGCGGACGCCGGGCGCACCAGCATCGCAGTCCGTTCAACCACTGGTGAGACCACCCAGCAAGGCCAGTCCGCCGAACAGTACGAACCACAGGATCACGACCACCGGCACCAGCGCGGCGGAAAGAATCGCCCAGAAGCGCGCCTTGTCCGCGGCATTGCGCGCACCGACGATGTCGCCCGCTGCGCGGAGGCCATCCACCTGCGTGGCGTAGACGATGGAGACGATGCCCAGTGGCAGGCAGCAGAACAGGGTCGAGAGGATCGCCCAGACCAGGTTGTTCGGGACGAATTCGTTGCTGGCGTGTGGGCCGGTCGGCGAAAAGGACATGGGTCAGTGTCGGATCGATGAGGATTGAAGCGGGAGCGGTGGCCGGAGCATCACGCCCCGGCACCGGCCCGGCCGGCCGCGAACGGTCGGACCGGAGATGAGCAGCGGCCCGTTGCGGGCCGCTGCGGACGACGGGCGATCAGCGGCCCTGCATCTGCTGCATGTACTCCATGTAGCTTTCCATGCCGCCGGTGGCGAGCATGCCGACGTTGATCAGCAAGCCGATGATGGCCAGTGCGGTGGCGACCCAGCACCAGGTCTTGGCGCTGTCGGACGCGCGACGGGCGCCGTCAAAATCGCCCTGAGTGATGAGGCTGTTGACCTTGTTGGACTGGACGATGGCGACGATGCCGAGCAGGCCGAGCGGACAGCACAGGCAGGTCGCGAGCACGGTCGCGATGATCGCCCACGCCAGATGGTTGGGGATGTTGCCGGGTGCGGCGGTGGTGTTCATGCGAAGTCTCCGGAAAGCGACAGCGAGGGGGCAAGGAATTGAGCGGGCGAGTGCCCAGCCCGAGGGGTCAGACTGCGGTACTGCCCTCATTGTGCCGATTCCGCCGCCCGGCGCAATCAGCCAGCCACAGCCAGCCCGGCACAGCCAGCCCGCGCAGTCAGCCCGTTGCAGTCGCCCGTCGCGCTCAGGCGTCGCCGCCGCGCAACGCCCGGACCTTGGCTTCCAGCGCCGCGGCGGTGGCTTCGCGGCCATCCACCGGCTCGCCGGCCACCACTTCGATATGCGCGCGGAACCGCCGCGGCACCCGCATCTGCCCCAGGCGGCCGTCGCGCTTGCTCCACATGCTGGTCCACATGTGTTTCAGCGCCATCGGCACTACCGGCACCGGCCGCCGTTCCAGCACCCGTTCGATGCCCGATTTGAACGGTGCGATCCCACCGTCGCGGGTCAGTGCGCCTTCGGGGAAGATACCCACCAGTTGGCCGTCGGCCAGCGCCGCGTCGATCTCCTCGAACGCGCACCGCATCACCTCCGGGTCTTCCTTGGCGCCGGCGATGGGGATGGCCTTGCCGGTGCGGAAGATCCAGCGCATCACCGGCACGTTGAAGATCTTGTAGTACATGACGAAGCGCACCGGCCGCGGAATGCTGGCCGAGAGGATCAGCGCGTCCAGATAGCTGACGTGGTTGCAGACGATCAGCGCCGGCCCTTCGTCGGGAACGTGCTGCTCGACGCCGTGCAGGCGCAGCCTGTAGAACGAGCGCACCAGCATCCAGCTGAGGAAGCGCATCAGGAATTCCGGCACGATCGTGAAGATCCAGATCGCGACCAGCGTGTTGGCGATGGCCAGACACAGGAACAGCTGCGGGATGCTCAGGCCGGGCATCGGCAGCACGGTGTCGCCGATCTTCAGCTGCTCCATCTGCAGCGCGATGCCCAGCACCGCCGCCATCACGATGAAGAACGCATTCTGGATATTGACCGCCGAGATCACCCGCGACAGTTCGCTGCGCGGCGTACGGCTCTGGATCAGCGCGAACAGCGGCACCAGGAAGAAACCGGTGAACATGCCGACCGCGGCGAGGTCGAGCGTCACCCGCCAGCCGCCAGGCTGCGCCAGGAAGCCGGCGACATCCAGCCCGGTGACCGTAGCCGCGCCGCTGCGCGCGAAATACAGATCGAACAGGAACACGCTCATGCCGAACGCGCCCAGCGGCACCAGACCGATTTCCACGGTGCGCGCCGACAGCTTTTCGCACAGCAGCGAGCCGATGCCGGTGCCGATGGAGAACACGCCCAGGGCGACCAGATACAGGGTTTCGTCGCCGCCGAGATTGAGTTTGGCGTAGCTGGGCAACTGCGCGGTCAGCATGGTGCCGACGAACCAGAACCACGACACGCCCAGCATCGCGTTGCGCACCGCCAATTGCTTGCGCGCGAGCTTCAACACCCGGCGCGATTCCGGGATCGGATTGACATGGACCTTGAGGTCCGGCGCGCCGGCATCCACCGTGGGGATGAGGCGGCTCACGGCGTTGCCCAGCATCGCCAGCAGGATGATGGCCCCGGCCGCGGTCTGCGGGCCGTATTCCCCGGCGAGTTTGAAGATCAGACCGCCGGCGATCATGCCGACCAGGATCGAGATCGAGGTGCCCATCTCGACCAGACCGTTGCCGCCGGTGAGTTCCTCGGGTTTCAGCACCGAAGGCAGGATCGAATATTTCACCGGCCCGAACAGCGCCGACTGCACGCCGGTACCGAACAGTGCGACCAGCAGCAGCGGCATGTTCTGCAGCATGAAACCGATCGCCGCCACCGACATGATCGCGATTTCCATCGCGGTGGTGATGCGGATCAGCCGCGACTTCTCCAGTTTCTCCGCGATCTGCCCGGCGGTGGCCGAGAACAGGAAGAATGGCAGGATGAACAGCGCCGGCGCGAGGTTGGTGTAAAGCGTGCGCTGTTGATCGTCCACGCCCAGCCAGAACAGCAGGCCGATGATCGCCTGTCGATAGACGTTGTCGTTGAACGCGCCCAGCGATTGCACCACGAAGAAGGGCAGGAAGCGGCGCTGCCGCAGCAGTTCGAACTGGTTGTAGGCCATGCGCGCTCCGCCGGATCGGCTGATGCCGGCATGCGCCGGCGGATCTCCGGCGGAGACTAGCAGAGATGGGTCGCCGCGCGCGTAGGAGGGGCTTCAGCCCCGAGCTTCGTTTGTGTAGGAGGGGCTTCAGCCCCGAGCTTCGCTATGAAAACAGGGTTCCCGAAAAAAGCTCGGGCCTGAAGGCCCTCCTGCAGATGCAGGACTTGCCCGTTCAAAGGATGGCGTCGCTGCAGGGCGCGGGCGCCGCCGCGTCGGCCAGTGCCGACAACAGCGCGGACAGCGTGCCTTCGCTGCGCTTCCACGACCAGAACAGCGGCGCTGCCAGCATCGCCCGGCACCAGACGCGATGGTGTCGCTGTGCCGGCGCCAGCGCATTGGTCCGTCGCAGCCAGTGCGCGTACATGCGCTCGGCCGCGTCCGCAGGCTGCGGCCGGGTCGGACAGAAGGGTTGGAAGTTCACCAGATACACGCGATTCGCGGTGCGGACCACCGCTTCAGGCCAGACGCGCGTCGCGAAGCCCTGTGCGAGCCAGGCTTCGCGGGCGACCGGGCCATGGCGCCGTGGATCGATCAGAGCGTGGCTTTCGATCTCCGGGTCGGACTCCGCGCATTCCAGGAACGCGCGCCACAGGCCGCTGTCGTTGATACCGCAACCGTCGTGCGTGTACGCCGACTTGCGCACCGCCAGCGCGTGACGCCTCCGCATCACCCGTCGCGGCAGATCGCTGAGGCGTTCCGGGCGCTGCGGACCATCGGCGCAGGTCAACGGCAGCGCGAGATCGAAGGTCGCGGCGTGTTCCTGCAGTGCGACGACGATGAGGTCATCGATAGCGGGATCGTCGATGGCAGGGTCGTGGTTGATGGGAGCGATGGCGGCGTCGCGCCGGTTCTGCGGGCTCCTGTCCTGCGGGCTCCTGCCCGCGTGCGCGCCGTGCGCGGACAGCCCTGCGCGCAGCAGCGGCGCGTATGCGGCGTGGCATTGCGGATGTTCGATCACCGACAGCACGTCGATCAGGTTCTGCGGGGCGCGTCTGTGCATCGCGCGCTCCCGGTTCTCGCTGCGGATGCCGGCGAAATCGGGCTCAGGCCACAGCGGCGCGGCGCCCGCGGCAATGACGGCAAGCGGTTCGATGCCGCCACGCTGCGTGCGCAACACCACGATCACGCAGATCCGGGCATCGGCCCGCGTCGATCGCGCCGGCAAGGTGTCCACAACCGCGCGCACCTCGTCGCGACACGCCCGGTCGCCGCCGATGGCGATGCAGCCTGGCGCGAATCCGCTGTCGATCAGGAATCGTCGCGCGGCGGGCAGCGATGACGGCGCATCGCACAGCACCAGCATCCGCGGCCGCCGCGCAGGATCGAGCGTCGCGAAGCCGGGTTCGCGCAGGAGCAATGCGTCCATTCCGGCCCGCAGCAGGGCGGGGTGGCTGCGGGACAGCCGCGGCCGCAGCCCATGGCGTGGCGCCGGTTTCATTCGCAATGCGGGCAGGCGCATCGTTGCCGTCGCTTCGAGCATCGGCAGCTTTGCCGCCCCGCGCCGGATCATGCGTTCCAGTGGCGCATCGACGATGGCGGTATTCGAGTCTCCGGCCAGCATCA
>JBKJHV010000036.1:0-38071 GCA_046598445.1 Lysobacteraceae bacterium
GCTTCGTCGGGGAAGGCCCTTTTCTTTGGTTCCGTTTCTTTGACTCGCGCTATACGCTCGCCCCTCCGGGGCCGGCTTCGCCGTTCGGGTACGCTTTGCGTACCTCGTGGGCCAGCAAAAGAAATGAACCCGGCCGCGCAGCGGACGGAAGCTTTTACACGGAGAACGAAAGCAGTCGCGACTTCCGTCGCTCCCACAACAGCATCCAAAGCAGTCGCGACTCGCGTCGCTCCCACAAAAGCAGCCCATGACCACCTTTCCCCTCGAACCCACCCCCACCGAAGCCCAGGACACCATCCGCGACGAATTCGCGTACTTCGGCGACTGGTCCGAGCGTTACCAGTACCTGATCGATCTCGGCCGCAAACTGCCGGCGTTTCCGGACGACCGGAAAAACGACACCCATCGACTGCTCGGCTGCCAATCGATGGTGTGGATCGTCGCTTCGGGCGACGCCGATCGCCTCGACTTCGCCGCCGCCAGCGATTCGGCGATCGTCTCCGGCCTGATCTTCCTCGCCTTGCGCGTGTATTCCGGCCGCAGCGCGGAAGAAATCGTCGACACCGATGCCCGCTACATCGAAGACATCGGCCTCGCCAAACACCTGTCGCCGACGCGCAACAACGGTCTGGCCGCGCTGCTCGCCTTCATCAAGGCCACCGCGCAAGGTGCGCTGCGTGAGCGCGCCTCGCACACGCACTGACGCGCGCAGGCCTGTACGCATGAGCCTGCACTCGTGAGCCTGCCCTTGTGAGCACCCCCGACAGCATCGCGCCACGGCCCGCGGATCCAATGCGCAACCGCGCCTTTCTCGGGCTGATGGGCTATCGACTGCTTACCATCCTCTCGTACCAGATCGTCGCGGTCGCGGTGGGCTGGCACGTCTACGAACTCACCGACGATCCGTGGAAACTCGGCCTGATCGGCCTGGCCGAAGTGCTGCCGTTCTTCTGCGTGGCGCCTTTCGCCGGCTATCTGGTCGATCACCTGCCGAAGCGGCGGCTCGGCATCGTCGCCTGCGTCGGCCTGAGTATCACCCCGATCCTGTTGGCGGTCGTCGCCTGGGGCATGGTGTTCGGCGACGCCACCGAAACCCAGCCGCGGCTATGGTTGATCTATGCCGCGATCATGTTCACCGGCGCAGTACGCGCCTTCCTCGGCCCGGTCCACAGCACGTTGTTCGCCTGCGTGTTGCCGCGCGAACAATTCACGCGCGGATCGAGCATCGGCAGCGTGGTGTTCCAGACCGCGCTGGTGTTGGGGCCGGCGATCAGCGGCGGCCTGATCGGACTGATCGACAGACTCGGCCAGTATCCCGAGGGCGCAACCGCACAGGCCGGCCCGGTATACGCACTGGGTGCGGTGTTCGCGCTGGGCGCGGCGCTGTCGCTGGCGACGCTGCGCACCACCGAACCCGCGCTGTCGCACGAGCGCAGTCCGATCTTTTCCAGCATCGCCGAAGGCCTGCGCTTCGTGGTGCGCACGCCGGTGATGTTGGGCGCAATGGCGCTGGACATGTTCGCGGTGCTGTTCGGCGGCGCGGTGTCGCTGGCGCCGGCGTTCGCCAAGGACGTGCTGCACGCCGGGCCGGAAGCGCTGGGCCTGCTGCGCGGCGCGCCCGCCGCCGGCGCGGTCATCGTGGGGCTGTGGCTGGCGCGGCGCCCGCTGCAGCGCCACGCCGGGCGTTATCTGCTGTGCGCGGTCGCCGGCTTCGGCCTGTGCATCGTCGGCTTCGGGCTGTCGGAAACTTTATGGCTGTCGGTCGCCTTCCTGTTCTTCTCCGGCATGTTCGACGGCGTGTCGGTGGTGCTGCGTTCCACCATCCTGCAATTGGCCACGCCCGACCACATGCGTGGGCGGGTGTCGTCGATCAACAGCATCTTCATCAGTTCCTCGAACGAACTCGGCGCGTTCTACGCCGGCTCGATGGCGCGCCTGCTCGGCCTCGCGCATGCCGTCGTCCTCGGCGGCTGTGTCACCCTCGCGGTGGTCGCGTTCACCGCGTTGAAATCGCCGACGGTGCGGCGACTGGATCTGAAGGATTTGCAGTAAGCGCTGTCGATTACGCACTGCCCGATTCCACACTTCCGATCGGGCGTACACTCGTCCCAGCCCGCGTGGGCGGGCACGGACAGGGAGCAGGTCATGGGCAAAGAAACCGTCGCCGGCAAAGAGGCCGTCATCCACTTCGACGGCAAGCGCTGCATCCACGCGCGCAACTGCGTGCTCGGGCACCCGGATGTGTTCGTGCCCAATGTCGAAGGCGAATGGATCCGCCCCGACGCGGTGTCCGCCGAAGAGGTCGCCTTGCTCGCACGACAGTGTCCCTCCGGCGCGATCCAGTACGAACGACTCGACGGCCAGCCCGGCGAACCGGCGCCGGTGGTCAACACCGTGCGCATCCGCGAAAACGGGCCGCTGGCGTTCAATGCGCCGCTGACCGTCGCCGGGGAAGATATCGGCTACCGCGCCACGATCTGCCGCTGCGGATTGTCGAAGAACAAACCCTATTGCGACAACAGTCATGGCGAAGGCGGTTTCGTCGCCAGCGGCGAACGCGCGCCGAAGGAATCGCAGCCACTCGCGTCGCGCGACGGCGCATTGGCGATCGAACCGCAGAAGGACGGCCCACTGAAGGTCAGCGGCAATCTCGAAATCGTCAGCGGCACCGGCCACACCCTCGACCGCTGCGCGCAGACGTGGCTGTGTCGCTGCGGGCAATCCCAGAACAAACCCTACTGCGATGGTTCGCACCGGAAATCGGGGTTCGTCGCCGACGGCGCATGACGTCGGGCGTACGCGAAAGAACAGCCACGCAAAGAAAAGCCCCGTCGGAACGGGGCTTTTCTGTTTCTGGAA
Source organism: Lysobacteraceae bacterium (assembly GCA_046598445.1). Classification (GTDB taxonomy): domain Bacteria; phylum Pseudomonadota; class Gammaproteobacteria; order Xanthomonadales; family Xanthomonadaceae; genus Lysobacter_I. Next base: position 2,860 of record JBKJHV010000036.1, read on the forward strand.
ACTACGGGAGAAACCAGTCGGGGCGGAATCAATCGCCCTGTTGTTTCTGCAGGTGTTCCCAGCGTTCCTGCTCGTCGATGGTGCGCTCGGCGGTGAGTCGCGCTTCGAGGCGGTGCAGGCCGATCTCTTCGCCCGAATCCACGCTGTAGCCGTACTCGCCGGCTTCCAGGCGCTTGAGCGTGCTGTCGATCTTGCCGATCAGCTTGCGGTAGCGGTCGCGGGTGCGCAGTTCCAGCGAGTTCTCGGTTTCGCGGGTGGCGCGCTCGGCATCGTCGCCGACATCGCGCACTTCGTCCTTGAGGTTCTCGATGGTCTGCTTCGATTCCTCGATCAGGTCGGCGCGCCAACCCAGCAGGCGCTGGCGGAAGTACTCCAACTGCAGGGTGCTCATGTATTCCTCGTCCACGCTGGGCTTGTAGCCGGTGGGGAGGAGCGGGCGGCCGGTGGCCTCATCGTTTTTGTAGGGGATCACTTTGACCTGGGTCTTGGGGGCGGGTGCTGCCTGGCGCGAAATCACGGCGACCGCGACCTTGCCCGTCGGGCGCGACGCGGCCACGGCGGGTTTGGCGACGGTCTTCGGACCCGGCTCGTTCGGATTCGGGCGCGGACCCGGTACCGGCGGCTTGGTCGGCTTGGGTTCGGGCTTCGGCTCGGGCTTGGGCTTGGGAATCGGCGGCGGGGCCGGCGACGGATTGGGAGTCGGTGCCGGGGCTGGCTTGGACGCAGCCTTGGCTTCGACCTTGGCCGGCGGTTTTGAGGCCGGCGACTTTGCGGCAGCCGTCTTCGCAGCCGGAGCCTTGGCAGGAGCGGCCTTGGCTTCAGGCTTCGGGGCCGGCTTCGGCGCGGGTTTCGCTGCCGGCTTGGCGACCGGCTTCTTGGCCACGGGCTTCGCGACGGGCTTGGCCACGACCTTCTTCGCCGCTGGCTTGGCAGCCGGCTTGGCGACAGGTTTCTTCGCGGCGGGCTTCGCCGCAGCTTTCTTGGCGACAGGCTTCGCAGCCGGTTTGGCTGGCGCTTTGGCAGCGGGCTTGGCGGGTGCTTTGGCGGCAGCCTTGACCACAGGCTTCTTGACAGCCGCTTTCACGGGTTGTTTGGTGGCCTTGGTGGCGGCCTTTTTTGCGGGTTTCTTTACAGCCACGTCCGAGAATCCTTCATATCTTCCCTTGAGACGGGAAAGCGGGCTGTTATACCCTGCCGGGGCTACAGCAGCAACCTCGCATTTCGGCGAGCCTCGCATGCTTCAATCCCCCGCTGGATCAACGCCTTGATCGACCGTCTGCTGATCGTCGTACTCCGCTTCTACAAACGCTGGATAAGCCCGCTTTTAGGACAGCGCTGCCGTTTCGTTCCGACCTGTTCGGAGTATTCGATGGAAGCGATCCAGCGTTTCGGCGCCGGCAAAGGCAGCTGGCTGACCGTCAGGCGCCTTGCACGATGTCATCCCCTGTGCCCCGGTGGCCACGATCCCGTGCCGCCGCTGCCGCGCCGCCCCGACCAAACCCGCCCCGACCCGAGCCCCCGCCCATGACCGCTCACACCCCCACCCTCATCGTCAACGCCCGGCTGGTCAACGAGGGTCGCGAGTTCGACGGCGACCTGCGCTTCGCCGACGGGCGGATCGAAGCCATCGGCAGCAGCCTGTCGGCGCGCCCGGGCGAGATCGTGATCGACGCCGCCGGTAGCCGGCTGCTGCCGGGCATGATCGACGACCAGGTCCACTTCCGCGAACCCGGCCTGGAGCACAAGGGCGACCTCGCCACGGAGTCGGCGGCCGCGGTCGCCGGCGGCCTGACCAGCTTCATGGACATGCCCAACACCAGCCCGCCGACCCTCGACCGCGCCGCGCTGGACGATAAATACCGCCGCGCCGAAGGCCGCGCCTGGGGCAATTACGCTTTCTATATGGGCACCAGCACCGGCAACATCGACGACATTCGCGCGATCGACCCGCTGACCACGCCCGGCATCAAGGTCTTCATGGGCGCTTCCACCGGGAACATGCTGGTGGACGACCCGGTGGTACTGAACGCGGTGTTCCGCGACGCGCCCACGCCGATCATCACCCACTGCGAAGATACCCCGATGATCGATGCCGAACTGGCGAAGTACCGCGCCAAGTACGGCGACGACATCCCGGTGGAGTTTCACGGCGAGATCCGGTCCCGCGAGGCGTGCATCAAATCCACCCGACTGGCGATCTCGCTCGCTCGCGAACACGACGCGCGCCTGCATGTGCTGCATATCTCCACCGCCGACGAACTGGCGCTGTTCGAGCGCGGGCCGCTGATCCGCGCCGACGGCAGCCGCAAGCGCATCACCGCGGAAACCTGCATCCACTTCCTGCGCTTCGACAGCCGCGACTATGCGACTCGCGGCAATTTCATCAAGTGCAATCCGGCGATCAAGGATGCCGGCGACCGCGAGGCACTGCTGCGCGCGCTGACGGAAGATACGATCGACGTGCTCGCCACCGACCACGCGCCGCATACGCTGGAAGAAAAACAGCAGCCGTACCTGCGCGCGCCCAGCGGCCTGCCGTTGGTGCAGTTCGCGCTGAACGCGGCGCTGGAATGCGTCCACGAAGGCCGCCTGACCACCGCGCAGGTGGTGCAGAAGTTCGCGCACGCGCCGGCGCAGCTGTTCGACGTGAAGGAACGCGGCTTTCTGCGCGAAGGCTATCGCGCCGATCTGGTGTTGATCGACGACACGCCGTTCGTGGTCGAACGCGAGCAGGTGCTGTCGAAGTGCGGCTGGTCGCCGTTCGAAGGCACGACCTTCCGTTCGCGCATCGCCTCGACCTGGGTCAACGGCCATCTGGTCTGGGACGGACGGCAGCTGGTGGGCGGGCCGCGCGGCATGCGCATGACGTTCGATCGATGAGGCAGGCTGCGGCCGTGGGCGTGCTGGCGCTGGCGCTCTCCGCCTGCTCGACGGTCCCGACCACCACGGCACCGTCAGCGCCGGCGCGCATAGTGCCGCAGCGCCAGACATCACTGCCGGCATCGGTACAACAGGGGACATTGATCGTTGGCGACACCGATCCATCCGCCACCGTCGAATACGCCGGCCGATCGCTGCGGGTATCGCCGAATGGACGATTCGCATTCGGCGTCGGCCGCGATGCGACCGGGCCGCTGATCGTGAAGATCACCCGGCCCGGCGTCGGCGCGGTCGAACATCGCATCGCCGTCTCGCCGCGCGACTGGCCGGTCGAAACCATCGACGGCGTGCCGCCGGCCACCGTCAATCCGCCGCCGGAGATCGCCGCGCGGATCGAGCGCGAGCAGGCGCAGGTCGTCGCCGAGCGCAAGCGCGACGACGCCCGCGAAGATTTCGCACTGCCCTTCATCTGGCCGGTGGAAGGCCGCATCAGCGGCCGCTTCGGCAACCAGCGCGTCTACAACGGCACGCCGAAGTCGCCGCACTCGGGCATGGACATCGCCGCCGCGCAGGGCACCCCGGTCAAAGCGCCGGCCGCTGGCATCGTCACCTTCGCAGCAGCGGATCTGTATCTCACCGGCGGCACCGTCCTGATCGATCACGGCGCCGGCGTCAGCTCCAACTTCCTGCATCTGTCGCGCATCGACGTGAAAGTGGGCGATCGCGTCGAACAGGGCCAGGTGTTCGCCGCCGTCGGCGCAACCGGCCGCGCGACCGGACCGCATCTGCATTGGGGGATGAACTGGTTCGATGTGCGGATCGATCCGTTGCTGGTGCTGGCACTCGCGAAGTAAGGCTTACGCCGCTGCTCACCGGTATCACGCGAAGCGCATCACTTCGACGACGAGAACCAACGCCGCGGCCGAATGCGTAACAAATACGCGAACACCACACAGCCCACCAACGCCGGCAGCCAAGGATTCGAAACAAGACCATCGACTACCGGCGAATCCAGCCAGTCAACGATGTCGTCGCTGTAGACCAGCGCAGCAACCAGCATGCAGATGCCATAACCGCCAACGAACCCCCACCCAAGCCTCCGCTCGAAACGCTTGCCGGCGCGCCGACGCTCCGCGGCAACCGCCTCGATGCGCTGCGCCTGCGCGTGCGAGAAGTTGCTGGGCAACGCCGCATCCAGCGGTTGGTCCAACTCGCACGCCAGCCGACGATAGCGCAGCGCCCGCGCGCTGCCTTCCGGGGCAACCCCAAGCTTGTGATCCAGACGCGCTTGTTCCTGCAGCCGCCATTCGCGTTCGCACGGGTCGTTGCTGTCGTTGATGCCGGTGGTCATGTGAACTCTCCGCTTTCCAACCGTTCACGCAGCCGCAGGCGCGCACGGAACAGATGGCTTTTGATGGTGCCGGGCGGCAGCCCGGTGATCTGCGCGATGTCCGGAATCGACACGTCTTCGAAGTGATACAGCGTCAGCAGCATGCGCGGCAACGGCGCCAGCGCATCGATGGCTTCGCGCAACCTGCGTGCGGCGTGCGCGTCGTCGCAGGCCGCGGCGTAATCGAAATGCTCGGCCTCGTCCTCGGGCAGCACCAGCGCCTCGTCGCTCTGCAACTCCGCGCCAAGTGCGATCTTCCGGCGCTGCAAATGCCGCAAGGCGATCGAATACGCCACGCGGCCGATCCAATGCTTCAGCGGGCAATCGTGCCGGTACTGATGCAGGTTCTGATGGACGCGCAGGAAGGTTTCCTGACACAGATCCTGCGCGTCCTCCGGCTGCCGCACCAGACGGTAGACGATATGCCAGCACAACCCCTTGTACTCGCCCACGAGCCGTTCGAAGGCGCCGGGCCTTTTATCGAGTACGGCTTCGACCAGGGTGCGGTCCGGGGTCATGCGGTCCGGGGGCATGGGGCGTGGCGTGGGGACATGTCCAGCCCTAGATACGCGAGAGCGCCGACCGGTTGCAAACTGGATGCGCGCGTCGGACGTGCAACCGCCGCACGCCCTCGCGTCTCCATAAGAGTCGATAGCGGCCATCCGGCCCTCCAGAGTCCCTCCCGATGCGCACAATCCTGTTCATGACGACCCTCGCGCTCGGCGCCTGCTTGACGCCGTTGCCCCAAGCCCACGCCGGGACGCCCGCTGCGGCCGAAACGCTGGAGGACACCATCGCCCGGCTGGACACTGAGGTCTTCGGCGCATTCAACACCTGCGCCGATCGGGCGCAACTGCAGCGCCACGCGACCTTCTTCGCGCGCGATGTCGAGTTCTACCACGACAACGGCGGCGTCACCTGGAATCGCCGCACGATGCTCGCCAACACGCAGCGGAATGTCTGCGGCAAATTCCGGCGCGAACTGATCCCCGGCACGCTCGAAGTGTTTCCGATCAAGGACTTCGGCGCACTCGCGAAAGGTTCGCACCGTTTCTGCCAATTCGATACCGGCCAATGCGATGGCCGGGCGGAATTCGACATCGTCTGGCAGCAAACCCGCGACGGCTGGCGGATCACCCGCGTGCTCAGCTACGGACACCGCGCCAACGAATAGGCCGCGCCGCTGCAACCGCCCGCCGCCCCCGCGTCTCTTCATAGACATCAGAACGCAATACATCAGCACGCAGTACATCAACACGGTTCGCCCGCTTCCGGAGAAACCCATGGAACTGAGACAAATCATCGTCCCCCTCGCGCTGTTCGTCTGCATCACCTATGCCTTCCGGGTGGTGGTCGACGCCATCATGCGCTACCGCATGCTGCGCGAACCCGGCACCGAGGATCTGCTGCGTTCGATCCTGCAGGGCGAACAGACCGAACGCCGGCTGGCATCGCTGCGCTGGGGGCTGCTGGCGACGGCGCTGGCGATCGGTTTCGCGCTGATCGAAGCCATCGGCTGGAACGAAATCACCGCGGGCGCAGTGGCGATTCTGCTGGCCTGCACCGGCGCAAGCCACCTGACCTACTACCTGCTCACACGCGGCCGCGTCTGATTCCGCCATTCGTTTTCGCGCCGGGGCGCACCCGGACCGACGCCACACACACCACCTACATCCATGCAACCGGCGCAGTGCGCCGGAACGGCACCCGCTTGCCCACCGCCCCAGGAACGCAATGAGACACGCCATGCAGCACCCCATCAAGATCGCAACGTTGTACCGACCGGCCCTCTGCGCGTTCGCGCTGCTGAGCACCTGCGCGTTCGCCGCATCGCCAGCGAACGATGCGCATGCGCGACTGGACGCAGCTATACCGGCGCTGCTCTTGGACAAACGCATCGCCAGCGTCTCCATCGCACGGATCGAAGACCGAAAGCTGAATTTCGTCGCGGCATACGGCGAAGCCCGCCCCGGCGTGCCGGCAACCCCAGGCACGCTGTACAACATCGCATCGATGACCAAACCGATCACCGCCGAAGTCGTCCTGCGTCTGGTCGCGCGCGGGAAGCTCTCGCTGGACGAACCGATGTCGCGCTATTGGACAGATCCCGACATCGCCGACGACCCGCGTCGCGATCTGCTCACGCCGCGGCTGTCGTTGAGCCATCGCACCGGCTTTCCGAACTGGCGCTACGAGACCGGCGACACGCTGAAGTTTCTGAGAACACCGGGCGAGGCGTTCGGCTATTCCGGCGAAGGTTTCGAGTACATGGCGCGTTTCGCCGAGAAGAAAACCGGCACGCCGTTCGAACGCCTGGCGGAAACTCTGGTATTCAAGCCGAGCGGCATGCGCGAAACCGCCTACACCCGCCAGCCGTGGTTCGCGGATCGATTGGCCGGTCCCACCGACGCCGACGGCCATGCGTTGCCGCCGCAGATCGGCGAGCAGTACCTCGCGTCGGACGATGTGTATTCGACGCCGCGCGACTACGCGCGCTTCATGATCGGACTGATGAAACGCGACGGCATCGATGCGCCGCTCGCGGCGGAACGCATCCGCATCCAGACCGACCGCAAGACCGAACTTTGTCCGCCGCAAGTGAAAACCTGCGCGGACGAAGCGGGATTCGGGCTGGGCTGGGAAGTGTTCCGCTTCGGCGAACGCACGTATCTGATGCACACCGGCATGGACCAGGGCACCTTCACACTGGGTTATTACGAACCATCGACCGGCAGCGGCACGATCATCTTCACCAACAGCAGCAACGGGCCGCAGGCGGTACTGCCGATCCTCGATGGCATCGGTGCGGATCTGGAATTCGTCGGATTCCTGCGCCAGTTGGCAGGCTGAGACGCCGGCGCACACGCAAGAACGGCCCGGCATCGCTGCCGGGCCGTCGTCGCTCAAGCACTGCGTTTCGTCCTTACTTCTTCGCCTCGGGTGCCGCCGCGACCGGTGCCGCAGGCGGCGCGAATGCGTTGCTCGGAATCGCCCACGAGAAATCGGTGCGGGTGAACGTCGCGTAGCGCGGGTCGTTGTTGAAGTCGATCGGCTGGGTATACGCCGCCGGGTAGCTCAGGGTCGGCAGCGACAGCGGCGAACCGCTCAGCGGCGAACCCGCGGTGGCGGTGCCGTGGCAGCTCATGCAGTTGCTGGTCTGGCCGGCGGGAATGCCGCTGGAGGTTTCCAGGAACGGGTTGAAGCACACCACCATATCCTTGGACGCATTGCCCTTGGTCTGGTTCCAGGCCGTACACATCGCATAGTTGCGCCATGGGCCGGCGACGTTGTCGGTCATGCCCTGCTTGCTGCCGGGGAAGTTACCGGGCGCGTCGGCGCCGGGCTGCCACCAGAACGTTTCCCACGTCCAGTTGATGATCGCCTTGCTGTTGACGTGCATGCCGCCGAGGACACCGAAATCGCCCTCCGCCGCGGTGAGTCCCTGACCGCCATCGCCCGAGTTGGGGGCCAGCGTGTTCCAATCGGCAGCTTCCGCAGCATCCATCTTGAAGTTGTAGATCGTCGCCAGCGGCGCGTACAGATAGTTCTTGCAGGACATCGTCGAGCCCGGAACGATCTGCGCGATCTGCGCGGGCGTGGCCGGCACCGGCACCGTGCTGGGGTCTGGTGCGCCGGCCGGGTCGAGCAGCACGCAATTGAACCAGGTCTCGGGCGTGGCGTTCGCCGGTGTGGTCGACTGCTGCGGACCCATCCACAGCGGCATTGGTGTCAAACCGGTCGCCTTGACGACGAAGATCACCGGTTTGGTTTCGATGGCGGTGAAGCCCTGGGTGCTGCCGTTGTCGGGCTGGTACGGCGTTTCTTCGACCTTGCGCGAGCTGATCGGCGTTTCCGCCGGCCACGCGGCGTTGAGATTGGCGAGATCCTGCATCGCGACATAGCTGTAGTTGGCGTTGCCCGGTCCCGCATGCTGCGAGCCCAGATAGTTCGCCATCGCCGGATTGAACTTGTTGAACGACACCACCTGCGTATCACTGGGCAAGGCCTTCCTTGCCCGCAGTGCGGTGTGCGCGAGCTGGCTGGGCTTCTGGAACGCATGCGCCGGGCGATCCAGCGTCACACAGCCCTTGGTGGTGAACACTTCCTCGTTGCCGCACCAGGTGTCCCATACCGGCAACTCGGTGCCGTTCCAGCTCTGGCCGGAGTTGCTGGTCATGCCGGCCCACAGGTTCCAGGCGGCGGTGGTGATGTTACCGATCTGCCAGGTGTCGGCCCAGGCCTGGAATTCGTCGCGGTTACCCGGATAACCGAATCCGGCCGGCACGTCGACCGGCTTGATGCCGGCGATCTTCACCTCGGGCTTCGGTGCGGTTTCCGCAACGGGCTTGGCGGGTTCGGTAGGCGCCTCTTTGTTGCAGGCGGCAAGCAACAGCGCCGCGGGCAGCAGCGCGAGCAAACGCATCTTCATGTGACCTCCTCTGTCGATCGATATTGGTCGGTCTGTGCGCGTCCCCAAATCCTCGCGCAGCATCCCGCATGGCGTGGCGTGTCCATGGCGCATGCCATGGACGTGGCGTGGCTTGTTCATGGCATGACCATGAACCCGGCGAGCATACGTCGTTCAGAATGGGCTCACAATCGACGCGCGAAGACAGTTTGCCCGTACACCGGCGAATGCTCAGCCGGCGGCGCGACCCTTGCCCGACACCTGCGCCACCGCATCGTGCGGGTGCAGGCTCTCGAAATGCGAAACGCTCACATCGAAGCGCCGCACGCGGGCATCGACGGCCAATACGGCGGCAACGCGGCGCGCGGCGTCTTCGCAGAACATCAGGTTCTCGGCGTTGAGGCGCGCGAACGCCTGTTCGTCCTCGCGCTTCACCGCGGTCTGCACCGGCGTGCCCAACGCCGCTTCGGCGCGATCGATCAGATCGGCCACCGGCAATTCGTCGGACGCGGCAAGCAGCTCGACCCGGATCTCGGCGCGGCTGCGCTGCGCGTGCGGGGTGGCGGCCAAGCCACGCTCCGATGCCAGCCATTCGCCCACCACCTGCGTGGACAACGGATGCGCGACTCCGAAATCCTCAGCAAAACGTTCAGCGTTGAGCTGGCGAGACAGAGCGGCGGACGCCGGGCAGGTGCTGGAATATTCGACCGAAAATGCCAAGGTCAACGTGAATTGTTCGTGCGCGAGCATCGCGTCGATCTGCAGCGGGTAACGCTTCCAGCCGCTGTTGTCGCTGATCAGCGCGCGACGCTTGAGCATCTGCTCGAAGCGCAGCGTCAGCCGCGCCGATGTGGACAACGCGCCCTGGGATTCGACGCAGGTCTGCAACACGCTGCACAGACGCGCGGGCGTCAGCGCCTCTTCGACCAGCGTGTCCTGCAACTGTCGATACAGCCGCGACATATGGATGCCGCGGGCGTCGGGATCGCGCAGATCGACCAGGACATCCACCGAGGCCGGCACCTGCAGCATCGCGCCGTCATCGCCGCGCAGCCGCAGCGGCAGCGCGATGTTGCGCATGCCTACCCAGTCGAGCGCACGCGCGGCCACGGCGGCATCGCCAGCCACATCGGGCATCGGTTGGGCATTCGGGCGCAAAGTCACGGTCGGAGTCACAAGTGGCATGGGATCGGCGAAGGGGCGGCCATTGTACCCAGCCGGGCCGATCGCTTCGGAAATCGCCCCGGAACGGTGCGTTCGGGGCTCAAGCCCGCGCTGCGCGCCAGCTCCGCCACAGCGCGACGGCCGGCGACAGCGCCGACACCTCGCCTGCGGCGGCGACGCGACGCAAGCGGGCGCGGCTCAGGGCGTCGTGGATGCGCCGCGGGCGCGACCCGGCGCGCTGCGGCGCGGTGGTCGCGAGTTGACGCGCCCAGACCTGCACCTGCGCCGCGTCGGCGGCCTCGTGGCGATGCCACAGCGCGTGCCCAGCAAGCAATAAGAATGTATCGGCCCGCGATGCGGCTTCAGGCGCAGCGTCAGACAGAAAAATCGCACGCTCGCAATCGGCGATCGCGTCGGCCAGCGGTTGCAACTGCGCCATCAGCGTCTGCGGCGCCGCCCAGGCGCGCAGCGGTTCGCGCACCGCCTGCAGCGTCGCCAGGCCCGCCGCCAGCGTCGCCCACGGCGCGGGCCGCTTCTGCAGCACGCGACCCAGCGGATGTCGGCGCACGCCTTTTGCCCAGCCCAGCAATTCTTCCTGCCACCAGGCCAGTTTGGCGAAACCCGGGGTCGGGTCGTCTCCGGCCCAGGCGGCATCGGTCCATTCCTGCAGCAGCGCGAACCAGGCTTCGGCGGTTTCGCGCTGCGCCTCGGCGACGAATACCTGCGCGATCCGCCATTCCGGCCAGCGCCCGCGCCATTTGCCCAGGAATTCGTCGAGAGCGTCGTCGCGGTCGGACATATCGTTCACAGCCGGGTCGTTCACAGCGGATGCGCGACCGTCGTCGGCCAGATCGCGGGATCCAGCAGTTCCTGCGGTTGTTCGATCATCGCGTCGCCGCGCCAATCCAGCGGATCGACGCCGGGCAAACGATAGCCCCACAGCGCGACGATCGACGGCATGCCCGCCGCGCGCGCGGCGACGATATCGCGCTCGTCGTCGCCGACGTACACGCAGTCCTGCGCAGCGACGCCGATGACTTCCGCCGAATGCAGCAGCGGCAGCGGATGCGGTTTGCGCTCGGGCAGCGAATCGCCGCCGATCAGCACGCCGCAGCGTTCGCTCCAGCCGAGGATCGGCATCAGCTGCTTCGCCAGATACTCCGGCTTGTTGGTGACAATACCCCAGCGCACGCCGTCGGCCTCCAGCGCATCGAGCATCTCGGCGATGCCGTCGAACAGCACGCAATACCTGCCGAGGATGCCTTCGTACACATCGAGAAACGGTTGGAACAGCGCTTCGCGGGCGTCGGCATCCAGATGCCCGAACGACGCGCCGATCAGCGCGCGCCCGCCTTTCGAGACGTGCGGGCGCAGGATGTCGAAAGGCATGTCGGGTTCGCCGTGCTGACGGCGCAGGATGTTGACCGCCTCGACCATGTCGGGCGCGCTGTCGAGCAGGGTGCCGTCGAGATCGAAGAGCACGCCGCGTGGGAATCTGATTGAGGACAACGTTGACTCCGGGTTGGGTGGTAAGCGTGGTGAGGTCGCGGCGAAGAGCAAATCCCCCGTCAATCGCTTCGCGATTGCCCGCCCCCTTTTTCGAAGGGGGCAAATCATTCCGCGAGGGAAACCATTGCGCGATCAAAACGGAAGCGGATCAACTTTTAGAACCACAGCCCCCTTGAAAAAACGGAAGCGGATCAACTGTCAGAACCACAAGCCCCCTTTGAAAAAGGGGGCGGCGACAGCGGGGGATTTGCTTTTCGCCGTCGTGCAGGATTCGAGCCCGCCTACGGCTTCACCGCGCACGCGAGATAATTCACATCGGTGCGACTGCCGACTCGCGCGCTGTGGCGCAGCGGGTCGTAGATCAGGCCGCTCACGTCTTCCAGTTCGAGATCCGCCGCGCGCAGCCACGCGCCGAGTTCGGAAGGCTTGATGAAATCGCGGTACTGGTGGGTGCCTTTCGGCAACAGCCGGGCGACGTATTCGGCGCCGACGATGGCCAGCGCGAACGCGGCCGCGGTGCGGTTGAGCGTGGACAGGAACAGCCGCCCGCCGGGTTTGAGCAGGGTCGCGCAGGCGGCGATGATGGCGCCGGGATCGGGCACGTGTTCCAGCATTTCCATGCAGACGATGGCGTCGAAGCCGCCGGGCATCTCGTCGGCGAGGGCTTCGACCGGCGTCAGGCGGTAATCCACTTCGACGCCGGATTCCAGCCGGTGCAGTTTCGCGATCCTGATGAGATCCGGCGCCAGATCGATCGCGGTCACCTGCGCGCCCTCGCGCGCCAGCGTCTCGCTGAGCAGGCCCGCGCCGCAGCCCACGTCGAGCACGCGCGCACCACGCAGCATCACCCGGTCGCGCACGTAACCCATACGCGCGGGATTCAGCGCGTGCAGCGGTTTCTGCGGGCCTTCGGGGTCCCACCAGCGATTCGCCAATGCGTTGAACTTGTCGAGTTCGGCCTGGCTGAAGTTCTGTTCTTTACTGTCTGGGTTTTGCATGTTCACCGTCTTTATTGTTGTCGTCACCCCTCGCTACACCCGGGATGACAGATCAGGCACGCACCGCACCGATCCGCTCGCGCCACTGTCTGGCGTTCGCGATCAGCGCATCGATATCCATGTCGACCAGGATGCGGTCGCGCAGTTTCGCCCTGCCGGCGACCCACACGTCGGACACCTGATGGCGGCCGGTGGCGTAGACCAGTTGCGACAACACGTGATACAGCGGCTGAGTCTCCAATTCCGATAGATCCACGCAGGTCAGGTCGGCCTGTTTGCCGGCTTCGATCGACCCCACCAGATGGTCGAAGCCCATCGCCTTGGCGCTGCCCAGCGTCGCCGCGCGCAGCGCGCTGGCGGCGTCGAACGCGGCGGCGTCATCGGCCACGGCTTTCGCCAGCAGCGCGGCAGTGCGCATCTCGCCGAACATGTCGAGGTCGTTGTTGCTGGCGCAGCCGTCGGTGCCGATGGCGACGTTGACCCCGGCATGCACCAGCCTGTGCACCGGGCAGAAGCCCGAGGCGAGCTTGAGGTTGGATTCGGGGCAGTGCACGACGCTGACGCCGCGTTCGGCGCAGAGCGCGATCTCGGCGTCGGCGAGCTGGGTCATGTGCACCGCGATCAGTCGATCATTGATTAAACCGAGGCGGTCGAGCCGCGCGATCGGGCGCTGGCCGTGCTTCAGCTGCGACTGCTGTACTTCCTGCGCGGTCTCATGGGTGTGCAGATGCACCGGCAGATCGAGCTGGTCGGCGAGCATGCGGATGCGCTCGAAGTTCTCGTCCGACACCGTGTACGGCGCGTGCGGCGCGAACGCGGTGGCGATGAGCGTGTCGTGACGCCACTGGTCGTGGACTTCGCCCGCGCGATCGAAATACTCGTCGTCGCTCTTCGCCCACGCGGTGGGGAAATCGATCACCGGCAGGCCGACGCGCGCGCGGAAGCCATGGCGCTTGTAGGTCGCGGCCTGCACGTCGGGAAAGAAGTAGTTCTCGTTGCAGCAGGTGGTACCGCCGCGCAGCATCTCGGCGATGGCCAGTTCGATGCCGTCGGCCACGAACTCCGGGCCCATGACCGCGCCTTCGATCGGCCAGATGTGTTCCTGCAGCCACTGCTTCAGCGGCAGGTCGTCGGCGACCCCGCGCATCAGTGTCATCGGGTTGTGGCAGTGCGCGTTGATGAGGCCGGGAATCAGCGCGCCCTCGGGACGCGACACCGTGTCCTTCGCTTCGAAACGCGCGCGGGCCTGGGCGATGGGCAGCACCGCGAGGATCTCGCCGCCGCGGATCGCTACCGCGTGATGGTCGAGCACGACGCCGTGCGGTTGGATCGGGACCACGTAACGGGCCTCGATCAGGAGGTCGCAGGCTTCGGGAGGACGGGTTTCAGAAGAGCAGGCTTCGGAGACGGGCTGGTAGGTCATTGGGGGATTGTCTCATTCCCGGGATCGTGCTGCCTCCGGGGCGCCCCCTCCCCAGCCCTCCCCCGCGTGCGGGGGAGGGCTGGGGAGGGGGCCGGAAAAGCAGAAGCCCGCCGGTGGCGGGCTTCCTCGAAAAGCTGGATCCCCGCCTTCGCGGGGATGATTGATTCACCACGAGGCCCGCTGCGCGGGCCTCTGTGAATCAATCACTTCACACGGCTGAAATAGTCTCCGGAGCGGGTGTCGACCTTGATGATTTCTTCCTGGCTCACGAACAGCGGCACGCGGACCACGGCGCCGGTTTCGAGGACGGCCGGCTTGCCGCCGCCGCCGGAGGTGTCGCCGCGCACGCCGGGGTCGGTCTCGACGATCTTCAGTTCGACGAAGTTCGGCGGGGTCACCGCGATCGGGATGCCGTTCCACAGCGTGACCAGGCATTCTTCCTCGCCCTTCAGCCACTTCTCGGCGCCGCCCATGCCGGCCTTGTCGGCCTGCACCTGTTCGAAGCTTTCCGGGTTCATGAAGTGCCAGTACTCGCCGTCGGCGTAGAGGAACTGCATGTCGGTGTCGACCACGTCGGCCACTTCCAGCGAATCGGTCGCCTTCATGGTCATTTCGACCACGCGGCCCGACTTGATGTTGCGGAACTTGATGCGGGTGAAGGCCTGGCCCTTGCCCGGCTTGACGTATTCGGTTTCGGTGATGACGCAGGGGTCGTTGTTGACCAGGATCTTCTGGCCGTTCTTGACGTCGTTCATGCCCAGACTGGCCATGGTTACTCCTGATGGATGCGATCTGCGGAACCGCCCCGGGGTCGGCTGGACCCGTGGGCGACTAGAATGAGCGGCCGGACCCCGAAACGACGGTGCGTCCCGATACCTCTGGCCCGATTGACCGCACATGATACCCGCAGCCTCCCCCGCACCGCACCCTGCCCCCGACCCCGCTCCCGCCAACTGGAAACGTCTGTGGCGCGACGCCGTGCGCGATCCGGACGAGCTGCTGGCGCTGCTGGGGCTGGAAGGCCGGGTGCCGGGCCTGTCCGCGGAAGCCGCGGCGCAGTTCCCGCTGCGGGTGCCGCGGGGCTACGTCGCCCGCATGCGCCCGGGCGACCCGCACGACCCGCTGCTGCGGCAGGTGCTGCCGCTGGACGAGGAACTGCGTCCGATGCCCGGCTTCAGCCTGGATGCGGTGGGCGACGGCGCGGCGAAGGCCGCCACCGGCGTCATCCATAAATACGCCGGCCGGGCGCTGCTGATCGCCACCGGCAGCTGCGCGATCCACTGCCGCTACTGCTTCCGCCGCCACTTCCCCTACGCCGAGGAAACCGCCGCCGCCGGGCAGTGGCGCGAGGCGATCGAGGCCATCCGCGTCGATGCCAGCATCGACGAGGTCATCCTTTCCGGCGGCGATCCGCTGTCGCTGTCCACCACCAAGCTGGCCGAACTGACCGCACAGCTGGCGACCGTGCCGCACCTGCGCCGGCTGCGCATCCACACGCGGCTGCCGGTGGTGCTGCCGGAACGGGTCGACGCTGAATTCACAACCTGGCTGCGCGCCCTGCCCTGGCCGGTGGCGGTGGTGCTGCATGCCAACCACGCACAGGAATTCGACGACGCCGTCGACCTCGCGATGACGCGGCTGCGCGACGCGGGCGCGACCCTGCTCAACCAGGCGGTGCTGCTGCGCGGGGTCAACGACAGCGTCGACGCCCTGGCCGCGCTGTCCGAGCGCGGCTTCGCTGCCGGCGTGCTGCCTTACTACCTGCACCAGTTGGACCGGGTGGCCGGATCGGCCCATTTCGAGGTCGACGACGACCGCGCGCTGGCCCTGCATGCGGCGTTGATGGCGCGCGTCTCGGGCTATCTGGTCCCCAAGCTGGTCCGCGAAGTGGCCGGCGACCCGGGCAAACGCCCATTGTCCGGAGGCACTGCATTGTCGCAAAGTAAGCCTGCGGACCGGCCGCCAGTGAACTGACGTGAACTGAGACATCCATCTGTCGGCACTGGGATCGGCACCGCGTACCATACCTTTCCCAACGGAGAGTTCCCGCATGTCGAAAAGCAACGATCCCGCGCTGCGTCTGATGCTGGTGGATGACAGTGTCGAGGAGGCCGAGGGCATCGTCAGCGGGTTGAGAAACGCCGGGATCGCGGTGCGGCCGCTGCGGCCGACCACCGCGACGGAATTGACCACGATGCTGATCGGGCAGACGGTCGACCTGGTGCTGGCGTCCCACCCCTGCACCTCGATCCCGCTGGCCGATGTCCAGCTGCAGGTCACCACCAGCGGCAAGGACATCCCGCTGGTCGCGGTGGTCGAAGACGTGAACACCGACAGCTTTTCCGAACTGCTCGGCGGCGGCGTTCGCGCGCTCGCCCTGCGCCACAAACCACCGCAATTGCTGGCCACGGTCCGTCGCGAGTGGGCCGATGTCGAAGCCCGCCGCGCCCAGCGCCGGCTGGAAGCCCAGGTCCGCGAGACCGAGCGCCGCTGCGACGCGCTGATCGAATCCTCGCGCGAACCGATCGCCTACGTCCACGAAGGCATGCACATTCGCGCCAACGACGCCTACCTCGAAATGTTCGGCTACGAATCGTTCGAGGACATCGAGGGCATGTCGCTACTGGATCTGGTGGGCACCAAATACCTCGAAGACTTCAAGAAACTGCTCAAAAGCATGAGCAAGGGCGAAGCCCCGCCGCCGCGCTACGAACTGGAAGCGCGCGACATCGAAGGCAACGCCTTCCCGGCGGTGATGGAATTCACCCTGGCCCAGTACGAGGGCGAAGCCTGCCAGCAGGTGATCTTCCGCCGCCAGGAACAGACCGCGGACCCGGAACTGGCCCGCAAGGTCGAGGAACTGCGGCAGCGCGACCAGGTCACCGGGCTGCTCAACCGCCCGACCTTCCTGATCGCTCTGGAAAACGCGGTGGCCGACGCCGCCCAGAACGGTACCCGCCACGGTCTGCTGCTGATCGAGCCCGACCACTACCAGCGGCTGCTGCACGAGATCGGACTGGATTCGGCAGACACCATCATGGCCGCCATCGCCGAACGCCTGCGCAGCGAGTTGGACGAACACGCCATCGCCGCGCGCTTCTCCGAGAACAGCCTCGCTGTGCTGCTGCGCAACAGCGACCACGCTTCCACCGAAACCCTGGCTACGCGCATCTGCAACACCTTCGCCGCCGAAGTGTTCGCCATCGGCCAGCGTTCCAGCGTCATCACCGCCAGCATCGGCGGCGTACAGGTCAGCGAGAAGAACGCCAGCGTCAGCCAGGTGCTGGCGAAGGCCGCGGCCGGCGTGCAGTCGGCGGCCGGCGTCGGCGGCAACCGCCTGGAGTTGTTCGACCCCAATGCAGTGGACCGCGCCGAAGCCGAACGCATCGAGGTCTGGGTGCAGCGCCTGCGCGAGGCGCTCGACCAGAAACAGTTCATCCTGCACTTCCAGCCGATCATCAATCTGCAGGGCGATAACCACCCGGTCTACGACACCCTGCTGCGCCTCGACGGCGGCGACGGCGAACTGATCTCGCCCAGCACCTTCCTGCAGATCGCCGAAGACCACGGCATGCTGGAAGCCATCGACCGCTATATCGCCGAGCGCGCGATCGAACTCATCGCCCAGCGCGAACACGGCGGCAAGCCGGTGACGCTGCTGGTGAAAGTGTCGCAAGCCTCGCTGCAGAACGATGCGCTGTCCACCTTCATCGGCGAACAATTGACGCTGCGCGGCGCCTCCGGCGAGTACCTGACCCTGCAGTTGCAGGAAGCCAAGGTTTTCACCCACCTGCACGCGGTTCAGCAGTTCGCTGCGGCAGTGAACCAGTTCGGCTGCCGTCTGGGGCTGGAGCAGTTCGGCGCCGGTCTGGATTCGTTCCAGTTGCTCACCCATGTGCAGCCGCAGTTGCTGAAGATCGACCGCAGCTTCATCGAAGATCTGCCGAAGAACAGCGAAAGCCAGCAGCGCGTGCGCGACATCGCGCAGAAAGCCCGCGACCTCGACATCCTGACCATCGCCGAATTCGTGCAGGACGCGGCCAGCATGTCGATCCTGTTCTCGGCCGGCGTCGATTACGTGGAAGGCCACTTCCTGGCCGCCGCCGGTCCCGAGATGAATTACGACTTCGAATAGGTCGGGCCCAGGCCCGATATCGCGGCGCCTCCTCTGCAGCGCATCCGCTCGCGTCGCGCAATCATCGAAACGCTTTCGACCGGCGTTGTTTCGAGCGATGTTCGGCGCAATCGGAAAAATCGTAATGTCGGGCCTGGGCCCGACCTACGACGCTTCGATCAGAACGCGTTCTGGCGTGGGTCCACGGTCGCCGTCGACGCATTACGCAGCGCCGCGATGCGTTCTTCAAGCGGCGGATGGCTCATGAACAGCCGGCGCAGGCCGTGGCCGACGCCGCCGGAGATGCCGAAGGCCTGCACCTGTTTGGGCAGCGTGCTGGTGCCGTAGGTCATCGACAGACGCTCCAGCGCGGCGATCATCTTGCGGCTGCCGGCCAGCTTGGCGCCGCCGGCATCGGCGCGGAACTCGCGCCAGCGCGAGAACCACATCGCGATGATGCTGGCGAGCACGCCGAACACCATGTCGAGCACGAACACGGTCGCGTAATAACCGATGCCGCCGCCTTCTTCGCGATCCGGGTTGAGGAAACCGTCGACCACCCGGCCGACCAGTCGCGCGAGGACGATCACGAACGTATTGAGCACGCCCTGCAGCAGCGCCATCGTCACCATATCGCCGTTGGCGACGTGGCTGACCTCGTGGGCCAGCACGGCTTCGGCCTCGTCGCGGTCCATCGACCGCAGCAGGCCCATCGAAACGGCCACCAATGCGTTGTTGCGATTGGCGCCGGTGGCGAAGGCGTTGATTTCCGGCGCGTCGTAGATCGCGACTTCCGGCATGCCGATGCCGGCAGCTTCCGCCTGACGGCGCACGGTCTGCACCAGCCAGCGTTCCACTTCGTTGCGCGGCTCCTGGATGACGTGGGCGCCGGTGGTCTTCTTCGCGATCCATTTGGACATCAGCAGCGAAATGATCGAGCCGCCGAAACCGAACAGCGCGGCCATCACCAGCAGGCCTGCGTTGCTCCGCGGGTCGATGCCGAACACCGCCATGACCACGCTGAGCAGCAGCATGACCGCGAGATTGGTGGCGAGAAACAGAGCGACGCGCTTGAACATGGGACACCTGGCAGTGAATTGAGTGATGGCGTACCCGGTGTAAAGTGGGGACCGCGGCAGCCCCCGCAAGCCGGATCAGACACCGCGAACGCGACGCCAGACAGCCCACAGACAGTTTCGATGCCGCCCGCCGACAGACCTCTCACGCCCGATCGCACGTCCTATCGCGGACGTTTCGCGCCTTCGCCCACCGGGCCGCTGCACTTCGGCTCGCTGGTCGCGGCCTTCGGGAGTTGGTTGATGGCTCGCCACGCGGACGGCGAATGGTGGATCCGGATCGAAGACCTGGATCCACCGCGCGAGGTGCCCGGCGCCGCCGACGCGCAACTGCGGACACTGGCGGCCTTCGGACTGGTGTCCGACGCCCAAGTGGTGCGCCAGAGCGAACGCCACGCTCTGTACCGGACCGCGCTCGACCGCCTGCTCGTACGCGGACTGGCGTTCCACTGCCGTTGCAGCCGCAGCGATCTGGCCACCGTCGACGGCATCCATCGCTACTGTCGCGCCGACGCCAACCGCGTCGAAGCCGCGATCCGGCTGCGGGTGGCGGATGACGCTCTCGTGTCTTTCGACGATGCCCTGCGCGGTCGCATCGAACAGGACGTGGCCGCAGAGATCGGCGACTTCGTGCTGCTGCGCGCCGACGGCTTCTGGGCCTACCAACTGGCGGTAGTGGTGGACGACGCCGATCAGGGCATCACCAACGTGGTCCGCGGCGCCGATCTGCTGGATTCCACCCCGCGGCAGATCCTGCTGCAACGGGCGCTGGACCTGCCCACGCCGGCCTACGCGCATCTGCCGCTGATCGTCGATGCGGCGGGCCACAAATTCTCGAAATCGCTGGCGGCGCTGCCGGTCGACGGCGACGATCCGCTGCCTGCGCTGCGGCTGGCCTGGCGGGCGCTCGGGCAGGCGCCCGGCGCGCTCGACGCTGCGGGCAGCGTCGAACACATCCTCTCGCGGGCAATGAACGGATTCGATCCCGGCGCGATTCCGCGCGACCCGATCGGCTTCGCCGCATTGCACAATGGCGCGGTCATCAAGCACGCATAGAATCGAAACAAACCCGACATCGCTCACCGGGCGCGAGACCCGGCCGCGGCCACAACGCACACCCAATAACGCACACTCGACTAGGATGGGGAGAACAGCATGACAACACGCGTCGCACTGGTTACCGGCGGCACCGGCGGTATCGGCACCGCCATCTGCAAGCGCCTGGCCGACATGGGCCACAAGGTCGCCACCAATTACCGCAGCGTGGAAAAGGCGAACGCCTGGCAGGCGCAGATGAAGGCCGATGGCTACGACTTCGCGCTGGCCAAGGGCGATGTCACGTCCGCCGAAGAAGCCGAGGCGATGGTGCGCGAGGTCGAGCGCCAGCTCGGGCCGGTCGACATCCTCATCAACAACGCCGGCATCACCCGCGACGGCACCTTCCACCGGATGGCCGCGACGCAGTGGCAGGACGTCATCAACACCAACCTCAACTCGGTGTTCAACGTCACCCGCCCGGTGATCGAGGGCATGCGCGACCGCAAGTGGGGGCGGGTCATCCAGATCAGCTCGATCAACGGCCTCAAAGGCCAGTACGGCCAGGCCAACTACGCCGCCGCGAAAGCTGGCATGCACGGCTTCACCATTTCGCTGGCGCGCGAGAACGCCAAACTCGGCGTCACCGTGAACACCATTTCGCCGGGCTACATCGCCACCGACATGGTGATGGCGGTGCCGGAAGAAGTCCGCGCGAAAATCGTCGCCGACATCCCCACCGGCCGCCTCGGCACCCCGCAGGAAATCGCCTACGGCGTGGCCTTCCTCGCCGATGAACAGGCGGGCTGGATCACCGGTTCCAACCTCGACATCAACGGCGGCCATCACATGGGCTGGTAAGCCCTGCATTCGTCCCGGCCGGGTGTCAGCACCCGCGCCGGACGCACGATGGCCGGACAAGTGCGTGATTCGCGTCACTGTTCTCTTGGTCGGTCTTCATCCGATCAAGCCGCCGAACGGCGGCTTCCGGCCGACGAGTTGCAAGCGACCGCCGCCTGCGCCATGCTCGGAGACTGTACTCCTTAGAGTAAAGGCTCCATGCCCGCATCGCGGATCATCAAGAAGTACCCGAACCGCCGCCTCTACGACACCAAGATCTCGAGTTACATCACGATCGAGGACGTACGCCAACTCATCGTCGACGGCGAGGAGTTTGAAGTCCGCGACGCCAAATCCGGCGACGACCTGACGCGCCAGGTGCTGCTGCAGATCATCTCCGAACACGAGCAGGACGGCGAGCCGATCCTCTCCACCCAGTTGCTCAGCCACATCATCCGTTTCTACGGCGATTCGCTGCAGGGCTTCATGGGCAACTATCTCGAACGCTCGATGCAGGTCTTCCTCGACCAGCAGCAGCAGTTCCGCCAGCAGATGGGCGGCATGATCGGGCAGACCCCGTGGACGATGATGAACCAGCTGACCGAGCGCAATCTCGAACTCTGGCGCGAGTTCCAGCACAACCTGATCGGCGCGATGGGCCGCAGTCCCGCGGCGAAGCCGGGCGACAAGTCCGGCACCAGCAAGACGCACGACGAATAACCGTATCGCAGCCTCCGGCGCGGCTTGGCCGCGCACGGTGACGGCTGCGACGACTCCGGTTGCCCGCGGCGGCCGATGACTTCAAAAACGCATCAGGGGACAACCGAATGAACAAGCGCGTAGCCGTCGTGACCGGCGGCATCGGCGGGCTCGGCACCGAGATCTGCAAAACGCTGGCCCGCGCCGGCCGGACCGTCGTCGCCGCGGACCTCGGCGCGCGCGCCGAACGCATCGCCGAATTCGAACGCGACGTGGACGGCCTCGACATCCATTTCGAAGCACTCGACGCGGGCGATTTCGATTCATGCGCTGCAACGGTGCGCAAGATCGAAACCGAACGCGGTTCGCTGGATATCCTGGTCAACGCCGCCGGCATCACCCGCGACGGCACACTGCGCAAGATGGATAAGGTGCAGTGGGACGCGGTGATGAACGTGAACCTCGACAGCGTGTTCAACATGTGTCGGCATGCGATCGACGGCATGGCAGACCGCGGCTTCGGCCGCATCGTCAACATCAGTTCGGTGAATGGCCAGACCGGCCAGTTCGGGCAGACCAATTACTCGGCCGCGAAAGCCGGCATGCACGGTTTCACCATGGCGCTCGCCCGCGAAGTCGCGCGCAAGGGCGTGACCGTGAATTCGGTGTCGCCGGGTTACTGCGAAACCGCGCTGGTGATGGCGATCCCCGAAGACATCCGCGCCGGCATCGTCGAAAAGGTGCCGGTCGGCCGCCTCGGCAAACCCTCCGAAATCGCGCGCACCGTGGAATTCCTCACCGCCGACGACGCCGGCTTCATCACCGGCGCGAATATTCCGGTCAACGGCGGGATGTTCATGAGTTTCTGAGTGTACGTCGGGAGATCTGCTTATAGACTGCGTACCCCGAAAACGGGAAGCAGATTCCTCACCCGATGAAACCGGGGTTCGGGATGACAGGGTTTGGTGCTTGGCCCGTCATTCGGCTGTTGAAAACCCGCTCCAACGACATCGACCACACTGATAACGACGACCGCACACATGATCAATCTCACCCCGCCCAGCACCGCCGCATGGCTCGTTTCGCTTCTGCTCGGAGGCGCCGGCATCGCCGGAAAACTCGGCTATCTCAGCGTGGCCGCGCCGAATGCGTTCTGGCTGCTGGCGACCGCCTTCGTGCTGTTGCTGCTGTCGACGGTGTTCAAAGGCCTGTGATCGCGGCAGCGTCGCTTTTGCAGGAGCGGCGGGAGCCGTTTTTGTGGGAGCGACTGCTCTTGTGGGAGCGACGCAAGTCGCGAAGCCCGCGCCCCTGCCGACCGATTCGGGTTACGCACTCATTCGCCTGCCGACAATCAACGCACGATGACGATTGGCGAAGCTGCTGTGAGATCGATGGCTTCGCGACTTGCGTCGATCCCACAGTGCTACAAAGACTTTAACGGTCCGGGCTTCGCGGCTCCCGCCCTCCTACAAAAAAACCAGCACCGTAGCCCGCATGTCGAAGACATGCGGGGGGAACGACACCGCAACTCTCCCGCCTCCCGCTGTGCGGGAAGCGGGCTACGTACCTTGCGTCGCTCCCACTAGTGATACAAAGACTTCAACGGTCCGGGCTTCGCGGCTCCCGCCGCTCCCACAAAAAGCACCAGAAGTCCCTCAGCCGCCGGCTTCCGTGCAGAACTTCTGCCGATACGCCATTGCCTTGGGCATCAGCGCCTGCAGGTTCTGGATTCGGGTGCCGGGGTTCGGGTGGGTGGAGGAGAATTCCGGGGGCGCCTGGCCGCCGCTGGCCTGGCTCATGCGCTCCCATAGCGGTACCGAAGCCTGCGGGTCGAAGCAGGCGGCGGCGGCCAGCATCAGGCCCACGGCATCGGCCTCGGTTTCGTGTTTGCGCGCGTAGGGCAGCAGATAGCCATAACCCATCGCCGCCTGCATCATCTGCTGCGACTGCGGGTCCATGCCACTCATCGCACCGGCCATCTGTCCGAGCTGGCCGAGTTTCTGCTGCGACATGCGCTGGGCGCCATGACGCAACAGCGCGTGAGCGATTTCGTGGCCCATCACCACCGCCACCGCATCGGCGTTCTGCGCGACCGGCAGCAGGCCGGTGTAGACCGCCATCTTGCCGCCGGGCAGGCAGAAGGCGTTGGCCTGGTCCGACTGGATCACGTTGACGTCCCACTCGAAGGTCTGCCAGACCCGATTGGGCTGCTTACCGTTTTCGGCGGCCAGCGCGGCTTCCACCTCGGGCACCTTGGCGATCAGGCGGTTGGCGATTTCGCGGATTTGCCGCGCGACCTGCGAATTCGGATCGACCGGGCTCTCCTTCGAGAGGATGTCCTCGTAGGCCTGCAGGCCCATCGCCTTTTCCTCGTCGATGGAAATGCTGCTGTCGATGAGCACTTTTTCGCCGGTGTACGGGTCTTCGGTGCGGTTGGAGAACCAGTAGTACGCGGCATAGCCCGCGAACAGCAGCAGGATGATGAAACGCGGGTTGATGCCGCCGCGCCGACGCTGGCCGCCCTGCTGTTGGTTGCCGAAGGGGTTTTGTCGCATCGTGTCGTCCTCGCAGGGCTGCCGCTAAAGATCCCTGACCACGCGGAAGCCGGTCAGTGCATTGGTCGCGTCCGATTCGCCCTGGCTGCGCCAGGCCGCGCGGGTCTGCGCCGGCGAGCTTGCCCAGGCGCCGCCGCGAACCACGCGGGTGCGGCAACCGGAGTTCACCCAAGCCTCGCCCTGTGTCGGCGCGCGACGATAACCATCATGCCAGCAATCGGCGACCCACTCGCTGACATTGCCTTCGAGATCATGGATGTCGAAGATATTGGCCCGGAAGCGCCCAACCGGCGCCGGCCCCCAGAAGCCATCGCGATAACCGGCGAAGGCGTTGCCCCAGTTGCGGCCGCCGGGCGAGCGGTCGCCGCCGCCGGTGAGGTTGCCGGTTCCGGATCTGGGCGGCTGATCGCCCCACGGATAGCGGCCCACCGCGCCGCCGCGCGCGGCATATTCGAATTCGGCCTCGCTGGGCAACCGGTAGCGCTGACCGCTGCGCTCGGACAGCCAGCGCGCGTAGGCCTCGGCATCCTTGGCGCTGACGTGCAGCACCGGCATGGCGTCGTCGGCGAGCCGGCCGAGATAGTCGTGGCGCCAGTCCACGCCGCTGCGGCGGACGAAATTGCCGCCGCGTTCGTCATAGACCAGCGAATGCCCGCGACGCACCGCCCGCGGGCGATGGCCGCTGATCTGCACGAAGCGACCGAACTCGCCGACGGTCACCTCGGTGCGGGCGATGGCGAAACCGCGGTCGAAGCGCACATAGCGCGACGGCCGCTCGGCGTCGCTGGCCTCTGGTTCGCTGTCGCGCGCGCCCATGCGGAAGCCGCCGTGCGGCACCACCACCATCTGCGGGCCACGACCGCCGCCATCGAGGGCGTCGGTGAAGCGCAGACCGGGCCGCAGCAGGCCGTAATGCGTGGCCAGATCGATACGGGTACGCAGTTCCGCGGCGGAGGGATCGCCGGGCCTAGCGATGCGCAGTATTTCGGCCAGCCGCTCGCGCGCCCACGGCAGATGATTCGGCAGCTGCGGTTTGCTCAGGAATTCCAGGCCTTCGTCGCGCAGCCGGGCGATCTGCGCCTGGCGGATCGCCTCCACGCGCGCGCGACCGGTGTCTACCGTGTCCACGCCGGATCGCACGGTTTCCGCCCGGGCCAGCCAGCGACGCGCTTCCTCGAAATCGCTGCGCATCGCGGCGTCTTCGGCGCGACGGAGCAGCGTGCTTTCCACCGCGGCGACGCCCTGGGTGGCACGCGGCTGACCGGGCTCCAGCACCAGCACGTGGCGGAACAACGGCAGCGCGCCTTCCACCGGATCATCGGCGCCCGCAGTGTCCCCGAGACGGCCCTCGGCCAAGGCCGCTTCGGCCGCCTCGTTCAGCTCCCACAGACGGTCGGCGTGATCGATGCGACCGATGAACGCCGTGCCGCCCTCCACCCGCGTCAGCCCGACGCTGCGCATCACCGCTGCGAACGTATGCGCCCGGCGCAGCGCCTGGGCGTCGTCGCCGGCCTCGGCCAGTGCCGCATCGCCGGCTTCGACCAGTTTCGTCAGCGCGCGCGCCAGCCCGGTCTTTGCACGGGCGTCGTCGGGGGCGTGTTGCAGCAGGGCCAGATACAGCGGAATCGCGGCGTCCGCGTCTTCGTACAGCCGGCCCGCGGTCACCGCCGCAGCAGCGCGCTTGCGTGCGCCCGGCACATCAGCCTCGACCAGTTCGATCTTCGGGCTGCGCCAGGTCAGGCGGTCGGCAATGGCATCGTCGCCGCTCACCGTCACCTGACCATCCGCCCCCGGCCGCGCGGTCGCCCCGCCCTTGTCCTGCAGGGTACTGCCGTCGCGGTCGCAGCCGCACAGCAAGACCAGCGTCGCGAGAACGCCCGCCGCCCATGCCCGTTGTGTCGCGCGCAACGCCAATCTCCGCTCCGGCTGTCGTGTTCGTCTGCGGTGGTCACCTTATCGTATCGGTCTCACCGGACGATGACCCGGGGCCGACTCCGGTAGCATAGCGGCCCGCCTCCGCCGACCCCAACCCGTGCCCCACTGGATCACCGACCCCGCAGCACTGGACGTTCTGATCGATGCTCCGCCAGCCAGCATCGGCCTGGACACCGAATTCGTGCGCGAACGCACCTACTGGCCGCAACTGGCGCTGGTGCAGATCGCCGCCGGCGACGAGATTTTCCTGGTCGATCCGCTGGCGCCCGGCATCCCCGCCGCGCTGGCGAAATTGTTGTCCGATACCCGCGTCCTGAAGATCATGCACAGCGCCAGCGAAGATCTGGTCGCGCTGAAATACGCCTGCAACGCGCTGCCGCAGCCGTTGTTCGACACCCAGGTCGCCGCCGCGCTGTGCGGCGTGGCCGCCGGGATCGGCTACCAGCGCCTGCTGCAGGACCTGCTCGGCATCAGCGTGGACAAGGGCGAGACCCGCTCCGACTGGCTGCGCCGGCCGCTGTCGCCGTCGCAGCTGCATTACGCCGCCGATGACGTGCTGCATCTCGACGCCCTGCATCGCACCCTCACCGCGCGCCTCGACGCCCAGCAGCGCATGCCGTGGCTGGAAGAAGACTGCGCGCGGATGCTCGGCAACGCCGCGCAGGACGAGGGCGAACGCTGGCCGCACCAGAGCATGCGCTCGGCGCAGTTCCTGGATCGCGACGGCCAGATCCGCCTGCTGCGCCTGCTGCGCTGGCGCGACGCCTACGCCCGCGACCATGACCGGCCGCGCACCTGGATCCTCGACAACGAACTCGCGCAGTCGCTGGCGCGCACCCCGCCTCGCGACCAGGCCGAACTGCAGCGGACCTTCGACGGCCAGCCCAAGGCGCCGCGCAAACTCACGACGCAGATCTTCGGCGCCCTGAACGCACCGCTGGCGGACGAACACGACTTGCCCCTGGCACGCGGCGACGACCGCGACCGCCAGGCCTACAAGCGCCTGCAGCAGGCGGTGGCCGAACGCAGCGCCGAACTGGGCCTGCCCGACGGCGTACTGGCCTCGCGACGCTGGATCGAAGCGCTGCAGGACGGCGATGACTGGCCCGGGGCACTGTCGGGCTGGCGCCGCGCCCAGCTCGAAACCCGGTTGGCGCCGCTGCTGGCGATGACTGGCGGCGGCTGATCGGCCTCCGTATACTTGCCACCTCATCGCGTGGGGCGGTAGCTCAGCTGGGAGAGCGCCACGTTCGCATCGTGGAGGTCAGGGGTTCGATCCCCCTCCGCTCCACCACTCGATGATCCAATGCAGTCCCAAAAAGGCCGAAATCCTCAATAAATACAAGGATTTCGGCCTTTTTTATGTCCGGAGACATCCCATACGGGCTATTGCAATCCGGGGGTAACTGGGGGCAACAATGGGGGCAACAGACCCGCCCCGGGTTGGAGTTGCCCCCAATGCCGCTCACCGATACCGCGATCCGCAAGGCCAAGGCCACCGACAAAATGCAGCGCCTTTTCGACGGCGGCGGCCTCTATCTGGAAATCTCGCCGGCCGGGGGCAAGTGGTGGCGGCTCAAGTATCGTTTCGACGGAAAGGAAAAGCGGGTGTCGCTGGGCACCTATCCGGATACCAGCCTTGCCAGCGCGCGAGCCAAGCGCGACGAAGCCCGCAAGCTGTTGGCGGCAGGAGTTGACCCCGGCGAACACCGCAAGGCCGAAAAGGCCGCAGGCGACGACAAGGCCGCGAACAGCTTTGAAGTGGTCGCCCGGGAGTGGTTCGCCAAGCAATCGCCGACTTGGGTCGCCTCGCACGCCGGCAAGATCATTCAACGGCTGGAACGCGACGTGTTCCCCTGGCTGGGAAAACGCCCGGTCGCCGACGTGACCGCTAAAGAATTGCTCGCCACCATCAACCGGATCGCCGAACGCGGCGCGGCCGATACCTCGCACCGCGCCCTGCAAAACTGTGGGCAAGTGTTCCGCTATGCGATTGTCACCGGCCGCGCCGAACGCAACCCCGCGACCGACCTGCGCGGCGCGCTGCCCCCCGTCAAGGAAGGCCACCACGCGGCCATTCTTGAGCCTGCCGCGATTGGCGGGCTGATGCGAGCAATCGAGGGTTATCAGGGCGGGTTCGTCACGAAATGCGCCCTAAAGCTCGCCCCGCTGACGTTCGTGCGCCCCGGCGAACTGCGCAATGCGGAATGGGCGGAAATCGATCTTGACGCGGCGGAATGGAACATCCCGGGCGCCAAGATGAAAACCGGCGAACCGCATCTGGTCCCGCTGGCACCGCAAGCCGTGGCGATCCTGCGCGACCTGTACGCGCTCACCGGGCGCGGCCGGTATGTGTTCCCCAGCCCCCGCACCGCATCGCGCCCGATGAGTAATGGCGGCGTCCTGTCCGCACTGAGGCGCATGGGATTCGCCAAGGACGAAATGACCGGCCACGGCTTCCGGGCGATGGCGCGCACCGTCTTGGATGAAGTGCTGCACTTCCGGCCCGATTACATCGAACACCAGCTGGCGCACGCCGTCCGCGACCCCAACGGCCGCGCCTACAACCGCACAGCGCACCTCGCCGAGCGCCGCAAGATGATGGCGGCATGGGCAGATTATCTGTACGAGTTACGCGATAACAGCAAGCCATTAGCAATCAAATAAACAGCGCACTCCAAATTGCTTTTCACTGCATTGACTATCCAGTCATTAGATGACCGCTACCGGCTAACAGTCCACTTTGATCGGCACTTGATGAGCGCGTAGTCGGACTAATCCGTTGTGGCGCGAAGTTGCTCAGCACATGCATCGTTATCATTCTTCGGCGCAATCATTGCAAAGCGTAGGACGGGGGGATTTTCAAGACACCTCGTCTGCCCCGGGGGCAGTCTCCACGATACTGCACGACGTAACAGGAGCCGCCGATCAACTTCTAGCGCTGCTCAATGGCGGGTGGGTGACGACTCTGAGTCGTCCAGCGCCAACAACATTACTGGCTCCTCGAAGGCGCGCGTTCCCCAACGTGTGAGCACGTCATGTAACGCCTCATGCAACAGGGAAGGTGGCAGATCGCGCACGCGGTCGAAGCGGGTGTCCCAGCCATTCTCGGCCGCCTTCTCGCCGTTTCCGCGCAGCAAGTTCAACGTGCGCGCCTGCAGCTGTTTTTGTCCCGGGCGGTAGCGTGCTTGATAGTCAAGCGTTTCGCGCATCGTCTTGTGCGTGAGGTAGTAGCACTGTGCGATGGACAGCCGCTCGAGCTGCACTCGGTAGATCGATCGCACCTCCTCGCCCTCGGGAACAGGCAGGTCGCGTTGCAGCAAAAGATGCTCCTGGTACATCACCAGTTCCTCCACTCCGAGATCGCGTGCCAGTACCGGGGCGTGACTACGCCACGAGGCTGGCCAGTCACGTCGAGGAAGGTCACGCACCCCTCGCTGCAGCTCCAAAGTATGGGTCGATACGCGCCAGACCACCTGATCCAAATAGGCAGTTATCTTGCCATCCTCAAGCCAGATCGCGGCCTGCGGCGTCGAAGCGTCGACAGCAATCACCCCCTTCTGCATTAAATCGAACAGCACACTGATGAACTTCCGCGTGGGCTCGAACTTCTGTGGCAAATCCCGCAACGGCGTGAGGGTCCACCGCACGTGGTCTAGCGGGCTAGCACGAAGCAGCGCGATCAGCGCCGCGGCTTCGAGGAGCGTCAGTTGCTCCGGACTCACCAACGTCTGCGCCGGGTCCGGGTACTCGGCAAGCCGGCGTTCCAGCGCGATTTGCGGCGTAAGGGCGGCGGCTTCTGCTTCCTCATCAGCCTCTTGGGTGCGCAGGAGAGCACTACGCGCTACCTCCGACTCGCCGCGGGAAAGCGACAACTGCGCGATCTGCGCGACCACCTTGGCACCACCGTTGTCGATGCCGCACTGGGCCCAGCCGCGCAACAATCCTCGGCCGGTCGCCTTCGGCGTACGTTGTAGCCACATCAGAGCGCCCTCGATCATCTCTACCACTTGCTCGGAGCCATGCATGTCCAAGGGAATAGTGTCGAGCAAATCGAACGGGGCGTCGTCAGTCGGTATCGACTGCGCGTCGTCAACTTCGCTAATCATGGCGAGCACCTCGCCTGCCCGGGCGAAATCCGTTGGATCGGCCGCGAAGACCTGGAACGCGGCGCGCAACGCCCAGAAAGGTGATTGCGCCAGCTCAGCCTCCCGCATGATCTGGGCTTCCGGTACATCCGCACGGTCGGCGAGGACAGCGTCGGCTGCCAGCAGAAGACGCCAACGCGCGGCGAGCTGGTGGTCCAGCATTAACTCAACACGTCGCCAAGACTCTGCAAACGCGAATCCGAAATGACCGAAGCGGAGAACCCCTTCTAGGCTCGGTGTGCTCAGGTCGGGTGACCAACTTTCCAAGCCTTCACTGGGCAGCTCCCCGGTGGCCCATGCACGTTCGACCAGTTCGCGGGCTGCATCGCGCACATTGGCGTCATTACGCGTTTCCAGCGCGGCGTCCAGCAGAAACCGAGGGACATTTAGGGGATTCGACCCGTCCTTGAACCACGCTGAAGCAGCCGCAAAAGGCTCTAACATGACCAGGATAGTCTCGTACGCTTCCGTTTCGCCAGCACGTGCGCGATGGAGCGCCACCATAGCGTGCATCTCAGCCAGCGCCGCCAAAGTACTCGTGCTGCTCGGCGGGTCGGCTTGCACGAGTACATCCAGCATATTCACGACGCGCTCGGCATCGTCCCAGCGCTCCAGTTTCAAGGCGTAGATGTAGGCCTCACGGAATACCTCCTCACGACTCGCAGATGGCAACGTACGCATCAGGTCGTCGAGCAAATTCGATTCGAAGTTGCCATTCCGGCGCTGCGACATGGCATGCAGCGCGTGCGCCAATGCCCATTCCGGGTACAGCACCCGCGCACGCGCGGCTTGTGCCTTGCTATCGTCACTGTAGGTACCTAGCAACTCGAAGGCGGCCACGAACACAAGCTGAGGCGGCTTTTCGACTGCCAGCGCGACATCAAGCAGGGCTGAGACCGTCGCGCGGCGATGCTCATGGCCCCGGATAACCGATGCTGAGCCGAAACCACGCATTCTGTGGCCATTTCGGCCACCGAGTACCCAAGCTAGGATGGCGATGGCTAGCGGGTGGGTGCCCACGTTTTCGTGCGTCAGCAGTGCCTCAGCCCTCGCATCGTCGCCGCTCATCGCAGCACTGAACCCGTGCTTTGCTCTAGTCATTGGCGACGGCTCGCCCTCCTCGGCGTAGAGGCGCATCGCTTCTGCGTAGTCCTGAACCAACAGGGCGCGATCGGCCGCACTGATATCGGCGGGGACGGCCGTGGCGTCCTGCTGGGATTGGAGGAGCTCTGTCAGGGTCAGGTCGGACATGACCGTAGCGTACCGTAGGGGTCGCTGCCTTGGGATGGTTGGGGCTGTGGATACTTTTCCACTCGGCGCGGGGGGAAACCGGGCCGGCCGTCTATGGATTGGTGAAGAACAACGTGAGCCGACCCCGTTACGGTCGTAGGCACACAAGCAGAAGGCGTCATACGCCATCGAGACATCGCAATCGCTGAATCCTCTAAAATGGTTCATGGCGCATCACTTATGCGCTCTGCGAATTTTCTACGCCTTCCGGCCTTACGAAAGTTCTCTGACAGCCTTACCTATGCAAGGATAGCTGCTGGATAAGTGCCAAGATAGAGGCAACTCTTGCGAGTTTCAGGAGCTTGAATGTCTTGCACTAGAAAGGACTCTTGGAATCCGAGGCATGACAGTTCTGGTCGCGACTGTGCAATGGTTGTGCATTAAAGAAAGCTCTTTATCTTTCAATCGAATCTCGCCAAGAGCAACTCATGAGCATCGCTGCCAGAAGATCCCACCGCGGAGACGAGTACCAACTCGTCGTTGCCGTACACTGGTTAATTCGACTACTTTCTGATCCGGACATCATTTCCGTCCAAGTGGACGCGATCTCGCTTCCAGCATCGTCGGATAGCGTTGACGTGGACGACATCGTCGTCACCTACGACAATGGCACGACCCGACACATCCAAGCCAAGAAAAACCAACCGAACCACAGCCGTTGGCGAATATCGGACTCGGATCTGAAGGAGGAACTGGTCAAAGCGCATCGGCAATTGCAGAAGATACCTGACGCGATCATCGAATTCTGTTCTCACACTCCATTTGGCGACTTGGCGGCACTAGTCGAAAGTACCCGCGACTACGGCACCCATAAAGTATTCGAGGCACAAGCCAGCGGGCACCTACGAACGGCCCTAACCAAGCTAGAACAGGTCTTAGGCTGTTCTGGCGATATCGCCTTTAATCTGATCAAGCACATCGAGATTGGTAGCGCGCACAATTTCGCCAGTTGGGAGGCCGCCAATATCTCGGCGCTACAGTCCCAAGTCGACGATCCCGAGACCGCAGTTGATGTGCTCACCAAAATGGCGCGGGGCAGTCAGAGCGGGCTGCGACTGCCGCCCGTACCACTGGATCGCGACCAGATCGTGCAAGCGCTTGGCGCGCGCAATGTTGGTTTCATCCGGAACGCCATTTCGTTGGACCTGGCTCAAATATCAGGCAGCTTCGCCACGGCGTCAGCCGACCTCGTTGACTGGAGGACCACGCTGCCCAATGACGACTGGCTGGAGCGGCCAGAACTGGATGTGCTTTGCGAGCGGATCGCCAACGAACCCACCTCACTGACGCTCGTACTCGGCGAACCAGGCTGCGGCAAATCCGCACTGCTAGCCAGGCTGGCCCGAGAGCATGTCGCGCTCGGCATCCCCGTCCTCGCGATTAAAGCAGACTATCTGTCTGAGAACGTCGTCGACACAACGTCGCTAGGCAATCATCTGAACCTGCCAGCCGACCCAATCGACTGTGTAGTCGCGCTGGCCAAGGCTACGAAAGTGCTCGTCCTCGTCGACCAGTTGGATGCGCTCGCTGACTTTGTCGTCCAGCATTCCTCGCGTTTGCGTGCGCCAATTGACCTGATCCGCGGGCTTTCGGGCGTACAGAACGTCCACATCGTGGCCTCCTGCCGGGTGTTCGAGCACCGGCACGACACGCGACTGCGGAATCTCGACGCAGAGACGATGGTCCTCGAGTTGCCGTCATGGGACAGCGTCGAGGAGACGCTCAGGAAGTATGGCATCCATGCCGCTAGATGGAATGCTTCGATCCGGGAAGACCTACGATCCCCCCAGACTCTGAACCTGTTCCTGCAGCTGATCAATACCACCGACGAGGCGAATCTGCTGCTGGGATACCAGCACATGCTCGGGGAGCTGTGGAAGCAACAGGTCCTATCGGATGCGAGCGGGCGCTCTCGCACAGCGCTTTACGAGATCACGGCGCGCATGGCAGAACGGGAAGTGCTCTGGCTGCCGGAAGCGCTGTTCGATATGTTCCATCCTGAGCTGCAGCGACTTTCGCGGTCCGGCATCCTGCTCTGCGAAGCCGGCCGCGTCGGTTTCCGGCACCAGACGCTATATGAGTACATACGCGCAAGGAGCTTCCTCGAAGCGCCTGGTCGGCTGACCGATGCTGTGCTATCGCGCCAGCATAGCCTGCGGGTCAGACCGCTACTGTGGCACTCGCTTGCTTACATGCGCGCGGTGGACCGTCCAGCCTATGCTGAGGAGATCGAACGCCTTTGGCATGCTGATCTTCGTCCGCACCTGAAGATGCTGCTCATCGAGTTCTTTGGACAACTACCAGACCCTGGCACTAACGAAACAGCCTTGGTCGCGGAAAAGTGGAACGAGGCTTGGTACCGAAACCGCATACTCGCCACTGTTCCCGGAAGCCCGGGTTGGTTCGACTGGCTGGCGAATGACCGCCTGGTGGAGATCATGCGATTGCCGCTAGAAGAGGCTCGGGCCGCGCTGGCGGTGCTTCGACGCGCCCTGCCGACCCGTCAGTCACGCGTCCTGGAACTGATCAGGAGCCACTGGCGACCCTTTGCGGAAAAAGACACGCTGACATGGTCTGTGCTTGAACAATTGCCCGCGTGGGATGCGGACTGTATCGCCCTATGCCAGCAGATACTCGTCAGGACAACGGTTTCGGGCTGGCAGGCCGACCACATGGTCGGCATCGTCAGCGCGGCGGATCCGGACAAGGCTCCATTGCTGCTCGACGCTTGGTTGCGGCAGGAGACCACCGATGCACAACAACCCGAAGAAGAGGCGGAGCGCATTGCCGAGCTACTGAACGGGCAGGAATTCCACGAAATCCGGGCGATCGCCGAAGCCGCCCCACTTAAGTTCATGACAGTGATCTGGCCATGGGCTCTCAAGGCAATCCAGCACCATGCACGGGACGCACATAGGTTCGTCATCGGCTATCGCAACGTCGACTCGAGATTCCCCGATCTCGATGATGAGGATACCCGTCGCGAGAAACCTTTCATCTCCGCCATTATTGCCGCTATCAAGTCGTTAGCGGCGCAACACCCCGACGACTTTCGTGACTTTCTGCAATCCAATCGGCAACTCGACTTGATGCCGGTCCAGCGGCTGCTTGCGCTGGGCCTGCAGCAGATAGCTTCTCAGGCACCTGTCGAGGTGCTCGGATTCCTGCTTGAAGATCCTCGGCGCCTGGTGATCGGCACCTACCGCGATGTGCACGCCGACTCCAAGCGCCTTATCAGCGTCGTCTCGCCGCATCTCGACGAAGAACATATCCAGCAGTTGGAGCGAGCCATACTCAACTGGAACCGATACGCCTACTTCCCGGAGGAAGATGCAGAAACCCGCCTTCACCGCCTACGATGGACGCGCCAGCATCGCCTGCGCCTGCTTCGGGCCATCCCAGCGGAACTGATGAGTGCACTTTGCCGTCGCCATGTCGCCGAGGAGGAACGGGCATTCCCAATTCTCGACGATGGGGACATCCGCGTGTCCGAATTCAGAGAGATCAGCAGTCCCATGGACGCCACTCGCATGCAGCGCGCATCGGAAGACAATATCCTACGTCTGTTTGCGGAACTCACCGACCAGACGGAATGGGATCATCCTAGACACCACATGCGCGGCGGCGTGATTCAGGCAAGCCGCGAATTGGCGGAGCTTGCTAAAACGGACCCCGACAAAGCTATCCGCTTGATCCGCCAGATGCAGCCGGGTAGCAACGAGATTGCGGTCGGCGCCGTACTACGGGC
>JBKJHV010000099.1:0-6579 GCA_046598445.1 Lysobacteraceae bacterium
CGCGAAGTGCGCGGCGCGCTGTGGTCGCGCATGGCGCCCACGCCGGTGGCCGCGCCGCACGCGCTGGCGGTCTCGCGCGAGATGGCCGACATCCTGGGCCTGAGCGAAGCGGAGGTCGCATCGGAAACATTCGCTCAGGTCTTCAGCGGCAACCTGCAGCTGCCGGGCATGGACCCGTTCGCGACCAATTACGGCGGCCACCAGTTCGGACACTGGGCCGGGCAGCTCGGCGACGGCCGCGCGATCAGCCTCGGCGAAACCGTGAACGCGGCCGGCGAGCGCTGGGAACTGCAGCTGAAAGGCGCCGGCCCCACGCCCTATTCGCGCAGCGCCGACGGCCGCGCGGTGCTGCGCTCGTCGATCCGCGAATTCCTGTGCAGCGAGGCCATGCACCACCTCGGCGTGCCGACCACGCGTGCGCTGTCGCTGGTCGCGACCGGCGAGGACGTGGTCCGCGACATGTTCTACGACGGCCATCCCAAGCCCGAACCCGGCGCGGTGGTATGCCGGGTCGCGCCGTCGTTCCTGCGGTTCGGCCATTTCGAGCTGCCGTCGTCGCGCGGCGAAACCGAACTGCTGCGACAGTTGTTGGACTTTGCGATCCGTCGCGATTTCCCGCATCTGCACGGCGCCGGCGAGACCCTGTACGCCGATTGGTTCGCCGAGGTCTGCACGCGCACCGCGCGGCTGATGGCGGAATGGATGCGGGTCGGCTTCGTCCACGGGGTGATGAATACCGACAACCTGTCGATCCTCGGCCTGACCATCGATTACGGCCCGTACGGCTGGATCGACGCCTACGACCCGGAGTGGACGCCCAATACCACCGACGCCGGCGGCCGCCGCTACCGCTTCGGCTGGCAGCCGGCGGTGGCGCGCTGGAATCTGGTGCGCCTGGCCCAGGCGATCTCGCCGCTGTTCGCCGGCGGCGAGGCGCTGCAGGCCGGCATCGACGCCTTCGGCACGGCCTATACCGCCGCAGAAGGAGACAACACCGCGCGGAAACTGGGTCTGGCCGAGTGCCGCGACGACGATGTCGCGCTGATCCGCGATCTGCACGGGCTGATGCACGCGGCCGAGGTCGATATGACCCTGTGGTTCCGTGCGCTGATGGACGTGGATACCGACGCGCCGACCCTGCAGCCGCTGGAGGCGAGTTTTTACGACCCGGCCAAGCGCGAGGCGCACGGGGCGCAGTTCGACGACTGGCTGCAGCGTTATGCGGCGCGCGTGCGCGACGATTCGCTACCGGTAGGGGATCGTCGCGAACGGATGCGCCTGGCGAACCCGAAATACGTGCTGCGCAACTATCTGGCGCAGGAAGTCATCGACCGCGCCGAGGCCGGGGATACCGCCGGTATCGCCGAGCTGCTGGAGGTGATGCGCCGGCCGTACGACGACATTCCCGAGGACAGCCGGCCCGGCAGCGGACGCTTTGCCGGCAAGCGCCCCGACTGGGCGCGCGACCGCGCCGGCTGCTCGATGCTGTCCTGCAGTTCCTGAGCGAGCATCGGGCCTCGGAAATTGATGAGGCCTCAAAAACGTCGTCCCCGCGAAGGCGGGGATCCATGCCTTCGAGCGTTCAGCGTAATGCGTTTCGCTGTCACCAACCCTGCGGGCATGGATCCCCGCCTTCGCGGGGATGACGGTCAAAACCGGATTGACCCACAAACGCGGTGTCCGCGGACACCGCGTTTCGGGCTCACTTGCCGGATTTCTTGTCTTTCTTCTCCGCGCGCTTCTCTTTCAGGGTCTTTTCCGGCTTCTTCTTGTCCTGCTTCTTCTGATCCATGCCTTTGGACATGATGGGCTCCGCAGTTTCGTGTGATCGGGTGCCAAGCGTACTGCGGGCGGGTGCGGCCGGTAAACCGGGGCACGTTTGCATACCGGCGCGGGGCTGGAATGTGCAGCCCGCGAATCCGCCCAGATGGCCGGGCAGTCCCGGTGCTGACGCCTGCTTCGGGCCTGTCCCGCCGCTGAACGCCGGCCTGTCCAGCATGACCGATGCGGATCGAGCGCATCCGCGCTGTTCTTGCCGCGGACGATCGCCGAGAATGGCCCGGCTGCTGATCCACCCGTCGTTTACCCCGTCCGCCCCCGTCATCCCGGCACGCCCGTGCGGAGTTCGTCCGCGGCCGTGCTCTATCGAAAGGCTTCCCCGATGGCTCGTATTCTTGTGACCGGCGGCGCCGGCTTCCTGGGATCGCACCTGTGCGACCGTCTGCTCGATGACGGGCACGACCTGCTTTGCGTCGACAACTACTTCACCGGCAGCAAGCGCAACATCGCCCACCGCTTGGATCATCCGTATTTCGAGCTGATGCGCCACGACGTGACGTTTCCGCTGTACGTCGAGGTCGACCAGATCTACAACCTCGCCTGCCCGGCCTCGCCGGTGCATTACCAGCACGACCCGGTGCAGACCACCAAGACCAGCGTGCACGGCGCGATCAACATGCTGGGCCTGGCCAAGCGCCTGAAAGCGCGCATCCTGCAGGCCTCCACCAGCGAGGTCTACGGCGACCCGGAAGTGCATCCGCAGCCGGAAGGCTACTGGGGCCGGGTCAATCCGATCGGCATCCGCAGTTGCTACGACGAAGGCAAACGCTGCGCCGAGACCCTGTTCTTCGACTATCACCGCCAGCACGATCTCGACATCAAGGTCGTCCGCATCTTCAACACCTACGGCCCGCGCATGCACCCGAACGACGGCCGGGTGGTGAGCAACTTCATCGTCCAGGCGCTGCGCGGCGAGGACATCACCATCTACGGCGACGGCAGCCAGACCCGCAGCTTCTGCTACGTCGACGACCTGATCGAAGGCTTCGTGCGGATGATGGCCAGCCCGCACGGCTTCACTGGGCCGATCAACATCGGCAATCCGGGCGAATTCAGCATGCTCGAACTGGCCGAGAAGGTGCTGACCCTGGTCGGCGGGCCGTCGAAGCTGGTGTTCCGGCCACTGCCCTCCGACGATCCGCGGCAGCGTCAGCCCGACATCGCGCTGGCCAAGTCCGAACTGGGCTGGCAGCCGAAAGTCGCGCTGGAGGACGGCCTGAAGGAAACCATCGCCTACTTCCGCCGCACCCTGGACGCGCCCGCGGCATGAGCACGTCGTTCGCGGTCATCGTCACCAGCTACAACTACCGCGCCTTCGTCGCCGAAGCGGTCGACGGTGCGCTGGCGCAGACCCGCGCGCCGCAACAGATCGTGATCGTCGACGACGGTTCCACCGACGGCTCGCCCGATTTGCTGCGCGAACGCTATGGCCACGATCCGCGGGTGACGTTGTTGTGCGGCGAGAACGGTGGCCAGCTGGTGGCGTTCCAGCGCGGCGTGGCGGCGGCCCACGCCGATGTGCTGTGCTTCCTGGATGCCGACGACCGCTGGGAGCCGGATTACCTCGCGAAGATCGGCGAGGTCTACGACAGCCGCAAGGATGTCGGCTTCGTGTTTTCCGACATCGTGCTGTTCGGCGACGAACAGCGCCGGATCGGCTATGCCGACAAGGCGCTGGACCTGGGCTACACCGCAATCAGCACCTGGGCGCTGACGTACTGGTACGGCGCGCCGACCTCGGCGCTGTCGATGCGGAAAATCTATGCGCAGCGCTCGCTCGACCTGCCCGCCCAGCTCTATCTCACCTGGAAACTCTGCGCCGACAACTGCCTGGTGTACGGCGCCAGCGTGTTCGGCGCGCGCAAGTATTTCCTGCCCACCGCCAGCGTCGGCTACCGCATCCACGGCAACAACGGCTGGTGGTCGAACCGCGGTCCGACCTCGAATTTCCTCAACCGCCTGCATTCGCGCGGGCTGATCGGGCACTACGCGCGGGTCTCCGGCATCGACGATTCCTGTCTCGAACTGGCCAAGCTCGAATACAAGACCAAACCGGATCCCGACTGGGCCGAAACCAAACGCTACATGCGCTTGTGCATGCGCGGGCCGTCGCCGCTGTGGAAAAAGCTCGAACGGGCGCTGAGCATACTCGGCGGCCGCAAGCGGGCCCGCTGACGCATCCACGGATGGAACTGCGCGCATGAAAATCCTGCTCACCAATTTCCACGAAGGCGACGGCGGCGGGCACACTACCTATCTGCTGGCGCTGGCGCGCGGGCTTGCGGGCGCTCACGAGGTGCATCTGGCCGTGCCGGCCAGCAGTCGTCTGTATCGCGAAGCCGCAGTGTTGGGTAGCGTGCATGCGGTGGCGCAGCCGTTTCCGAACGGGATCGCCCAGCTCGCCGCGGCGATGCGCGCGCGCCGGCAGCTGCGCGATTACCTGCGCGCGCACGCGTTCGACATCGTCCACGTCAACGGCTCCACCGATCACCGCATGGTGCTGTCCGCTTGCGCCGGTCTGGCAAGCAGACCGAAGATCGTGCTGACCAAGCACAACTCGAAACCTGCGCAGGGCGTGACCCATCGCTGGCGCGCGCGGCGGACGGATCTGGTGATCGCCGTCAGCGAGGCCACCCGAAACATGCTGGAAGCGGGGCCGTACGCGCGCTGCCGGCTGCTGACCGTACGCAACGGCGTCGATATCCACCATTACCTGCCCTGGTCCGACGAGGCCGCGCGCGCGGTGCGCGAGCGCTGGAGCGGCGATGGCCGGCTGCTGCTGGGCAGCAATGCCGGCACCGCCGAACACAAGGGCTGGATGGATCTGGTCGAAGCGGTGGCGACGCTGCCCGCGGCGCGGCGTGCGCGGGTGGACGTGCTGCTGTGCGGAAAACCGCCTTCGGTCGAACAGACCCAGCGCATCGCGGCACTCGGGATGACGCCGCAGGTGCATTTCGCCGGACTGCTGTCCGACGTGCGTCCGGTGATCGCCGCGATCCATGCCGGCTTCGTGCTGTCGTACGCGGTGGAAACCATTTCCTTCGCCTGCCGCGAAATGATGGCGATGGCCAAGCCCGTGCTGGTCAGCGATTACGCCGGCCTGCCCGAGAACATCGACGATGGCATCGACGGTTGGCGGGTGCCGGTGCGCGATCGGGAAGCGATCGCGGCCGCAGTCGTCGGGATGCTGGAACACCCCGACCGGCTGCGGACGATGGGCGATGCCGCGCGGCGCAAGGCCGAGCGCGAATTCGGTCTGGATCGCTTCATCGCCGCCACCGAAGCCGCCTATGTCGCGCTGCTCTAAGCACCCTGTAGGAGGGCCTTCAGGCCCGATCTTTTCCGAACGATCGCCGCAATCCTTTTCGAGCTCGGGCCTGAAGGCCCTCCTACGAAGCTCTGAAAACGCGCGCTCATGTCCCGATGAGGTCATGTGCGTGCTCAAAAGCGGATTTCCGCAGGCTGCTAAACTATCGCCATGCCTATCCTTACTCTGAATGGCGTCGATTTCGGCGTCGGTGGTCCCCTGTTGCTCGATGGTGTCGATCTCGCGATCGAACCCGGCGAACGCATCGCCCTGATCGGCCGCAACGGCGCCGGTAAATCCACCTTGCTGCGCCTGTTGGCCGGCGAACACAAGCCCGACGACGGCGAGATCCGCATCGAAGGCGGCGTCCGCATCGCACGACTGGAGCAGGAAGTGCCGGCCGGCGCCGCAGGCAGCGTGTTCGACGTGGTCGCCGAGGGTCTGGGCGAGATGGGCAAATTCCTCGCCGACTATCACCATCTGATCCATGCCGACGAGATCGATACCGATGCGCTGGCCGCGGTGCAGGCGAAGATCGAGGACGCCAACGGCTGGTCGCTGGACCAGCGCGTCACCGAGACATTGACCAAGCTCGATCTGGACGGCGACGCCGACTTCGCGAAGCTCTCCGGCGGCATGAAGCGCCGCGTGTTGTTGGCGCGCGCGCTGGTGTCTGCACCTGACCTGTTGCTGCTGGACGAGCCGACCAACCATCTCGACATCGCCGCGATCGACTGGCTCGAAGGGTTCCTGAAGGCATGGCAGGGCGCGCTGATCTTCGTCACCCACGACCGGCGCTTCCTGCGCGCGCTGGCCACCCGGATCGTGGAAATCGA
The DNA here is from genome assembly GCA_046598445.1 of Lysobacteraceae bacterium. Classification (GTDB taxonomy): domain Bacteria; phylum Pseudomonadota; class Gammaproteobacteria; order Xanthomonadales; family Xanthomonadaceae; genus Lysobacter_I. Next base: position 5,983 of record JBKJHV010000099.1, read on the forward strand.
CCGCGGTCAGGTCACCAGCTGGCCCGGCGACTGGGAGAACTACCTGCGCCGCAAGGAAGAACGCCTCAACGCCGAAACGCAGGAAAACGCGCGTTTCGACAAGATGCTGGCGCAGGAGGAAGTCTGGATCCGCCAAGGCATCAAGGCCCGTCGCACTCGCGACGAGGGCCGCGTGCGCAGACTCAAGGCGATGCGCGACGAGCGCGCGCAGCGCCGCGACCTGTCCGGCAACGTGCGCATGGAAACCGCGCAGGCCGGGGCGTCGGGCAAGAAAGTCATCGAGGCGAAAGACGTATCGTTCGCGTTCGGCGAACGCAGTCTGCTCAGGAATATTTCGACCACCATCCAGCGCGGCGACCGTATCGGCCTGATCGGCGCCAATGGCAGCGGCAAGACCACGCTGCTGAAGTTGCTGCTGGGCGATCTGCAGCCGCAATCCGGCGAGATCAAGATCGGCACCCAGCTGCAGGTCGCGTATTTCGACCAGTACCGCGCCACGCTGCGCGAAGACTGGAACGCGCTGGAGAACGTCTCCGAGGGTAAGGATTTCGTCGAGATCAACGGCAAGCAGAAGCACGCCATCGGCTATCTGCAGGA
>JBKJHV010000018.1:0-2876 GCA_046598445.1 Lysobacteraceae bacterium
CACAGGTCGAAGCCGGAATACAGCTTCTTCATGTCGTCCAGCGTGGCGATGTTGACGCCGGAGTTGCCGATCTTGCCGTAGATGTCGGGGCGGATCGCCGGGTCTTCGCCGTACAGCGTGACGCTGTCGAACGCGGTGGACAGGCGCGCGGCCGGTTGGCCGACGCTGAGGTAATGGAAGCGGCGGTTGGTGCGCTCCGGCGTGCCCTCGCCCGCGAACATGCGGATCGGGTCTTCGCCGGTGCGGCGGTACGGATAGACGCCGCCGGTATACGGGTAGTAGCCGGGCAGGTTTTCCTTCTGCAGGAACACCAGCAGTTCGCCCCAGCTCTTGTAGGTGGGCGCGGCGATCTTCGGGATTTTTTGATAGGAGAGCGATTCGCGGTAGTTCTCGACCTTGATGGTCTTGTCGCGGACCTGGTACTCGGTGACTTCGTCGACGATGGACTTGAGCCGCATCGGCCAGTCGCGCAGCAGCTTGAGGGCTTCGGAAGACAGCGATTGGACGGCGTCGTTGTAGCGCTGGCGGAGGGTGAGGAGGGTGCGGTCGACGGTAGGAGCAGCTTTTGCAGGAGCGGCTTTTGTAGGAGCGGCTTCAGCCGCGAGCTTTTGCTCTGCCTTGGCATTCGAGGAAGAGCTCGGGGCTGAAGCCCCTCCTACAAGGGCATCGGCGGCAAAGAGTTCCAACGACTTCGGCAATGCGGTGTCGCCCAGATCGTGCAGCGACTGCCAATACGACTGCGCGCGGTCGGCGATCTCAGCCTGCGTTTCGATCTGGCGGTTGATGCCGCGGCCCTGCTCGGCGATCTCGGCGAGGTAGCGCACGCGACTGCCGGGAATCAACACGGTGGCGCGCGGCTCCTTCAGCGAGGTGTCGACGTCCGGGTTCCATTTCTCCATCGGCAGCGACAGCTTCTCGCGCATCAATCGGCAGAGATTCGCGAACATCCAGCTGATGCCGGGGTCGTTGAACTGCGAGGCGATGGTCGGATAAACCGGCACGTCTTCGTCGGGAGTCTGGAACGCGACGCGGTTGCGCTTCCACTGTTTGCGGATGTCGCGCAGCGCATCTTCCGCGCCGCGCTTGTCGAATTTGTTCAGCACCACCAGCTCGGCGTAATCGAGCATGTCGATCTTTTCGAGCTGGCTGGGCGCGCCGAAATCGCTGGTCATCACGTACATCGGGAAATCGACGAGGTCGACGATCTCCGAATCGCTCTGACCGATGCCGGCGGTTTCGACGATGACCAGGTCGTAGCCCAGCGATCGCAGGAAGCCGATACAGTCCTTCAGCACCACGTTGGTGGCGGCGTGCTGGCGACGGGTCGCCATCGAACGCATGAATACGCGCTTGGAGCGCAGCGAATTCATGCGGATGCGGTCGCCCAGTAGCGCGCCGCCGGTGCGACGACGGGTGGGATCGACCGACACCACGGCAATGCGCATCTCGGGGAAGTTGGCGAGGAAGCGATTGAGCAGTTCGTCGGTGACCGAGGATTTGCCGGCGCCGCCGGTACCGGTGATGCCGACCACCGGGGTCTTGCCGCCGGCCAGTTGCCATTCCTTGCGCAGATGCACCAGTTCGGATTCCTCCAGCGCGCCTTCCTCGATGGCACTGAGCATGCGGCCGATGGTGATCTCGTCGGAGCCGCCCTCGCTGGTAATGTCGACGCGCTGCGGTTTGGCCACCGGCTGGCGCGCGGCGCCGGCGCGGCGCACCACGTCCTCGATCATCGCCACGAGGCCCATGTGCATGCCGTCGTTCGGGTGATAAATGCGTTCGACGCCGTAGGCCTGCAGTTCGCGGATTTCTTCGGGAGTGATGGTACCGCCGCCGCCGCCGAACACGCGGATGTGGCCGGCGCCGCGTTCCCTCAGCATGTCGACCATGTATTTGAAGTACTCGACATGGCCACCTTGGTAACTGGACAACGCGATGGCGTCGGCATCTTCCTGCAGCGCGGCGCGGACCACGTCCTCGACGCTGCGGTTATGGCCCAGATGGATGACTTCGGCGCCCTGCGCCTGGATCAACCGGCGCATGATGTTGATGGCGGCGTCGTGGCCGTCGAACAGGCTGGCGGCGGTGACGAAGCGCAGCGGCGAGGTTTCGCTCTGTACCAAAGAGGTGCTCTGGTCGAGAGCGGATGCGACTGGCGTGCTCATGGCGCGCTCCGTGCGGAAGCTGAGATTGCGCATTCTAGCCTGCGGGCCCCACCGGCCCCAGCCGTACGGTCCGGCCAGTGGCTGCGCGGGCGCTCTCGCCTTGCCTGTGCGGCATCCAGACAGGGATACTCCGCGGCATGGGGAATGCCTCACGGGGAGATGGCGTCAATGCGTTCGATGACACGGGCTTCACGGTTCTGGCGGATCGTGCGCTGGGGTACGTTTTCGCTGGCGACCCTGATCGGCACCGGCCTGCTGCTGGCCAACCAGCTCACGCCTCCGGCGAGCGGCGCCAGAAGCGTGTCGCTGCCGGTGCAAGCCGACGCGACCGAGCTGGACCGCGAACTGGCGCCGCTGCTGGCCGAGCATCCCGGCGAGACCGGCGCGCTGTTGGTGATCGACGGGATGGACGCTTACGCGGCCCGCGCGATGTCATCGCAGAAAGCCGGGCGCAGCCTCGACCTGCAGTACTACATTTGGCACGACGACCTGACCGGCCGGCTCCTCGGCCGCGAGGTCTGGCAGGCTGCCGAGCGCGGCGTGCGCGTGCGCATGTTGTTGGACGACATGAACGCGGCCGGCAAGGATTCCAAACTGTTGCTGCTGGACAGCCATCCCAACGTGGAAATCCGGCTGTACAACCCGTTCCGCAACCGCACAGGCGTGGGGCGGATCATCGAGATGATCCAGCGCATCGTCAGCATCAACTAC
>JBKJHV010000076.1:0-41285 GCA_046598445.1 Lysobacteraceae bacterium
TAAAATGTCGACCCAGAGGCCGCGCGGGCCAGCTCTAAGGGCATGGCAGGGGGCCGGCAAACGCCGAGGCTAGGGATGTTACTTGCTCACGAGCTGGAACGCTATCTGCGACCGCCAGCGTCATTGGAAGGTTGCAAATCAAGCTGCAGCAAGCCACCAGCGGCCCGACTCCCGGGAGGGATTGCAGGCCGCCGGACTCAGACGATGCCCATTTCCAGCGCTTTCAAGACTGCCCGGGTGCGATCGCGCACGCCCAGCTTGGACAAAATGTTGGAGACGTGGTTTTTTACCGTTCCCTCGGCCACTCTGAGGGAATTGGCGATTTCCTTATTGCTGTAGCCGCCTGACAACAGCCGCAGGATCTCGGTCTCCCGTTCCGTCAGCGGATCGGGTTGCTCCAGACTGGTGAATTGGTTCTGCATCCGCGAAACGCCCGCCATCAGGCGTTGGGTCACCATGGGCGCCACCAGCGAACCCCCGCTCGCCACGGTACGCACCGCCTTGACCAGTTGCTCCAGCGACACATCCTTGAGCAGATACCCCTTGGCCCCAGCCTTCATGCCGGCCAGTACCAGTTGATCGTCGTCGAAGGTAGTCAGGATGATCGTCGGCGGCAGCTGATTGGCCTTGCTGAGCGCCTGCAGGGCTTCCAGACCCGACATCGCCGGCATCCGCATGTCCATCAGGACGACATCGGGGTTGATCTGCGGGATCAGCTCGACCGCCTGGCGGCCATCGGACGCCTCCGCGACGACTTCGATGCCTTCGGCGAGCGCCAACAAGGAACGGATGCCCTGGCGTACCAGGGTCTGATCGTCGACCAGACAAACGCGAATCATGTCGTCTCCTGCATGAAGCCGTGGATGCGTCGGCCACCCTGGCCGTTTCGCGGATTGGACGGGGAACCGTCCTTGTGATGTGAGTAAAGAAACACGTGAAGGAATACGTGAAATACACGAAAAAAGAGGCAAGCCGGACTCATGCCGCCATCCCCGCTGCGGGGATGCCGCCGATCGTGTCCGCTGCCCGCCTCAGCGGCAGGCCCATCCGGTCCGTCGCCTGGACGACAGGCAGATACAGTGTCAGGCAGAAGCCCTGCCCCGGACGGGTCTCGATCTCGACCTGACCGCCGTAGGCCGCCAGGCGTTCGCGCATGCCGCGCAGACCGTTGCCTGCCACAGGAGCCTCGACGGCGCCACGGCCATTGTCGCGGGCCACCACCTGAACGCCATCGCTGTGCCAGCGGTAGTCCAGATCCAGGGTCGTGGCCTGGGCGTGGCGCACCACATTGGTGACGATTTCCTGAGTGCAGCGCAGCAGAACATGGGCGCGTTCGGGGTCGTCCAGCAGGAACGGCATCGGCAACATCATCTCGATCTGCAGCCCGGGGACGTTATCGGCCAGCGGCAGCAGGGTGGCCGCCATGTCGATGGCGTCGTCTTCGCGGATCTGGCTGACCGCCTCGCGGACATCGCTCAGCAGCAGCTTCGCCAAGGTATGCGCCTGGGACACGTGCTCCTGGGCCTTGCCCTCGACCAGATGGTTGGCGACCTCCAGATTCAGGCTGAGGGCGGTCAAGTGGTGCCCCAGCAGATCGTGCAGTTCGCGGGAAATGCGCGTGCGCTCGTTGACCCGGACGCTTTCGGCCAGCAGGGCGCGTGTGGCGCGGAGTTCCGAGTTCAGCCGGCGTTGTTCCTCGCGCGCCTGCGCCTGCTGCCTCGCAACCAGACTCGTGGCGTACACGAACCCGGCAAACCCGGCATACAGCAGGGCCTGCATCACCGCTTCCATCAGGGTGAAATCGCGGCGCATGAACACCGGAACCACCGCCAACTGGCTCAGCAGCAGCCAGGCTACGCCCAGCCGCAGCGACAGGAGCCACGGCAGGGCGCAGGCCGCCACCATCAGCAGGACGCTGCCCAGCCCGCTCTCGCTGTAGTAGCCCAGACAGATCGCAGCCGGGGTCAGCACCACCAGCAGCACGTAGTCGAACAGCCCCGGCCGGCGCGTGCCCAGGCCGCGGGTCAGCCATGCGTAGGCGGCACCGAAGGCGCCATAGGCCAGCCAGCCCTGCCACGGCATCGTCAGCAGCAGGAAGCGGTCGTCGTCTGAATCCGCCAACATCGGCATGATCCAGGTATACAGCAGCGGCACGCCCACTACCGCCCAGGTGAAGAGCCCCGAGTAGCGCAGCAGCCGGCTGTGATCCAATCGTGTGAACATCCGGCGAGTGTAGGCGCTCTGCCGCCGCCTGCACCCCACCGGAAGTCATGGGTGGCGGCAATGCTGGCCGGATTCAGATGAAGCCACGCCGGTAAAACACGGCGATGTCGCCCGGTCGGGACGGGCATGCGATAATTTCGCGTCCTAGCGGGTGCAGGGCCCCCCGCCCCCGCCCCCGCACGCCACTGCCGGAGTCATTGGAATGTCGATTGTCATCCGCGACGTGCGCGAGCACGAGCTGGATTCCGTCCTTGCCCTCAACAATGCCGCCGGCCCCACGATCCTGCCTTTCGACCAGAACCGTCTGCGTCATTTTTTCGACTCCGCCGAATACTTCCGCGTGGCCGAGCGCGACGGCACCCTCACCGGCTTCATGATCGGCGTGGGCAATCATGCCGATCACGACAGCAGCAACTTCCGCTGGTTCGGCGAACGCTATCCGGATTTCTTCTACATCGACCGCATCGTGGTCGCCAGCCGCCGCCGCGGCGGCGGCGTCGGGCGCGCGTTCTACGCCGACGCCCAGAGTTACGCCGAAATGCGCTACCCGCGACTGGCCTGCGAAGTATTCATCGACACCGCGAGCGACCCGGCCCTGCCCGACCCCGCGCTGCTGTTCCACGGCAGTTTCGGTTTCCGCGAAGTCGGCCAGCAGATGATGCCGGAGACCGGTCTGCGCGCCGCGATGCTGATGAAAGACCTCTGCAGCTATCCGTGGGTGCGCGAAACCTATGGCGTCAACCTGCCGGACGTGCCGTGGCTTGGCGCGTCGCGGATCGGCGCCCGGCTGCAGCGCGCGGCAGGCACCGCTGCATGAGCGCAGCGACGCCCGTGAACTACGAATTGGCGGGCGATCTCAAGATCGGACAGGTCGGCATCGCCAACCTGCGCGTGCGTACCCTCGATGTCGAACGCCTGGGCGCGGAAATGCGCGACCGCGTCGCCCGCGCGCCGAAACTGTTCGAGCGCGCGGCCGTCATCGTCGATTTCGGCGCCCTGCCCGGCACGCCGGACGTAGCGAGCGCACGCGCATTGCTCGACACGTTGCGCGCCGCTGGCGTGATTCCCGTCGCACTGGCCTGGGGCAGCGGCGACAACGAGCGTCTGGCGGTCGAACTCGGCCTGCCGCTGCTGGCGAAGTTCCGCGCGCAGTACGAGCCGGCAGAACCCGCTGCAGGAGGGCCTTCAGCCCCGAAAGAACAACGGCAGGCGCCTGCTGCTACCGATGCGCCCATCGCGGCTTCCGCCGCTCCCACAAAAGCAGCGGCTCCTCCAAAAAACGCGGCTGCGCCAGCCGCAAGCGCCGAGCCGGGCATGGTGCATACCGCGCCGATCCGTTCCGGTCAGCAGATCTACGCCGAGCAGCGCGACCTCACCGTCCTCAACACCGTCGGCGCCGGCGCCGAAGTCATCGCCGACGGTTCGATCCACGTCTACGGCGCCCTGCGCGGACGCGCCCTCGCCGGCGCGCGCGACAACGACAAGGCCCGGATCTTCTGCCGCGAATTCCACGCCGAACTCGTCGCGATCGCGGGACATTACAAGGTCATGGAGGATCTACCGGCAGAACTGCGCGGCAAGGCCGTGCAGATCTGGCTGGACAACGAACAGATCCATATCGCCGCGCTCGCCTGAGCGCGCGACCTGGCTGGCTGTCGAAAACAGCCTGCCAAGGCAGCCATGGATGGCTGCAACGTCGAATCAATCACACAGGTGATTGATTCGACGGGAGCGAGTCCGGACTTGCTCCGGACTTGCGACTTGGAAAACGCACACGATGTGCGTTTTTCAACAACCTGCTCAATCATCGGGAGAAGTACATTGGCTGAAATCATCGTAGTCACATCGGGCAAGGGCGGCGTCGGCAAGACCACCAGCAGCGCCAGTCTCGCGTGCGGCTTCGCGCGCCGGGGCAAGAAAGTCGCGGTCATCGACTTCGATGTCGGCCTGCGCAACCTCGACCTGATCATGGGCTGCGAACGCCGCGTGGTGTACGACTTCGTCAATGTCATCCACGGCGAAGCGTCGCTGAAACAGGCGCTCATCAAGGACAAACGCTTCGAAACCCTCTATTTGCTGGCCGCGTCGCAGACCCGCGACAAGGATGCGCTGACCAAGGAAGGCGTGGAGAAAGTGCTGAAGGATCTGGCCGACGACGGCTTCGACATCATCCTCTGCGACTCGCCCGCCGGCATCGAGAAAGGTGCATTCCTGGCCATGTATTTCGCCGACCAGGCCGTCGTGGTGGTGAATCCGGAAGTGTCCAGCGTGCGCGACTCCGACCGCATCCTCGGCTTGCTGGCGTCCAAGACCAAGCGCGCCGAGAACGGCGAGCGCGTGAAAGAACACCTGCTGCTCACCCGCTACAGCCCGGCGCGCGTTGAAACCGGCGAAATGCTCAGCATCAAGGACGTGGAAGACGTGCTCGGCCTGAAGACCGTGGGCGTGATTCCGGAATCGCCGGACGTGCTCAACGCATCGAACAAGGGCGAGCCGGTGATCCTGGACATGGAATCGCACGCCGGCCAGGCCTACGACGACGCGGTCGCGCGGCTGCTCGGCGAGGAACGGCCGATGCGCTTCACCCAGTTCGAGAAGAAGGGTTTCTTCAGCAAACTGTTCGGAGGCTGAGCCCATGTCTCTCTTCGATTTCCTGAAGCCCAAGAAGAACACCGCCTCGGTCGCGAAGGAACGCCTGCGCATCATCGTCGCGCAGGAGCGCAGCAGCCGCGGCGCGCCCGACTACCTGCCGCTGCTGCAGCGCGAACTGCTGGAAGTGATCCGCAAGTACGTCAGCGTCGACGTGGATGCCGTGAGAGTCGAAATGGCCAAAGACGGCGACCACGACGTGCTCGACATCTCGGTGGCGCTGCCCGACGGGCGCCCGGCGCCTCCCTGATCGTTTTTGTGGGAGCGGCGCAAGCCGCGATGAACAATGTCCGTCAGCCCGATCGCGGCTTCCGCCGCTCCCACAGAACCCGCGGTGCTGACCATCGGCGAGATCGATCTCGCCGATGTCGCCGCCCTCCTCGCCCGCTACGACCTGCGTTTCGAGCTGGTCGCCGACGGCGCACCCATCCCCGGCAGTTTCTGGGGAGAGCCCGAAGCCGGGCTGATCGGCGGCACCGTGCACGCGCGCCGCGACACACCGGTGCATTCCCTGCTGCACGAAGCCTGCCATCTGATCGTGCTGCCGCACGAGCGCCGCGCTGCGGTGCATACCGATGCGACCGATTCGCTCGACGAAGAAGACGCGGTGTGCGTACTGCAGAGTCTGCTCGGCGACGAACTGCCGGGTGCCGGTCGCGACCGCATCCTCGCCGACATGGATGCATGGGGCTACACCTTTCGGCTGGGATCGGCAGCCGCATACATGTCGCACGATGCCGAGTCCGCGTGGCAATGGCTGATGACGCATGACCTGATCGACGATCAACGCCGCCTGCTGCTGCCGCGATCCAGAACCGCGTCGTGACGCAGCACCCTTTGCATACCGGAAAGTATTGACGTCCCCGGCAAAAAAACTCGCGCTGCCGCCGATGTCACATCGCTGTCAACGATCGCCGACATGATTCCCGGTCATTCACAGCCCGGAGAAGCCGGCATGGTTTCAGAACGTCGTCGCCAATTCCTGAAACTGTCCGCAGCCGCGGCCGCGGGCACGATCGGCCTCCACTGCCTGCCCAAAGCGATTCTCGATGCGCTGGCCGTGTCGCCGGCCGTCGTCACCGGAACCATCCAGGATGTGCAGCACGTCGTGATCCTGATGCAGGAAAACCGGTCGTTCGATCATTATCTGGGCGCGTTGCGCGGCGTGCGCGGATTCGACGATCCACGCACGATTCCGCTGCCGCTGGGCAAGACTGTCTGGCAACAACCGAAAACGATCGGCAACAGCAAACACGTTTTGCCGTTCCGGCTGGATACGGAAAAAACCGCCGCGCATTGTCTGTCCGACATCGATCACAGCTGGAAAGGCTCGCACACGCTGTGGAAGAATTACGACGCCTGGATCCAGACCAAGGGCTCGTTCTGCATGGGCTATTTCACCCGCGCCGATCTTCCTTTCTACTACGCACTGGCCGATGCGTTCACCGTGTGCGACGCCTACTACTGCTCGCACCACGGGCCGACCAATCCCAACCGGATGCACCTGTTCACCGGCACCAGCGGCATGACCGTCGGCAACTACGGCGCCCAGGCGGTGAACAATGCCGACGACGGCAACTGGACCGCGGACATGTCGAAGGACAATCCGAACTTCACCGGATATCTGTGGACGACCTACGCCGAGCGCCTGCAGACGGCCGGCGTGAGCTGGAAGGTGTATCAGGAGTACGACAACTACGGCGACAACTCGTTGCCGTTCTTCAAGAACTTCCGCAACCTGGATCGCAACGGCGCGCTGTACAAGCGCGGCCGCGCCTGGGCCGCAGGATCGACCGCGGCGAACGCCTCGGCGTCGCGCGGAGAATATCTCGTCGAAGCCTTCGCGAATGACGTGCGCGCGGACACGCTGCCGCAAGTGTCGTGGCTGGTCGCGCCGTACATCATGAGCGAACATCCTGCCGCGTCGCCCGCCTACGGCGAATCGCTGACATCGCGCCTGCTCGAAATTCTCGCGGCGAATCCCGCCGTATGGTCCAAAACCGTTTTCATCATCAATTACGACGAGAACGGTGGCTTCTTCGACCACGCACCGCCGCATCTACCGGCGACCGACCGAAATCTCGGGCTGAGCACCGTCGACACTTCCACCGAGAATTACAACGGCGTTCCGGTCGGCCTGGGCGTGCGCGTACCGATGTTCGTCATTTCGCCGTGGAGCAAGGGCGGCTGGGTGAACTCGGAAGTGTTCGATCACACGTCAGTACTGCGCTTCCTCGAAAAACGCTTCGGCGTCATCGAGCCCAACATCAGCGCCTGGCGCCGCACCGTCTGCGGCGATCTCACCAGCACGCTCGAATTCGCCGAACCCGACGCCAACTGGCCGGCATTGCCGGATACTGGTGGCCACATCGTCGATGCCGACGCCGCCTGCAAGCTTGCCGCACCGCGGGTGCCGAGCAAGCAGGCCATGCCCAGGCAGGAACCCGGCCAACGCCCGGCCTGCGCGTTGCCGTACGAACTGCACGCAAACGGCCGCGTCGACATCGCCGCAGGCAAATACTGGCTCGATTTCATCAACAGCGGACGCGCCGGCGCCGGCTTCAATGTGTACTCGGCCAATCGCAGCGACGGGCCATGGTTCTACACGGTCGAATCCGGCAAACGACTGTCGGATTACTGGAGCGCGGTCGCGGTCACTTCCGGCAAATACGATCTGCGCGTCTTCGGTCCCAACGGTTTCCTGCGCGAATTCAAAGGCGATCTGGCGCTCGCCGGCACCGGGCGCGCGCAACCCGAGCTTGAATCGATCTACGATCCCGCCAACGGCCGCATCGTGCTGCGCCTGCGCAACACCGGCAGTGCCGCATGCGCATTGACCGTGCGTCCGAACCGCTACAGTTCCGCCGCGGCACGCACCTACACGATCGCGCCCGGCGCAAGCGTCGACGATGCGTGGTCCATCTCCGGCAGCGGCCACTGGTACGATCTGAGCGTGACGTCGAATACCGATGCCGGCTATCTGCGTCGGCTCGCCGGCCACGTCGAAAACGGTCTCGCCAGCATCAGCGACCCCGCGATCGGCGCCTGACATCCGATAGCGGCACATACACTCCACAGCCCGTGCAGCACAGCATTGTCCGGCGCGGTAGGCCTACGTCGCTGAGGGGATAACATCGGCCCTCCCGCGCAGTCGCAACGGCTGCGCAGCCGCATCTTCCACGGAGCAATGCCTGCCATGTCGAACGTGCTTTACATCGGCTACAAGAACTACTCGTCCTGGTCGCTGCGCCCGTGGCTGTGCCTGCGCTGGGGCGGTATTCGGTTCGAGGAGCGCATCATCCGCCTCGATCAGCCCGGCTATGGCCAACAACAGATCGCCGAGGTCAAGGCCGTGTCGCCGAACGGCACCGTGCCTGCGCTGGACGCCGACGGCGTGACGATCTGGGACAGCCTCGCCATCGCCGAATGGGCCGCGGAACAAGCCGGGGCCGGCGTGCTGTGGCCCATCGACCCCGTGCTGCGGGCGCAGGCGCGTTCGGCCGCGTGCGAGATGCACTCGGGCTTCTCCGCCGTGCGCCGCGATCTGTCGATGAACATCCACCGGCGCATGGATACCCCGCCCAACTGGCCCGACGACACCCGCGCCAACCTTGCGCGGATCGAAGCGCTGTGGGGTGGATTGCGCGAACGCTACGGACACCTGGGGCCTCACCTGTTCGGCCAACGCAGCATCGCCGACGCCTTCTTCACCCCGGTGGCGACCCGCCTGCGCACCTATGCCGTGCCGTTGTCGCAGAGCGCCAGCGCCTATCGCGACACGCTGCTGGCCGATCCCGACTTCCTGGTCTGGGAAGCCGACGCCATCCCGAACAGTTGGGACGCATCGGGCTTTTCGGTGATCGACGGCCTGTACGCCTGACCGGCTTGGCCGACACGTCTGGCCGAGTTCGGGACCGACGGCCGCGGACGGCTTGCGCTGCCCGCTGCGGGGCTCTAGCCTCCGCTTCCAGAGCCAACCGGCCACTGGAGACATCTCGTGAACCATCGCAACACCCTTCTGGCCCTCGCCATCGGCGCCGGCCTGATCTCCCTTAGCGCCTGCAAGAAAGATGCACAGCAGGGCGATACCACCGCGCAGGGCACCACGAACGCCGTCACGGCAGACAAGGATGCCGACGCCTTCGTGGCCAGAATCAATGGCGAAATCAAGGCGATGTATCCGGACCTCACCGCTGCGCAGTGGTTGTCGTCCACATATATCAACGACGACAGCGAGCGGGTCGCCGCCAAGGCGAACGAGCGCTTCCTCGGCCAGCTCAACGCATGGATCAAGGCCGCCAAACCGTACGAAGGCCAGAAGATGTCGCCCGAGAGCGCGCGCGCGATCCTGCTGCTGAAGCTCTCCACCTCGATGCCGCCGCCGAGCGACCCCAAGAAACTCGCCGAGCTGACCCGCATCGCAAGCAAGATGGAAGGCGATTACGGCTCCGGCAAGTCCTGCACGGGTGCGGGCGACAGCAAAGTCTGCCGCGACCTCGGCGAGCTCAGCGAAGTGCTGGCGAAGGACCGCGACTATCAGGCCCAGCTCGACGCCTGGCAGGGCTGGCATACCGTCTCCCAACCGATGCGCAAGGATTACGTCCGCTTCGTCGAACTGGTGAACGAAGGCGCCAAGGAAATGGGCTTCGCCGACGCCGGCGAGATGTGGCGTTCGGGCTACGACATGACCCCGGCTGAGATCGCGGCCGAAACCGACCGCCTCTGGGGCCAGGTCAAACCGCTCTACGAACAACTGCACTGCTATACCCGCACCAAGCTGCAGACCGAATACGGCCCGGGCAAGGGCGCAGCGAGCGGCGGCATGCTGCCCGCGCATTTGATGGGCAATATGTGGCAGCAGGACTGGGGCAATCTCTGGGACGTGCTGGAACCGTACCAGGGCGCCGGCAGCCTCGACATCAACAGCGCGCTGCAAGGCTGGCAGCAGCGCAATCTCTCCGCAGCGCGGGCGAAGATCGTGGGCGAAGCCACGCCCGAAAAGCTGGTCGAAGCCGAGCGCGAGGCCCAGTTGCTGACGGCCAAGGAAATGACCCAGCGCGCTGAGGAATATTACGTCTCGCTGGGCATGCCGAAACTGCCGGAAAGCTACTGGGAGAAGACCCAGTTCATCCAGCCGCGCGACCGCAATGTGGTCTGCCACGCCAGCGCCTGGGACATGACCATGGATGGCGACGTGCGCACCAAGATGTGCATCAAGCCCAACGAGGAAGAGTTCACCACCATCTATCACGAACTCGGCCACGTTTATTACTACCTCGCCTACAACAAGCAGCCGCCGCTGTTCCAGACCGGCGCGCACGACGGCTTCCACGAAGCCATCGGCGACACCATCGTGCTCAGCATGACGCCGAAGTATCTGCAGTCGATCGGCCTGGTCAACGCGCAGCAGCAGACCAACGAAGCTTTGATCAACGCGCAGATGCGCATGGCGCTGGCCAAGGTGTCGTTCATGCCCTTCGGCCTGATGATCGACCGCTGGCGCTGGGGCGTGTTCGACGGCTCGATCAAACCCGACAACTACAACAAAGCCTGGTGGGAACTGAAAGCCAAGTACCAGGGCGTGGCCCCGGTCACCGCCCGCGGCGAAGAGTTCTTCGACGCCGGCGCGAAGTACCACGTCCCGGGCAACACCCCGTACACCCGCTATTTCCTCTCGCACATCCTGCAGTTCCAGTTCTACAAATCGCTGTGCGACGCTTCCGGCCACAAAGGCCCGCTGTACGAATGCAGCTTCTACGGCAACAAGGAAGCCGGCCAGAAATACTGGGCGATGCTCGGCAAGGGCTCCAGCCAGCCCTGGCAGAAGACCATGAAGGAACTCACCGGCGGCGAGAAAATGGACGCCTCCGCGGTGCTGGAATACTTCGCGCCACTGCAGACGTGGCTGAAGCAGCAGAATGAGGGACAGAGCTGTGGGTGGCAGGCGACAGCGCCCATCGCGCAGCGCTGACCGGAAGCGCATTCGCTCGAATCGCATTCACTGGAATCGCGCTCACTGAAATCGCATCCACCTGGAATCGAAGGCCGGCGCAAGCCGGCCTTCTTCCATGATGCAAACGCCTGCGTACGGCGGGCCCCGATGGTTATGATGCGTCGCAGCGGGACGCCGTCGGCGTTCGACTATTGGACAGGATGCCAATGCAGCAGCGCACGGATCGCATCAGAAGCCTGGCGTCGCGCTCGCGCTTCCGGATCGGCGGTCTGCTGGTACAGCCCGACCGGTTGATCGTCGCCATCGACGGCCAGGAGATCGCACTCGAACCCCGCATCATGGAAGTGCTGGTGGCGCTGGCCGAGCATGCCGGCGAAACCATCAGCGCCGACCAATTGCTGATCGAGATCTGGGGCGGCTCGTTCTACGGCGACAATCCGGTCCACAGGGCCATCGCGCTGCTGCGCAAGCTCATCGGCGACGACAGTCGCGCGCCCCGCTATATCGAAACCATCCGCAAGCGCGGCTACCGCCTGATCGCGCCGGTGTCGTTCCCGGACGACTATCGCGGCAGCGCGAGCCAGGTCTCGGCCTGGACCGACGGCAATCCCTACGTGGGACTGGTGCCCTTCGATGGCGATCACGCAGGCGTATTCTTCGGCCGCAGCCGCACGACCGCGGAATTGATGGCGGCGATACGCAGCCAGATCGAGACACGCCGTCGTTTCGTGCTGATCGTCGGCGCCAGCGGTTGCGGCAAGACCTCACTGTTGCGCGCGGGTGCGATTCCGCTGCTCACACAGGACGGCGGCTTCGACGGTCTGCGCGCACTCTCGGTGGGGTCGTGCGATCTCGCGGGTGCGCACGGTGGCGACGTCATGGCGTCGCTTGCCTCGGCGCTGGCCGCGTGGACGCTCGGCGATCGGCCGGTGTTCGCACCGCAACCGCTGGCCGATCTCGCGCAGACGCTGGCGCAACAACCGGAATCGATCGCCGACATCATCGCCGAAGCCTTCCGGCGTTATCCGCGCCGCGAAATCGCCGAACAATCCTATACGCATCTGCTGTTGACGATCGACCACGCCGAAACGCTGGTCGCGTCGGCGAACATCGGCACGGAAACGCGCGGCGCGTTTTCGCGCGCGCTGCACGCCTTGTGCGAAAGCCCGCACACGATGGTAGCGATGATCGCGCGCAGCGACTTCTATCCGAAGTTGATCGAGGCGATGCCGGAACTCGCCGACCGCAAGGCCCGCGACGGTCACCTCGACGTGCTCACCCCTCGCTTGGGCGAGATCGCGCAGATCATCCGCACGCCGGCCATGCTCGCCGGACTGAGTTTCGAGGAAGACCCGCAGACGCTCTCGCGTCTCGACGACGTGCTGCGCGACGCCGCACTGGCGCAACCGGACGCATTGCCGCTGCTGCAGCACACCCTGCAGGCGCTGTACGAACGCCGCACCGATACCGGAAAACTGAGTTTTCGCGCGTATCGCGACATCGGCGGCCTCGAGGGCGCGCTCGCGCACCGCGCCGAAGAAGTCTTCGCGGCACTGCCGGCGAACGCGCAGGCGCGGCTCGATGCAGTACTCGCGCAACTGATCGTCATCCAGCCCGACAGCGATGCCGTCAGCGGTCGTCGTGCGCCGCGCTCGGCCCTCGACGACGACGACGGCGCACGCGTGCTGGTCGAAGCCTTCGTCCGCGCCCGTCTGTTCGTCGCTGAACTCGGCCCCGCCGGCCCCGGTTTCGGTGTCGCCCACGAAGCACTGTTGCGGCAATGGCCGCGCACGCGCGACTGGATACAGGACAACCGCCGGCTGCTGCAGGCCCGGGCGCGACTGCGCCGCGCCACCACGCGCTGGGGCGAAGAAGGTCGTCGCAGCGATCACCTGCTCAATCCCGGACAGCCTCTGAACGAAGCGCGAGAGGCCGCCCGCCACCGGTTCGGCGAACTGCACGACGACGAACGCGACTTCCTGCGCGCCTCCGAACGCCAATACCGGCACAAACGCTGGCTGCGCGCTGGCGCGATGATCGCACTGATCGTGTTCAGCGTGGTTTCGGTGCTGTTCGGCCTGCAGGCGCAACGCGCCAAGAACGAAGCCGACCAGCGCCGCGAAGACGCGCTGAAACTCACCGATTTCATGCTCGGCGATCTGGCCGACAAACTGCGGCCCATGGGCAATCTGAAACTGTTGAACAGCATCAGCAGCGAGGCGTTGACCACGCTCGACCTGCAGCCCGGGAAACATCAACGCACCGAAGACCTGATCAATCGCTCGCGCGCCTTGCGCACGCTCGGCGAGGTGCTGATGGAGCAGGCGAAAGTGGACGAAGCGCACATCGCTTTCATGCGCGCGAACGGCGCGGCGCGCCAAGCGGCATCGCAGGCGCCCGGTTCGATCGAAGCACTTGCGGAATCCGGCATCGCCGCATTCTGGTTGGGCAATCACTACTATCGGCAGAATCGGCTGGACGACGCGAGCCGGCATTGGGCAACTTATCTGGATTCCAGCGAACGCCTGCTGCGTCTGGAACCGGACAACGGAAACTGGCTTGTCGAACTGTCGTATGCGCTGACCAACCTGGGCGCGGTCGCGCGCGACCAGGGTCGTATCGACGATGCGCTCCGCTATTTCAAGCGATCGGCCGCGCTCAAGGAGCAGGCCTGGCGAATGAAGCCCGAAGACGACAATCTGCGTTATGAACAGATCGTCACCTTATCGTGGATCAGTGCTGCCCAGGAAGCCGATGGCGATCTGTCGACCGCCGCGAACGGCTATGCCGAACAGATCGGGATGCTGCGCACCTTGCTGGCGAAGAATCCGGATGCGCACGCATGGAAGCGCCGGATCGCCAACTCGTTGATCACCAGCGCGAACCTGGCGCTGGCGCGCGGTGAACTCGAAAAGGCCAGCGCGCAGATCGAAGAAAGCGTCGCCTTGCTTTCGATATCGGTCGCCCAGGAAACCGAGAACCGCATGTGGCTTCGCGATCTCGTGCACGCGCACATGGAAGCCGGCTGGATCGCCGGATTTCGCGGCGATGGCGAAGCATCCCGCAGACATCTTCGAACCGCGGAATCGCTCTGCTCGACGCTGCTCGATGGCACGCAACCGCTTCCCGAATGGCAACGGCTGGACGCACTGGTCCGCCTGCGCCTCGCGCTGACCACTCCGACCGCGACCGGCAGCGACGCGGCGTTGGACCTCGCGATCGCCGACCTGCGGCGACTGGTCGCACAAACGCCCGAGGATCTCTCCGCAACCGCCGCGCTGGCCAATGGCCTGATCGCGCGCGGCCAGCATCGCCAGCAAACCGGCCGGCTCCGGGACGCGCACACCGATTGGCGTGACGCCGCTGCGCTGGTGGCGCGCAACGCACCGTCATCGAAAGACAAATTGCTGCTCGCGCCGTGGATCAGTGCGCAGATCCTGCAGGGTCACCGTGTACAGGTGGAACCCCAGATCGCTTTGTTCGACAGGATCGGCTACCGGCATCCTGCGTTCACGGCATTGTCTGGGGGCAGAACGTCCTCACGCGAAGCGAAAAGCGCCTCAGGGACAACCGGCGGAAAAGACCCGGAACAGGATCGACACTGACGCCATCGGCTGCACACCGTATCGATAACCTGCTCTTCATCCACCGACGGGTGTATCCCGGCCGCGCATCGCATCCACGCAGCCCAACGATGCCCAGCACGGCACGAACTGCCCTCTCCACCCCGTCATCAACAGGAGCAATCCCATGATCATCCGCAGCTTCACCAGCAACAGTGCCGGTGCCCAGGAAAAAATCCACAGCACATTGACGCTCCGGGCAGTTCCTCCCGGTACCGGCACCGTGGGAAATGATTTGAGCTACCGCTACCGGTTCAGCCTCCCGCCCACCGCGGTCAACAAAGACACGACTCTGACTGTGTCCGTCGAAGGCGATAAGAACCAGCCCAATACCTATGTCATACACAGCTATGCGAGTACGAGCCCCGGCATCACCGTCCCACGCTCGATTCATCTGCCATTTCCCGCCACCGCGGGCGTGACATCCATTCAATTCGATTTGAAGCTCAGAGCGAACGAGCTGGCGTTGCTGTCGATCATCGTCATCGATACGTCCAAAACCCCGGCCGAGCCCTACGACCTGATCTGCTGCGACCCGCAGGTCGCCAACGACGCGAAAACCTGATCCGGCGAGTACTCACCCGTCTTGTGTCAGCGACCCTTGGCAGGCAGGCCACTGCATGCCAGAGATTCGTTAGCAGGCTGTTGAAAAACAGCCTGCTAGGGCGGCCAAGGATGGCCGCCACGACGAAGCAGGCGCGTAAGCGATTGATCGTCGTGAGCAAGTCCGGACATGTGCCGGACTTGCGACTGAAAAACGTACATGACGTACGTTTTTCAACAGCCTGTTAGGGATCGATCCCCGCGCACCACGATTGATGCACCAGCTGCCCGCCCAGGCACTCCCGCCCCTCCCCAGGACCGGGATTGGCGTTCCGCGTCGCACGCACCCCTCGCTGCCGACAGCAGTCCCGGCAACCATCCGCGATGGGCACAGCGTCCAAGCACACCGACGCCTTGCCAATGAAAACAAAGACTTGAAAACCGAAAGGTTCCCGAAAGGTCATCCAGGCCCATGGCGTCCAGTGTCCGCACCACGGCAGCGCCGCCAGGGCTGCCGTGACGAACCCGCCATCTGCCTGCGATGGCCGACCACCTCATCCGGGAGACCGTCATGTCCTTCTTGTCCAACGATCATCTGCTCCACCCGCATGGAACCGGAGAGAACGCCACCCAGGCCTTCGCCGCCCACCCGCTGCCGCCAGCGGCACCCGTCCTGACCGCACACGACACCGCCGCAGCATCCGGCCGGGTGCAATTGGACGCAGACCTGATCCGCCGATTGCGCCAAGCCCGGTTCATGAGCCAGCAGGACCTCGCCGACGACTGCTGGCGCCGCAACATCCAACTCTCGCTCAGCACCATCAAACGCGCCGAGATGGGACGCGCCGTACGCTTTCGTATCGCGCGCGAGTTCGCACGTTGCTTCGACATCTCGACGATACGGATCGCATCGGGCAAGAACCCGTCATCAACACCCTGTCATCTGCACGCAGCGGGATGACATCCGCTGCGACCCGCAATGCGGCGCGGACCCGCGCGCCGTTTGAGCATGCGCGAAGGTATGCCGATGTTTGCCGGATCGATTTACTGGATAGATAGGTTGGTCATTTTTCGGTAAGAACCGGTAGCCACGAATTGACACCGGATCGAACCCGCCCTGCGGCACGGCGCATGAAGAATAGAGGTGCGGCATCGAGCAAGCATCGATCGGAGCTTGTCGCTGTCGGCGAAAGATCTCCATCGCACGGTGGAACCAGAAACCACTTGAAAAAAATGGGCGGACTCCGAAAAGCCATACGAGTAGGAACAGAGCGATACTCACATGAAGGGAATTCATCACATGACCACCATCAATATTCTCGTTGCCGTCAACGTTTCCCAGGCCGCTGCATCGGTTGCCAACGGCAACACCAATATCGGCCAGTTCGTTTACATGGTCGACTCCACCGGCTACACCGGCAACGGCGCAGGTGGAGATGAACTGACGACGACGGTCACGCCCGGCGACACCGTCGTCTGGCAGTCCGTCTCCGTCGATCCCAGCCAGACCGTCACCATGACCGGCTTCACGGGCTCGGCGATCGGCACCAACGGCGGCACCGAAATCATCAACCCGGTCCAATACCCGCAATACAACCCGGCCGGCAGCGTCTGGGGCGGTTACATCACCGGAACGACCAATGGAAGCGCGGATCAGTACTCGATCTCGCTGTTGCTCAACGGCAGCGTCCACGGCTGGTTCGACCCCTTCCTGATCTCGAACGCTCCGTGAAGCATTAGACCGCATCGCGAGAGCCCGCATTGCCGATGTCGTCGAAGTCGCCGCATCGGATACGCGACCACGGCGGGACCGCCTGAGGCGGTTCCGCCGCGGAAAAGAACGCAATACGCTCGCCCTGCTCAACGCCTCCATGGACTAACGAACGCCCATCGATCAGCCGTTGATGGCACAAGGTTCGGCGGCACACGGGATGCGCGACAGCGGCGGAACCGCCTTGGGCGGTTCCGCACGAACAACAAAAACCAATCGACACGAGGTCGCAAATGAAAAACTTCCGCAGTCATGCTTTGAAGATCGCAAACGCCAGCATCCTGGTCCTGCTGTGCGCCAACGCCTGGGCGCAGAATACGTTGCCGTCCGGCGCCAAACCCACAGGCATGACGATCACGAACGCGTCGAAATCTCCGGTGTTCGCGAACATCGTATTGGGACAACCGCCAGTCACGCCTCCCACCGGCTGCAGCAACCTGGGCAAGCAGATCGTCGGCTTGGCGGACCCGAACCTGATCTTCATTTCGAGCGTGCGCGGAAAAAAAGTGAAATTCACGCCTGTCGGCGGCGTCACCGACAAGGGGTCGTACCAGATGGCCGCCGGCGAAACCATCACCTATCTCCCGAAAACCGTTTCCTGCGGGACATCCGGCCAGTCGAATTGCAGCCCCGCCATCACGGTCAACTATTTCTTCACTCCGAAGAATACCGGCTTCAGCAACAATAACGGCTGCAGAAACAGCGCCTTTCCGAACGCGAGCAATCTTGCCGAAGTATCGATCAACTTCGGCATCAACGGCTCGGTCGGCGCCAGCTGCGCCAATGCCGACGACACCGACATCAGCGTCGTCAATGGGGTCAACACGATCCTGAAGATCGCCACCCGCGGCGCTGGCTGGCCCACCGCCACCAGCACCGCGCAGAATAGCGTGCTCGGTCAAAATGCCAATCGGCCGGGCGTCTTCGGCTGGGCCGCCACCAACTGCTCTGGCAGCAGTGCGAACGCGGGCTACCCCAATCCCTCCGCCAGCTGCGCCGCACCGAAAAACGCACCGCGCGCACCCGTCGGCAAGAATGCGGTCTGCAAAACGCCCAAGGGGCTTGCCTATGCGCCCATCGTGGGGCCCGACGGCACGCTGTACTGCGACGAACGCAGCGATGCCGGCACCTGCAACAATCAGCGCGGTGCCTATGTCACTGGCGGCACTGTGCAGATCGTGTACGTCAAGCAGGCGTACCCTTCTCCCTAGCCGAACGCCCGGAAGCAGGCAGTCTCGCTCCCTTGTCGAATGCTGAAGCACAAGCCCCGCCGCATGCGGGGCTTGTGCGTTGTCGTCCAGTGCTGCGATTGGCCAGTGGCCACAATACTTCCGGCGAGCCTCAAGCGCCGAGAGTGGCGGACAGACTATTCCTCTCACCGCAACGCGCGCTATAGTCGCGCCGTACGCAGTATCCGGAATCAGTACACAGGATCGGTTTTGACCAGGATGTTCTGACATTCCATAAGAGCGCGCAGGCACTCACTGCCAAGGGGGCGGCGAATGGATTTCAACAGTTCCGGGGCTTTTGTCTGCTGCGAACGACGATGCTGTCCGCAGATCTCGATGACTATCGATTCGATGCAGCGGTAGCGCCCGCCATGCCGACGCGCACGGATCGCATCAAATCGCTGGGAGAGCGCTCCCGCTTCCGCATAGGCACACTGCTGGTGCAGCCCGACCGCCTCGTGATCGACGTGGGCGGCGAGCAGAAATCGCTGACGCTGCGGGCAATGGAAGTGCTGGTAGTCTTGGCCGAACACGCCGAGGAAACACTCAGCGCCGAGCACCTGTTGATCGAAATCTGGCGCTGCGCGTCTTACAGCGACAACCCGGTTCAAAAGGCCATCCGGCAGATACGGGAAGCGATCGGCGACGACATCCGCAATCCGCGCTACATCGAAACCATCCATAAGCGCGGCTACCGGGTGATCGCGCCTGTCACTTTCCCGGAAGATTACCGGCGCAGCGCCGCTCAGGCCGATGGCTGGATCAGCGGCAATCCTTTTGTCGGTCTATCCGCATTCGATGCCGGTCATGCGGGCATGTTCTTCGGTCGCAGCCGCGCCACAGCTGAACTGCTGACGGCGATGCGCCGCCAGATCGACAGCCAGCGTCGCCTGGTGCTGGTCATCGGCGCCAGCGGTTGCGGCAAGACATCGCTTCTGCGTGCTGGTGCGATCCCGCTTTTGCGTCATGAAACCGGATTCGACGGTCTGCGCACGTTTTCGCATGCGGACTGCGATCTCTCGCTTGGCGGCCAGATCATCAGGCAACTCGCCGCCGCTCTGGCGGACTGGACCCTCGCCGAATGGCCGGTATTCTCATCGCAATCGGTGGACGAACTCGCGCACGCACTGCGCGAACATCCAGCGATGGTGACCAAGGCCGTCGCTGAAGCGTTCCGTCGCATACCGGAGCGCGAAATCGTCGATCGCCCTTATGCGCATCTACTGCTGACCATCGATCACGCCGAGGCGCTGGTCGCTTCGCCCGATGTCGATGCCGAAGAGCGCGCTGCATTCGATCGCGTCCTCGAAGCCTTGTGCAGCACCCCGAGAGTGCTCACGACGATCATCGCACGCAGCGATTTCTACCCGAGACTGCTGGAAGCGTTGCCGACCGTGGCCGAACGCAAACAAGGCGATGGCCATGTCGATGTGTTCACTCCGCGCTCCGGAGAGATCGCACAGATCATCCGCGCCCCTGCGCTCCGGGCCGGCCTGAGCTTCGAGCAGGACGCGAAAAATCTCAATCGCCTCGACGACACCCTGCGCGACGCTGCGCTGGCCCAACCCGATGCACTCCCGCTACTGCAGCACACCCTGCATATGCTGTACGAACGTCGAAGCGACACCGGCCTACTTACTTACGCCGCCTATCGCGAGATCGGTGGCCTTGAAGGCGCGCTTGCCCATCGCGCCGAAACCGTCTACAGCGCATCGTCCGACAACGCCCGTAAACGTCTTGATGGTTTGCTCTCGAAATTGATCGTGATCCAGCTCGACAGCAACAGTATCAGCGCGCGTCGCCTGCTCTGGTCTTCGCTCGACGACGATGGTGACCGCGAACTCGTCGAAAATTTCATTCGCGCCCGCCTGTTCGTCGGCGAACTCAACGATCACCGCCCAGGCTTCGGTGTTGCGCACGAAGCCCTGTTGCGACAATGGCCCCGCGCCAGCGATTGGGCAGAAGACAACCAGCGTCTGCTGCGCGCATGCGCGCGCCTGCAACGCGCAGCGGAGCGTTGGACCGAAGAAGGCTGCAGCGAAGATCACCTGCTCAATCCCGGCAGTCCACTGGCCGAAGCCATCGAAGCGGCACAGCGCCTGCCGGATCAACTTGGTGCGGTCGAACGCAATCTGCTCGCGGCCTCTCAGCGCCACTGGCACGGCCGTCGCCGTCTACGAAGAAGCGCCATCGCCGCGCTCATCGTTCTCACCATCGTTTCCAGTGTCCTTGCGGTATCGGCGATCCGTTCACGGGAAGAAACGGAACTGCGGCGCGCCCAAGCGGTATCCGCACAAGGCGAGGCAGTGCGTCAGCGCGACGAAGCTCAACGCAACCGCAAGATCATGGTAAGGCTGTCGGACCTCATCGCGGACGACCCGGCGTACGCGCTCGACGCCACCGACAGCGCAACCATGCCTGCCGAGCGCATGCAGCGCGACATCGCCGAATCCGAACGTCGATACCGGACTCAACTCGCACAGAACAGAACGATCGACGCCATCAAGACCATGTATGGCCTTGGCGATCTATTCACGCAACGCGGCCACTACGATGCCGCGAACACCATCTTGCTGGCAGCGGACGATTTGGCATCCCGCCAACGGCGTCTTACACCGAACGCGATTCCGGCACTGGAAGCCTACGCGCTGGGCGGCTTTTACCTCGGACAACTGCGGCATCGCAGCAAGCAGTTCAACCAGGCGCAAACCTATTGGGAACGTTACCTCACCATCAGCCGTGATATCGCCGGGCGCGCGCGCGACCAGCCCTACTGGATCGGCGAGGTCGGCTATGCGCACAACGTGCTCGGTACCTTGGCGCGCGACAGGGGCGATCTGGATGGCGCGCTGAAGAATTTGACGCTCGCCTCCACACACAAACGCATCGCCAAAGACAAAGGACTGAACGACTTCGAATTCGAGTTCGGTGCGATCGACACCGATTCGTGGATTGCCAGCACGCAAGAAACCCTGGGACATCTCGAAATGGCAGCGCAGGGGCATGATCGCCAGATCGCGAATCTGCTTGCGCTGGAGCCGCCTGCGGAAAAACGCAACGCGTGGCAGCTGCGGCTGGCCAACTACCTTCACATGGGCGGAAAACTGGCGCTATTGCGCGGCGATACGACCAAAGCCGAAACCGATATCGGCGAAACCATTCGCCGGCTCGAAGACCTTGGCCGCCGCGCGCCGCAGAATCAGGAATGGCGGCGCTATCTGGCCGAGGCCAATCTCGACGGCAGTGAAATCGCACGTTTGAAAGGCGACAGAGCATCCGTTTTCAAACACATTCTCAAAGCCTATGCGCTCATGGTGAAGCTGCAGCCGGCCAGCCGTTCGCAGCCCGGCTGGCGCCGCCTTGACGCGACCGTCCGCTACATGATGGCCAGATACGAAAGCGGTGATGAGGGAAAAACCGCAATGCAGGAAGCGATCGACGACTTGGCGAGCTTGGCCGCCGCTCATCCGGACGATTACCACATCGCAATCGCGTATTCAGAAAGCCTGATCGTGCAGATCCAGCGGAAAGCCGAAAAAAGCGATGCGGCGGCGCGATCGGACTGGTTGCGCGTCGAACGCGCCCTCGGGCGACACCGTTCGCAACTGCGCGACGTCCGCATCCGGGCCGTCCTGGCAAGGGTGGCGCTGGCGCTCGGACGCGACGATGCGCGCGAACACATCGCCTATCTCGATCGTGCCGGCTACCGTCATCCCGACTTCGACGGTATCCGGCAGAGCGCCGGATACCGCACCTTTCCACATGCCAACGCGCTGAATGCTCAACGCCTCGCAGAATTCCGGGCCGTATCCACGGATCTGCGTCGCTAACCACCGCGCCGGCCATGCTCCATCGAAACTGATACGGACAAGCGCGCGATTCAAGCCGAAACACGTCTCAGCGGGCCACGATTCCCCGCTAGTCTGGGCTTGCTTGAATAGACGCGATCAGGGACTTGGACCGCAATGCAGGCGATTGGAACCGTACGACCCACTCACCCAACAAAAGGACATGGTCATGTTCGATGAAGAACTCTTCGCGTTCGGGATGGACAACGAGCAATACTTCGACGGCGGCACACGTTTGTTGCCCGACAGAGCCGACTCCGAAGGTCGTCTGATGAGAGTGGATACCATCAAGACGCGACTGAGAGTCCTGCACCATCCGGGTAGCGCGATCCCGCGCTACCGCTGGGAGAAAAAAGCGTTCTGGTTCTACACGGCGTCTCCGCAACAACGTCTGGAGGTGGAAATTCTTTCCCATCAGACGTTCGGCGACTTCCCCAGATTCCATGCCCGCAGAATCGAAAGCAATGACATGCAGTTCATCGAGTCGGCGGAATACGACATCGCGGGGACAGGCCATTGGCTGCCGCTGGAGGATCTGGATCGCGATTTTCCGTCGCATACCCGGCTGATACGGATCAATCTGCGACTGCCCAGTCAGGGCGCTCCCACGTCTTTCAGCCTCTGCGTATTCGCACGCGATCGCGAAAGGAACCGCAACATCAACTGCGACCCGCAGGTCGGCAATTCGCCGCCCAATTTCAACGGCTGACGACGCCAGCGCAACGGTTCAGGATGGGGTTTAGCCCTGGACCGTCGCGTCTAGCAGGTTGTTGAAAAACGCACATCGTGTGCGTTTTTCAAGTCACGAGTCCGGTACATGCCCGGACTCGCTCCCGGCAAATCAATCGCATAAGCGCTTGCTTTGCCGTCGCAGCCATCCATGGCTGCGTTAGCAGGCTGTTTTGGTCCCATCGACCAGCGCCGCTGGCATACCCATCTGTCTTCAGACAGCCGACAAAGACGGCCTCGGCCATCCGCAACGGATGTGCCGTTACGCGCGAACCATCGCGACAGCACCCAGCCACACCCTGAAAGGGATCTGCGGCCACCAAATATTTCCTTATGAATCATGCGGTTGAAATCCGGCAGATTTCGGTCAGGACTTTTTTCAGGGCAAGCGCGAGCTTGATCGCGACGACAGACCAGAGCGCGTCGCCGCACTCGCAGCGGGCTTCAGCAGCCGCCAGCGGACGACGATGACGGGATGGACCGCCGCCGATGCTGAGCCATCTTGCGATGGCTCTCGTGACATCCCAACACGGAGTTTCGCCATGACCGACACCCATCTCTATAGCCTACCGGCAGCCGCTGTCTGCAGCAGCTTGCCGCCCTGCCCCGCCGACGATGCCGCGGCCACGCCTGCCCCCACCGATGGCATCGAACCGCCCGCACGCATCATGAACAGCGCAGACCTGCAATGCGGGCGCGTGCTCCTGGACAGCGCCGCGCTGCGCGGGCTGCGCCAAAGCCGACTCCTGAGCCAACAGGATCTCGCCGACGATTGCTGGCGACGGAACATCCGCGTTTCGATCGCCACGATCAAGCGTGCCGAATCGGGTCGTGCGGTGCGTTATCGCATCGCGCGTGAGCTGGCGCGGTGTTTCGAGGTACCAACCACGACACTGATGCAGAAGGAAAAGAAGATGCCCACTTAAAAAAGGAAACCGCAATGAAAATCACCTCCGGCACAAAAAAACAGGCCGCAACGACGCCAACTAGAAACTAAACCAAAGCGATGAAACAAGAAGCTACATCTTGCGCGTCCCATTTGATACCAATTACTTCAGTGCTCCACCAACAGTCATGGCAGCGATCACAGGTAGTGTTAACAGTCCATAGTTCATTAACAATCCCTGTGTACTGCCCATGCAAGCTTTGTTGGATGTACGCTGATCGGCGACACCCGCCTCACTGCGAACCCTTCATTCTGATTGAAAAACAAAGGATTCTGTGATGACCAATATCTATCGAAACGACGATTTATCCAGTCTGGTAGGCACACCCGCGTTAAAGAGCCAGCTGACCGTCAGGTTTAAGAGATACGGTAATGCTCGGAAAAGAAAATATGAATATTATTTCGATGACAATGAACTTCTCGTCAGCAATGGAAACAACACGATCGAATTCAGCGTGACCATCAGCGATGCGCCGAATCCTATCGACAAGTTTCGCTTCTTCGACTATTGCTCTACGTATCCACTTAAAGTAAAAAATCCGGGCGGCTTCCAGACCACAACTCCGATCAACCACTCGAGCATACCGAACAACGCCGAAACCGTTCGACTCACTGTCGACCCCGACAACAAAGAACTGGTCCTCATCGGCCTGATCGTTGAGATCCGCTACAAAGGCGAAACGAAATCCGATTACGTGTTGTGCGACCCGCAAGTCGGCAACGGCCCGCCCGCCCCCAACGGTGGTGCAAAATACGCTCCTGCTAGGACTTTTTCAGCTGCATAGAATTTGCAGGCTGCCCGGAGCTGGCAATTTTCGATATTTCAAATACTGCAGCAGCAGATCGAGAGCTGAAAAAGATGAATTGCTTGCATACCGTAAGCATGCCGAAAGGGTTCCCGGAAAAATTTCCGGCAGGGTTCCGGCCTTGCAGCCTCTATGGCTGCGGGTCAGGCGGCGATCTGCGATGATCTTTCTCGCATCCGCCGAGGAAACTTGGTGTTGCCTACGTCTCGTCCGTGCTGTTCGACGATATTCGCGAGACATAGCGACCATTCCCCGGCGGTGCTGCGTCCCTTGCGAAGGCACGGCCCGAGAAGACGAGGTATCAGCACTACACAGCGCACTCGAGCGGAGACTGAACGCGGCCGCATTCTGGGCACCCATGGCTCCGGTGCAGTCAGGCCTGAGAGGCGGATGAGTCCAATAACGATGAGTTCGGCGTGCCGACAGTCGTAGCTGACAGTATCAGGCATCTGCACGATACTCACCCTATGACTCCCTCCTCCGCCGACCTCGCCCCCCAACCCCTAGACCACGCCACCGCCCTGCCGGCACGGTTCTACACCGACCCAGCAGTGGTGGGGTTGGATCGGACAGTGATCTTCGACCGCGGCTGGCAGGTGGTGGCACACGTCTGCCAGTTGCGGAATGCCGGGGATCACGCGGTGGCGGATCTAGGCGGGTTGCCAGTGATCGCGGTGCGTGGTTCAGATGAGGTGATCCGGGTGATGCACAACGTGTGCCGGCATCGCGCGGGGCCGCTGGCGCAGTGCGACGGCTTGGCAGCCAAGTCGCTGCGCTGCCGGTATCACGGTTGGACCTATGCGCTGGACGGTCAGTTGCGCAACGCGACCGAGATGGCTGGGGCGACCGATTTCGACGTGGGCGACATTCGCTTGCCGCAACTCGCGGTTCGCGTATGGCAAGGCATGGTGTTCGCGGCGGTGGACGAGGCGCGGGCGCCGCCGTTCGATGATTTCGTGTCCGGAATCGATGCGCGCATCGGTGCGGACCGCCAACTCGATACTTACAGTCATCATCATCGCGTCGGTTACGACATCGCCTGCAACTGGAAGGTGTATGTCGACAATTATCTGGAGGGGTATCACGTTCCGCATATCCATCCGGAACTGAATCAGATGTTGGATTACCGCAGCTATATCACCGAAACCGCAGAGTGGTATTCGTTCCAATTCAGTCCCTTGGAAAGCGGCGACGGGCTCTACGGCAGCGGCGACGCGCTGTATTACTGGCTGTGGCCGAACACGATGCTGAACATCCTGCCCGGGCGGCTGCAGACCAACCGCATCATTCCCAAGGGCGCGGACCGCTGCAGGGTCGAATTCGATTTCTATTACGCGCCGGACGATTCCGACGCCGGCCGCGCGCGCCGCGACGCGGATCTGTCGTTCAGCGACGTGGTCCAGGACGAGGACATCACCATCTGCGAAGACGTGCAGCGCGGCCTGGCGTCCGGTTCGTACGAAGCCGGCCGGCTCAATCCGCTGAGGGAGAACGCGGTGCATCATTTCCACGAACTGTTGCGCCGCACCTATCGCGACGCATAATCGGCATTCTCGGGTACGGCAGCCACGGACAGCGCCATCGCCGCCACTCGACTCATCCACGACATCGAAGAAGATCATGCAGAACACCCGACTCCTCACTGCCCTCATGCTCGGTCTGGCCGCGCCCGCTATGATCGCGTCCGGCCAGGCGCTCGCCGCTGCACTCAAGGCGGATGCCGCCGCTCCGACGGGGCAGGCCGCGGGCGAACCCAGCAGGACTGCCCCGGCCCCGGCACTGCGCTGGCGCTCGACCGCCTATCCGGCCGCGAATGCCGCAAGGCTGCAGTACCGCGAGATGGCGGTTTCGCGTCTGCTCGACCTGCAGCGCAAGAACCAGGCGCCGGGCCTGAAGGCCACCCAGATCGGCGTCGGCCGCGAAGCGTCGCAGGAAGGCCTGCAGCGCCGGCTTTCGGCGCTGACCTGGCAGCCGGTCGCCGGCGGCTTCGTCGCGAAGGTCGAAATCCGTTCGATGGACGCGCTCGCACTGCGCGT
This sequence comes from Lysobacteraceae bacterium, assembly GCA_046598445.1. Lineage (GTDB taxonomy): Bacteria > Pseudomonadota > Gammaproteobacteria > Xanthomonadales > Xanthomonadaceae > Lysobacter_I. Next base: position 26,357 of record JBKJHV010000076.1, read on the forward strand.
CGGCCTGGACGTGAGCCGCCTGGACAGCCGCGTCGAGCTGCGTTTCGGCGGTTCGGCACGCCCGTCGGAAGTGGTCGCGAAGCTGACCGGGGCGGAGGTCAAGCGTCTGCCCGGCGCCAACGGCCTGTTCTGGTCGCCGAATACCGATGGTGACACCCAGATCATCGAAATTTTCCGGCCAAAAGCTGTGCCCGCTTTCGCGGTGCGGCTGGATGCGCCCGCGCTCTCGCACCTCATCGCCGACAGCCGCAACACCTACAAGATCATCGAGAAAATCGGCGAATCCGGCACCTGCAATATCGACACCATCTGCCGCGTGAACGAACTGGGGCAGGCGTTCGTCAACGCCAAGAATGCCGTCGCGCACATGCGTTTCGTCAGAAGCACCGGCGGCACCTTCATCTGCACCGGCACACTGCTCGCGGACACCGTGCCGGTGACGCAGGTTCCGTATTTCCATACCGCCAATCATTGTTTCGCCGACAACGACACCGTGGCGCCTGTCGCGAGCCAGATGCAGGCGGTCGCGAATACCCTGAACACCATCTGGAACTACGAGACCACCGCCTGCGGCAATCTCACCTCCACGGTCACCACCCAGGTCAGCGGCGGCGCGGCGTATCTGTATTCGCATCACCTCACCGACGGCATGCTGCTGCGCCTGAACAACGCACCGCCCGCGAACGCGTTTTTCGCCGGCTGGAACGCTGCGCCGATCGCCGACGGCATCAACGTGCTGGCGATCCATCATCCGCGCGGCGACTCGAAGAAAGTGTCGGGCGGCGAGACCATCACCAAGGACGGCAACAACATCACCGTTGGCTGGCTGGCCGGCACCACCGAAGGCGGCAGCAGCGGCTCGGGCCTGTTCACGCTCGGGCCGCGCGGTTACGTCCTGCGCGGCGGGCTGTACGGCGGTGACGCGGCCTGCAGCAACAGCGGTTCGCTGGGCAATTCGCTGAACCGCGATTACTACTCGCGCCTTGATGTGGATTTCGCCAGCATGAAACAGTATCTCGAACCGCAGCCCCAAGCCGCGGAAGGCGCAAGTCCACTCGTCCGGCCGAGGCAGTCGGCCAAGCCGGCCGCCGCGCTGTCCGTACCTGCGACATCGGCGCCCGCCACCGGGCGGCGCGCAGACACCATCGACCGGAGTCATCAGCGGCTTAGCAGGTGAACCCCGCGCCGCGACCGCTTGGCCTGTGGTCGGCGATCGCGCTGGTCGCGGGCAGCATGGTCGGCAGCGGCGTGTTTCTGCTGCCGGCGTCCTTGGCGCCGTATGGCTGGCTGAGTCTCTACGGCTGGGCGATCACGCTCGGCGGCGCACTGCTGCTCGCGCTGACGTTCTCGCGGCTGGCCGCACGCGGCGCGCAGGCAGGCGGGCCTTACGCGTATGCGCGCGAGGCCTTCGGCGACACCACAGGATTCATCATCGCCTGGAGTTACTGGATTTCGATCTGGTGCGCGAACGCGGCCATAGCGGTCGCCTTCGCCGGCAGTCTGGGCAGTCTTTTCCCTGAACTCGTGGCCACGCCGTTCCGCGGCGCGGCGTGCGCATTGGCCGCGCTGTGGATCTGCGCCGCGATCAATCTGGCCGGGGTTCGCGAAGCCGGCCGTCTGCAGATCGTCACCACTGTATTGAAGCTGCTGCCGCTGCTGCTGTTCGGCGGCATCGCGATCTGGTGGCTGGATACCTCACTGCTCGCCGGCGAAGCGGACGCGATCGCCGCAGCGGCGAAAGCCGATGCCCCGGCGACGCGCCTGGGCGCGCTGCACATGTCCGTCGCCCTGACCCTGTGGGCGTTCCTCGGGCTGGAGGCCGCCACCGTCCCCGCCGGTGCGATCCACGACGCCGAACGCACGATTCCGCGCGCGACGCTGATCGGCACCCTGCTTGCAGGCATCGCCACGATCCTCGCCTGCACCGCAGTGCTGGGCCTGGTGCCGCCCGATGTCGCGATGACGTCCACCGCGCCCATGGCCGATGCCGCGAAAGCGCTGTGGGGACCGGCCGCAGGCATCGGCATCGCGCTGGTCGCGGCGATCTCCTGCTTCGGCGCGCTCAACGGCTGGGTGCTGCTCTCAGCGCAGTTGCCGATGGCGGCCGCGAACGACGGACTGTTCCCAAAAGCATTCTCCGCGCTCGATGCGCAGGGCACACCGCGCGTCGGCGTGCTTGCGAGCACGGTGTTGGCGAGCCTGCTGGTGATCGCGAATTACACCGATTCGCTGGTGAAAGTCTTCACGTTCTCGATCCTGCTTTCGACCGCCGCGACGCTGCTGCCGTATGTCTTCAGCAGCGCAGCGTGGCTGAAACTCGGCAAACACGGCCGCGTGGTCGCGGCGCTGGCGCTGCTGTACAGCGTGTATGCGCTGCTCGGCACCGGCGCGAATGCGCTGGCCTGGGGCGCGGTGCTGGTGATCGCCGGACTGCCGTTGCGCTGGCTGTGGAAGCGCGACAAGCGCCGGTGATCCGACATGCAGGTCGGACCTTGGCCCGACATTACGGAGTGTCCGATTATTCCGAACAATGATCGAAGTTGTTTCGATCATTCAGCGGTGCGATCGGTAATGCCGCAATGTCGGGCCAAGGCCCGACCCCGGATCAAAAGTCCGGGCCAGGCTCTACGATGTTTCACAACGCCGGCGGCTCCACGGGCATCGATTCGGACTCCGGTTCCGGCGGAAGTCGCGTATGCGTGACTTCCCACCACCAGAACAGGAAACCGACCAGCGTGCAGAACGCGGCGCCCAGCGCCAGCCACAGCGGGTCGTGGCTGAGCAGCGGCGAGAACACGCCGGCGACGGTGGACTGCAGGATCAGGCTGGTGAAGGCCTGCAACGACGACGCCGCGCCGCGCTGGCGCGGGTACATGTCGAGGATCGCGAGGGTGAGGATCGGAAACACCAGCGCAATGCCCAGGGCGTTGATCGCCATCGGCACCACCGCCCACGGCATCGACGGCTGCGGCACCCACAGGTTGTAGGCGATGTTGATGACTGCGGCGAACCCGCAGATCGCGAAACCGGTACCCGCCAGCCGCGTGCCGCTGACCCGCCCCGCCGCGCGGCCGGACACGAACGATCCGATCACCATGCCGGCGATGGTCGGCACGAAGAACCAGCCGAACTGATCCTGCTGCAGTTTCAGGTGATCCAGCACGAACGCCGGCGCCGACGCGATGTAGAGGAACAGCGCCGCGAAATTGAAGCCGCCGGCCACCGCGAAACGCTGAAAGCGGCCATTGAGCAGGATGTAAGCGTGATTGCGCAGCAGTTGTTTCGGCGACGGCCGGAACCGCGCCTCGGGCGGGTGGGTTTCCGGCAGCGCGATCCAGGTGGCCGTCAACAGCAGCACCGCGAACAGCACCAGGAACCAGAAGATCGCCGGCCAGCGTTCCCAACCCAGGATCCAGCCGCCGATGATCGGCGCCACCGCCGGGGCGATGCCGAAGATCATCGACACCTGGCTCATCAGTTTCTGCGCGTACTGGCCCTGGTACACATCGCGGATCACCGCGCGGCCGACGATCAGGCCCACGCCCGCGGACATGCCCTGCAGCGCGCGGAACGCCAGCAGCGTCGGCAGGCTGGTGGCCAGCGCGCAGCCGATGGACGCCAGCGCGAACACCGTCAGGCCGCCGAGGATCACCCGGCGCCGGCCGATCGCATCCGACAGCGGCCCGTGCACCAGGCTCATCAAGGCATACGCGAACAGATACGCGCTGATCGTCTGCTGCAGCGCCACCTTGTCGGCCGCGAACTGTTCGCCGATCTGCGGGAACGCCGGGAACATGGTGTCGATCGAGAACGGACCGATCATCGCCAGCCCGCCGAGGATCAGCGCAAGACGGGTGCGCGAGGGCGTCGCGATCATGGCGCTTCCGCCGGAAATGCGGCAGCGCGCGGAATGCGGCGCGGCAAGGTTTCGATCCTGCTCACGTTCTCCTGCACCAATGCCTCGGTGCGACCGTTTGCGGGCCAGTACAGATACACATAGCCGCTGTTGGTGCCCAGCAGTCGCGCCGTGCCGCCCAGCGGCCGGGTCTCGCCGCTGAGCGTGACCCGCACCGCTTCGCCACCGCCGCCCAGCAGGCGTCCGGCACGCTCTTGCGCATGGGCGAGAATCAGCGAGCCGCCGCCCACCAGCAGCGCGAACGCGATCGTGGCCTCCGGCGAAATGTCGTACCAGCGCCGACGACGGAAGGGGTCGACAAGACGGCTGAAAAGCACACGTCCGTACCAGTGTTTCCGGTAACTCTCGGCCTGTTCGCGATTGTGCAACCGGTAATACGTCGGCCAGTACGCGGGAACCGCGATCGCCAGCATCGCCAGCAGCCACAGCAGATTCATCGGATGGCGCACGCCTTCGACCAAGAAATCGCCCGGCTGCATGTATTCAAGGATCGGAATGCGGAACACCCGGTAGAAACAGAAGCTCGACCACAGACCGATCAGCGAGAGCAGCAGGTAGCCTAGGGTGATCGCCACCGCCGGCTCGCGCCGCAGCAGCGCCACGACCTCCGGAAACCAGACCAGCCTGTGGGCGTAGTCTTCGGCCTCGGCTGCGCCGGGCGCCGCCACAGCGGTCACGCGATCCGCGGCGATCGGCTCGACGGACGGTCGCTGGGGCGTCTTTCCGGGCCGGGGATCCTGTTTCTGTCTGGATTTCGAGCCGCTGGATGCATTCATCGCGACATGTTAACGCGACCCCGGCCTTGCCAGCGGCGGCATCCATCGGGGCCGTGCAGACGCGGCCGACCGGCGCCCGTTATACTCCGCCGGCACGGTGGGAGAAGCGGCCCCGGACATCCGGGTCGCTGCCGAAGGCGCAATTCGCCCGGAATCGCTCAGGCCTGATACCGCCGCGTGTACAACACTCTGGAGAGATCGGCCGCCCATCGCAGAAATGCCGGGTAGCGTCGACGCCGAAGGGGCAAGATCGCAGGACGAGTGTCCCGGCGATTCAAACTCTCAGGCAGAAGGACAGAGGGGTGAGCGGGGCTTTCGATCGGCGCAAGCCGTGAGCCCGCGAACGCCTGCCGGCCTGCGCCGGTGGGCCGGAACGCCCTCCCTCCGCCAGACGATGCCCGCCCATGTCCACGACTCCTGCGTTCACGACTCAGATGCCCCGCGCTTGCCTGCGCGACCTCGAACACCATTCCGCCTTCCTCGAACGCCACATCGGCCCCAACGACGCCGAGATCGATCGCATGCTGCACACGATCGGCCGCGATTCGCTGGAAGCGCTGACCGACGCCATCGTACCGGCGAGCATCAAGTCGGCCGCGCCGCTGGCGCTGCCCGAGGCGATCACCGAAGTCGAAGCACTGGCCAAGATCCGCGCCATCGCCGACAAGAACCAGGTGTTCCGCAGCTTCATCGGCCAGGGCTATTACGGCACCCACACGCCGAACGTCATCCTGCGCAACATCCTCGAAAACCCGGCGTGGTACACGGCCTACACGCCGTACCAGGCCGAGATCTCGCAGGGCCGCATGGAAGCCCTCATCAACTTCCAGACCATGTGCGCGGACCTCACCGGCATGGAGATCGCCAACGCGTCCCTGCTGGACGAAGGCACCGCCGCCGCTGAAGCGATGACCCTGGCCAAGCGTTCCGCCAAGTCGAAGTCGAACCTGTTCTACGTATCGAACGGCGTGCACCCGCAGACCATCGAAGTGCTGCGCACCCGCGCCGAACCGATGGGCATCGAACTGCTGATCGGCAACGATGCCGATGCGCTCACCGCCGATTGTTTCGGCGTACTGCTGCAATACCCGAACACTTTCGGCGGGATCGGCGACTACAAGGCGCTCGCCGACGCCGTGCATGCGCGCAACGGTCTGGTCGCGGTCGCCACCGATCTGCTCGCGCTCACCCTGATCGCCGCGCCCGGCGAATGGGGCGCGGATATCGTGGTCGGCAACACCCAGCGCTTCGGCGTGCCGTTCGGCTTCGGCGGCCCGCACGCAGCGTTCATGGCTTGCCGCGACGGCTACAAGCGCAGCATGCCCGGCCGCCTGATCGGCGTGTCGGTCGATTCCGAAGGCAAGCCCGCGTATCGCCTGACGCTGCAGACCCGCGAGCAGCACATCCGCCGCGAGAAGGCCACGTCCAACATCTGTACCGCGCAGGTGCTGCTTGCGGTGATGGCCAGCATGTACGCCGTCTATCACGGCGCCGAAGGCCTGACCCGCATCGCCCGCCGCACGCATCGTCTGGCCGCGATCCTCGCCGCCGCGCTGCGCAAGGCCGGCGTCGCGGTCGGCAATGATTTCTTCGACACGCTGCATGTCACCGGTATCGATGCCGCCGCGATCCACGCCAAGGCCAAAGCCGCGCAGCTGAATCTGCGACCGATCGATGCGCACAGCGTCGGCATCAGCTTCGACGAAACCACCACCCGCGAAGACGTGGCCACGCTCGCCGCGCTGTTCGGCGCCGAGGCCTCGGACATCGACGCGCTCGACGCGAACACCGCCGATGCCCTGCCCGCCGCACTGCTGCGCACGTCGGAGTTCCTGTCGCATCCGGTGTTCAACACCCATCACAGCGAACACGAACTGCTGCGCTACATGCGCGCCCTGGCCGACAAGGATCTGGCGATGGATCGCACCATGATCCCGCTGGGCAGTTGCACCATGAAACTCAACGCCACCGCCGAGATGATCCCGGTGACGTGGCCGGAGTTCGGCAACCTGCATCCGCTGGCGCCGGCCGAACAGACCGTCGGCTACACGCAGCTGATCGACGAACTGGAAGCGATGCTGGTCGAATGCACCGGTTACGACGCGGTGAGCCTGCAGCCCAATTCCGGCGCGCAGGGCGAATACGCCGGCCTGCTCGCGATCCGCGCCTATCACCAGTCGCGCGGCGACGCGCATCGCGACATCTGCCTGATTCCGGAATCCGCGCACGGCACCAATCCGGCCTCCGCGCAGATGTGCGGCATGACCGTCGTCGTCACCAAGTGCGACGGCAACGGCAACGTCGATCTCGACGACATCCGCCACAACGCCGAGAAGTACAGCAGTCGCCTCGCCGCGCTGATGATTACCTACCCGTCCACGCACGGCGTGTTCGAGGAAGACATCGTCGCGATCTGCGACATCGTCCACCAGCACGGCGGCCAGGTGTACACCGACGGCGCCAACATGAACGCGCTGGTCGGCGTGGCCAAGCCCGGCAAATGGGGTTCGGACGTCTCGCACCTCAACCTGCACAAGACCTTCTGCATCCCGCACGGCGGCGGCGGCCCCGGCGTCGGCCCGTGCGCGGTGAAAGCGCATCTCGCGCCGTTCCTGCCTTCCGTTTATTCCCCTACCCCACATGCGGGGGAGGGTCAGGGTGGGGGGGCGCCGCGCGTCGGCATGGTGTCCGCAGCATCGTTCGGCTCCGCATCGATCCTGCCGATCAGCTGGATGTACATCACCATGATGGGCACCCAGGGCCTGCGCAAGGCCACCCAGGTCGCGCTGCTCAACGCCAACTACATCGCCAAGCGTCTCGCGCCGCATTACGACACGCTCTACACCGGCCGCAACGGTCTGGTCGCGCACGAGTGCATCCTCGACCTGCGTCCGCTGAAGGACAGCACCGGCATCAGCGCCGAAGACGTGGCCAAGCGCCTGATCGACTTCGGCTTCCACGCGCCGACCCTGAGTTTCCCGGTCGCCGGCACGCTGATGGTGGAGCCGACCGAGAGCGAATCGCAGCACGAACTCGACCGTTTCATCGACGCCATGATCCAGATCCGCGACGAGATCCGCGCGATCGAAGACGGCCGCCTCGACCGCGAAGACAACCCGCTGAAGCACGCACCGCACACTGCCACCGCAGTTGCGGGCAGCGAGTGGACCCACGCCTACCCGCGCGAACTGGCCGCGTTCCCGCTGCCCACGCTCAAACTGCAGAAATACTGGCCGCCGGTCGGCCGCGTCGACAACGTCTACGGCGACAAGAACGTGATGTGCGCCTGCATCCCGGTGGATGCGTACAAGGAAGAAGCGGAGGCGTAAGCGCAGCCCGGATCGCTGCGAGCGCGCATGGAGATAGACGGCGGGCTCAGCGCCAACCGCCTTCGCGCGCGGCGCGCTCGTCGTCGGCCATCAGCGCCTCACCGTCGATGCGCGCTTCGATCTCCGCCATCAAAACCGGCGAGGTGCCGGCCGCCGCCTGGCGCAAGCCTCCGTCCGGCGGCGGATAGGCTGCGCCGACCAGGACCGGTATCCGCCAGCGACCGCCGTCGCGGCATGCGAGCCCCTGCACCGGCGCATCGCCGCGCATCGAGAAGCTGCGGCACATGCGTCCGTCGCGATCGCGGAAGGTCAATCCGATGTCGACCGCCGACGCTGTATCCGGCTCGCTCGCCAGGCGTTCGTCCAGGCCGCGCGCCAGTGCGCCGCCCGCGAGCATCGCACCGTCGTCGACGCGCACGGGCGCCTGCGCGTTGCGCCACCACAAGCCCGCCGCGACTGCCGCGATCGACGCGGCCAGCGCGTAACCGACCCATGCCGGCGCCGCGCGCGATGGCAGCGCCACCACCTTGCCGGTCTTCGGCAGGTGTTCGGCGAGCACGGTCTCGAAGCGTTCCGGCACCGTTTCTTCGAGCACCGGGTCGTACGCGGCGCGCAGGCGGGCGCGCATCCGCATGTCGCGGACGACCGTTTCGGCGAGTGCGGGATCGGCGGCCAGCGATGCATCGACGCGATCGCGCGCCACGGCGTCGAGCGCGCCATCGATATAAGCCTGCAATTCGAGTGGATCGATCCCGGGTTTCATTCGTGTCCCAACCATGACTGCAATGCGACGCGCGCGCGCGACAGGCGGCTGGTGACCGTGCCCTGCGGCACGTCGAGGACCTTCGCGGCCTCGTCGTAGGTCAGCCCCTCCACCAGCACCAGGGCCACCACTTCGCGCTGTTCGGCAGGCAGGCGCGCCATCGCTTCGGCGACCGACAGCGCCTCGGCATGCCGCTCTACGCTCGCTTCACCGACAGCGGCGCCGGCCTCTTCCGGCGCGAAGATCTGCTGCCGGCGCGAACGCGCGCGCAATTCGTCCAGCCAGGCATTGCGCAGGATGCCGAACACCCATGCATCGAGCCCCCCGTCCGGACGCCACTGCGCGGAACGCGCCAACGCGCGTTCCAACGCCAACTGCACCAGATCGTCGGCATCGGCCTCATGCCCCGCCAGCGCGCGCGCCATGCGGCGCAGGCGCGGCAACAGCGTGGGCAAGGCTTCGCGGATGACTTGGTCTTGACTGTGGCGCATGCGTTCCCGGGTCATACGTGTGGGCGCGGCGTTTCCATCCATTGCCACGGCGCGCCGGTCAGCGGAGATGAATCCGGGCGATGCTAGCATGCGTCCCGTTCCCGCCCGGAGCCCCGGTATGCGCTTGTCCAAAGCCATCCTCTGCGCATTCGCGATGCTGGCTCCGATCGCGTCGGCGCAGTTGCTGCCCGCGCAATTGCCCGAGGCGACGCCTTTGCCGCGTATGCCTTTGGCGGAGACCGCGGATCCCCTAGCGCGTGCGCTCGCATCCGGCGACGACGCGCTGTACGGCTATCGCAGGCAGTTGCGGGATCTTCTGCGCAGCGATCCCGCGCGCATCGCGCGCACGCCGCGCGGCGATCTGATGCTGCGCAGCGAGTATCTCGCGATCGATGCCGTGGATCAGGCGCTGAGTGGCGCCGCAGCCGCCGGATTCGTCGTCGCGCGCCGCGATCTCGACGACGAGCTCGGTTTCTCGCTCACGCTGCTTCACGACGCGCGATCGCGCAGCCCCGCGCGCGGCCTGCGCGCGCTGCGCGAAGCGATGCCCGGCATCGAGGTCGAGTTCAACCATCTTTATATGCAGGCCGGCGGTCTGCGTCCGCAGGCCGGCGGCGTGGCGCGATCGCAGCCCGCCGGAGACGCAGGCCCACGTATGCGCGTGGGCCTGATCGATGGGGGCGTGGACGCGACGCTGCCTGCGTTCTCGCGGATCGATGTGCGGCGCTACGGTTGCGACGACCGTGCCGTTCCGCAGCGTCACGGTACGCAGGTCGCAACGCGACTCGCCGGCAATGCCACGGGGACGCTCTACGCGGCCGACCTGTGGTGCGGCCGACGCATCGGTGAGGGCACGCTCGGGCTGGTGGACGCATTGCGCTGGATGGTCCGCGAGCGCGTGGCGGTGGTCAATATCAGTCTGGTAGGTCCCGACGACCGCGTACTGCGCCGCATGATCGATGCGATGCATGCGCGCGGCCACGTGCTGGTCGCCGCTGCGGGCAACGATGGTCCCGCGGCGGCGCCGCTGTTTCCCGCCGCATATCCGGGCGTGATCGCGGTGGCCGCAGTGGATGCGAAACGACGCCCGCTGCCGGAGTCCGCGGCGGGCGCGCATATCGATGTCTGCGCGCCCGGGGTGATCGACGCGACGCGGGACGGGCGCGGCACTTCGTTCGCCGCACCGCTGGTGGCGCGTCGCGTGGCCGAGTACTGGGCCGCACCCGCACCAGGCCGCGCGGACGATGCGCTGCAGCGGCTCGAACGTGACATCGTGGACAACGGCAAGCCCGGCCGCGACCCACGCTGCGGTGCGGGCGTGGTCTTGCCGGGCGCGATCTTGCCGGGCATTACCTCGCCGCGAAACTGAATCCCTCCAGAACGCATCCACCATCGCGGGAAGCATTCGTATCGCTCAGGCGTCCTGACTGCACAGCGCGGACGGTCCGCGCGATCTGGAGCTCACCCATGTACAAGACTTCGCTGTTGTTCCTCGCATTCGCCGCTGCCGGCGTGGCAGCGCCCGTGAACGCACAATTGCTCGGCAGCGGCAACGCCACCGGCGGTATCGGCGGCCAGTTGGGGCCGGCGCGCGGCACGCTCGACGGTTCGCTCGATGCACAGGGCATGATTCAACGCGATGGCAGCCGCATCGATACGCTCCGCGAGCGTACTCAGGCCCGCAGCGAGCGCCTCCGCGAACGCGCGCGCCAGACCGCACATGGCACAGCCGACGCGGTGGGCGGCACCACTTCCACACTCCGCGCGACCGCACAGGGCGCGGCCACGACAGGCGCGCAACACGGTCAGCGGCTCGGCTCCACAGCCGCGACCGCCGCTGCAAATGGCGCAGCCTCGGCCCAAGGCAGCTTGGCGAACGAAAGCCGCATGCCGCAGGTGGAGAACGGCGACGACGACGCGCCGCGCGCATCGGATGCGACTTCGGCGCTGGCCGGAAATGCGGCAGGAAGCGCGGCCGCGACGTACCCTCGCCTGCCGGCGATCAGCGCCGACGGCAACGCCGATGCCAAGGGCAGCGCCTCCGCATCGCGCGAAAACGGTTTGCGTGCGGACGCGAGCGGTTCGGCCGATGGCAACGCGAAGGTCGAAGGCCGTCGCGCGAAGGCGGCTCCGACAGACACTGGCGCCACCTCCCGGCGCGCATCGCCTGCAGCGGCCGGACGCGAACGCGAGGCTGGTCGCTCACCGCGTCGTTGACCTCCATCTGCGACAACAACAAAAAACGGCGGGCAACCCGCCGTTTTTTTGCGCCGTTCTTTTTTGCCCGGCCGGATGGCCCGCGGCATTACTTCTCGTCGATCGGCACACCGATCACACCACCCGAACACTTCTGGCATTGGAAGCTCAGCCCCTGCGAGATCGTGTAGCCGTTCAGCGTCGACAGGATCGTGCCCGGCCCGGTGATCTTGGCCCATGCCGAAGCGCCGTACGCCGCCTGGCAGACCTGGTTGGAGGCGTGGAACGCGACGTAGTAGTGCGGATTGGCCACACCCACAGGAATCGTGTGCGTGACCCACCAGTTGTTCAACTGCACCGGGCTCAAGGTCCGCGCCGGCCCCACGTTCACTACCGATCCCGGCCAGCAGGGCGGCACCGCTTGGGCGACCGATACGACACCGAACGCCAGCATCATCAACATTACGAAACGCTTCATCGCTTACTCCTTGGGTTGAACCCGTCAGTCGACATTCGAAGGCACCGCCAGCGGCGGCGTCGACCGGAGTCTAGGGATCGGAAAAAGGCGGAAAAAGGCGGTGTTCCGGCGATTGCGCGTCGAAGCGGCGAAAACGTCCCGGGATCGCCCCGGCGAATCCCGGAACAGCCCGCATATAGGCTTGGACATGGAGCTCGAAAGCGCACCTGCGCACCCGGAACAGACCCGTCTGCGCGAAACGCGGAGCTGCACTCAAAGAAGCCCGGACCGCCGCCAGATCAGAGTCCGATTGTTCGCCGGCATCGCGATGTCCTCGACCAGATGCAGGCCGATGAACTGGGCGAGGGCGTTCACCGCCTCTAAATCGCGGATGCCCGAGCGCGGGTCGCGGGCTTTCAGCCAGCCGTCGAATTCGCGGTTGCTGTCGCTGCTGAACGCGCCGTCGCGATTGAACGGGCCGTAGACCGCGACGACCGCATCGTCGGCGAGCACCGTCGCCAGCCCGGCGAAGAACGCCTCGACTTCGGGCCAGCCCATGATGTGCAGCGTGTTCGCGCTGAACACCGCGTCGTAGCGTCTTGGTGGTGCCGGCGAGAAGCCGGGCAGCGGTTCAAGCGCCGCCTGCAGCACGCACGGTTCGGGCGTATTCGGCAACGCCGCTTCACCGAGCCACTGACGGATGCCCGGCAGATAATCCTCATGATCCGAACACTGCCATCGCAGCCACGGCATCGCCCCCGCGAAATGCACCGCGTGCTGCCCGGTGCCGCTGCCGATCTCCAGCACTTCGCGGCGGTCTGCGAAGTGATCGCGCAGCACCGCCAGGATCGCATCGCGGTTGCGGTCGCAGCTTGGGGAATGGGGTTTGTGTGGCAGCGAATCTGTGGTCATTAGCGTCGCTCGTCATCGAAATGGTGCGCGCGGGCAGCGCAGTCTTGCGCGGCATCATAACGTCAACCCACCCCCTGTCGTCCCGAACACGGGCGCAGCCCGTGGAGGGATCTGCTGTCGTTTTTTCGCAACAAACAACAGCAAGTCAACCGTGTCGCGCCAACAGCAAATCCCCCCGCTGATCGCTGCGCGATCAACGGCCCCCTTTTCAAAGGGGGCAATGCGGTGGCTGCTGCGTTGATCGCATCTATTGAACCGATCTGCGAATCGATCTGCGTTTCAATGAATCATCAGGCGAAGACGCTAGCCCTTGACCTTGTAGGAGTAGATGCCGTCGACAATGCGCCTGAACTCGGGATCGCCCCCCGACGTGGGTAGGAATGGAGGCGAGCGCGGCAAAAACAGGCCTTTTTCTTGGACAAAGAACGTTGAAGTAACGATGTACAGCCCGTCCCGCGTGGAATAGACCCGCTTGGGATCAAACGCCTTGAGTTCGGCCGGCCATTGATCCTGTGGAAGTTGCGCACCAGCGGGTGTTGCGCGCATGAGTTCTGGCGCGACTTCCAATAGAGCGGCAAGCTCGTGGACACGGGAACCCCGGAGACATCCGGTCAGCGCCAGAAGCAGCAAGACTGTGAGTGCAAGCGTTCGCGTCATTGGATCAGGAACTCCACCACACCTTCGAACAGAGGCCTTCCGATGAAGCGGAATACCCCGCCGAGCATCTCACCGGCAATATCCTCAAGCGGCATGAGCAGTGTCCTGGCAGCACGACTACATCGTGTGCGTCGCTTTATCCGAATTGAGGATGCCAGCGAGGATGGCTTCGATCTTGTTCTTCACCGCTTCGCCTTCGGGGGTGTCGGCGAACTGCACGCCGATGCCGGCGACGCGGTTGCCTTGGGCGCCAGACGGCGTGACCCACGCGACTTTACCGGCGACGGGCAGGCGTTCGGGGGATTCGGGCAGGGTCATCAGCAGGAACACTTCGTCGCCGATGAAATAGCGTTTGGGGGTGGGCACGAACACGCCGCCCTGTTTGATGTAGGGCATGTACGCCTGGAACAGGGCGTTCTTGTCCTTCACCGCGAGGGAGAGGATGCCCTGACGGGCGCCGCCAGCCGCTTTCACGTTCATCGTCGTACTCCAGAAGCTTTCTGTGACGCCCCGCCTGCCGGCTTGCCCGGGCCTCGCCACTGCGCGAGCAGTTCGGCCAGAGCCAGGTCGGCGCGGACCGTGGTCCGCAGCAGGTCGCGGGTGCGGTTGGCCGCATCGAACCATGCTGCGAGGGTGCGGATTCTGATCGGATCGGTCAAGCGCCCGGCTTCAGCCAGCGCCAGATCAGCGGCGTGGCGCAGGCGCTGATCGAGATCTTCGGCGTCGGCCCAGCGTTTGGCGGTTTCCAGCGCCGAGCGTTCGCCGCGGCCGATGGCGTGCAGGTCGGCGGCGATATCGCGGCGCCGGTCCAGGCCGCCATCGCGCAGCCAGCGGTCAGCCAGACCGGGGTGGCCTCGCGCGGCGGTGAGCGCTTCGTGGGCGGCAGCGTCGGCGTGGCCCTGTGCCAGCAGCCAGACCAGGGCTTCGTCGGCCGGCGGCAGACGAAATTCGATGCGCTGGCAGCGGCTGCGGATGGTCGCGGGCAGGCGCGCGGGCTGGGCGCTGATGAGCCACAGGTAGCGGCCGGGATGCGGCTCTTCCAGGGTTTTCAGCAGCGCGTTGCAGGCGGCGTGGTTGATGGCATCGGCGGGATCGAGCACGACGATCTGCGCGCCGCCGTACTGCGGGGTGAGCGCGAGTTTTTCGGAAATCTGGCGGATCTGTTCGATCACCAGTTCGGTGCGCAGCCGCGGCGGACGCGCCTTGTCGTTCCATTCGTAGCCGACGAAGCTCAGATCCGGATGGCCGGAATGGCCGAACGGATGCGCGAGGCGGCCGTCGGGGCGCAGTTCTGGCGATTCTCGCTGGTAGCGGTTCCCGAACAACTGGCAGCTGCGGCAGTGGCCGCAGGGCTCGCCTGCGCTGTCGCGGGCGGTGCAGAGCATGCGCTGGGCCAGACGCTCCGCGAGCAGGCGCTTGCCCAACTGGGCCG
>JBKJHV010000019.1:0-13847 GCA_046598445.1 Lysobacteraceae bacterium
TCGTGGTGCCATGCGCCGAGCGCCACGATCGCGTGATGCCCGATCTGCTTCTGCCCGTGCATGTCGCCCAGGTTGCGGTGATGGATCTGCGTCGGGCCGCACTGCGCAGCCCACTGCATTCCGTTCGCGATGCGCCAGCGGCAGACCACGCAACCGAGTGCGCTCGCTGCATCGTGGTAGGCGCGTCGGCTTTCGTTGCCGCCTTGATCGCGCGCCTCATGTCTGCGGCTTCTGAATGATCAACTCGACCTCTTCCCGGCTTGCGGCATCAAGCCCGCCGAACACCTCGCGACGCAGCCAGCCGATCCATCCGCCCTCGCCGTCCGATCCGCTCCACAGCTCGACGAATCGGCCTTCGTCCATATCGGCGAAATTCAGCGATTCCGCTTCCGTGCGCGTCAGCTTGCCGATGCCCGGCAGGTCGTAATCCACCTGCTCGCAGCCGATTCCAGACATCTCCTGCAGCTTCTTCAGCGCATCGTGCTGACTGAGGCCTTGGAACCGTTCCACGTTGTCTGCGAGCCAGCCCGACAGGACATGCGCTTTACGATAGAACATCGGATTGCGGCCCATGCGCAGCGTCGCGCGCAGTTGCTTACCGGTGTTGTATTTCCGCTCACGCATCGAGCGCCGGTCCACCGGATGCGTCGGCACAAGGGCGCCGACCTCTTCGCCGGTATCTGGGATGATGACGCGCATCACCGTGAAGCGCACGTCGCGGTCGCGGAGCTTCTTCCGCGCTTTGGCCAGTGCTGAGGTCATTGATCACCTGCCGCCGCATCGCGCGGGCTCGCTGAAGCCTTCGGCTTTCTGAAGCCGCGCGGCCGCGGCGCTGGCTCATCGGATGGATCCGGGCGCGAGGGCTGCCAGAACTCCGGAAGCCGCTCGAAGCGGAACCGGTCCTTCCTGCGCAGCACGCGAACCATGCCGGATGGGCCATTGCGCTGCAGGGCTACGATCAGTTCAGCGGTTCCGGCGTACGGGCTCCCTGGGAAATACACCTCATCGTCGTAGATGAAGATCACCGCATCCGCGTCCTGCTCGATCGCTCCGGAATCGCGCAGGTCGGCTGGGATCGGCCGTTTGTCCGGCCTGCGCTCCAGATCGCGGTTCAACTGCGACAGCAGTAGCACCGGCACCATCAGCTCGTGCGCCAGCAGAACCAATGCTCGCGTGACCTCGCCCAATCCTTGCGCGCGGTTGTCGCCCGCGGTCTGGATCAGCTGGAGATAGTCGATGACGATCAGGCCAAGCGGCGTCTTCGCGTGCTGCCGCTTCGCCTGGGCGACGATATGCTCGACGCGCGCATTGCGCGGCCTTGAAATGAATATCGGCGCATTGCGGAGCTTGCGGATGGTATCGCTGACTTTCGCCCAATCGACGTCATCCAGCTGGCCAGACCGCAACGCCGACGCGCTGATGTCGCCCTGCGACGCTAGCATTCGTTCGCCCAGCGCTTCGGCTTGCATCTCCATCGAGAACACCGCGACGGCCTTTCCGTGTTTCAGCGCGATATATTCCGCAATGTTCTGCGCCAGCGTCGTCTTGCCCATTTTCGGGCGCGCTGCCAGAACGTACAGCCCGGGGCCAAGCCCGTTGAGCAATTCGTCGAAGTCCTGGGAAATACCGGTGCTCAGTCCTTGAATTCCGCCGCCGCGGTGGTAGCGATCCTGCAGGCTGTCGAACACGCGCTTCATCACCGGCACCACAGATTCCAGATCGCAAGGCTCAGATTCCAGCAGGCTCCCGACCTGCGTCATCGCGTTGCCGACAAGCTCCACACTCGGTCGGCCATTCGGTTCGAACGCCTCATTGACGATGCCAGTTCCGATTCCGATCATCCGGCGCCGCGTCGACTTCTCCCGCACGATCTCGGCGTACGCGACGATGTTCGCCGCCGACGGCGTGGTGCTGGCCAGCTCGACCAGGTACGCGCCGCCGGCGACTTGCTCGCCGAGGCCTTGCGAATCGAACCACTCGCCAAGGGTCACGGCATCGAACGGCCGCGAGCGTTTTGCGAGCCATCTGATTGCCCGCCAGATCAACTGGTGATCGCGGCGGTAGAAGTCAGATTCCTGCAGCGCATCTGCAACCATGTCGAGCGACTTCGGCGACAGCATCAACCCACCGATCACCGCCTGTTCGGCTTCGATCGACTGCGGCGGAATGCGCAGCTGTTCGATGCGGCCATCGTCGAAGCGGCTCATGCCGCCTCGCCTTCGCTGGCCGCGCGGTCGTAGAGCTTCAGCATCGTCGCTGGCCGGGTCAGGAACTCGAAGTCGGGAACCCATTTCGCGTGGCCTTCGCCGCCTGGAATTCGGCCGGCGTGGAAATCGTCCTTCGCGGCGACGGCAAAATACGAATCCCAAAACTCGCGGGTGATGCGGTCGGAATCGAATTCCTCGCGGCAGATGCCCCGCGCCAAGTCGATCACGCGCTTGACGTTCGCCTGCCGCGTCTCGCGGCCCACGGTTGGGCTGACGCTCGGCAGGTTGCCGCCCTTGGCCTTCGTCAGCCGTGGGCAGGCGTTGAACGCTGCGATGGCGTCGTCGGTCACCTGCGCCAGCCGCTCGGCCTTGACGGCGTTCAGGTCGGCAGGTGGCCTGAGTTCAAGTTTGGGCGACGGCTCGGTTGGTTGCGGGTCAGCAGGCGCAGCCGCTGACGAATCCGAGCGTAGCGAGGATGAAGCTTTTTCCTGTTCCTGTTCCTGCTCCTGTTCCTGTTCCTGATTAGGCATAGCCTTCGGTAAAGCCTTCCCGAAAGCCTCATCGAAAGCCTTTGCGAAAGCCTCTCCAAGCCCGTAAATACAAGCCCTAAGCTCGGAAAGGGCCTCCCACTTCAGGGGGCATTCCGGGATCAAATCGAACTCCGAGGCCCAACCACGGACCACGTTCGGAGACTCCGGTTTGTTGTGTTTTATGGCCTTCGGGACCCACACGACACGGGCCTTGAAATCGGCTTTCGCCATGCCTTGCCGAAAGACTTCCCCAAAGGCTTTGTCAAAGCCTTCCAACTCCCATTCCAGTTCCTCCGCCATCGCGGCGCGGCCGGCTCGGAACAAGCCCGGGATAGGCCCGGTATGCGAACCGGTGATCAGGAATAGCCAGAGTCCCTGCCCACTCGGCGGCATCCTGCTGAGCGCTCGGAACTTTTCGTCGCCCCACGTCCGAACCTCGACCTTGCGGTATCGACCGCGGGCGGTCCTGCTCTCAGGGTCAGCCATTGCGGGCCTCCAGCGGCAGTTGCGGTGTTGGAGCCCTACGTACCTCATCCCGCGCCGCCTGATCGGCCACGCGCTGCGCCTGCGCCTTGCGCTCCTCGTCGCTCAGCAGTGGCGCCCACAGCGCGGCGTCGCGTGCTTCGCGGAAGCGTTGCAGGGTCTTGATGTCTGGCTTCATGCTGCAGCCCTCATCCGGAATTCAGCGTTCTCGAACTCGAGGCGCGCGAGGCGTTCGTCCTGGCTTTCGGCACGGACGACCAGATCCATTCCCGCGGCATAGGCGACCCATTGCTGCCAGCCCCAGTTGCCGACGGCGTGCGCAAATTTCACCGCAACATCGGCAGGCATATGCGCGCTACCGGTGATGATTCTGGACAGCTGCGCTGGCTCCATGCCGATCGCGCGTGCCACTTGGGCTTGGGTCTTCTTTCCGGAACGGATAGCGAACAGCACGGCTTCCCCGGACGTTCGGCACAAGGACACGAAATGCGCTGGAATCCGCTGCATGCCGGGTACCGGACCGATCAGTCTCAACTCGTGTTGCATGGCGTTGACTCGTGTTGACGGTTGACCTTGCGGCCAAATAGAAGGCCCGACCCCCGAAGGAATCGAGCCCGTGGATTCAGTGCGAAAAGGCGCCGGCCCCGGCGTAGGATTGGAGGTGCAACCCAACCTCACCTACTCCGGAGACCGACATATGGAACTGATCAACGTAGGATTCATCCACGAAGTTCTCACTCGCCTTGGCGAGAGCTACCCAGATAGCGTTGGCCTGGCGGAACTTCAGGGGCGATGGGAAAACCGTGTCCTGCGCGTGAATCTCCGATACATGGAGCAACACGGACTGATCGTGCGCCGTGTCGAAGCGACCAATGGACTCGACGACGAAGGCACAACTTTCATTGAAATGACTCAAGGCGGAGTCGACTTCGTTTTGAAGGACGGCGGATTGAGCGCTTTGCTCAACGTCAAGACTGTTCGCCTGCACCAGGACACGGTGCGCGCACTTCTCGTCCGCGCGGTGGAGACGAGCGAGGACGACGGTGGAGTCAAGGAAAAGTTGCTTGAGCAACTCAAGTCGCTCCCGGCGCAAGCAATAGAAACGACTGCAAATACGGTGCTGGAAGCGATGCTCCATCGGATGGGGCCGTTAGCCATTCAGTTGCTGCGTACAGTGCTTGTCTCCTGAACACCATGCGCCGTTCGAACTTGACCAATGCAAGGCTGACCCCGTTCTGGTCGGCGATCGATGTCCAGAAAAAGTCGAGACTTGCGGGGCGCCTCGGCGCCCTGCGGTCAGCTTCAGTCGGCTCGACAGGACACACAAAGTCGAATGGGATTCGAATGGCCAACACCGCGCCCGCTTTGAAAGCAGGCTCGATCGATCCGAGCGCCCCGGGCTTGGATTCAATCGAGCGCACGGCCTCGGACCACAGCGCGTGCGCTTCGCGAATTCGATTCAAGCTCTCACGCGAGACAGCCTCCAGTTCATCAAATGTGCATCTCAATCGCTCTGAGCCGATAGGGGCAGGCTCCGGCACCAGCCACCGGCGGAGAAGGTCACGCAGCATCGCGCACCTCCCCCGCCGGTTCCGGTTCGCCCTCGAAGGACTTGAACAGCTCGGGCTTCAGCCTGCTCGCTGCGCGAACACCGGTTTCGAAAATTGCGACGATCTGCTCAGCGGACAGGTCGTGCCGAGACGCAAAGTCACGCATCCGGCCGATTTCGAATTCAAGGGCTGGATCAAGGACAGCGCCAGCAGTTTCATTTGCCATGGGAGGCTCCAATGCGATGGATCAAGCGCAGGTTTTGGGACATGTCAGATGGCGTCCGCGATACGCAATTCGGCGGATTCCTGGTCGATCCGAAGTTCCCTCTTCCACGCCGCATTGCCCGATGGACCAAGCAGCACTGGCTGGCTCACTGGCAGTGGTGGATTGCGACGACAGTCGCTTTGGTCGCGGTCTATCGAGGGATTAGCTAGAAACAGCCCAAGCGTCGCGCCGAAGGCAAGCCCTCCCGTGAACATCAGGAAGCGCACCTGCGATTCCAGCGTTTTGATGCGCGTCTCAATGCTTGGCTTTTGGTCAGGCCGCATCGCGCACCTCGCTACCCGCATCAGCCTGGGCCGGGGCTTCGCCGAAGATGTCGGGGCGCCGCAGCTTCACAATTTCGGGAATGCCCCTCGACTTCCAGTTCTGAACGCGCTGTATCCCTCCCTTCTGGGTATCGAACCCAAGGGCGCGAGCAACAGTGGCAGGGCCGCCAAGGCGGTCAATCAGGTCTGCGTCGGGATGGGTGCTGGTCATGACGTAATTAAACGCTGTGTTTAATCCGTTGTCAACGGCGCGTGTAACAACGCCGCGTTTAGCGCCCAGACAATACGGCATGACCGCAATTCACCCATCCATGCGCCGCCTGTATGACGCGGCCCGCTCGGCCCACGGCATCCGTACGCCTTCCGAATTGGCTCGCAGCCTTAACGCCACGCCCCAGCGGATCAAGAACTGGCAGGACCGAGGAATCTCACAGCAAGGCGCAACCGACGTGCAGGCGCGGCTTGGAATAAGCGCGACCTACGTGCTCGACGGCATTGGTCAGCCGATGATGGTGGCGCGCCAGGATCCGGGTTCCGTGCAAGGCTGGGATGACATCCAGGGCTTTGCGCAGGCCGTCGGCCTCGGCAATGGCCCCGAAGCTGCCGAGTACGCGGAAACCCACCGGCTCAAATTCCGCGCTGAATCGCTTTCCCGGAAGCGGCTCAACGCTGCAAGCCTTGCCGTGATGTATGGCGCGGGCGAATCGATGCTGCCGAGAATTCAGCCCGGCGACGCGATCATGTTCGACCTCGATGACACGCGCCCGCGTGACGGGCACTTATACGTGATCATGCTGGACGGCGCAGGCGCTGCTGAGTATCAAGTTAAGCGATGTGAAATTCTCGGCGATCTCGTGTATTTCCGCGCGGATAATTCGAGCGGCGACCACGCATGGAAAAAGCCGCGTTTGATGACCGATCCGAAACGACAAATTACGATCATAGGGAGGGTGAGATGGATAGGAAGTTGGGAGGGATAGCTATTTTTGTAGCGCTGGTGCTGGGGTGTGGCCAGCAAGATAAACCCGCTGAATCGCCGGTGGTTTCGCAGCCTATCGATGAAACTCCGCATCGCCTGAGTGTCGCGCGCGACGCCAACGAAAACCCAGAGAGACGCATCGGATTTGCGCAGGCAATTGTCAGAGAGTCAAAAGATGCTGCGGCGATCGAAGAGGCAAAGCTGATAATTGCCGAGATCGAGAAGCAGGGGAAATGGGCTTATTCCAGTTCGCTCGACCCTATGACGAAGAAAGAGAGCAAGTCAGCCACGTTAACCAGCAGCAACACCCTGAACTTTGATCGCCCATATGACGGCGAACAGCGCGGCACGTTGGCGATTCGGCGCCACCCCAAAGAGGGTCTAGATATCCTTGTCTTCATTGAGAAGGGCCAGATCACATGCCGCTCTTACAGCGGGTGCGAGGTTGGGCTGGTGTTTGATGATGATCAGCCTGTTTTCGCAAAGGCATGGCCGCCGCGCGACCACGCGACGACGGCATTTTTCTTGGCGAACCCGAAGAGATTCGAGGCTCGCATCGCGAAGGCTGAGAAAATGCTCGTTCAATTCGACACTTTTCGACAGGGCTCGCCGATCCTTGAGTTCGACGTGAAGGGGTTCGACCCGGCGAAACTCAAGTAGCAGCCCGGCCGCTGACCCACGGCCCGCCAGATGGCGGGCTTTTTGTTGCCTGTTAAACGCGGTGTTGACAAACGATTAAACGTGACGTTTAATCTCCCCATCGCCCCACCACGGGGCCATGGGAGCAAGTCATGGGACAGCCGCAGCACACCCCGGAGCGCATCGAGACGCTGGAGCGGGGTCAGGTCTTCGTTTTCGGGAGCAATCGGGAAGGGAATCACGCCGGCGGTGCCGCTCGTGATGCAGTGGAGCGCTTCGGCGCGGAGATGGGTCAGGGTGAAGGCCAGCAGGGCCAGTCGTACGCCATCCCGACCATGGAGGGTATCGACGCGCTGAAGGGCGCGGTGCTGCGCTTCCTCGACCACGCCCGGCAGAACACCGGCACCGTTTACCTGGTGACGAAGATCGGCTGCGGCATCGCCGGCCACAGCGTCGACGAGATTGCCCCACTCTTCGCCGGCCGTTCGCAGAACGTGGTGGTGCCTGTCGAGTTCGATGTACCCGCCACCGTCCAGACCTTCAAGGGCTTCGAGCGAGACTGGAAATGTCGCGGCTTCCAGTTCGCCGTGGGCGGCACGTTCGTCCACGAGGGCAAGGTGAAGGCATGCGAGGGCGGATTCCACGCATGCGAGTACCCGCTCGACGTCTTCCGCTACTACCCGCCCAGCACCAGCGTCTACGCCGCGACGGAACAGTCCGGCGACATCAGCCGGCACGCAGAGGACACGAAGGTCGCGAGCCGCACGATCAAGGTGCTGGGCGAAATCGGCATCCCCGGCCTGGTGAAAGCCGCCATCGAATACACCACCAGCCGCTGCCTGCCGATCGATCCCGCATCGCCAGCGAGCGCGACGGGCGGTCGGGGCGCAGCGAGCGCGACGGGCGGTCGGGGCGCAGCGAGCGCGACGGGCTATCAGGGCGCAGCGAGCGCGACGGGCGATCAGGGCGCAGCGAGCGCGACGGGCTATCAGGGCGCAGCGAGCGCGACGGGCTATCAGGGCGCAGCGAGCGCGACGGGCGATCAGGGCGCAGCGAGCGCGACGGGCGATCAGGGCGCAGCGAGCGCGACGGGCGATCAGGGCGCAGCGATGGCCAGCGGATACGAAGGTCGCGTCCGCGGCGCCGACGGCAACGCCCTGTTCCTCGTCGAACGCGACGACGACTACAAGATCACCGCCGTCTGGGCCGGCATCGCCGGTCGAGAAGGCATCAAGGCTGACACTTGGTACGCGCTGAACGATGGCGTGCCGGTCGAGGTGACCTGACATGGGCGAGACCTTCCGCCGCCTGCTCAGCGCCGTCATGCCGGCTGCCGGTCGCGACCAGCCGTCCGTTGGCGACGCCGTGTCGCGTATCGAAAAAGACCTGGACTCCATGGTCGCCGACGCGCAGGGCACGGTTTCCCGCGCACGAGAAAGAACTCCAGAAGCGTTCGACGAACGCCGCAACCGACGCGCAGGTGATCAATCACCCTCCGCCGAAGGCCTAGAAGTCACCGAGTTCACCTTCGAAGGCCTGCAGCTCGGAAACAGCGACATCGAATGCGAGCGCGGCGACAGCGCGCCCGACGGTGGAGCGTCGTCATGAATCTCGCGCGCCGCCTCCGCAGCATTCGCCAGGCCGATCCGCTGCCGGTCATCCAGGTCAACGCCGGTCAGTCACTCAGCGTCGTTGGCTCCGATAACGACTGCATCGCGCGCGCGACCTCGCTGCTCTTCTCGATGGAGCGAAGCCGCTGCGGCCCGTGCTTAACCCCTGACCAGGCGCGGGACGTTCTGCGCTGGATCGAATCCAACACAAGTATCGGAGTCCGCCATGGCTGAAGTCATTCCGCTTCGTCCCTTCGTCAATGCCCGCGCACAGGCCAAGGCCTACGGGCCGAACGTCGCTGTCGCGATCGTGCGCCGTGTGCGCCAGGAATTGAGCGAAGGAGGTGACGGTTTCGGTGTCGCTCGCACGTTGCAACGCGATCGGCTTCAGCGCGGTTCCGATGTTCCCCCGACGCCGCCGGCAGCGGCCTGATCCGATCCACAGTGCCGAGGAGGCGCCCCATGTTCAACCCGCAACGCCAGACCGCCGTGCTGACCAACGTCAACACCCGTATCGAATTGCACGGCAAGGATCGCAAGCTCGCAATCGACTTCCGATTCTCGTTCAACATCCCGTCCGACGACCTCAACGCGATTGAGCCCGGGCTCCGCGAATCACTGTTCCGCACGCCGCAGTCGGGCGACCAGTTGCAACTCGTCGATGAGAACGCCGCGCGCTTCACTGTCCTGAAGCACCCGCTGCTGGAGCCCCAGCGCCTCCGCCAGAAGTTCCCCGGATACGAGCTGACCATCGCTCCACCGGGCACCGAGCCGACTGACACCGGCGAAGATCTGTTCCTGCCGGACGTGGAGCTGAAGAAATTCGCCATCGAGCCGCACGACGGCGGCAGTTGCGTCGTCCAGGTCACCGCGTCATCAGAGATCGATCGTGAAGACGCGGCTTTCGCGCTGGGCTTCCTAATCGACGGCGACGTGCTGCTGACGCTGACGCCGCCGAAGTTGCAGATGCAGGCCGACCCCGACCACGACGAGCAGGAACACGACGAAGCGGCCTGACGCGCGCACGCGCGCCGCTTTCACCAGATCCACCCGTGCAGCAGTGCCCCGACCGGCGGGCAATCCGGAACCCCAGCCCGACTGCGGCGGGCTCACACCTTGCAATCACTCACGCCCCGGCCGCAGCGGGGCGAGGACTCTCACATGCCCATCGCCAGATTGATTGACGTCGAATCCTCCCAGATCGCAGCCATTGGCCACGACCCCGAAACCAGCACGCTCGCGATCCGCTTCAAGAATTGGAAAGGCGAGCAGACCGGCCTCTACCACTACGCGAACGTCAGCACTGCCGACTTCGCCGAGTTCGCGAGCGCGCCGTCGAAGGGTAAGCACTTCGGCCAGAACATCAAGCCGTTCACCGAAAAATATCCGTTCACGAAGATCGAAAGCGCGCCGGGTATCGCCGCCTGATCCTCGGACCACAACTTCAGCTCCACGGGAATCACATGAACCAACTTGCAAAGACCAGCGCAGGCGGCGCGCTGATGAATGCCGAGCAAGCGGATGCGATCCGCACGGCATTGAAAACGAGCCTCTATCCTGGCGCGTCCGATGGCTCCGTCGACATGGTGCTGGCGTACTGCCGCGCAAGCGGATTGGACCCGATGACGAAGCCGGTCCACATCGTGCCGATGAGCGTCACCGTAGGAAAGGACGACCGCGGCTACGCGATCAAGGAAATGCGCGATGTCGTGATGCCGGGCATAGGCCTTTATCGGATCAACGCTGCGCGCACCAGTGAATACGTCGGCTGTAGCGAGCCCGAATTTGGGCCAACGAAGACCATGACGGTTCCGACCGAAGTATGGGCCGACGGCGTGAACGGTCGGCGCACGAAGAGGCCCGGACCGGACCTGATTTTCGAGTATCCGGAGTGGTGTCGCATTACCGTCTTCCGTCTGGTCGACGGCACGCCACGCGCTTTTCCGGCGAAGGAATACTTCCTCGAAAACTACGCGACTGCCGGCAACGATTCGGCGGTGCCGAACTCCATGTGGAAAAAGCGTCCGTTCGCACAGCTGGCGAAATGTACCGAGGCACAAGGGTTGCGCAAAGCATTCCCAGAAGCCGTCGGTTCGCAGCCGACCGCGGACGAAATGGAAGGCAAGGAAATCATCGACAGCACGGCAACGGCGGTTCCGCAGCAGGCTGCATTGCCGGCAGCGACTGCGAAGTTGCAGCCCTACCCCGGCGACAAGTTCGATAGCAATGTCCCAGTGTGGCATGCGCTGATTGACGCCGGTAAGAAGTCCGCCGACGACATCATCGCGCTCGCGTCGACGAAGGGCGTCCTGTCTCCGGAGCAAATCGCCGCGATCAAGGGCGAGGTGCCGAAGCAGGAAGACTCGCCGCCGTCTGCCGCTGCCGCTGCAGAAGATGCACCAGTCGACCTTCCGCCGCCGCCCGAAGGCGGTAGCGCGCCGAACGAATACTGGGATGACGCTACGCAGGAGACGCAGGCATGAAGATCGTCAATCTCGTGCAGGGTAGCGCCGAGTGGCACGCCCACCGCGCTACACATTTCAACGCCAGCGATGCGCCCGCGATGCTTGGCGTGTCGCCATACAAAACCCGACCGCAACTCGTGCGCGAATACGCGACCGGCGTCGCCGAAGAAGTCGACGCAGCGACCCAGCGCAGGTTCGATGACGGCCATCGATTCGAGGCGCTGGCGCGGCCGATGGCGGAGGCGATCATCGGCGAGGATCTGTATCCGTGCGTCGGCTCCAACGGTCGGCTGTCGGCCAGTTTCGATGGCCTGACATTGATGGAGGACGTTGCTTTCGAGCACAAGAGCCTGAACGACGTTCTGCGGGCTGTGATGGTCGAAGGCTGCACCGGCGCCGATCTGCCCGAGGTCTATCGCGTGCAGTGCGAGCAGCAGGCGATGGTTTCCGAGTGCGAGCGTGTGCTCTTCATGGCATCGAAATGGAACGGCGACCAGCTCGCGGAGCCGGAGCGGTACTGCTGGTATACCCCGGACCCGGTGCTGGCCGCGCGCATCGTCGACGGCTGGAAGCAGTTCGAAGCGGATGTTGAGGCCTATAGGCAGGGGGCACAGATCGTGCCCCTCTCCGCACCGCCGGTGACCGGCCGTGCGCCGGGAACCCTGCCGACCCTTCGAATCGAAGTCACTGGCATGGTCACCCAATCGAACCTTGCCGAATGGGAAGCCGCGGCGGCCAAACTCTTCGGCGGCATCAATCGGAACCTGAGCACCGACCAGGACTTCGCCGATGCTGAGCTCGCGGTCAAGGGCTGCAGCGAGATCGAATCCCAACTCGAAGCCGCGAAGGAACGGATCCTCAGCGGCACCGAGAGCATCGAGGCGACGTTCAAGACGATCGACCGTATGAAGGAACAGGCCCGCTCGACGCGCCTGACACTCACCAAGCTCGTCGACGCGCGGAAGTTGGCGCGGCGCACGGAGATCGTCGAGCGCGGCAGGCGGGCGGTGCTGGATCACTACGCACTGATCAATGCGAGCCTCGGCGCGCACGCCATCGCGCAGCCGCACGGACTGATCACCGAGCTCGGCGCAGCCATCAAGGGCAAGAAGTCGTTCGCCAGCATGGAGGACGCCATCGATTCGGCAGTCGCCAATCTGAAGATCGCGGCGAGCCAGCTGGCCGACCGGATCCGCGCCAGCATGGCTGCGCTGGAGGACGCGCAGGGCGAATACGCAACCCTGTTCCCCGACCGCGTGCAGTTGTGCGCCGGCAAGGCGCCTGACGATCTCCGCAACCTCGCCGCGGCGCGCATCGCCGAGCACAAGGCGAAGGAACAGAAGCGCCTGGACGACGAGCGCGAGCGGATCCATCATGAGGAGGTCGACAAGCTGGCCCGCGAGCAAGCGCAAAAAGAACAGGCTGCCGCTGATTCGTCGCACAGCGCCGCAACTTCGGGCGGCGTGTCCGATAGTGGTGAAATCCCTGACCGCCCGCAGGCTCGGCATGCTGCGGATACGGGCCACGCACAGGGTGGCGGAACGCTCGTGGACGGCGGACTGAAGACGGCAGCGGTCAGCCCCATAGCTGCCGTGGATTCCGGCGCGCGCATCAAGCTTGGCGACATCAACACCCGCATCGCGCCGCTGACAATCGATGCTGATGGCCTGGCCAAGCTCGGGTTCCATCCGGCTGCGAAACAGGGCGGCGCCACGCTGTACCGGGAAGCCGACTTCCCCAGAATCTGCGAAGCGATGGCTGGCTTGTTGCACGCAGCCGCGCTGAAGCGTGCCGCATGAATCCGACAGGCGCCATCTATGCGCCGTCCGGCTGGGGATTCGTCCCAGGCCGGAGACTGGACGCGCCGACCGCGGCGGACCTTCCGGAACTTCCGATGATTCGATTCCTGTCCGGGCGCGATCGGAACGACTGCATCGTCAACGCGATACGCGCTTGGCCCGACCTGGCTGGCGTGCTGCGTCCTGTCGATATCGCGAAGCGGTACGGGCTGGCCAAGGCGTCGGCCTACGAAATTCTGCAGAGGGCGAAACGTTGAAAGCCATCGGCGCGCGACTGCCGAAACACGGCCAGCGAATCAGCTGGTGCCGAGTACAGATGGGCGATGACCGCATGCAGTGGCGTTTGTACCGCCGCAGCGAGATGACGCGCCGGGTGTTCTCCGAGATCAGCACATTTCACTCCAGCACACCTCGGCAGCATATCGCCGAAGAACTGCGCCGCATGCGCACCAGGCTACGCGATGCAGTTGACGCCTACGACCTTTCATTGATGGGGATAGCAGCATGAACACCGAACATCCGCCGAGCAATTGCCGCCAACGTCTCGCGTCAGAGGGTAAGGCGTACCCGCGATCTTGGTGCGCTGCTTGCGGGCAGTTTTCGCCGCGCTGGCGCCAGTGCGATGCCGCCCTCGCATCGCCCCAGCCTGCCGAGGCGGTGGGTGACGACCTCGCGGCGTATGTAGACGAGTACGAATTCCGGACAGACGAAGGGGCCTACTCCCCGAACGAACGCGAGCGGGCGTTGATCCTTGACGCGCTTCGCGGCTGGGAAGACCGCACGATAGCCACCCTCGTGGCCGACGCCGAGGCGGTGGAACAGTTCGCCGTGTGGCTGGAGCGCGAGATGCCGCCGGGGACGGTCATCAGCGACCCGCGCTGGTGGGCTCCGCGTATCGCCTGCCGCCTGACCGGAGCCCCGGACCATGGCTGACACCAGCAAGATCGAGTGGTGCGACAGCACGTTCAATCCGTGGATCGGCTGCACGAAGGTGTCGCCAGCATGCGACCACTGCTATGCCGAGATGGCCACGCCT
>JBKJHV010000053.1:0-27655 GCA_046598445.1 Lysobacteraceae bacterium
GGGGTCGCGGCGGCGGTAGTACAGGCCGCATTCGCCGCCGTCGGATGTGAGGCAGAGGCGGATGGTGCCACCGCTGCGTTCGCCGAGCTGTTCGCTTGCGCCGTCGTCGGGATCGAATGCGGCAGCGACTTTCGCGGCGTCGAGCGGGTGGTCGCTGAGATAGACGAAGATGTCGTCATCGGCCGGATTCACATGTTCTTCGCGGCGTACGGCGATGGCATGGTCGACTTTCAGGCCACCGTCGGCCATGCGGAAATGGCCGCTGCCGGTATCGGCGGCGCTCGCTGGAGCGCACAAGCCGAACAACGCCAGCGCCAGCAGTGCGAATCGTTGCGATGTCATGGCAGCTCCCGTCGATATCGATCCTGTTACGTGCACAACGGGATCGATGTCGCCGCACGGTCATGCGGTGCGAGGGCGGGCACGCTTCGGTCGATGACGCACTGCCTTCACATGGAATGCCTGTGCGCGGACCATCGCGAGATTGCGGCATCGACGGGCGGCGGGTAAGGTCGCGAACGGAGGTGCGCATGCACGGTGATGGTCTGCAATTGGCGTTGGTGTTCCTGCTCGCGGCGGTGGTCGCGGTGCCGCTGTTCAAGCGTTTCGGCTTGGGCGCGGTGCTGGGCTATCTGGCCGCGGGCGTGGTGCTGGGGCCGTTCGGGGTGAAAGTGATCCGCGACGCGGAGCCGGTGCTGGCCGCCAGCGAGATTGGCGTGGTGATGATGCTGTTCGTCATCGGTCTGGAACTATCGCCGGCGCGGTTGATGGTGATGCGCCGGCCAGTGTTCGGCGCCGGTGGGCTGCAGGTGGCGCTGTCCGGTCTGGTGCTGGGCGGGCTCGGCCTGGCCTATGGGCTGGGCTGGAAGGCGGCGCTGGTGGTCGGGCTGGCGCTGGCGCTGTCGTCCACCGCGGTGAGCCTGCAGCTGTTGTCGGAGCGCAAGGCGATGAACACCTCGCACGGCCGCCTGGCGTTCGCGATCCTGCTGTTCCAGGACTTGGCCGCGATTCCGCTGCTCGCCGCGATTCCGCTGCTCGGCGTCGCCGCCGCCGCAGGCACCGACCCGGTGTGGAAGGACGTGCTGAACGCGGTCGCGGGGATTGCCGCGCTGGTAATCGGCGGCCGCTATCTGCTGCGGCATCTGTTCCGCCTCGCCGCGCGCATCGGCGTGCCGGAGATGCTGACCGCCAGCGCGCTGTTCGCGGTGCTGGGCGCGGGCTGGCTGATGCATCTGGTCGGTCTGAGCATGGGCCTGGGCGCGTTCCTGGCCGGCGTGCTGCTGGCGGATTCCGAATTCCGCCACGAGATCGAATCGCAGATCGATCCGTTCAAGGGGCTGCTGCTGGGCCTGTTCTTCATGGCCGTGGGCATGAGCATCGATCTGAACCTGATCGCCGCCGAGCCGTGGACGATCGTGTTCGGTGCGCTCGCGCTGCTGGCGATCAAATCGCTGCTGCTGTTCGGCATCGGCCTGCGCCCGGGCAGGCTGGGCTGGCAGGAGGCGCTGCAGTTGGGCATGGTGCTGGCGCTGGGCGGCGAGTTTGCGTTCGTGGTGCTGTCCGAAGCGGTGAAGGCGAATCTGATCGACGCCGCGCTGCAGAACCGGCTGGTGGCTATCGTCGGCCTGTCGATGGCGCTGACGCCGCTGCTGTTGATCGCGGTTGCGCGGCTGCTGCGCACGTTCCCGGACGCGGCGCCCAAACGCGCCTTCGATACGATCCCCGACGGATATCCGCAGGTGATCCTGGCGGGTTTCGGGCGCTTCGGCCAGATCGTCGCGCGCATGCTGGTGGCGCAGAAGATTCCGTTCGTCGCGCTGGAGACCGATGCGGTGCAGGTGGATTTCGTGCGCCGTTTCGGCAATGTCGTGTACTACGGCGATCCGTCGCGGCCCGACCTGCTGCGCTCCGCGGGCGCCGGCCATGCGCGCATCTTCATCAACACCATCGACAACGCCGAGGCGAACCTGCGCGTGACCCGCGTGGTGCGCCGCTTGTATCCCGCGCTGAAGGTGTTCGCCCGTGCCCATGACCGCCGGCATGCGTGGCAGCTGATGGATCTGGGTGCGGACGTGACCCGCGAAACCTTCGCCTCGGGCCTGGAAATGGGGCGCGACGTGCTGATCGCGCTGGGCATGTCGCCGGAGCAGGCGGCGCAGCGCGCCTTGAAATTCCGCGAACACGACGAAGCCTTGTTGAACAGCCAGCATCTGATCTACGACGACGAAGCGGCGCTGCTGGAGAGCGCTAAACAGGCGCGCAGCGAGCTGGAGCAGTTGTTCGAGGCCGATAGCGAGCGTAACGATACGGCCGCGGAGCGCTGAGCGCCTGCCATGTCCTTGTAGGAGGGGCTTCAGCCCCGAGCTTTCGCCTGATCGGGTTTGTCGCGAAAAAGCTCGGGCCTGAAGGCCCTCCTACGAAAAGATCAAGGCTTTGGCCTGGCGAATTTCTCGCCGAAGAAATCGCCGGCGTTCCACGTCGGCCGCACCGCCGCGTCGCCGACCAGCTGGCCGATGCGCGCATTGAGTTTCGCCAGCCGCAGCGCGTCGCCGTAGGCGATCGGCAGCGTGGCCTCGTCGCTGGGCTGGTGATAGTGATCGCGCATGAATTTGCGCAGCGCCAGCTTCGGGTCGCGGACGCCGTCGGCGGAGACCACGCCACCGTCCAGATACACCGCCGGAATTCCGGCGCGGATGAAGGCGTACTGGTCGCTGCGCACGAACACCACTTCTTCCGGGAACGGATCCGGCGACAGACTCACGCCGATCTCTTTCGCCGCGGTGTCCAGCGCCGATTTCAGCGACGAGTGCTCGATGCCGATCGGCACCACGTCCTTGCTCGGCGCCAGCAGCACCGGCATGTCCATATTGATGTTGGCGACCAGCGATTCGACCGGCACGGTGGGATGGGTCGCGAACCATTCCGCGCCGAGCAGGCCTTTCTCTTCCGCGGTCAGGGCGATGAACAGCAGCGAACGTTTCGGCGCGGTTGTCTGCGCATGCAGGATGCGCGCGGCCTCGAACATGACCGCGACGCCCAGCGCGTTGTCGAGCGCGCCGTTGTAGATCGTGTCGTCGACGCCGTTCACGTCCTTCACCGCTGCGCCGATGCCGATATGGTCGAGATGCGCGGTGTAGGCGATGTGCTCGGCGGCGAGCGCGGCATCGCCGCCGGGCAGCTTGCCGACCACGTTGCGCGACTCCAGCGGCTCGATCCGGGTGTGTCCGGCCAGCGACAGCGTGCCCGGCAGCGCGAAGCCCTTGAGCGTGCCCTCCTGCGCCGCCTTGAACAGCGCGGCCGCGGGCTGCGGGCCGTCGGCGAAGATCAGATCGGCCGCGCCCGCGCTCACGGTGGCCGCCGCGCGCAGCTGCGGGAAGGTCTGCAAGGGTTTGCCGTCGGCGCCACGCAGGCGCATGCCGGACCGCTCCCAGTTGCCGGCGTTGCGCGCCCACGGCGAACCGACTTCGTCCTCGGCCGTGTTCACGAACACCACGCCGACCGCGCCGCGTTCGGCGAGCACGCGCAGTTTCTCGCGGCTGGCGCTGTAGAACGCGCGCCGGTCGTTGTCGAAACGCGCCGGGGCGCCGGAGAACAGCACCGCGATCTTGCCGCGCACGTCGAGCCCGGCGAAATCGTCGTGTTTCAGTTCCGGCGCATGCACGCCCTGGCCGACGAACACCGCCGGCGCTTCCAGCGCGTGTTCGGCGGCGTCGAAATTCAGCGTCGGCAGGAACTGCTCGCGGAAGCGCAGCGCGATCTCGCGGCCGTTGCGCTTCACCGTCAGCGCCGCGCCCCCGGCTTCGCGGGTCGCTTTGAGCAGCGGCACCGCCTGGAAATACGTGCCGTCGTCGCCGGCCGGCTGCAGGCCGATCTCGCGCATGCGCTTGGCGGCGTACTCGGCGGCGAGGTCGTAACCGCGGGTGCCGGTTTCGCGGCCTTCGAGTGCGTCGTCGGCGAGATGGTTCACGTCAGCGGCGATGCGCTGCTCGTCGTCGGTCAGTGGTGCGGACGCGACCGGTGGCGGCGCGGAGACGCTGAGCCCCGGCGTGGCCGGCTCGGCGTCCTGCTGGCAGGCGGCGAGGGTCGCGAACAGCATCAACGCGGCAAAACGGGCCATCGGTCGGTTCCGGAGCATGGGGATGGCGGAAGCTAGCACCGGTGTGCGACGCGGACAATGGACGCGGGTCATGTCGACGCTGACGTAAGATCGACGCATTCGTCCGCCGGGAGGCCCGCATGTCGTCGAATGCCATCGCAACACCTGCCATCGCCACGCCGCCGTCCCCGCCCGAACGCAAGCTGCTGCTCGCTATCGTCATCGTCGCCCTGGTGGTCTCCGGCATCGCGCCCAAGGACCGGCTCACCTGGTTGCTGGAGGTGATCTGGGTGATAGTCGCAATCCCGCTCATCGCCTGGAAGTGGCGGGCGTTTCCGCTGACCCGGTTGCTGTGCTGGTTGCTGGCGGCGCACGCGCTGGTGCTGATCCACGGCGGCGCCTACACCTATGCGGAAACGCCGATCGGGTTCTGGATGCGCGACACGGCCATCGCGATGGGGCTGGAGGTGACGCGTAATCCGTGGGATCGCGTCGGCCATGTGATGCAGGGTTTCGTACCGGCGATCCTCGCGCGCGAGCTGTTCCTGCGCTGCACGCCGCTGCGTCGCGGCGGCTGGCTGTTGTATCTGGTGCTGGCCGCCTGTCTGAGCTTCAGCGCCTTTTTCGAGCTGATCGAATGGTGGTCGGCCCTGATCTACGGCGCCGATGCCGATGCCTTCCTCGCCACCCAGGGCGACCAGTGGGACACCCAGTGGGACATGTTCCTGTGCCTGATCGGCGCCGCGCTGTCGCTGCTGCTGTGGTCGCGCCTGCACGATCGTCAGCTGGGTCTGCGCGCATGAATACCGGGCAAGCCCCGCGCCCGCGACCCTGAAACGATGAAGGCCGCCCGGAGGCGGCCTTCACGCAACGCAACCAGACTCGAATCAGAAGCGATATTCGAATGCGGCCGTGGTGGTGGTGAACTGGAAATCGGTATCGAACAGGTCCGATTTGAAACGGTCGATGTTGACGCTTACGCCCATCTTTTCGTTGAAGTCGTAGCCGGCGCCGATGCCGTAGTACGGCTGGTTCTCGCCGTCGTCGAGGATGCCGAAACCGTCGATGTCGACGTTCAGGTCGACGCGGCTGATGCCGGCGCGGCCGCTCACGAAGAAGCCTTCGTGGGTGTCGCTGCCGAAGTTCTTCTTGGCGATGCCGCCGATGCCGTAGGCGGTGGCTTCGACCGAAGCCACGTCGTCGGAATCGCGGCCGAGGTGGGTGTAGAAGCCTTCGATGCCGAAGTTGGCGTTGAAGAAATAGCCGCCGCGCAGGCTGTAGGCGAATTCGTCGCCGTCGGTATTGTCGATTTCGATGTTGCTGTTGCCGGCTTCGACGCGATAGAAACCGGCGCTGCCTTCAGCGGCGAAAGCCGGGGCGGCGAACGATGCGGCCGCAAGTACGGCGGTGAGCAGAAGGGTCTGCTTCATAGGGTGACTCCCTGTGGTGTATTGGATTGGTGCGGGGCGTGTCGGATGGACGCGAGGCCCCGCTTGGGGGCGCCACCCTAATGACAGAACCCGGACCTGTCAATTTCTCGATTGATGAAATTGAGAACAAATCGGTTTTCGATTGGTTTTATATATTCAAGACGGGTGCCTGCCCGCAGCGGCTCGAAAAAGCGGCTAGCCGACTGCTTCAGAAGGTGGTGCAGGTGGTCTCGACCCGGCAAACCGTTTTCCGGGGCTCAGCCCGGACCCTGCTCATCCGGTCCGTGGCGGGGTGGCTGGCGAGGCTGGTCCTGGTGAGGCTGGTCTTGGTGAGACTGGCCTTGGTCGGGCTGGCTCTGGCTGGGTAGCCCGCGTCGCTCGAATGGCAGCACCACGCCGCGTTCCTCGCGGGGACGATGCCACAGCACCGGCACGTCGTCGGGTTTGGGCAGCTCCAGTTCGGCGTTGTCGCTGTTGGCCTCGTCTTCCAGCTCCCAGCTGTAACGCTTGCGCGGCGGCAGCGGGTCGGCGTGGCGGAACAGGAACGCGGACAGCACTCCGCCCAGGGCGCCGCCCAGATGCGACTGCCAGGACACGCCGGGCTCCTGCGGCAGCACGGTCAGCAGCATGCCGCCGTAGAGGAAGAACGCGATCATCGCCGCGGCGATCGACGGCCGGTCGCGGCGCAGCAGGCCCAGCATGAACACCAGGAACATCAGGCCATGGGTCAGGCCGCTGGCGCCGAGGTGGTGGCTGCCGGGTTCGCCCAGCAGCCAGGCGCCCAGCCCCGAACCCAGCCAGAAGATCGGCAGCGCGCGGACGGTGGCTTTCGGATACACGCTGCCGGCCAAGGTGCCGAGCAGCAGCAGCGACGCAGCGTTCGCGACGATGTGCTGGAATGAACCGTGCAGCAGCGGCGCGGTCAGGATGCCCCAGAGGCCCTGCGCGCTCAGCGCGGTCACCGTGAATGCGCGGTAGTCCTCGCCCTGCTGCAGGGTGAACACCACCGCCAGCAGCAGCACGAAGCCCAGACTGGTGTTGAGCGCCCGCAGCAGGCGCCCCCGGTCGGTGGCGCGCTGGGTGGGGGTGTCGGGGAGGTCTTCCGGGGTTTGCAGGTCCATGGAAAGTCTGTGGTGCCTTGGGCGGCCCCGATCAAGGCCGCCCAAGTGCCGCGGGTGCTTCCGCGCTGGAACGCTGTGGGGCTGCAAACGTGCCGGTGAGGGTCGCGCTCACAGCAGGGTGCTCAGGATATCCAGAAGCGTCCAGAACCAGTCCCAGACCGAACCGCTCTTTGCGCCGAGACTCATCGTCGCCCAGCGCAGCAGCACCGCGACCGCAAAGATCGCGATGCCGCCGCCGAGCAGCCACAGCAGGCCGATGCCGAGGGTCATCGCGACGCTCCCGTGCTTACGACGCGGCCGGCGGCTGCGGCGGCCGCATCAGGCTGAGTATGACGGTGACGGCGATGGTGGCCGCGACCACGCCCAGCGCAACGAGGATCGGAATCTTGTAGATATCGATCAGCAGCATCTTCGCGCCGATGAACATCAACACCGCCGCCAGACCGTAGGGCAGCAGGTGGAAACGGTCGGCCATGCCGGCCAGCAGGAAGAACATCGCGCGCAGGCCCAGCACCGCGAACACGTTCGAGGTCAACACGATGAACGGGTCGCTGGTGATCGCGAAGATCGCCGGGATCGAATCCACCGCGAAGATCAGGTCGGTGATGCCGATCAGCACGATCACCACGAACAGCGGCGTGTACCAGCGTTTGCCGTCGCGCAGCACGCTGAGCGCGTTGCCGTGATAGTCGGCGGTCAGCGGCAGATGGCTGCGCATCCATTTCAGCACCGGGTTCTTTTCCAGATCCGGCGCCTTGCCCGCGGTGAGCAGCATCTTGATGCCGGTCAGCAGCAGGAACAGCCCGAACACGTAGAGCAGCCAGTGGAATTTGGTCAGCAGGAAGGCGCCGGCGAAGATCATGATCGCGCGCAGCACGATCGCGCCCAGCACGCCGATGATGAGCACCTTCTGGCGTTCGACTTCCGGCACCGCGAAATAGCTGAACAGCATCAGGAACACGAAGATGTTGTCGACCGCCAGCGATTTCTCGACCAGATAGCCGGTCAGGAACTCCAGCGCCACGCGATTGCCGACGACTTCGCCGGCCTGCTGGGTGATGTACCACCACAGGCCTGCGTTGAAGGCCAGCGCCAGGCCCACCCAGCCGATGCTCCAGAGCATCGCTTCCTTGAAGGTGACTTTGTGCGCCCCGCCGTGGCGCATCAGCACCAGATCGACGAGCAGGGCGACGACGACGAGCGCAGCGAACGCGCTCCATAACAGGGGACTACCAATGGTGGTCATGCAGAACTCTCCAGTCGGAAACGAAAACGCCCAACCGCGAGGCTGGGCGTCTGTCTCCGACCGGGGGGTCGGACGGCGCATGGGTGGACCATGCGCTGGAACGGGACGGACCTTCGCCAAGCGGCGAAGGTCTCGCTCGCAGCCGCTGGCTAGGTGCCGTGACGACTGCCGCCGGGCCGGAGCCGGGTAAACCCGAACTCGTAATGACGACCGCGACGAATGGGAGCTACTCCCCTTCAGAACCGGTGATGCTCCGGGAAAGGCGCGCGGCTGTCAATCGCCACTACAATGGAAACATGAACGAAAACAACGCCCAGACCACGCTTCCGCCCAGCCTTCCGCAGATCCATCTCAAGAACAGCTGGACCTCCCGCCACCCCTGGATCTTCCAGAAACTGGTCGAGAAGCCCACCCAGCGGCCCAAGCCGGGCAGTCTGGTCGATGTGATCGGCAACGACGGTTTATGGACCGCGCGCGGCTTCTACAACGGCCATTCGCGGATCTCGCTGCGTCTGCTCGAACGCGATCCCGACATCGACATCGACGCCGCATGGTTCTCGCGCAAGATCGCCGAAGCGGTGAGCCTGCGTCGCGACGTGCTGAAGCTGGACGCGGTGAGCAACGCCTGGCGCGTGGTCCACAGCGAAGGCGACGGGCTCAGCGGCCTGGTCGTGGACCGCTACGACGACCTGCTGGTGGTCGAATACTTCAGCGCCGGCATGTTCCGCTATCGCGAGTGGATCTACGCCGCGCTGAAGGAACAGTTTCCCGGCTGCCGTTTCCACGCCTTCGCCGACGAGCACGTGCAGAAGCAGGAGAGTTTCGATTTCCGCGGCACCGAACCCGCCGCGCCGGCCATCATCACCGAGTACGGCATCAAGTTCCGCGCCGACCCGGCCGGTGCGCACAAGACCGGCTTCTTCGCCGACCAGCGCGAGAACCGCGAATGGCTGTCGCACCAGTGCGCGGGCAAGCGCGTGCTCGACCTGTGCTGCAACACCGGCGGCTTCGGCGTGTACGCCGCCGCGCGCGGCGCCAGCGAAGTGGTCGGCGTCGACATCGACGAGAATGTGCTGGAGATCGCCAAGGCCAACGGCAAGTTGAACAATGTCCGCCCGCGCTTCGTGCAGGCCGACATCTTCCCTTGGCTGCGCGACGCGGCGAATGCCGGCGAGCAGTTCGATGTCGTGATCCTCGATCCCGCGAAGATGACCCGCGACCGCGAACAGATCATCCCGGCGCTGAAGAAATACCTCGACATGAACAAGCTGGCGATGGGCGTGGTGAAACCCGGCGGCTTGCTCGCGACCTTCTCCTGCACCGGTCTGGTCAGCGAGGAGCAGTTCCTCGACGCGGTGCGCCGCGCCGCGTATTACGCCGGCCGCACCGTGCAGGTGCTGAAGGTCGCCGGTGCCGGCGCCGACCACCCGTGGTTGACCGACGTGCAGGAAAGCCGCTACCTGAAAGCGGTGTTCTGCCGCGTGGTGGATTGAACGACGCGGCGGATCTCAATCCCCGCCGCCGCAACCACCACCACCATCGCCACCGCCGTCCCCACCGCTGTCGCCGCCCCCGTCTCCACCGCCATCGCCGTCGCCCAGACCGTCGGTGGTGCCGTCGAAGGACGTGTCGCGCATGTCGGTGGCGCACTGCGATCCACCTCCACCACCGCAGCCATTGCCACCGGCGTCGTCGCTTTTTTCGCGCAGGCCGTGGCAATCCAGTGCGTAGCTGAAGCCGTCGGCCAGCCCCAGGTTCGCATCCAGCGCGAACAGCAGCGGTAGCCGCGTCGGATTGCGCGGGTCGATGCCTTCGAGCTTGCAGGCATGCCACCACACCCGGCGCAGGCCGACATTGCGTTCGTAGTTGCGCGACAGCGCCACCGCCGGCGTGTGGTGCAGAAAGCGCCCGAACGCCTTGTGGCAGAACTGCTCGTAATTGCGGGTGTGCAGGATGAACTCATGCCAGAGCTCGTCGGCCGCCTGCGAGGGCATCGACACCGGTTTGCCGGCGCCCAGCAGATAGGCGGCGAAGAAGTCGCGCAACGCGCGGCTGATCAGCGGGTAGTGCTCCGCCGCGATGTCCGGCCGCTGCTTGCGCAGTTTGTCGTAGACCCCCGGTGGCAGCATCGCCCGGCGGATGTGGCGCATGCGCTGCTCGCGCCTGTGCCGGAACCAGAACACCGACGCGCCGATCGCGCCGCCCAACACCAGCAACCCCATTCCCATCGACGCCATTCGGTCGTACCCCTTGGAAGGTTGGCACCACGATATCCATGAAAAATGACAGAAAAGCGACAATTGAAACATCAACGTCACGTTGCTGTCGTCTCGCTTGAGCCCCCGGGTACACTGACGCCATGCCCGATACCGATCTTCTGTTGATCCTGCTGCTGGTCGCCGTTGCAGCCGCCCTAGTGTTGCTGGTCGTCCTGCTGCTGCGCAAACCCGACGCCGCGCTCGACCGCCTGCGCGGTCGCTTGGAGGAAGTGCTGCGCGACGAGCAGCGCGCCGGACGCGGCGAACTGCGCCAGCAGCTCGACAGTCTGGAGCTGGGGCAGGCGCAGCGCATCGAGGGTTTCGGCCGCAGTCTCGCCGAACTGACCCTGCGCACCGACGCGCGCCTGGACGAACTGCGGGCCGCGCTCAACGACGATGCGCAGAAAGCGCGCATCGAACTGGCGGGCGGGCAGAAACAGTTCGCCGACGGCCTGGGCACGCAGCTGCGCGAACTCACCGATCGCAACGAACAGCGGCTTACCGAGCTGCGCGTCACCCTCGAACAGAAGCTGCGCGAGCTGCAGACCGGCAACGAGGCGAAGCTTGAACAGATGCGCGCGACCGTCGACGAGAAACTGCAGTCGACGCTGGAGACGCGGCTCACCGAGAGTTTCGGCAACGTCGCGCAGATGCTGGTACAGGTGCACCAGGGCCTGGGCGACATGAACAAGCTGGCTTCGGATGTGGGCGGCCTGCAGCGCGTGCTGACCAACGTGAAATCGCGCGGCATCTTCGGCGAAGTACAGCTCGCTGCGCTGCTGGAGCAGGTGTTCGCGCCGGACCAGTACGCATCCAACGTCAAGACCGTGCCCGGCAGCGATGCCAGCGTCGAATTCGCGGTGCGGTTTCCCGGCTCGGAGCCCGGCGTGCCGGTGTGGCTGCCGATCGACGCCAAGTTTCCGCGCGAGGATTACGAACGCCTGCTGGACGCGCAGGAATCGGGCGATGTCGACGCCGCGCGCCAGGCCGGCGACGCGCTGGAGCGCCAGGTGCGCAAGCAGGCGCGCGAGATCCACGACAAATACGTGTCGCCGCCGCACACCACCGAATTCGCGATCATGTTCCTGCCGACCGAAGGCCTGTACGCCGAAGTGCTGCGTCGCCCGGGGCTGGTGGAAGCGCTGCAGCGCGATCAGCGCATCGCGGTCGCCGGCCCGACCACGCTGCTGGCGCTGATGACCAGCTTCCAGATGGGTTTTCGCACGCTCGCCATCCAGGAGCGTTCCAGCGAAGTGTGGCGCACGCTGGGCGCGGTGAAGACCGAGTTCGCCAAATTCGGCACGGTGCTGGATGGCGTCAAGAAAAAACTCGACGAAGCCAGCAACAAGATCGAAGAAACCAGCGTGCGTTCGCGCGCGCTGGGTCGCAAGCTGCGCGAAGTCGAAGCGCTGCCCGCGGGCGAAGCGCAGAAGCTGCTGGGGGATATCGCGGCAGGCGACGAATCGAACGACGACGGTTGATCGGGAGTGTAGGGCGGGCTCAAGCCCGCCACTGCGATGCTTCAAATCGCGTCGAGCAATGATCGGAATTGTTTGTATTCGTAGGTACGCAGCGAACAGATAATCCGCAATGGCGGGCTTGAGCCCGCCCTACGCCCACCTTACGGCGAACCCGGAATCACCGGAATCGCATTGATCGGCACCGTCGGGTTGTCGTCGTTCTCGCGCAGATACTCGGGCAGGGATTCGTCGGCTGCCTCATCGCCGTCGCCGAAGATCTGGTATTGCCGGCGCTGGGTCCAGGCATCGCGCACCAGCGCGTAGTCGTCGGTCGCGCCTTCGCGCATCTTGTCCACTGCCATCAACTGCGTGCGCACGTCGACCAGTTGCAGCCCCTGCAGGAACACGCGCACCTTGTCCGCTTCGATCCCGCGCATCGGCGACAGCGGCGAGTCGCCGGCCATGCCCAGCGCATCGCGGACGGTGCGCGGGCCGAACAGCGGCAGTTCCAGGTAGCGCGACTGTTTCCAGCCCCAGACCCCGAGCGTCTGTCCGAAATCCTCGCTCTTGTTCGGCAGCTTGGCCGAGCTGGCGGGGTCGAACAGGCCGCCGATGCCGAGAGTGCTGTTGAGCAGGAAGCGACCCAAAGTCTGGCCGGCCTGCTTCGGCTTGCCCTGCAGCAGCGCGTTGACGGCGCTGACCGGCTGGCCGAGGTTGTTGAAGAAATTGCCCACGCCCAGTCGCACCGGGCGCGGTACGACGGCGATGTAGGCCTTCGCCAGCGGCTTGGCCACGCCGCGGTCGACGACTTCGTTGAAGCGGTGCACGCGGCGGTTGAGCTTCTCCCAGGGGTCGTAGCTCAAGGGCTGGGTGGCGGGCGCGGGCAGGGTCGGATCGGCGATCGGGTCGTATTCCGGCGGCAGCTCGCCATTGCCGTAGATCGCGGCGTAGTCCAGCTCGGCCTGGGTCGGCGGCAGTGCCGATGTCGTCGACTCTGCAGTGGCGACTTCGGCGCTTGGCGCATCGAGGCTTCCGCTGGCGGTGTCTTCCGCTGCGAGGGCGATATTGGCAGGCGCCCCCGCTGGGGCCGTTTCAATGACGCCAGCCGCGTTTGCGGCCGGGGCTTCGATCACGGTGACCGTCGGCTGGGTTTGGGTGGCAGCCTTGTGCGCGCAGCCGCTGGCCAGCAGCGCGGCGAGGACAAAAGCGGCCCGGGGGAGGAGGCGCAAGGTCGTCATGGGTCGAGTGTAGCCGTATAAAGTAGGTGGGGGACGGGCCGAAAGACACGTCAGTCGCGGACGAACGCCAAGCCGTGACCTAGCCGATAGGCCGCGCGCAGCTCGGCGTAGCCTTCGGGACTGCCGTCGATTTCGACCGTGCCGCAGCGCGCCGCGAGCAGCGAAACCAGCGCCAGACCAGCACTGTCGATGCGTTCGACCGCGGTCAGATCGAAACGCTGCACGCCGTCCAACGCGGCCGGTACCTGCGGCCACAGTGCGGCGATGGCGCCGCGCAGCAGCGCGCCGCCGAAACGCAGGGTTTCGCCGGTGCGCGCAATCGTGGCTGGAGGAGCAGTCGCTGGCGTGGTGGCGGGCTGCGGGGCGGCGGTCACTGGCCCGCGTCCGCCTTCAGCTGGCCGTTGCGCAGTTCGATGGCGACCTGCTTGATGGTCTTGCGCTGCAGTTCGGCGTCGAACTGGTTGCGGAAGGTCTGCACGTAGGACACGCCTTCGACCATTACGTCGTAGACCTTCCACTGGGTGCCGGTCTTGCGCATGAAATAGGTCACCGGTATGGATTCGCCGCCCTGGCGCAGTAATTCGCTGGACACCTTCACGCCCTGGCCCTGCGCCAGCGTGGTTTCCGATTTCACCCGCACCCGCAGCTGGGTGTTGAAATCCAGCAGCGACGAGCCGTAACGCTGCATCAGGTTGTCGGCCAGCGCATCGGCGAAGAGTTTCACGTCCTCGTCGGCGGCGCCGCGGGCGTGACGTCCCAGCACCAGACGCGCGGCGTAGTCGCGGTCGAACATCGCGTTGAATTCGGTGCTGATGAACTGGCGCAGCACGACGCGGTTCTTGCTGAACTCGGCGCGGCGTTTTTCCAAGGCCGTGAGCACGCGCTGGCTGTTGTTGAGCACCAGCTGGCTGGGGGTGCCCTGCATCGAGGCCGAGACGGGCGCCGCTGCTGCCGCGCGTGGCGCCTGGGCGAAGGAGGGGACGGCCGCAGCGAAGATCGCAGCGCCGATCAGGGCGGCGTGGATGAAGGCGGGCAGAAGACGTTGATTCATGGTCATGGCGTGGGGTCTTGTGCGGGGGAGGAGGTGTCGGAAGACGGGTTGGAGTCATCGCCGGCCGGCTTGGTTCCGGTACCGCCGAAAATGTATTTGCCGACCATCTGGATCAGATCGACCGCGGGCGTGGTGAACGCGATCTCATCGCCCGGTTTCAGTGTTTCCACTGCGCCGCCCGGTTGCAGGCCGACGTAGCTTTCGCCCAGCAGGCCGCCGGTGAGGATGCTGGCCGAGGTGTCGATGGACAGATCCTTGTAGCGGCTGTCGATGTCGAGGATGGCCACGGCGTCGAGTTTCACCGGGTCCAGCTCGATCGAAGCGACCTTGCCGATGGCGACGCCGCCGATCTTCACCGGCGCCATCGGCCGCAGCTGGCCGAGATTGGTGAACCGTGC
Organism: Lysobacteraceae bacterium; assembly: GCA_046598445.1. Classification (GTDB taxonomy): domain Bacteria; phylum Pseudomonadota; class Gammaproteobacteria; order Xanthomonadales; family Xanthomonadaceae; genus Lysobacter_I. The sequence goes on from JBKJHV010000053.1 coordinate 14,299, forward strand.
CTTGAGCTCGTAGCTGTCGTCGCCGAAGCCGAACTTGCCGTTGGTGGAGGCGATGGCCAGCACCAGCAGCGAGGCCAGGGCGAGGAGCAGAAAGGCGCCGACGGCGAATTCGAGGCGTGGGCCGCGTGCACTCATGATGGGGATACCTTGGTTGAGAGCGGGTCGGTTGAAAGCGGGTCTGTGGAAGACGCATGCTGGGATAGCGCGGCGTTCATCGCGGTCACCGGAACAGGAAGGCGGACAGCACGAAATTGAACATCAGCACCAGCAGCGAGGCGTTCACCACCGCGCGGGTGGTGGCAATCGAGGTACCTTCGATGGTTGGTTCGGCGTGGAAACCCACGTACGACGCGACCAGCGCCGCGGTGCCGCCGAACACCGCCGATTTGAGGAACGCCGGCAGGAAGTCGTCGTAGACATCCACCGAGTCCTTCATCACCTGCCAGAAGCTGCCGTTGTCGATGCCCAGCACCTGCACCGCCTGGAACCAGCTGGCGGCGATGGCCAGGCTGCAGAAGAACGCGGTGAGCAGCGGCACCGTCAGCACCGCCGCCCAGAACCGCGGCGCCACGGCCTTGCCGATCGGGTCGATGCCCATCAGCCCGAGCGCGGTGATCTGGTCGGTGGCGCGCATCAGCCCCAGTTCGGCGGCGATCGAGCTGCCGGCGCGGCCGATGAACAGCAGCGCGGTGAGGACTGGGGCGAGTTCGCGATACATGCCGATGCCGACGGCGGCGCTGACCTGGTTGGTCGCGCCATAAGTAAGGAGTACGCGATAGCCCAGCAAAGTGACTGAAAGACCGACGAACGCGCCGCCAACGGCGATGATCGGCAGCGAACGTGCGCCGATCTTGTAGATCTCGCGGGTGAGTTCGTGCCAGAAATCGCGGTTCGGCTTGGTGGCGCGGAACACCGACAGCGAGAACATGCCGGCGCGGCCGATGCTGCGGATGGTGTCGACGAAGGCCATTACGCGGCCTCCGTGGTGCGTGCGACCGCGTCGAAGGCAATGGGGCCGTCGGGTTCGCCCTTGAGGAACTGCCGGATCAGCGGATCGGCGGTGGTTTCCAGCTCCGACGGGGTGCCGTCGAACACCAGGCCGCCGTTGGCGATGACCACCGCGCGGTCGGCGATGGGCAGGGTTTCGTGGACGTGGTGGGTGACGATGATGCTGGTCAGGCCGAGGCTGTCGTTGAGCCGCGAGATCAGGCTCATGATGACGCCGCTGGCGATGGGGTCCAGCCCGGTCAACGGTTCGTCGTAGATCATGATGGGCGGGTCCAGCGCCAGCGCGCGTGCCAGCGCGACGCGTCGGGCCATGCCGCCGGAGAGTTCGCGAGGATAGAGATCGGCGGCGGCGCGCAGGCCGACCGCATGCAGTTTCATTTCGACCAGATGGCGGATGACGTCTTTGGGCAGGTCGGTATGGGTGTGCAGCGGCAGGGCGACGTTCTCGGCCGCGGTGAGATCGGTCAGCAGGCCGTTGCCCTGCAGCAGCACGCCGATGCTCTTGCGCAGCTCCAGCAGCTCGCGCTTGCGCCGCGGCACCGGCTGGCCGAGCACTTCGACCGTGCCGGCGGCGGGGTCGAGTTCGCCGGTCAATGCCGACAGCAGCGTCGATTTGCCGCAGCCCGAGGGCCCGAGGATGGCGGTGATGCTGCCCCGCGGCACGCTCAGGTCGATGTCGCGCAGGATCGTGCGCGCGCCCCGATCGAGGCGGAGGCCGGTGACACGGACGGCGGCGGAAGCGTTGGGCATCGGGTCTTCTAAGGAGGCAGGGTGCGGCGGCGGTGCGCCGCAAAACTCGTTCAGGATGGCGGCTGGCGCCTGAATCCATCAGGAGTGGCGGGCGTTCCGGCCCCGCGCGGGGTCGCCATTGTCCCCGGCCGGGGGGCGCTTGTCTGCGTCGATAACAGCAGCGGAGCATGCCATCGACAGGAACATCGGTTTGACAGCCGCCGGGCTTGTGCGGGCCACCGGCTGCGGCGAGGATGTCGCCTGCTGCCGGATGGCGCAGCGCAGGCTGGGGAGCCGTGCTACATGGAATTGCTGACGCTGGAACACTTCGCCGGGTGCGTGAACGAGACGTTCCTCGCCGCGATCAACGACATGGATCTGGAGTTCGTGCTGGTCGAGGCGCGGCCGTTGCAGGGCCATGCCCCGAACGCCGTGCGTCAGCCGTTCTCGCTGCTGTTCCGCAACACCGCGGCGTTCCTGTTCCCGCAGCAGATCTATCCGATGCGCCACCCGCGGATCGGCGAAACCGGGATCTTCCTGGTGCCGGTGGCGCAGGAGCAGGCCGGTTTTCTGTATCAGGCGGTGTTCAACTGATGAGGTGATTCGCCGTAGGAGGGCCTTCAGGCCGGCCCAGGCAGAACCCAAGGCGCCGGAGACAATCGTGCCGTGCCCACGGCTGACGAAAACGAAACGATTGCGACGAAACAAAAGCTCGGGGCTGAAGCCCCTCCTACGTGACCCCTACGCCAGCGGCGGCGGCGGCGGCGACCAGCGCATCGGTCGATGCGTGCCCTCGGCGCCCTCCTCGGCGACGAAGCCCAGGCGTTCGTAGAGCCGGCGCGCGCCGGGATTGGACTGCTGCACATGCAGGCGCATGCCGCGGCCGAGCGCTGCGGCGTCCTGCTGGCTCTGGCGGATCAGCGCACTGCCCACGCCGCTGCCGCGCAGGGCGGGAAACAGACTGATGTCGACCAGCAGGTGCTCGGGCGCGGTGCGCTGCAGGTAGTAGCGACCGACCGGGCCGTGTCCGGCGTGCTCGATCGCGAGAAAGTCGGTGTCGGCGTAGTGGGCCAGATAGTGCTGGTGCTGCAGTCCGAACTGTTGATCGAGAAAACTGCGTTTCGCGATCTCCGGCCACGGCACCGGCGCCATTTCCTCGGCGCGGGTGCTGGCGTACAGGTCGCGCAGCCACGGCAGATCGCCGTCATGCGCCGCGCGCAAAGAAAACCCGCGCTCGGTGAGGAGCACGGGAGTGGTCATGCGGTCGGCGCGTTCCCGGGGGAACGACGCCGACGTTTGCGGTGTCGCCATCGCCACGTCAGGGGAACGACGGGAAGATGCCCTGCAGCGCGATGCAGAAATTCACGCCGAGATACGGTTGCTGGTTCTGGTGCGGCTGCCCGCCACCCTGGTTCGGTTGGATCATGTTCGGAGCGAAGGTGGTGTTGAGCGGCGCTGCGATGAAGTTCTTCGACGCCGTGGAGGACGCCAAGAACGAAAGCCCGCCATTGGCGACCGGCGAACTCGAACCGCTGCCCGTCGCGGTCTGCGAATACGCATTGACGCCATGGGTGTGCGGCGGAATCTGTCCATTCGTCAAGGTGACGGTATCGGTGCCGAAGGTTTCGCCGAGCGAGCGCGGCGTGAGTCCCGGCCCCTGCCCTTGCTGGCAGCCGCCGCGGCCAGCGAAATTCGGCAGCTGGAAGGTGGTCTGGCCGTTGCCACCGTACTGCGTGCCCAGCAGGGCGAACAGCGCGGTGTTCTGCTGGATCGGCAGCGTGGCGCCATTGCAGAAGGCCCAGCCGCGGGGGTTGAAGTTGAAGCCGAATTGCTGAATTTGGCCGATAAAGGGTTCGGTCATGACCTGGTTCCTCCGATGAGGTGTGCCGCGCATTCGTGCGCGACCGCGCCGGCGTGGCGCTGTGGAAAACGGTTTGGGACGCGCGGGCGGGTCACGACTGCGACGGATAGATGCCCGCCCAGGCGATGCAGTACTGCACCGTGAGCGTGGGCATCGTGTTGTCGTGCGGTTGCGAACCACCGCTGTTCGGCGCCAGCATCTGACCGGACATCGGCGCCGCCGTGTTGCCGGTGACGGTATTGACGTAGAAGGTGTCGCCGCTGACCGTGCCGGGCAACAGCGTCGGCCCTGGGGTGATCGAAGTCGACGCGCTCGTGGTCGCGACCAGGGCGTGGGTATGCGCCGGCATCTGGGTTTGAATCAGCGTGACCGTTTCGGTGCCGGAGACCTGGCCGATGACGTAACTGCTCAGACCCGGACCCTGACCCTGGTGGATGGGCAGGCGGCCGCGCAGGTCGGGCACGGCAAAGGTGACTTGGCCATCGCCGCCGTAGGTGGTGCCGATCAGGGTGAACAGGACTTCGTACTCGGCGATCGACAGCAGGCTGCCATCGCAGGCCTGCCAGCCGTTGGGTGTACGGCCGAAGCCGAACATGCGGATTTCTCCGACGAAAGGTTGGGACATGGGAATGCACTCCATTGATTCGGTGGGCGGCCGTGCGTCGAAGGACGCGACAGGACCGCAATGCTCGTAGCGGGCGCGTCGCGCGCGCCGTCTCGACCAGGCGTCAGTTGCGCGACGGGAAGATGCCCTGCAGCGCGATGCAGAAGTTGATCGTCGTGTAGGGCTGCAGGTTCGGATGCGGCTGGTTGCCGCCGGAGGGGGCGACCGTCGCCGGATTCAGCGGCACCACTGGTCCGGTGGATGCGGCATAGAGCGCCTGCCCGGCAGTGGTGTTGGCCGCGTACACGCGGTTGCTGGGAATGCGGTTGTCGCCCGCGGTGGTCGACGCGTTCACGGCGTGCGTATGCCCCGGGATGTTGGTCGGCAGCAACGTGACGTTCTCGACGCCCCCGGTCTGGCCGATCTGCACCGCCGGCGGCTGCCAGCCGGGATCGACCGAGCTTGCATAGCCGACCGGCGTACGGCTGCGCAGGTCCGGTAAAGCGAAAGTGGTGGTGCCGTTGCCCCCGTACTGCGTCCCCAGCAGTGAGAACAAGGCCTGATTCTGTGCGATCGGCAGCAACTGTCCGTTGCATTGCCCGAAGTACTTGGGCGCAAAGCTGAAGCCGGCCATCATGATCTGGCCGATGAAGAATTCGCTCATCGAAATATCCTCCCCTTGGATGGTAGGCGCAACGCGTCTTGCGTCGCGCGGGCCTACTCTGAACCTCCGTCTCCGGCCCGACAAGACCCCTTCGCAGGGGTATGCGTGTCGACCTTTCGGCCGTAAGGGACTTCCCCTTGCTCGTCGATCCTGCTCAAATGCGTGACTAATCGCATGCGCTGGGCGTGACAGTTGGCCGAATTCCGGCCCTGTTCGCGTTCGACGCTTTAAAGCACGCGAAGCTTTGTCGGCGTTTCAGGGTGGGCGCCGATCTCCAGGGGAGCAGGGAAATGCAGCAGCAGTCCGTCGTCCGCACGCGTTCGTCGCGTTTCGCCACTTTTTTCCGCGCGCAATGGCTGCTCTTCGCCATGCTGCTTTGGCCCGCGCTGGCATCCGCGCAGACCTCTACCTATTGCCCAACGCCGCTGACCGCGACCGTTTCCAACGGCGCGACCGTCTCGATCAACGTAAGCACCTGCGACGGCCCCTTCGATGGCGGCATGAGCGGCCCGATCGCGCCCTTCGCCGCGAACGGCACCGTGACCATCGGTCCGAACAGCGGCGGCGTCCAATTCGTCGACTACGCCCATAACGGCAGTGCGACGACCAGCGATGTCATCTGGCTGGAAGACAACGATCTGGGCACGGTCAGGATCAACATCACCATCACGCCGCCGACTTCGGCCATCGTGGTGTCGCCGGCCACGCTGCCGACGATCACCGCCGGCACGCCGTTCTCGCAAACGCTCACCTCCACCGGAGGCGCGGCACCTTATACGTACACCTTGAGCGCCGGCACCCTGCCGGTCGGCCTGAGCCTGAGTTCGGCCGGCGTGCTCTCCGGCACGCCCACCCAGCGCGGCGGTTATTCCTTCAGCGTGCGCTCGCAGGACAACCTCGGCGATTTCGTCATCAAGGGCTACACCGGCACGGTGCAGAACCCGAGCCTCGCGCTGGTCCCGGCCAGCGTCACCGCGATCCAGGGCGCCGCTTTCTCGCAGGCGCTCTCCACCGCCGGCGGCGTCGCGCCGCACAGTTATCTCCTTGAAACCGGCACCTTCCCGGCCGGCATCACCATTTCCGGCGCCGGCGTGGTCAGCGGCACCACCGCCGCCGCGCCCGGCAACTACCCGGTCACGCTGCGCGTCACCGACGCCAGCACCGGCCCGGGCAGCTATTTCGAACTCGAACCCTTCACCGTCACCGTCAGCCCGCCGCCGACGGTCACGATCGCGGTCGCCCCGGCCAGCGTCAGTGAAGACGGCGCCACCAATCTGATCTACACCGTCACCCGCAGCCTCAACCTCTCCTCGCCGACGACGGTCAACATCACCACCGGCGGCACTGCGACTTCCGGCACCGACTACACCGGCGGCGTCGCCACCGTGGTCATCCCGGCCGGCGCTACCACCGCCACCATCACGATCAATCCGTCTGTCGACGCCACCGTCGAAGCCGACGAAACCGTGATTCTGACGGTCGCTGCGGGCACCGGCTACACCGTCGGCGCGCCGGCCAGCGCCACCGGCACGATCCTCAACGACGACGTGCCCAGCGCGACCATCACGGTTGCGCCGGCCAGCGTCAGCGAAGACGGCGCGACCAATCTGGTCTACACCGTCACCTTGAATCAGGCAGCGCTGACCGCGACCTCGGTGAACTTCACCGTCGCCGGCAGCGCGACGTCGGGCACCGATTACGCGGCCGTGACTTCGCCGCTGGTCATCGCGGCCGGCGCCACCACTGGCACGATCACGGTCAATCCGACCGCCGATGCCACCATCGAAGCCGACGAGACGGTGATCCTCACCCTCGCGGCCGGCGCCGGTTACACCGTGGGCGCGCCGGCCAGCGCCACCGGCACGATCCTCAACGACGATCTGCCGACGCTGACCATCAACGACGTCACCGCCAACGAAGGCAACGCCGGCACCACCAACTTCACTTTCACGGTCAGCCTCAGCGCGCCCGCAGGTCCGGGCGGCGTCACGTTCGACATCGCCACCGCCAACGGCACCGCCACTGCGGGCGTCGATTACGTCGCCAACAGCCTGACCGGCCAGACCATTCCGGCCGGCGCCAGCACCTACAGCTTCACCGTGCTGGTCAACGGCGACGCGCTGAACGAGCCGACCGAAACCTTCTTCGTCAACGTCACCAACGTGACCGGTGCGATCGTTGGCGACGGCCAGGGCGTGGGCACCATCACCAACGACGATCCGCTGCCGTCGTTCTCGATCAACGACGCCACGGTGACCGAAGGCAATGCCGGCACCGTCAATGCGGTGTTCACCGTGACCCTCAGCGCCGCCAGCGGCCAGACCGCGACGGTCAACTACGCCACCGCCGACGGCACGGCCACCCAGCCGGCCGACTACACCAGCACCACCGGCACCCTGACCTTCACGCCGGGACAGACCACGCGGACGATCACCGTCGTCGTGGTCGGCGAAACCTTGCCCGAGGCGAACGAGACGTTCTTCGTCAACCTCAGCGGCGCGGTCAACGCCACCATCGCCGACAACCAGGGTCTGGGCACCATCACCAATGACGACGTGCCGGTCACCGTCAATCCGGCGACGATTCCGAACGCCACCGTCGCGGCGGCCTACAGCCAGACGCTGACCGCGAGCGGCGGCGTTGCTCCGTACGGCTTCGCAGTCACCGCCGGCGCCGTGCCGGCAGGTCTGACCCTGTCGCCTGCCGGCCTGCTCAGCGGCACGCCGACCGCAGGCGGCACCTTCAACTTCACGGTCACCGCCACCGACAGCAGCCCGTTCCCGGGCCCGTTCAGCGGTAGCCGCGCGTACACGCTGGTCGTCAATCCGGCGACGATCTCGCTGCCGGCGACCGCGCTGGCGGGCGGCACTCTGGGTGCGGCGTATTCGGCCGCGATCACCCCCGCCTCCGGCGGCACCGCGCCGTATGCCTATGCGGTCACCGCCGGCGCGTTGCCGGGCGGCCTGACCCTCAACGCCGCGACCGGCGCCATCACTGGCACGACGAGCGCGCTGGGCACGTTCAACTTCAGCATCACCGCGACCGACAGCAGCACCGGCAGCGGCCCGTACACCGCGACGCAGACCTACAGCATCGTGGTGGTCGACAACCCGCCGGTCGCCACCAGCGGCACGCTGACGGTGGCGTACAACGCCGCCGCCACCCCGGTGCCGCTGAACATCACCGGCGGTGCGCCGACCTCGGTCGCCATCGCGACGCCGGCCGTCAACGGCACCGCCATCGCGACGGGTACCACGATCACCTACCAGCCCACGGCAGGTTTCGCGGGCAGCGACAGCTTCACCTACACCGCGACCAACAGCGGCGGCACTTCGACGCCTGCCACGATCACGGTGACGGTCAACGACCCGATCATCACCATCACCGCGAGCGGCGGTTTCGCCGCCACGGTGGCCGCCCCGTACACCCAGACCTTCACCTGGAACGGTGGCGCGCAGCCCTGGAGCAGCTACCAGGTCACCAACCTGCCAGCCGGCTTGTCGATCACCGGCAACACCGCCAACAGCGTGACCGTTTCCGGCACGCCGACCCAGGCGGGTAGTTTCTCGCTGAACGTGTCGGCCACCGACAGCAGCACCGGCAACGGCCCGTACTCGGTCGGTCAGGCATTCACGCTGACCGTCGCCGGTCCGACCCTGGCGCTGGCGCCTGTCGGCACCACGTTCGCCGCGCCGTACAGCGTCGCGTATTCGCAGAGCTTCACCGCCAGCGGCGGCATCGGCCCGTACACCTATGTGCGGACCGGCACCCTGCCTCCGGGTCTGAGCTTCGCCGGCAATACCGTGTCCGGTACGCCGACCACGCCCGGCAGCTTCAGCTTCACCATCACCGCGACCGATACCGGCTCCACCGGCACCGGCGCGCCGTTCACCGTCGCGCAGAACTACACCATCACGGTGGCGGCGCCGACGATCGTGGTGAACCCGGCCACCTTGCCCAACCCGGCCGCGGGTACCGCCTACAGCCAGACGATCACTGCCAGCGGCGGCGCGGCGCCTTATGGTTTTGCCGTGAGCGCCGGCAGTCTGCCCACCGGCATCACGCTGGCAACGGGCGGTGCGCTGTCCGGCACCTCGAATGCCGTCGGCACCTTCAACTTCACCGTCACCGCGACCGACATCAACGGCCAGACCGGCGCCCGCGCCTACACCGTGACCATCAATGCGCCGACGCTGACCCTGACGCCGGCCGCAGGCACGCTCACCGCGACCTACGGTGCCGCTTACACGCAGACGTTCACCGCAGGCGGCAGCCCCGGCCCGTACAGTTACGTGCTGACCGGCGCCCTGCCGGCGGGCGTCACCTTCAGCGGCAACACGTTGTCGGGCACGCCGACCGTTCCGGGCGGCTACCCGATCACGGTCACCGCCACCGACACGGCGCTGACCGGTGCGGGCGCGCCGTTCTCGATCACCCAGAACTACACGCTCAACGTTCCGGCGCCGACCATCACGGTCAATCCGGCCACGCTGCCGAACCCGGCCGCGGGCGTGGCCTACAACCAGACCATCACGGTGGCGGGCGGCGTCGCGCCGTACGGCATCGCGGTGACCGCTGGCAGCCTGCCCAGCGGGCTGACGTTGACCACCGGCGGCGTGCTTTCGGGCACTTCGTTCCAGGTCGGCACGTTCAATTTCACCGTCACCGCGACCGATGCCAACGGCCAGACCGGTGCCCGCGCCTACACGCTGACCATCGCCGCGCCGACGCTGACCCTGACGCCGGCCGCGGGCACGCTGACCGCGACCTACGCCGCGCCGTATTCGCAGACCTTCACTGCAGGCGGCAGCCCCGGCCCGTACAGCTATGTGCTGACCGGCGCCCTGCCGGCGGGCGTCACCTTCAGTGGTGGCGTGCTGTCGGGTACGCCGACCGCCCCGGGTAGCTTCCCGATCACAGTCACCGCAACCGACACATCGTTGACCGGTGCGGGTGCGCCGTTCTCGATCGCCCGGAACTACACGCTCAACGTTCCGGCGCCGACCATCGCGGTCAATCCAGCCACGTTGCCTGATCCGACGGCGGGCGCGGCCTACAGCCAGACCATCACCGTGGCAGGCGGCGTCGCGCCGTACGCCATCGCGGTGAGCAGCGGCAGCTTGCCCACCGGGCTGACCCTGACCACCGGCGGCGTGCTGTCCGGCACCTCGTTCCAGGTCGGCACGTTCAATTTCACCGTCACCGCGACCGACGCCAACGGCCAGACCGGCAGCCGCGCCTACACGCTGACCATCGCTGCGCCGACGCTGACCCTGACGCCGGCCGCGGGCACGCTGACCGCGACCTACGCCGCGCCGTATTCGCAGACATTCACTGCGGGCGGCAGCCCCGGCCCGTACAGCTATGTGTTGGCCGGCGCTCTGCCGGCCGGCATCACCTTCAGCGGCAACACGCTGTCGGGCACGCCGACCGCCCCGGGCAGCTACCCGATCACCGTCACCGCCACCGATACGTCGCTGACCGGTGCCGGCGCGCCGTTCTCGATCACCCAGAACTACACCCTGAACGTGCCGGCGCCGGCCATCGCCATCGCGCCAGCCACCCTGCCCAACACCACCGCGGGCCTTGCCTACAGCCAGACCCTCAGTGCCAGTGGTGGTGCCGCGCCCTACACCTTCGCGGTGACCGCCGGCGCGTTGCCGACCGGCCTGACCCTGGGTTCGGGCGGTGCGCTGTCGGGTACGACCACCGCGGCGGGCACGTTCAACTTCACGGTGACCGCGACCGACGCCAACGGCCAGACCGCCAGCAACGCCTACACCGTAGTGGTGGCAGTGCCGACGATCACGCTGACCCCGGCCACGCTGCCGGGCGGCACCGCCGGCGTCGCTTACACCCAGACGCTGACGATCGCCGGCGGCATCGCGCCGTACACCGTGACCCTGACCGGCGCGCTGCCGGCCGGGCTCACCTTCAACACCGCCACGCGCACCTTCAGCGGTACGCCGACGCAGGCGGGCACGTTCAACATCAGCGTGACCGCGACCGACAGCACCGGCGGCACCGCGGCGACGGTGACGAACAACTACACCCTGACCATCGCGACGCCGACGCTGACGCTGACGCCCGCGACGGTGCCTGCCGGCACCGCGGGCGTGGCCTACACGCAGAACTTCGTCGCCAGCGGCGGTATCGCGCCGTACGCCTACACCCTGAGTGCGGGTGCGCTGCCCGCGGGGATGACGCTGAATGCCGCGGGCGTCCTGAGCGGTACAGCGACTGCGGCGGGCACGTTCACCTTCAGCGTGACCGCGACCGACAGCACCACCGGCACGCCGGCGACCGTGACCATCGCCTACACGCTCACGCTGTCGGCGCCGACGATCGTCATCAACCCGGCGACGCTGCCGGGCAGTGTCCAGTCGATCGCCTACAGCCAGACGCTGACCGCGACGGGCGGCACCGCGCCGTACACCTTCGCGATCAGCGCCGGTGCCTTGCCGGCCGGGCTGACGCTCAGCGCCGCCGGCACCCTCAGCGGCGCACCGACCGTCAACGGCGTGTTCAACTTCACGGTCCGGGCGACCGATGCGCTGGCCTTCACCGGCACGCGGGTCTATGCACTGACCGTCGTGAACCGCCCCGATCCGTCGAAGGATCCGGAAGTGCGCGGCCTGCTGGAAGCGCAGGCGGACGCGACGCGCCGCTTCGCGACCACCCAGATCAACAACTTCCAGCAGCGTCTGGAACGGTTGCATGGCGCGGGTCAGGACGGCGGCTTCGACAACGGCATCAGCGCCAGCTACAACCAGTACTGCCCGGAAGCGGTGGGTACGATCCCGGGCCGTCGCTGCGACCGTTCGAGCACCGGCGGTCTGGGTGACACCGGCGGCACCGGCATGACCGCGCAGAACAACGCGGGCGGCGGCGATGGCAACAACGCCTACGGCATCTGGACGGCGGGCATGATCCGCTCGGGCAACCACGACGGTCGCAACGGCAGTGCCGATGTCGACTTCGAAACCGATGGCGTGAGCTTCGGCCTGGACTACCGCGTCAACGATGCGTTCACCATCGGCGGCGGCGTGGGCTATGGCCGCGACGACAGCGACATCGGCGACAACGGCAGCCGCAGCGAAGGCAGCGCCTACACCTTCGCGCTCTACGGCAGCTACAGCCCGGGCGATGTGTTCTTCATGGACGGCCTGTTCGGCTACCAGTCGCTGGACTACGACCTGCGCCGGTTCGTCACCACCAACGGCAACTTCGTCAATGGCAGCCGCAGCGGTACACAACTGTTCGGTTCGGTGTCGATGGGTGCCGATATCCAGAACGGCAACTGGCAGTTCACGCCGTACGTGCGAGGCGATGTGGCACGCGCCCGTCTGGATGGCTATACCGAGCAGGGCGACGCGATCTTCGCGCTGAATTACAACCCGCTCGAAGTGGATACCGACACCGGCAACGTCGGCGTGCGCATCGACTATCGCCGCGAAGTGAACTGGGGCATGTTCTCGCCGCAGTTCCGCATCGAATACCAGCACGACTTCAAGGGCAACGGCGCACAGACCTTGCGTTATGCGGACCAGCTGACCGGACCGTTCTACAGCGCCGATCTCAGCGACTTCGACCGCACCCGACTGATGCTGGGCCTGGGCGTGCTGTTCTCGCTGGACAACGACTGGTCGTTCAAGATCGACTACCGCGGCCTGATCGGCAGCGGCGACGATACCGACCACGGCTTCCTGTTCAACGTGGACAAGAAGTTCTGATCGCCATCCGCGATTGATGCGAGACGCGAGCGCCGCTGCTTTTGCAGCGGCGCTTTTTTGTGGCGAAAACAGGCGATGGAAAGAATTCGCAGCCACTGCCCTCGTCGTCGCAGGTGTTGCGATGATTCCATGGTCGAATGATGGTGTGGTTCTGGAGTCTTTCGTGCTAAGCGTGTCGGCGTTCGACATGCTTCGCGAAACGGTCAAGTCAGGAGTGTCGCAGTGCAATATCAGCCCGCCGTTCGTTCGCCCCGTTTGGGCATCGCCGCCGCTTTCGGCTTGGCATCGATGCAGGTGTCGTCCCGGGTGAATGCGTGCGTGATGCTGATGCTGCTCTCGGTGTGCGCGCTGTGGCCTGCGCAGGCGATGGCTCAGTTCGTACTGTCGATCGACGACGTTTCGGTGTCGGAAGGCGATGTCGGCTTTAGCTCCGTTTTTTTCGACGTCCGCCTGAATGCGCCTGCTCCGGCCGGTGGGGTCACTTTCGAATTCTCGACAGTCGACGGCAGCGCGGATTCGATTGATTACAACGGCACTTACCTTGAGCGCGGCAGCATCGCTGAAGGTTCCAGGCAGAGGCGCATCGAGATCAGGATCTACGGCGACTACGACATCGAACCCGACGAGACATTCTTCCTGAACCTGCTGAATCCCGAGGGCGCGACCATCGGTGACGGGCAGGCCGTGGCCACCATTCTCGACGAAGACAGCATCCCGAGAAGACTCTCCATCGTCGATGCCGTGGCCGCCGAAGGCGA
>JBKJHV010000044.1:0-37060 GCA_046598445.1 Lysobacteraceae bacterium
TGATCGTGGCCACCGACCGGCTCAGCGCCTTCGACGTGGTGCTGCCCGACCCGATCCCCGGCAAGGGCGAGATGCTCTGCCAGATCAGCAATTTCTGGTTCGACAAGACCGCGCACATCCTGCGTAACCATCTCACGGGCATCGACGTGGCCAGCGTGCTGCCCGCTGGCGTGGACGCCTCGCTGTACGCCAAGCGCGCGGTGGTCACCCGCCGGCTCAAGCCGGTGCCGGTGGAAGCCATCGCCCGCGGTTATCTGATCGGCAGCGGCTGGAAGGACTACCAGCGCACCGGCCGGGTCAGCGGCATCACCCTGCCCAACGGGCTGGAACAGGCCGAACAGCTGCCGGAACCGATCTTCACCCCGTCGACCAAGGCCGCCGTGGGCGACCACGACGAGAACATCGACTTCGACACCATGGTGAAGACGGTCGGCGCCGAACTCGCCGAACAGGTGCGCGACGCGACCCTGCGCATCTACCGCTACGCCGCCGCCTACGCCGCCGAGCGCGGGATTCTGCTGGCCGACACCAAGTTCGAGTTCGGCACCGACGCCGACGGACGCCTGTACGTGATGGACGAAATGCTGACCCCGGATTCATCGCGCTACTGGCCCGCCGACGAATACCGGGTGGGCATCAGCCCGCCCAGCTACGACAAGCAGTTCGTCCGCGATCATCTGGAAACATTGGATTGGGACAAGACCGCGCCGGGGCCGAGGCTGCCAGCGGAGGTGATCGACCGCACTCGCGCGAAGTACGCGGAAGCGTTGCGGCGGTTGGCGGGGATTTCGGTGGATTGATGTGTCATTTCGACGCGCGACCGCAGCCACACACATGAAGATGCTCGCTATCGCACTGTCGCTGACTTGGATGATGTGCATCAGCGCATGCTCGAAAACCGAAGTGGCCGAAGCCGAAACGCCACCCCCGCCTCCCATGTACATCGAACCCATCGACATCTCGCTCATGGACGCAGGCTTCAAGCAGTGCGCTGCCAAGCTGGCCGCGGGCGTGACATTGTCGGAAGTGGAGGGCTGTTGGGTCCGCACGCTCGCCACCCGTTGCAACAGCGGCGACGATTGCATCGTGTCATGCCTGTCGGCAGGGATTTCCGCAAAGATCGGTGGTGGCTGCGCACATTTGTGTTCGCAACCCCCAAGCAAGCTCACGAATTGGCAACCACCCGCCAACCTCGAAGCTTGCAACGCATTCGGCAAAGTCAACGGCTTCTGAGTCGGACGCTACGCCTGCCACACTTATTTCGAGACTCCACGATGAATATCAGCGCAGACCAAATCGCAGACCGCCCCATCGACCGCTGGTTCGCCAGCTACTCGGCCGATCACGTCAACGCCACCAACCAGAAGATCCACTGCATCGCGGTGCCGCTGATCCTGTGGACGGTGACCGCGCTGCTGTGGTGCGTGCCGGTGCCGGGCACCTGGTTCGGTGTCGGCTTCTGGGCGGCCATCGCGGCCTTCGGCGCGTGGATGTTCTACTACCGTGCTTCGCGCGCGATCGGTCTGGGCATGCTCGCGGTGTTCATCGCGCTGCTGTGGCTCAACCGCTGGCTGCATGCGGTCATCGGCACCCCACAGATGCTGCAGCTTGCAGTAGCGGTGTTCGTGATCGCGTGGATCGCGCAGTTCGTCGGCCACAAGATCGAAGGCAAGAAGCCGAGTTTCCTCACCGATCTGGTCTATCTGCTGATCGGCCCGGCGTGGATCCTGAGCAAGGTCTACCGCAAGATCGGCCTGAAATACTGATGCGCGCGCTGCAACGGCGGCGATGCCTGAACGCCACGGATGCATGAGCACCCTTTCGGCCGGCGCGACTTTGCGCTGGCGCTGCTGATCTGTCTCGTCTGGGCCGGCAACTTCCTGACCTCGGCGTTCGCGCTGCGCGAAATCCCGCCGTTCCTGTTCAGCGCTTTGCGCATGGGCCTGCTCGCCCTGCTGCTGTGCATGGTCGTGAAAATGCCGCCGCGTGCGCAGTGGCCGCGGCTGATCGCGGTGGCGCTGCTCAACGGCGCGCTGCATTTCGGCACCAGCCTGTGGGCGCTGCGCATGGCTGGCGATCTGTCGTCGCCGGCCATCGTGATGCAGAGCTACATCCCGATGTCGGTGCTGCTGGCGTGGTGGCTGCTCGGCGAACGCTTCGCGTGGCGGACCGGTTCGGCGATCGCATTGAGTTTCGCCGGCGTGCTGGTGCTGGGCTTCGATCCTCTGGTGCTGGATCACCCGGCATCGCTGGCGATGATGCTGTTCTCGGCGTTGCTGATCGCGCTGGGCACGGTGTTCATGCGCGGACTCAGCGGCATCGATGCGCTGAATTTGCAGGCATGGACCGCGTTGATCGGCCTGCTGCCGCTGCTCGCGATCAGCGCGCTGATCGAACCCGGCGGTTTCGCATCGCTGCGCACGGCGAGCTGGACCGTGTGGGGCGCCGTCGTCTACTCCGCAGTGTTCGCGTCGCTGATCGGCCACAGCGTGTTCTACACCCTGGTGCAGCGCCATCCAGTGGCCACGATCATGCCGTATCTGCTGCTGACGCCGGTGTTCGCGGTGGGCCTGGGCGTGTTGATCTGGGGCGATCGCCCGGGGCCGCAGCTGTGGATCGGCGGCGCGATGGTGCTGGGCGGAGTACTCATCATCGCGCTGCGCGCACGCGCGAAAGCCCTGTCTGCGCACTGACGACACACCGACGCCGCGAGGCAAACGTCCGATCTTCCGCGGACAGGCCACTGTCCGGTCCCGGCAATGGCTTACGTGACTTCCGGATGTGGTTTCAACGCGCCGCCTTCCGGCGCCATCCCCCGGAGATCGTCATGCGCACCCTGCAAGGCAAACTGTTCCGTTATTGCACGATCGCCGCCTGCGCGGCCGTGGTCGCCAATGGCTGCATGCTCGATCGCAGACCGATTCTTTCGCCGGGAACCCTCGTTCCCGGCCAGTACTGTCCCGGCGACACCCTCGTCGCCTCCTATGACTTCCTGAGATTCGCCGGAGGCGTCTGCACACCGCGCGCCGGTTCGCCGAGCGAATGCACCACCGCCGCGCCGACCGTGACGATGACCAGCACGCCAACGCTGTTCCCGCCGACGACGCTGCAGAGCTATCAGAACAGTGTCAGCTTCACCGCCAGCGGCGATCGCGTCGACGTCGGTTTCGTCTACGGCGCAGGCTCGATCTTCGTTCCGCCATCGACGCTGCTGGTGAACGTACGCGATCACACCAGATCCGCCACGCGCATCATCGGGGCCGTGGAGACGACGCTGCCGCACATGGGCAACTGCGCCCGCGGCTTCGTGCCCCCGACCTACGCACCCGTGCTGGTGCCTGGAACCTCGCCCGGCCTCGGCCTGACGCAGGTCTGTAACCCTGCCAGCAATACGGTTCCGGTCAACATCAGGCTGAGCACCGATGCTCCCGGCGAAAGTTTCTCGGCGATGCTCGCACCCGGAGAATGCCTCGACACCAGCGCACCGGGCGTGCCGGCGTTCGCCGCGCGCGCGCGCATGGCCAGCGTCGTACCGCTCGGTCTGATGTGCGGGCCCGGCGGAGACGGCAGTACCTCGCCGCAGCCGATCGCGCCGCCGCTCTCGACGGTGGTCCGGCAGGCCTGCCGCTGAATGCGCTGACTCGCTGAAACCGGGCAGCGCCATGCTGCCCACGCCGTGCGCGCAGACCTCATTGCGATTCGCACGCGCGACGCATCGCGCACGAGACCTTCCGATCGATGAACACGTCGCGAAGCGCGACGATCCGTTCCGCCGCATTGCAACTCATTTCTTCGACGTATCAGCTGTTCCATTCCGAATCATTGCAACTTCACCCAGGACATCGCATGCACATGCTTCAGAACAAATGGATTCGTTACACCATCATCGCCGCCTGCTCGGCCTCGGTCGCCACCGGCTGCATCATCCAGCGCGGGGTACTGACGCGCGGCTTCGCCAATGTTTCGCCAGCCGCCTACTGCCCAGGCGACACGATCACCGCGTCCTACGACTTCCTTGAGGATCTGAGCTGTCCGACCGGGCTGGAAGCCACTTGCATGAGCTTCTCTCCAACGGTCGCGATCACCAGCGAACCCGTGCATTTTCCGGCGCAATCGATCCGCGGCTATACGGGCAGCTTCAGCTTTCTCGCACCGGACGCGGACCGCTTCAACGTCTGGTTCAGACCGGATCGCAGCGAGGTGTTGATCCCCACCGCAGAAATCAGGGACGGCAATCGCGTCTTCGTCGGGCGTCCAAGCACTGAACGGTACTCGGTCGTCAGCAGACAGGGGCCTCTCGACAGGGTGCTCACGCACGACGGCATGTGCGCAGGCAGCGCGCCCGTCAATGCGCCGCAAACACTGCCGGGCCTGCCGCAATTCTCGCCGAACCTGGCACTGACCGATCTGTGCAACCTCAACTCGGCGCATGTGATCGTGACGTTGTCCGGCGGCGCCGACGGCTCGACGTACACGCAGGCGCTCGCGCCGAACCAATGCCTCAGCGAAATGCCCGGCGTACCGGCAAGCACCCAAAACGCGCGCGTGGTCGAAATACGACCGATGAACATGGACCCCAGCACCCGCTGCACCGCGACCGGGCCGCACATGCCGCCCCCGCCGTTGCGCACGCGCGTGCGGATGCAGTGCCGCTGAAATATTCGCGACCAGATCTCCGCAGCATTCGCCACACCCACACCCTTTCCCACGAGACATCGCCATGAACCCGATCCGCTCTCTCTCCTGCATCGCCCTCGCGTTGACGCTGACCCTGGGCTCCGCGTTGTCCGCGCACGCCGGCTCCGCCACCGCCCAGCTGCAATATCTCGACAAAACCTCCTACAGCGGCTATCTCGATGTCTCCGTGGATCTGTACGATCCGCCGAGTAAGCCCGGCCAGTACGAAGCGCCGAAGCGCTACCCGGCGAAGCTGTTGTTCGAGCGCCCCGATCGTTTCCGCATGGTGTTGCGGCCGGGCGCAAAGGACGAATTCATCGCGGTCGCGGAAGGCGGCATCGTGCGCTGGCTCGACCGCGCCACCGGCATCTCGGGCAAAGAAGAAGCCGGCAAGGTCACCGACCCGCTCGCGCTCGCGCTGCTCGGTTCCGCCGGCGAACTGCTGCGCTTCAGCGCGTCGAAGGATCTGGTACTGCCCAAGGACAGCAAGATCACCGGCGCGCGCCTGCAGCCGAACACCTGGGGCAGCGGCGTGGAACAGGGGCTGGCCTGGTTTTCTTCCGAGGGCAAGCCGATCGGTTTCGAGTTCCTGCTGGTCGATGGCACCAAAGTGTTCCTCTCGGTACTGCTGTTCCAGCAGAACGTGAAGACCAAACCGGAAGATTTTCAGCTCTGATCGAAGCGGATGTGTAGGAGGGCCTTCAGGCCCGATCTTTTTCCCCACGACCACGGTCATGCCGGGGCCGCCGCATCGGAGGCCTAGCCTGAAAAGATCGGGCCTGAAGGCCCTCCTACGCGGGTCCGGCCGGCAACAGCTTCAATCCGATTGTGGAAACATCGCCGCGGCCGGTCTGAAGCCTCGCGGCGAATAGCCGAAATCGCGCAGCGCATCGGCCGGATCGAAGACCAGGTCGCTGCGCATGCGCACGACTGCCGCTTCGTTGAAATCCAGCGCGAAGCCAGCGGCGTGCGCAGCGGCGAGCACGACATTGAACACCGGCGATGGCACTTCATGCAGCCTCGGCGCTGGCTCCAGCACCGCCAGCACCCGCGCCACCATCTCGCGATAGGCCAGCGTCTCGCCGCCGGGCAGCGCGTACGCGCGCCCGAACGACGCCTCCGCTTCGATGCAGCGGAATGCGGCATCAGCGAGATCTTGCACATGCACCGGCTGACGCAGACCGGTCGCGTCGCGCGGCAGCACGAGCCGGCCGAAACGTCGCGCGACCTGCGCGATCCGGTTGAGATTGCGGTCGCGGCCCGCACCGTAGATCAATGTCGGCCGCAGCACCGTCGCCGCAGCGTTGCGCGCCGATGCGGTTTCGAACAGCACGCGCTCGGCCTCGCGCAGGCGCGCGGCGAGATCGCGCTCCTCGGCATCGGCGGAACCGCGCTTGACGTCGATACTGGTGGAACCGAACGCGACGACACGCGGCGCAGCCATCGACGTACGCGCGTACCACTGGGCGAAATGATCCAGCGGACCGCAGCTGAAGATCGCCTGCACCTGCGTCGGCAGGCCATCGACGTGCGCAAGGTCACCCTGCAGCCAGACCAGTCCGGGCTGCTCCGCGCGCGCCTCACGCGACACCGCATACACGCGCCAGCCGTCGTCGCGCAGGCGGTCGAGCAGCGGCATGCCCAATTGCCCGCTGGCGCCGAAGACGAGTGCGGTTCTCATCGCAATCCTCGCATTGCAGGGCGCATGAACAGGCTCACGAATGAACGCGCGAATGGACGACGGATCAGGATTCGGCCGCTCCCGCGCTGCGCGCCGGCGGCAGGACGACACGCAGCCAGAGATAGCCCGCGATCGCGGCGATCACCGACGCGCACAGCACGCCCAACACGCTGCTTTCGGCCATCTCCGGATGCCCCTTGAACGCCAGCGAGGCGATGAACAGGCTCATCGTGAAACCAATACCGCACAGCAGCCCCAGGCCGACCATGGCCTTCAGATTCATGCCCTCGCCGAAGCGCGCGATCCCGGACACATGGGCGAGCAGTGCCGCACCGACGATGCCGATCGGCTTGCCCACCACCAGCCCGAGCGCGATGCCCAGCGGCACTGGCGCCAGCAGATGGGAGAAGGCCATGCCGCCAAGCGCGAGGCCCGCATTGGCGAACGCGAACACCGGCAGTATGACGTAGGCGACCCACGGGTGCAGCGCATGCTCCAGCCATTCCAGCGGCGAGTATTCCTCTTCGTCGCTGATGTGATTCTCTTTGTCGACGTGGGGGATCAACAGACCGGTCGCGACGCCGGCCAACGTGGCATGCACGCCCGACTTCAGCACGCAAACCCACATCACCGCACCGAGCAGCAGATACGGCGTGAGTGCGCGCACCTTCATGCGGTTGAGCACGACCATGCCCCCCAACGTCACCACCGCCACGCCCAATGCGACCATCGACAAGTCGCTGGTATAGAACACCGCGATGATCACGATCGCGATCAGATCGTCCAGCACCGCGATCGTCGACAGCAGCAGCTTCATCGCCACCGGCACGCGCGATCCGAGCAAGGACAGGATGCCGAGCGCGAATGCGATATCGGTGGCGGTGGGGATCGCCCAGCCGCGCGTCGCTTGCGCATCGCCGGCATTGATCCAGACGTAGATCAGCCCCGGGATGGCTACGCCGGCCGCCGCGCAGACCAGCGGCTGGATCAACTGCGCACGGCTGGACAGCTGGCCGCTCAATACTTCGCGCTTGATCTCCAGCGCCACCAGCAAGAAAAAGATCGCCATCAGACCGTCGTTGATCCAGAGCAGCAGCGGCTTCTCGATATTCAACTCGCCCGCACGCGCCTGCAGCGGGAACTCGCGGAACAGATCGTAGAGGTGCGACAGCGGCGAATTGGCGAAGACCATCGCGAGCACGGCCGCACCGATCAGCAGAATGCCGCCGGCGGCTTCCAAACGGAAGAAATCCTGCAATGCGCGCGCTGCACGGCCGGGCAGCACGCGGATGATGACCGATTCTTTTTTACTCATCGACACTCTCTTTACAAGCCGCGAACGCTTCGAGCCGCAAAGACCGGCACGGGATACGCCAATTCAACACGACACATCAACGCGACAGCATCAATTCGAACACAACCCAGGCGACAAAGCTGAGCAGCAACACCCAGCCTTCCGCACGACTGATCTGCAGGTCGCGGCGCAGCATCGGATACAGCAGCAGCGATACGGCCAGCGCCGCCGGCAGCTCGAAGCCGACGAACGAAGCAGGAATCGGCAGATCGCGCAGCGCGGCCATGCCACCGACCACGATCAGCAGATTGAACAGGCTGGAACCGATGACATGGCCGACCACCATATCGCCCTGCCCGCGCCGCGCCGCGGCCATCGCCGCGAAGGCTTCCGGCAATGCGGTCGCGATGGCGACAATGATCAAACCGGTGAGCAACGGGGTCATGCCCCAGGCGGTACCGACGATGGGCGCGTGCTGCACCAGCCATTGCGCGCCGAAGTACAGCAACACCGCGCCGATGATGAAACGCAGGACGTTCAGGCCAAGGCCGTCGCCGGTCTTGAGATAACCCGCGATCTCGTCCTGCAGCTCGGGCGTTTCGCGCCGGCTGCGCAGCACCGCGACCGCCACCACCACGACGAACGCGAGCACGAAGATCAGGCCTTCGATCCGGGTCAACACGCCATCGTAGCCGAGCGCGATCAATGCGATGGTGGCGACGATCAGACAGATCAGCAGCGGCGCCAACGCGCGCCAGCGCACCAGCAGCGGCGCGACGATTGCGGCGAGACCGAGGGTGAGGCCGAAGTTGACGATATTGCTGCCGATGGCGTTGCCCAGCGCCAGACTCTGACTGCCGGTGACGAACGCGCGTGCGTTGACGGCGAGTTCCGGGATCGAAGTACCGAAGGCGACCAGCAGCAGCCCGGTGACGAACGGCGACCAGCCGAAGCGCCGCGACAGCCCGGACGCGCCCTTCAGCACCGAATCGCCGCCCAGCGCCAGGAATATCAGGGCCAATACGCACCAGCCGAGTGCCATGATCATCGCGCCTTCTCCCTCGAAGTGGTTCGCCCGATTCTATGCCAGACCGGGCGAACGCGCCGCTTAGAGCCTGTCTATGATCTTTTTACGACTGCGAATGCGTCTGTTTGGGCGGCAGGCAAGGCGCACGCCGCCCCCAAGCCTTGGCGGGCTTGGCAAGGTGCGCAACGCCGCATGTCGCCCAAACAGACGCATTCCCTTCGGGTTGCCGCCCGAATACGGACTGGGCTTTGTTGCAAATCCTCGCCGGGCCACCAGCCCGGCTGCGGTTTGCGTCGCGCCCAGTCCGTATTCGGTCGGCAACGCATCTCGCAAAAAGATCATAGATCCGCTCTTAGCCGCAGCTTTCGACGTAATCGACCTGCGGCGGCACGCCGATGCGCCATGCGGTCACGACACCGTTCGCATCGGTCTCGAACACCAGCGCAGCGGCACCGCCTGCCGGGTCCTTCGCGCGCATTACGCGCGCAGCTGGCGTGTATTTATGGGGCGTCGTCTCCGCGCCCTGATATAGACGCACGATCTCATTCGCGGACATGCCGACCTTGCCGCCGCCGGGTGCGGCGATCGCGTCGGTGCGCACATCGATCCGCGAGAATTTGCCGCCCTCCAGCATGAAACCGAAACGGAACGGCGGCTCGCCGCGCGGCGCCGGCACCAGTACGTAGCAGCCGCCTGCTTCGGAGGGCGCGCCTTCCATGTCCTTGCCCCAGGCCATGCGCACGCTTTCCTCGTCCGAACCGAAGGCCGCTGGCCCGAAACCGGCGAAGGTGATGGTGTCCGCTGCCGGCAACATGCCGACATCGGCAGCGGGTGCGGGCTCGCTGACCGGGGGACGCGGCATGGATGCTTCGGTCTTCGCAGGCGTAGCGGGTTCGGGCGCCACGGGCGTCGGCGGCGTACGTTCGCCGCATCCGGCGAGGACGACAGCAGCGATCAACGTTGGGATCAGGATCGACGTACGCATGCGGATGCTCCAGCGGAAGGTTCGTCACAGGGTAACGAAGCGCAGCTCTTAACGCGACCGCTCTCGATGCGAGCGGACGAATGCACGACACAGCGGGTATTCAGCACGAACGCGACCGATCGATGTCGTTGAACCACGAAGATCGCATTTGCAGAACATGCGCAGGCTGTCGTCGCATCAGCGCCGACCGGAGCGCCGACCATACTTCGCAGGATGTCATCGGGCTTTCATCACCCATCTCTACCCTGCGCGCATCCTGCTCTCCTGAGCCCATCATGCGTCTCCACAAAACCGACCAGGCCCGCGCCGCGCTGGCCACTGAGAAGAACGCCGGGCTGAGTCTTCCACAGCGCCGGATTCTGATCCTGACCGACGGTATGCGCAGCATCGAGGACATCATGACGATGCTCGGCAGCGAGATCCTGCCGGAAATCGATGGATTGATTCGCACCGGCTATCTGTCGACGACCGAATCCGCACCGCAGCGTCCACAGGCAGTCGCGGCGCTTGGTCAACTCTGGCGCAGCGTGACCGCGAAAGCGCGGCAGGACGATGCCGGTGAGGGCATGGCCACCGCGGCCGTCAGCGTCGTCGCGGCGACGCGCGCGCCCGCACCGCCGCAACAGCCGCAGTCCCAGCCGCAGCCGCGAAACGCAGCACCGGCAACGCGACGCTCGCTGGCGGTATCGAAGATGTACGTGATGGACCTGCTGCAGTTGCAGCGAGATCTGCGCATGGCGGAATGCCGCGCCGAAATCCAGTGCGCCGATGGCGAAGTCGCGACCGCGGTCGCCCTGCTCGACGGCGTGCGCCAGATGCTCACCCTGGTCGCACCCGGCTATGCGAGCCGCGTGATCGCGCGGCTCGACGAAACCATGCCCGAGGAATTCCTGCCCGCGCTGCGTGCGCTGGAATCGGAAATCACCGGAAAACCGGTCCTGGCGATCACCAACGCGGCTTGAGACTGTCGAAACAGCCTGTTTGCTGCGTCCGCATCGATCAAGTCGCGGAGAACCGCTTCTCCAGCCCCGCCCAGCACTGCTGGTACTCGCGCTGACGATGCGCGGCGTCCAGCGCCTGCTGCGTCGGACGGATCACCGCGCGGGTCTCGAACATGAACGCCATGGTGTCGCGGATGTAGTCGGGCTTCGACGTATCCGCGTTCGAGGCTTTCTCGAACGTCGCCGCGTCCGGGCCGTGGCCAGTCATGCAGTTGTGGATGGAACAGCCGCCCGGCGCGAAACCGTCTGCCTTGGCGTCGTAGGCGCCATGCACAAGGCCCATGAATTCGCTGGCGACGTTGCGGTGGAACCACGGCGGACGGAACGTGTCCTGGGCCGCGAGAATGCGCGGCGGGAAGATCACGAAATCCATATTGCCCACGCCGGGCGAATCGCTCGGCGAGCACAGCACCAGGAAGATGCTCGGATCGGGGTGATCGAAGCTGATCGAACCGATGGTGTTGAAGCGGCGCAGATCGTATTTGTACGGCGCATGGTTGCCGTGCCAACCGACCACATCCAGCGGCGAATGACCGATGGCCGCGCGCCACAGATGTCCCTGGAACTTGGCGATCAATTCGAAGTTTCCCTCGACATCCTCGAACGCGGCGTTCGGGGCGAGGAAATCGCGCGGATTCGCCAAGCCATTGCTGCCGATCGGGCCGAGATCGGGCAGGCGCAGGAAAGCGCCGAAGTTCTCGCACACGTAGCCGCGCGCGTGACCATCCGGCAGCGACACCCGAAACCGGATGCCGCGCGGAATCACCGCGATCTCCTGCGGTTCGATCTCGATCGCGCCCAGTTCGGTGTCCAGCTTCAACCGCCCCTGCTGCGGCACGATCAGCATCTCGGCATCGGCGTTGTAGAAGAACCGGCCGTGCATGTCGCGATTGGCCGCGTACAGATGGATGCCCACGCCCGTCATCGCTGCCGGCGAACCATTGCCGCCCATCGTGAACATGCCGTCGATAAAATCGACCGGCGCCGCCGCAGCATCGTCACCGGGGAGCGGCAGCGGATTCCAGCGCAGCTGATCCGGCGTCACCGGGCCGTCGCCGAAATCGTTGTGGAAGCAACTGTCGTAGCCCGGATGCGCATGCGCCACGAAACCGCCGTGCATCGCCGCCGGACGGACGCGATACAGCCAACTGCGGCGGTTCTCATGACGCGGCGCTGTGAACGCGGTGCCGCTGATCTGTTCGGCGTACAGACCGTGCGCGACCCGCTGCGGCGAATTGCGACCAACCGGCAGCGTGCCGGCGATCGCCTCGCTGGCGAACTCGTTGCCGAAACCGGATTGATAGCCGTTGGATTTCAGAGTGGGCGACATGCACTGGCCTTTAATGCTTTAAAGCCCTTCTCCCGACGGGAGAGGGGCTTAATCAGATCAGAGGAAGCCGCGCTTCATCTGGTCGCGTTCGATGCTTTCAAACAGCGCTTTGAAGTTGCCTTCGCCGAAACCTTCGTTGCCCTTGCGCTGGATGATCTCGAAGAAGATCGGGCCGATCGCGTTCAGGGTGAAGATCTGCAGCAGCTTGCGCTGCTTGGTCTCCTCGTCCGCATCGATCAGGATCTTGTTTCTGCGCAGCCGCTCCACGTCCTCACCGTGTTCCGGCACGCGCTGGTCGATGACGTCGAAATACGTCTCCGGCGTATCCAGGAACTCGATGCCGGCGGCGTGCATCGCTTCGACCGTGGTGTAGATGTCGTCGGTAAAACAAGCGATATGCTGGATGCCTTCGCCGTTGTACTGCTGCAGGTACTCGTTGATCTGCGATTTCGGATCCGACGATTCGTTCAAGGGAATGCGCACGATGCCGTCGGGCGCGGTCATCGCTTTCGACAGCAAGCCGGTCTTCGCGCCCTTGATGTCGAAATAGCGGATCTCGCGGAAGTTGAACAGGCGCTCGTAATAGTTCGACCACTTGTCCATGTTGCCGAAATACAGATTGTGGGTGAGGTGGTCGATGAAGGTCAGACCCAGACCCTTGGGCATCATCTCGGCGCCCGGCAGCCATTCGTAGTCCGGATCGTGGATGGTGCCCTTGTCGTCGTAACGATCGACGATGTACAGCATGCAGCCGCCGATGCCTTCGATCACCGGCGCGGCGACGGCCTTGGTCAATTCCTTGTTGGTGATCGGCGTGGCGCCGTTCTTCAGCGCCTGCACCCGCACCCATTCGGCGAGCTTGTTGACGCGGATCGCGAAACCGCAGGCGCTGGGGCCATGCTTGGCGGCGAAGTCCGCGGCGAAGGAATCGGGGTCTTCGTTGATCAGGAAGGTGCAGTCGCCCTGGCGATAGGTGCTGATCGCGCGGGTCTTGTGGCGCGCCACCATCGTGAAGCCCATCCTGCTGAAGTAATCGTGCAACTGCTGCGCCTGCCCCGGAGGCGCGGCGAATTCGACGAACTCGAAGCCGTCGATACCCATCGGGTTCTCGAACGTGGTGACCTGCATGCCGGTGGTGGGCTGTGCGCTCATGGACGTGCTTCCTGATGACTGGACGATCGGATGGCTGGATGATGCCGGGTCGCTGCACATGCGTTGACGGCTTGCGCCAGGCAGCGAGCCGAGAATATAGTTTCAGTTGAAACTATTTGCAAGCCAGCCACGTGCCCCCTTCCTTCACCGAGCCCCACCCTATGCCCGATACGCACGCGCAGTTGGATCATGCCCAGTTGGATCTGGAGCACTTCCTGCCCTATCGACTCAGCGTGCTGTCGAACCGGATCAGCCAGATCATCGCCAGCACCTATGCCGGGCGCTTCGGGATCGGCATCACCGAGTGGCGGGTGATCGCGGTGCTGGGCCGCCATACCGGGCTGTCCGCGAACGGCCTGGCCGAACGCACCGCGATGGACAAGGTGGCGGTGAGCCGCGCGCTGGCGCGACTGCTCGAACGCGGGCTGGTGCAGCGCGACACCCACGGCGACGACCGCCGGCGTTCGGTGCTGGAACTGAGCGAAGCCGGCTATCGCATCTACGATGAAGTGGTGCCGCTGGCGCTGGCGCGCGAACGCATGCTGCTGGCGCATTTCAACGACGAAGACAAACGGCAGCTCGATGCACTGTTGGAAAAACTGGGCAAAGGTCTGAACGATCTGGCCGACGCTGCGGATGCGGTGTGAGCAACCGCACAACCGGCAGGAAAACGGCGGCCGGGGCCGCCGCTTGAAGCGATATCGCAGGAACGTCCGTTCGTAACGACACGATATCCAACGCCAAGTTAAGCCGAACCGTTAGACCCAGCCCTCTATTTGGATACAGGATCTCTTTGCGAAAATATCACTGAGATGATCTTCCAGCCTTCCTCGGTGCGAACCAAGTGCCACATTTCACGGCCCCAGTTCGTTTCTTTGCCATCAAGCAAAAACGAGTAGTCGAAGTTCACAGAAGCGATCTCGCCGTCCGTGTCTATGATGACGTCTCGAAACGGTTCCTCGCTCGGTTCGGCGCCATCCCTGGTGATCCCATCAATAAAGTTCAAGTAATTGCTATCTGGAACCCTGAGTGCTTTCCGTGCTTCGGGTGCAAATTCTTTGAAGCGAGCAACCCGGATATCGTCGTCTACAAACTGCCAAGTGACGTGCTCGGGTTTTTCGGAGTAAAAGAGGCCAACGAAAGTTGCCTTGTCTTTCTTGATGATCGATGTGCGGAACGCTTCCACAACCTCACGAATTTCCGCCACGTCTTTAGGATCGTTATGGGCAGCTAGTGCGGCCTGCAGGCTGGATGACAATAAGAGCAGGGAAGCGAAGGCAAGCTTTTTTATGGGTGACATGTGAGTTCTCCATGAAGTTGAACAGGGCGCTTCTAGCGCAACCACCCGCGCGCGCGCCGCGCGAACCACACCAGAAACAGCGAAAGCGTCAGCACCATCATCGGCATGACAAGCCCACCCGGTCCGTAGACCTCGAAGCTGTCAGCGACCAGAAAGGCCTGCGTCATCTGCACCACCACACCCAGCAGCGACAACACCAGCACCGGCGATGCCCAGCGGCTGCGCACCAGCAACAACAGACAGCCGATCACGCCCCCGAACACCGCGACCGCGAACGCCGCGGTGGCCCAGGCCGGACGCGATTCGCGCAGCGCACGCTCGGCCTCCGGCAAAGCTTTCAGCGCGTCGACGGTGATCGTCGCATCGACTACGTACACCATCGCGCCCAACCCGTTCCACAGCAGCATCGCCGCGGACACGACCCAGAACCACAGCGGTGGTTTGACTGACGTACGCATGCTCGACCCCCATCGAGTGGATGCCTCGACAAGGCCCCGGACAGCCCGGGGCCTGCGCTCGCATCGGTGTGCAGCGGTTATTTCTTACCGTTTATTTCACGCCGTGCATGAGTTTCTGGATCAGCGGTGCGATCACGAACAGCAAGCCGCCGGCGATCAGCAGCACCCAGAACCCGAAGGTGTAGCCCGACAGCGCCGAGGCGATGGTCATGCCCGTCTCGCCGCTGACTTCGCTGGCGAAAATGCCGGACAGGTTGTTGCCGATGCCGGTCGACAGGAACCAGCCGCCCATGCCGAAGCCGACCAGCCGAAGCGGCGCCAGCTTGGTCACCATCGACAGGCCGATCGGCGACAGGCACAGCTCGCCGATCGACTGGATGACGTAGACCATGAACAAGGTCCAGAAGGGAATCATCTCCTTCGTGACGCCGCCTTCGGTCACAGTGAACAGCAGGCTCGTGAGCGCGTACATCAGCAGCAGGAACGCCAGGCCGTTGAAGATGATGCCCAGACCGAACTTGCGCGGGATCGACGGGTTGTTGTTGCCCAGCCGTACCCACAGCCACGCCAAGATCGGCGCGAAGACGATGATGGCCAGCGAATTCACCGACTGGAACCATGCCACCGGCCAGGCGAAGCCGAACACTTCCTTGTGGACGATCTCGTCGGCGAGGAAGGTGAACGAACTGCCGGCCTGCTCGAAGAACATCCAGAACAGGATGTTGAACGCGAAGATGATGAGCATGGCGATTGCGCGGTCGCGCGCCACGGCGCCGTCCTTGATGCCCTCGATCATGATCATCAGGCACAGCAGCGCGAACATCGGGAACAGGACGTACCACTGCAGCGAGGTCGCCGAGATCGACAGCAGGAAGTAGATCAGCGGGATCGCCAGCAGCGCGCCGATCAGCACGTACAGCACCTTGCGCTTGCCGCCGCCGTCGGCGTCGATCGCCCGGCCGATGTTCTGCAACTGCGCGCGGCCGAACCAGAACCACACCAGCGAGATCAGCATGCCGATGCCGGCGGTGATGAACACCACCTTGTAGGCGGGGAACTCGTCGGTGCCGAAGACCTTGCTCGCCAGCCAGCCGGTGAGGATCGGCGCGACCATCGCGCCGAGGTTGATGCCCATGTAGAAGATGGTGAAGCCCGAATCGCGGCGGCCGTCGGTCGGCGCGTACA
Organism: Lysobacteraceae bacterium; assembly: GCA_046598445.1. GTDB lineage: Bacteria > Pseudomonadota > Gammaproteobacteria > Xanthomonadales > Xanthomonadaceae > Lysobacter_I. The sequence continues at coordinate 16,091 of JBKJHV010000044.1, forward strand.
GCTTGCCCACCATCGTCGAGATGTTCGGCTTGAACAGGCCGTTGCCGGCGATGATCGTCGCCAGGCCGAGCTTGAAGACCTCGGGGTTGGGCATCGCGATCATGAACAGGCCGGCCGCCATGATGATCGCGCCGAGCAGGATCGAACGCTGGTAGCCCAGCACCTTGTCGGCCACGTAGCCGCCGAAGATCGCACCGGCATAGACGAGGGCCAGATACGCGCCGTAGGTCTGGTTGGCCGGCGCCTGGCCGCTGCCGTCGCCGCCGTGGAACTGCGCGACGATATAGAGCACCAGCGCCCAGCGGATCCCGTAGAACGCGAAGCGCTCCCAGAACTCGGTCATGAACAGCATCCACAGCGGCTTCGGATGCCCCATGATCTGGCTGAATTCTGGAATGGCCGTTGGGCCGGATGTATCCGTCGCTCCGCTCATGCGGGTCCCCTCTGTCTAATTGCGTGCGAAATGGCGAACCCGCGCAGGTGGCGGGGCCGCCGGAGAATGACCGACCCGGAGCGCACGCGTCAAACCGCCAGCGTATTGTTGCGACGCAGCATTCTTTGCGCTTCAGCGCCACGCCGGGAACAGCATGCCGCAGCCGCCGTCGCCCACCACACCGGCCGTCGGGCCGGCAAACGACGCAAAACGTGCGGGCCGTCCGCGGTCAGCGCGCCGGGCCGACCACCGAACGCACGTCGAACAGTTCCGGGAAGAAGGTCAGATCCAGCGCCTGGCGCAGGAAACCGGCGCCGCTGGAGCCGCCGGTGCCGCGTTTGAAGCCGATCACCCGCATCACCGTGCGCAGATGACGGAAGCGCCAGATCTGGAACTGGTTTTCGAGATCGACCAGATCCTCGCATAAGGCGTACTCGCGCCAGTAGCTGCCGGTGTCCTCGTAAATGCGTTCGAGCACAGGAACGAGTTCGGGATCGTGGACGTGCGCGCGCGTCCAGTCGCGTTCGAGATGCTGCGCCGGTACCGGATGCCCCCAGCGCGCGAGATAGCGCAGGAATTCGTCGTAAATGCTCGGCGCTTCCAGCACCGCGCGCAGCCCCGCCTGCGCGGACGGGTCGTACTCGAACACCCGCAGCATCGCCGCGTTCTTGTTGCCCATCAGGAATTCGATGGTGCGGTACTGCAGCGACTGGAAGCCCGACGACGGCCCCAGCACGTCGCGGAATTCCATGTATTCCGACGGCGTCAGCGTCTCCAGCACCGACCACATCGAGGTGAGCTGTTCCTGCACGCGCTTGCAGCGCGCCGCGACCTTGCCGAACTGCCACACCCGGTCGTTGCGCAGGTGATCCACGGCCGCGGTCAGTTCGTGGCACAGCAGCTTCATCCACAGTTCGGCGACCTGGTGCTGGATCACGAACAGCATTTCGTCGTGGTGCGGCGGGTCGGACAGTGGTTGCTGGGCGCTCAGCAGGCGGTCCAGATGCAGGTAGCCGCTGTAGGTCATGCGGCCGGACAGGTCGGTGTGGATGCCCGCTTCGAGCGGGCGTTCGTTGTGGTCGATGCTCATCCATACAGAGTAACGCATGACCGTATGGAAAGCCTCCGACAGACCCACCCCCACGCCCTCGCCGGGCAGGCCAGTCATCGGATTGAAACCCACGGCCGCCACGATTTCCGTCAGAATCAAGAGTCCGCACAACTTGCGGCAGCTCATTCGATTGGGGGAACACCATGCTTCGATTCATGGGCCGCGTACGCGCGGCCGATCTCATGTCCAATACTTTCCGCCGCGCGTTGCCGCTCGTGCTGCTCTGCAGCATCGGCGCACCCGCGCTGGCCCAGACCATTCCGGTGTCCGGGGGCACCTACAGCCAGGATTTCGACACGCTGTCGAATACTGCCGGCAGCACCACCAACAGCACCTTGCCCACGGGCTGGCTGCTGAACGAAACCGGCGGCGGCGCCCGCGACAATGAACAATATGCCGTCGATACCGGCGCAAGCAACACTGGCGATTCTTACAGCTACGGTGCGGCCGGCAGCACCGAGCGCGCGCTGGGCAGCGTGCGCAGCGGCACGCTGATCGCCTCCTACGGCGCGTGCTTCAGCAATGCGACCGGCGCCAGCCTCCTCAACTTCGACGTCGGCTACACCGGCGAAGAATGGCGCCTGGGCACCGCAGCCCGCGCCGACCAGCTCGACTTCCAGTACAGCCTCGACGCGACCTCGCTGACCACCGGCACCTGGGTCGATGTGAACGCGCTGGACTTCGTCACGCCGAACACGGCCACGGTCGGCGCGAAGGACGGCAACGCCGTCGGCAACCGCACCACGCTCGCCGCGACCATCAACGGCCTGAACATCGCCAGCGGTGCGACCTTCTGCCTCCGCTGGAACGACGCCGACGGCACCAGCGCCGATGACGGCCTGTCGATCGATGACTTCACGCTTACCGTCGGCGGCGTCGGCCTGCCGCTGGTCTCGGTCAGCGACGTCAGCGCGTTCGAGGGCGACAGCGGCACCAGCGTCATGAACTTCGGCTTCGGCCTGAGCGCGCCGGCCGGCGCGGGCGGCGTGACCATCCAGTACGCCACCGCCGACGGCACCGCGACCGCGGGCAGCGACTACGTGGCCGCCACCGGCACCGCCACGATTCCGGCGGGTGCCACGTCCACCACCGTCGCCATCACCATCAACGGCGACACAGTGGCTGAGCCGAACGAAACCTTCTTCGTCAACATCACCGGCGTCTCCGGTGCGGTGGTCTCGGACGGTCAGGGTCTGGGCACCATCCAGAACGACGAAGTCACCCTCACCCCGATCGCGCAGATCCAGGGCTCCGGCCTGGTGTCGCCGCTGAACGGCAGCATCGTCACCACCGAAGGCATCGTCACTGCGCAGAAGTTCAACAACGGCTTCTTCCTGCAGACCGCCGATGCCGAGGCCGACGCCAACCCGGCCACGTCCGAAGGCATCTTCGTCTTCACCTCGACCGCGCCGCCGGCCACCGCGGCCGTGGGCAACCGCATCCGCGTCACCGGTACGGTCACCGAGTTCACGCCGACGACCAACCTCAACCAGTTGTCGATCACCGAACTCGTTTCGGTCACGTCGATCCAGGTCGTCGCCACCGGCGTCGCCCTGCCGGCCCCGATCGCACTGAACAGCGCCGACTTCGGCCCCACCGCGTTGCCGGGTACTGCCGAAAAGTTCGAAGGCATGCGCGTCAGCGCCGCCCGCAGCCGCGTGATCGCCGGCTCCGACGGCAACATCAGCGAAGCCGCCGCCACGTCCACCACCACCGGCGTCTTCCATGTGGTGCTGTCGGATGTGGAGCGCCCGTTCCGCGAAACCGGTATCGGCATCCTCGACGCGTTCCCGATCCCGGGCGGCAAGACCCCGCCGCGCTTCGACACCAATCAGGAACGCCTGATGGTGCGCAGCCGTGGTCAGGTCGGCGCGACCGCCATCGCGCTCGATGCCGACGCTGAAATCACCAACATGGTCGGCGTGCTCGATTACTTCTCCGGCACCTGGGCGCTCCTGCCCGACGCCGCCACGCCGCCCACCGTCGCCGGCGGCAAGACGCCGACGCCCGTGGACACCGCGCGTTACGAAGACGTCACCATCGGCGGCTTCAACCTGCTGCGCTTCTTCGACGAAGTGAACGACAGCAACGGCGCACCGACCCTGACCGCCGCCGCCCTCGACAAGCGCCTGACCAAGACCTCGCTGGCGATCTGCGATTTCATGAAGGCGCCGGACATCCTCGGCGTGGTCGAAGTCGAGAACCTGCGCGTGTTGGGCCTGCTTGCCGACCGTATCAACGCCACCTGCGCCAGCGCCCCGGCCTACGTGCCGTATCTGGTGCAGGGCAACGACGTCGGCGGCATCAACGTCGGCTTCCTGGTCAGCAACCGCAGCCTGGGCGCCGTCAACCGCGTCGACGTGGTCGAAGTCGTCCAGTTCGGCAAGGCCACCCTGTTCACCAACCCGGACGCCTCCACCAGCCTGCTCAACGACCGCCCGCCGCTGATGCTGCGCGCGGTCGTCCATCAGGACAACGGCGCGTCCTTCCCGGTCACGGCCATCGTCAACCACCTGCGCTCGCTCAATGGCATCGACGACACGTCCGCCGGCAGCAGCGGCTGGGCCACCGAAAGCGAGCGCGTTCGCACCAAGCGCGCCCAGCAGGCGGTGTTCCTGGCCAACCTGGTCGAATCGCGTCAGCAGGCCGATCCGGACGAGCGCATCGTGCTGCTCGGCGACTTCAACGCCTTCGAGTTCAGCGACGGCTATGCCGACGTGATGGGCATCCTCCGCGGCGACGAAGCGGCTGAGCCCGTTGTGTTGACCTACGCCGCCAGCCCGATCACCGCGCCGCTGATCGACGGCTCGCAACTGATCGTCGATCCGGCCGAGCGTTACTCGTACGTGTTCGCAGGCAGCGCGCAGACGCTCGACCATGTGATCGTCAACGAAGCACTGGTACTGGACGCGGCCGACCTGATCGTCGACCACGCCCGCATCAACGCCGACTTCGGCGTTCACAACTACGGCGTCGCCGGCAACGCGATCCGCGTGTCCGATCACGACCCGGTACGCCTGGCGATCAGCGTGGCGGATTTCCGCACCGCCGATCTGTCGATCACCGCCGCGGCCACACCGGCCACGGTCGCGGCCGGCGGCATCGCCACCTTCACCGCCAACGTCAGCAATGCCGGCCCGAACAAGGCCGCATTCCCCAGCGTGGCGCTGGTGTTCGATGCGCTGGTCGCAGTGACGGTCACCGCGCCGGCCGAATGGACCTGCGCCGCACCGGTACAGGCCGGCGGCACCACCACCGTGACCTGCACCTCGACGTCGCTGGAAGACGGCGGCCAGGCGGCCTTCAGCGCAGCCGTGACCGCGCCGACGCTGCCGACCGCCAGCACGCTGCAGATGGCGGCCGCCGTGGCTTCGCAAAGCCGCGACCGCAGCAACAGCGACAACAGCGCCGCCGCGAGCGTGGCCGTCCAGGCCGGCGCATTGCCCAACGCCGACCTCGGCGTGCGTCTGATCGGTGGTCCGGTCGATAGCATCCCCGCCGGCGGCATCGCGACAGTGGTGGCCCAGGTCCGCAGCAACGGCCCGAATGCGACCTCACAGCCGACGGTGACCTTCACCGGCAACGTCGCGCTCAACCGCGCGTCGGTAGCTCCGCCGAGCGGATGGACCTGCGTGCGCGGTTCGCTGCCCAACGGCAATTTCAACATCGTCTGCACCGCCGCCGGCAGTTTCGCCAGCGGCGCCCGCGTCAACTTCACGCTGGACGTCACCGCGCCGAACGTGCAAGGTCAGCCCACGCTCACGTTCAGCGCGACCGTCGGCGCCACCAGCACCAGCGATCCGCTGTCGGTCAACAACAGCGCGGGACGCACGCTCCAGGTCACCAGCGCGCCTGCAACCATCCCCGGTGGATCGGGCGCCGGCGGCTGATGGCCGAAGCTGACTGCCGACGCCCTTAGCGACACCCAGAAGCGCGGCTCCGGCCGCGCTTCTTTTTTTGTGCGGATGCTTTGCACGGACAACAGCTTGCACGCCATACGCGCCCGCATGCGATTCGTCATGACGCGCTGCGCAACGAACGCTTTCGGCGGAGCAGGTATCATGCGCGCAACCGACGCACGAGACCCCCACACGATGACCGTCGCAGCACGTTTCGAAATCGAATATCTGCAGTACCTCGGCCCGGACGGCACGCTCGTCGCCGAGCCGCCCGCCGCCTTCGCCGATCCCGCCGCACTGTTGCCGCTGTTCAAGCAGATGCTGTTCGTGCGCACCTTCGACAGCAAGGCCATCGCGCTGCAGCGTACCGGCAAGCTCGGCACCTACGCCGCGTGTCTCGGCCACGAAGCCACCCATATCGGCATCGGCGCTTCGATGCGGCCCGAGGACGTATTCGCACCCAGCTATCGCGAATACGGCGCGCAGTTCATGCGCGGCGTGCGCCCACGCGAAGTGCTGCTCTATTGGGGCGGCGACGAACGCGGCAACGATTTCGCCGTGCCCAAACACGACTTTTCCTGGTGCGTGCCGATCTCGACGCAATGCCTGCATGCGGCCGGCGCCGCGCTCGCGTTCAAACTGCGCAAGGAACCGCGCGTGGCCGTGGCCACCTGCGGCGACGGCGGCAGCTCGAAGACCGATACCTACGCCGCGATCAACTCCGCCGGCGCCTACACCCTGCCCTTCGTCCAGTGCATCATCAACAACGGCTGGGCGATTTCCGTACCTCGCGCTGCGCAGACCGGCGCGCCGACGCTGGCGCAGAAAGGCATCGCCGGTGGCCTGCACTGCCTGCAGGTGGACGGCAACGACATCATCGCGGTGATGGAAGGCATGCGTCGCGCGCTCGACCGCGCGCGCAGCGGCGGCGGCGGCAGCGTCATCGAATTCATGACCTATCGCCTGCACGACCACACCACCGCCGACGACGCACGCCGCTACCGCGGCGAAGAAGAAGTGAAAGCCGCATGGTCGCGCGAGCCGGTCACGCGGCTGCGCACCTACCTCACTGCCGCCGGCCTCTGGGACGACGCGCAGGAAAGCGCCTGGGCCGACGAATGCGGAAGGCTCGTCGACATCGAAATCAACGCCTATCTGGAAACCCCCGTGCAGCCCGTCAGCGCGATGTTCGATTTCCTCTACGCCGAGTTGCCGCCGGATATCCAGGCGCAGCGCGCCGAAGCCATTGCCGCGGAGGGCCGCAAGCATGGCTGACGGCGCACCCATTACTTTGATCGAAGCCATCACCCAGGCGCTGGCCTACGCCATGCGCGCCGACGAGCGCGTGCTCGTGCTCGGCGAAGACGTGGGCGTGAACGGTGGCGTGTTCCGCGCCACCGCGGGCCTGCAGCAGATCTTCGGCCCGGAGCGCGTGCTCGACACGCCGCTGGACGAAACCACGATCGCCGGCCTCACCGTCGGCATGGCCGCGCAGGGCATGCGCCCGGTGGCCGAAGCGCAGTTCGACGGCTTCGTGTATCCGATGATCGATCACATCGTCTGTCACGCCGTGCGCATGCGGTATCGCACCCGCGGCCGCCTCACCTGCCCGATGGTGCTGCGCGTGCCGTGGGGCGGCGGCATCCGCGCGCCAGAGCATCACAGCGAAGCCAATGAATCGATGTTCACCAACGTGCCGGGATTGCGCGTGGTGATGCCGTCTTCGCCGCAGCGCGCCTACGGCCTGCTGCTGGCCGCGATCCGCGACGATGATCCGGTCATCTACATGGAACCCAAGCGCATCTATCGCCAGTACAAGGAACTGGTGCCGGACGATGGCGAAGCGCTGCCGCTGGATGTGTGCTACGTGCTGCGCGACGGCAGCGACGTGACCCTGGTGACCTGGGGCGCGCAGGTGAAGGAATGCCTGGAGGCCGCCGATGCGCTGGCGAAAGACGGCATCAGCGCCGAAGTCATCGATGTCGCCACGCTCAAGCCGCTGGATTTCCCGACCATCGCCGAATCGGTGTGCAAGACCGGCCGCTGCGTGATCGTCCACGAAGCGCCGAAGACCGCCGGCTTCGGCGCCGAGATCGCCGCGCGGCTCGCCGAGGAGTCGATGTACGATCTAGTGGCGCCGGTCGAGCGCGTCACCGGCTACGACACCCACATCCCGCTGTTCCGCCTGGAAATGAAGTACCTGCCCAGCGTCGAGAAGATCGTCGCCGCGGCGAAGCGGACCCTGGCGGCGAGCTGAGCTGGACGATGCGGGCGATTGGCGCAAGAGCAAATCCCCCATCGCCTGCTGCGCAGGCGATCGCCCCCTTTTCCAAAGGGGGCTGGAAACACGCTGCCCTTTTTGCCTCCGTTGAAAATGGAAATTGGAAAGGCGCTGGAACCTCTACTCCCGCTGGGGATCGAAAAGGCGCCGGGCTCTTTACCCACTTTGAAAAAGGGGGTAAAGAGGCGCGTTTGCGAGGCACTGCCTCGCGCGCCGATGAACGCCGGAGCGCTGTGCGCGACGGCCGGAATCGGCATCGCGCAGCGATGACGGGGGGATTTGCTCTTCGCGCACCACTCGCCAACAGCGCCACCTGATGCAAGCCCGCATCATCCGCGACTACAGAACCCAATACGCGAACCCGATCAAGTTCGCGCAGGGCGAACGCGTGACCCTCGGCGAACGCGACACCGAATGGCCGGCCTTCATCTGGACCACGACCGCCGACGGCAATGCCGGCTGGGCGCCGTTCGACTGGTTGAAGCCGCTCGGCGACAACTGCGCCGAAGCATTGCGCGATTACTCCGCGCAGGAACTGGATGTGGATGCCGGCGATGTAACGGCGCCGCTGCATGAACTCGGCGGCTGGTGGTGGTGCGAGCATGCGGACGGGCGCTGCGGTTGGGTGCCGACGGAACATCTGGAGCACACATGAGCGATCAGAAAGTCGAACAACTACTGCACGACCTGCAGCTCACCCACACCGATCTGCATGCGCTCGTGCAGGCCGTGCGGGGCGTGGTTCGCTCAGTGGCGCCGAAGGTATCCGAGCGCGTGATGTACGGCGGCATCCTGTTTTCGGCCCCCGGGCAGTTCTGCGGTGTCTTCGCCTATTCCGCTCACGTCACGATGGAGTTCGGCCGGGGCGCTGAGCTGGAGAACACGCACGGCACGCTCGAAGGCAACGGCAAATTCCGTCGCCACATCAAACTGCAGACATCCGCCGATATCGAATCGAAACACCTGAAAGACTACATCGCGCAAGCGCTTCGACTTTCCACCCGACCGTCGGCGTGATCCTTCGACGGCATCGGCAACAGAACCAAAGGAATCCCCATGAGCCAGACCAAGACCTTCATCCTCCCCGACCTCGGCGAAGGCCTGCCGGACGCGACCATCGTCGAATGGTTCGTGAAGCCGGGCGACATCATCAAACTCGATGCACCGCTGGTGTCGATGGAAACCGCGAAAGCGGTGGTGGAAGTGCCGTCGCCGGTATCGGGCAAGGTGCTGAAGCTCGCGGGCGGCGATGGCGACGTGGTCGTGACCGGAACGATGCTCGCGGAATTCGAGGTCGACCCGTCGATGCCGCAGCGTGCGGAAGGACAGGACACGGGGCATCACCATGCGCCGCCGCCTGCGGCGGCACCCCCACCCCAACCCTCCCCCGCCAGCGGAGGAGGGAGCGTACAGCCGCAGCCAGCGGCTGAAGCGAAACGCGACGACGCCGGCACCGTGGTCGGTGCGATGCAGAGTTCCGATGCGGTGCGCAGCGAGGCCGCGATCGCGGTCGGCGGCGTGAAGGCGATGCCAGCGGTGCGTGCGATGGCGCGCAAGCTCGGCGTCGACCTGTCGCGCGTGCGTCCCAGCGGCGCCGACGGCGTGGCGACGATGGACGATGTGAAGCGCGCGGCGGCCGATGGTTCGGCGAAGCCCGGCACTGCTGCTGTGGGAGCGGCGGGAGCCGCGACTTCGGGCGCCGCCGCAGGCCCCGTCGCGGCTTCCGCCGCTCCCACAACCGACGCAGGCCAACGCACGCAGTTGTCCGCCACCGGCAAACCGATGCGCACGCAGCCGCCGGGCGTGTCCGCCAGCGGTCAGCCGGAGCAGCTCAAGGGCGTGCGCCGCAACATGGCGCGGGTGATGGCCGATGCGCACACGAAAGTGGTGCCGACCACGCTCACCGACGACGCCGACATCCACGCCTGGGCGCACGGCAACGACATGACCGTGCGCCTGGTGCGCGCGATCTGCGTCGCGGCGAAAGCCGTACCGGCGCTCAACGCCTGGTTCGACGGCGACAACCTCACCCGCACCCTGCATCCGCACGTCGACATCGGCATCGCGGTGGACACCGACGACGGCCTGTTCGTGCCTGCGCTGCGCAACGCCGACGTGCTCGACGCGCGCGGCGTGCGCGAAGCGATCACCCGCCTGCGCACGCAGGTCGAGGACCGCAGCATTCCGTCCAGCGAACTCAGCGGCTACACCATTTCGCTGTCGAACTTCGGCATGTTCGCCGGCCGTTACGCCACCCCGGTGGTGGTGCCGCCGTGCGTCGCCATCGTCGCCGCCGGCCGCGCCCGCCACCAGATCACCCCGGTGCTCGGCGGCTTCGAATCGCACAAGGTGATCCCGCTGTCGCTGACCTTCGATCACCGCGTCTGCACGGGCGGCGAAGCGGCGCGCTTCCTGCGCGCGATGCTGGATGATCTGGGCTTGCCTGCATAAACCGGCGACACCGAGAGACCTGCGTAGGGCGGGCGATGGCCCGCCATTGCGACTCGTCACATCGCACCGGCATCGACAGAAGCAATCGCATGATCGCGCGGCGTGTCGTTACGGCGGGCCAGGGCCCGCCCTACATCGGCGCCGATCCACCCGCATAGAACGGCTGGGTATCGAGACCGTCGCGACACTGCGCCAGCGCCGAGCGCGCTTCGCCGTCGAAGGCCTGCAGGTCGCGGTCGGCCTGTTGCAACGCCGTCTGTTCGATCTCCTGCTCGTACCGCCCCCGCCGGTAACGCTCGACCGCGGCGTCGAGCTGCGCGGACGACAGATACGGCATCTGTTCTCGCAACGTTTCGGCCAAGGCCTGCAGTTTGCCTTCGGCCTGGGTGCGGAGCGTGGACCGGTAGGTTTCGGCCAGGCGTTCGCGCACGACCGTGCGCTCCTGCTCGACGAACTTCCCGGCCGACATCCAGATCGCGAACTGTCGCGCGGCGTAGCTGGCGCTGCCGTTTTCGAGACATTGCGCGAGTTTGCGCACCGGCTCGGTTTCTTCGCTATCGGTGCCGTCGTCGCTTGGCAACGAGAGGGGCGAACTCAGTGTCGGGGTCAATGCGAACTGATCGAGGCAATACACCTCGACTTCGACCGTAGCCGTCGGCGTCGCATCATCCAGCACTACCGCCACCGCTCGCGCGGTCAACAGCCGCTGTTCGCCGGGATTGCCGCTGTGGACGATACTGCCGGCGGGCCAGGTCAACGAAACGCGTCCAACCTGACCTTCGCTACGGATCAAACTCAGCGCGACGCGCATGCCATCGTCATGAATGCCGTCGTCGCTACCGCCACCTTCGCCGGCGCGCGCGCCCCCGACCATTACAACCTGCGCCTGCACATCGCCCTTGGCCATCGCCTGGCCCAATTCGCGCGGGCCATAGCGTTGATACAGCAATACCGCAGCGAGCACCGCGACCAGCCCCCACGGCAACCATTTTCCGAGTTTCATCGTTCCCCCCGAAACATCGCCATCGAGACCGGTGTCAGCGAATACAGCAGATGCCTGCGCGCATCGAGCACGTACGCGCGGCCGTCGCGCACGCGCAGGACACCGCCGCTGTCATTGACGATCGATAGCGCAACGCCGTCGCGCAGCGCGAAGATCTTGTCGTCGCTCGAAAACAGCAGCAGACCGTCGTCGCCCGCGGCGAGCGAACGGATCGCCCCCCAGGCCGCGTCGTCCGGCGCCTTGAAGATCACGACGGGCTTCGGATCGGCGAGCCGCACGATCATGCTTCCGGTCGCCGCATAGATGTTGTCGCGGTCGTCGGCGGCGGCCACCAGGGTGCGATCGGATTCGAGCAGTATCTGGAAGCTGCCGTCTTCGAGAAAACGGTAAAGCCGCGAACCCTTGCGGTAAGCCGCGATCAGATAGGTCGCACCCGGACGCAGCGACGGCGACAGCCGTGCATCGCCTTCCGGCAAAGGCACCCCGGAGACGACCTGTCCCTGCGCGTCGATCCTGCCGAGAAATCCATCGGCGACCGTGAGCAACGGACCGCCGCGGTCGAAAGCGAAGCTCTGCAGCTTCGCCGGCAACGGCAACGCGACCGCCGCAGCGGTATCGGGCATCACTTCATGCAGCCATCCGTCGCGGGCGAACAACAGCGAGCCGTCGCCAGCGATATCGAAATCGCGATCCAGCGGCGACAGCGCACGCAATGTCCCGGGATCGAGCAACACTTCGCTGCGCAGCCCGGTCAGATGGTTCAAGGCCGTTTCGTTGCGCAACCGCACGACCTGCACGATCCATTCTGCCGCCCACACGGCACACACCAGGACAATCGCCGCAGCGGCATAGCGCCACCAGCGCCGTTTGCCGGAGCCCGCGGCGTTACGGGTCATACACCGTACCCTCGCGGCGCCCGTCCCAATTGCCCTCGACCTTCGGATCGCTGCTGATGTTCCAGCGCTCGCAGCCGGGCTTGTTACCGGCACCCACGCACATCAATTCCTCGTGCAATTCCTGCTCGCGGGCGGATCGCGCTTCCGGTTCGGGCTCAGGTCCGGCCTGAGGCTCCGGTTCGGGCGATGCCTGCGGCGGCGGGCGATAGGTGCCTCCGCTGCTGTCCACCGCCCAATCGTTCGCCTGCAGATAACGCGCCTCGTTGCCGATGATCTGCGCGACAGGATCGGCGAAGCGCGGCGCGATGGCCACCGGCATGACGGCAACCGGGGCTGCTGGCAGCGGCACGGCAGTCAGGGGAACGAATGCAGCCATCGCCGACATCGGCACGTACAGCTCCGGACGGGTGGCGATCGCGCGCCGCACGCGATGACGCAGCACCGGCTTCGACGGGTGATCCGCCAGCACCGCGTCGTACATGTGCTCCAGGGCGCCATGAGCGATTTTGACGATTTCTTCGCGCATGATATTGGCGATCAGCGCATCGAGATACGCATCCGTCGTGCGGTCGACGAAACGCTCCACCGCATCGGCGCGCGCGCCGAACCTGCGCCAGCCCGCCGCCTGCATCCACGGTCGCAGCAGGCTGCGGTTGCCGATGACGGATGCGGTTTCGCGTCCCAGCGGCATCGCCTGGCGCCAGAAGCGCAGGAACGGATCCGACTTCAGCATCCGCTTGAACCCCTGCTTCACCGCCCATTGCACGCCGGCCCGGCGCACCGCGTAATCGAAATGCCTTGCCGTGACGTTCAACAGATGGTTGATCCGACCGGGATCTCCCGATTCGAGGTTGTCGATATGCGCGCGGAGGCGCTGTTTCACCGCCTCCGCCTGCGCGCCATTGCCTTCGCGGGCGGTCACCAGCCGTTTCAACCTGGCCGCATCGGCATTCATCAGCACGATTTCCGCGCGCTGCGCCAGCGCTTCTTTCTCGACCGCGGCTTCGCCGACCAGGCGGACGAAATCGACGACCTTGTAGCCCGCGACCGGAATGCGTCCCAGCGGGAACGCACCGATGCCTTCCACCACCAGGCTCTCGCCGGCGTTCTGCGCGATCTTGTTGAACGGGATTGGCCCTTCTTCCGTACCCGCGGCGAAGCATGGCCTACCCGCAGAGATCGCCGACAGCAGAATCGCAACGGACAAGGCACGGCGTGCGGCGGTGCCCATCGGCATCATTTCCGGATACGACGCATCTTTTCGAGAATCGGCGTGGACGCCACCGGATCGATGCGGCTGGCGTTGCGCTCCAGGTATTCGAGCGCGCGGTCCTCATCGCTGGGACCGCTGTCGACGACTTCGCTGCTGACGCCGGCGGTCAAGCTGCCGGTCTGCACCTCGACACCCGCTGTGTTGTAAACACTGGTGTTCAGATCAGGCGTGGAGATCGTCGGCAGCGTGGTTCCCAGATTGGCCGGGCCAACGCCGGTCTGGGGTTGTACGCCGGGGACACCGCCCGGCAGGCCGGTGGTCGGATGCACCGTGGGCGCGGTGCGCTGCGCAGCCGCCGGAAAAATCATCATGACAGCCAGCGCCAAGCCCTTGAACGGGATCTTCATGGCCCTTCCTCAACGATGCGCCAGGCACCCTGGCACGCCACGAGTCTCCGCCGATTTCGCCCCCCCTGCAACCACGTCCCGCCGGGCGGCGCGAAGATCAATACCGCGCAATCTCCGGATCGACGTCAAGGCTCCACGCGTCGATCCCGCCGACGACGTTGTAGACATCCGCGAATCCCTGCTGTGCGAAGTAGAGCGCGGCCTGCGCGCTGCGCCCGCCGTGATGGCAGAGGAATGCGAGGCGCGCATCCCTGGGCATCGCGAGCAGGCGTTCGAGGCCGCCGTCTTCCAGTCCTTCATGCGCGACCGCGACCGACGCGACCGCGCGTTCCTCCGGCGGGCGCACATCGACGAGCGTGATCGTGCCGGCGCGCGCCTGCGCGTCGGCATCGACGACGGAAAGATTGTGGAAGGACATGGCGACTCCTGATCGTGCGGCGATGCGTGGCATGATGCCGCGATGATGTCTCCTTCCGCCAGCCCGGCCGCCAACCCGTCAGCCCAGTTGCATCGCATCCCGCGCCGCCCGCACGTGTGGGCATGGTTGTTGGCGCTGTCGCAGTTGCTGGTAGCGGCCGCCTGGTGGCGCTGGGGCTGGAGCGTCGGGCTGCCGCTGATGCTCTCCAGCCACGCGCCGTTCTTCTGGGGCACGCTGTGGCCGTATTCGCGCATGTTCGGGCCGGTGCTGAGCCGCTTGCCGATCGCGGAAAAACAGGTCTGGCTGACGATCGACGATGGCCCTTCCGACGACACCCTCGCCGTGCTCGATGCGCTGGATGCGCACGACGCGAAAGCCACGTTCTTCCTGGTCGGCGAACGCGCGGCGCGGCATCCCGAGCGCGTGCGCGACATCCTGCGTCGCGGCCACGGCATCGGCAACCACAGCGCCAGCCATCCCGCAGCCTGGTTCTGGGCGCTGGGGCCGTCGCGGATGCGCCGCGAGATCGCGGACACGCAGCGGATCCTCCAGGAGATTTCCGGAGAACCACCACGCTGGTTCCGCGCGGTGGTCGGCATGAGCAATCCGTTCGTCAACGCCGCGCTGAAAACGCATGGTCTCGCGCGGGTGGCGTGGAGCGCGCGCGGCTTCGACGGGGTCGCCGCCGATGCGCAAGCGGTGGTGGCGCGGATCGAACGCGGGCTTTCGCCCGGTGCGATCGTGCTGCTGCACGAGGGCGCGGCGCATGGACGCAATGTCGAAACGATCCGGCTGTTGCTGCAGCGGTTGGATGCGTTGGGTTATCGCACCGTATTACCGTAGGTCGGGCCCTGGCGCGACATTGCGGTCAGTCATGACCGCGCCGTTCTATGATCCAAGCCGCGCCGAGCCGCTCCGGTCATTGTTCGTCGTCATCAGAATGGTCGTGATGTCGGGCCAGGGCCCGACCTACGACAGCGTATTACGCGCGCTTCGCCACGATCAGCCAGTTGTTGAACGGGGTGTTGCCGTAGAGCGGCGTAAATTCGGCCTGCAGGCCGGCGGCGTCCAGCGCGGCGCGCAGGCCGTCGAGGGTGGGATAGCTGCGCGGGCGGAACTGCATCCAGCCGATCCAGTTCGCGAGGCGGTCGGTGACGCGCGACGTGCGCGCACGCCCGGTCGTGTCGTCGATGGCGCTGCGGATCACCAGCAACGCGCCGGGCGTGAGCATCGCGGCGGCCTTCGCGAGCAGTGTTTGCTGCGCATCGGCGTTGAGATACTGCAACACGTCGAGGATCGCGACGCTGCCGCGATGCTCCGGCGTGGTGTTGGCGAGATCGACGACCTCGAACTGCGTCTGCGCGAAGCCGCAGCGATCGGCGATGCGACGCGCACGGGTGATCTTGGCGTCGTCGTTGTCGAGGCCGCGATATGCCAGCGTTTGTCCGTCGAAGCGCAGCGCGTGCGCGAGCAGGCCGAGGCCGCAGCCGAGGTCCAGCAGCGGTTCGCCGCTGTCGCGCAGCGCGGCGAGCACGCCGGGATACAGCGGATCGCTGCCCAGTTTGGCGCGGACGTAGTAGTAGTCGTAGCGGTTGCCCAACGGAGACAACGGCAGGAAGGCTTCGGCGATACGGCGCGCGTCCGCGGATGCGAACGGCAGCGTGGCCGCGCTCATTGCGATGGCCCGGAAAGCATGTCTTTGGAAAGCATGCGGCGCACGGCCGGCAGCGCCAGTCGCGCCCACTCGGCGTACATCGCCGCGGAAGGATGCAGACCGTCGTCGGCGAGCATCGCCGGCTCGGCGCCGCGCGCGCGGCTGACCGGCGCGATATCGATGAAGACGACGCCGCGTTCGGCGCATATCTTCGCCGCCGCCGCGTTGTAGGCATCGAGTTCGCGCGCGATCGCGGCGGTGTCGCGCCCGCTGTCCGCCGCGAACGGCGTGATGCCCCAGTCGGGGATCGCGAGTACGAACACGCGGTCGGCGCGACGCCCGGCAAAACCGATCGCGCGCTCGAGCAGGATCGCGAATTCATGCGCGTACTCGTCGACAGCGCGTCCGCGATATTGATTGTTGACGCCGATCAGCAGACTGACCAGAGCATGGTCATCGCCGAGCGGTTCGGCGGCGTCGATCGCGACCGACAGCTCGTCGGTGGTCCAGCCCGTGGTGGCGATGATCCGCGGGGCGTCGTCGATGACGATTCCTTCGGCGCGCAGCGCGTCCGCCAACTGCATCGGCCAACGGCCGGCGGGTTCGACGTTTTCGCCGATGGTGTAACTGTCGCCGAGCGCCAGATAGGTCATCGTCGCCGCAGCGCGCGTATCGCCCGCAACGCCGGTCGCGAGCATTGCTGCGAGCACGACCGGCATTGTCGTCATCGATCAGGCGACTGCAGCGCGTTGCGCCGATGCGGAGTCGGCGCGACGCTGCAGCACGCGCTCGATCCGCGCGAACACTTCGCGCAGCACCGGCGCTTCGGGCAACAAGGTGACGCGGAAGAAATTGCGCTCGGGCACGTTGAAGCTGGAGCCCGGCACGATCAGCACGTCCTCGGTTTCCAGCATTTCCAGCGCGAAGGCGTGGTCGTCGAAACCGTGCGCGGCAGCGCCGACCACGGCCGGGAAGCCGTACAGCGCACCGGCCGGCGCGACCAGCTGCAGATGTTCGCTGGCGTCGCAGCAGTCGATCAGCGCGCGGCGTGTTTCGTACAGGCGGCCGCCGGGCGCGGTGAGCGCGCTGATGGTGTCGATGCCGTGCAGCGCGGCGTCGATGGCGAACTGGCCGGGGACGTTCGCGCACAGGCGCAGCGCGCCGAGCAGATCCATCGCATGATGGAAATCGCCACTGGCCAGCGGGTCGCCGCTGAGCACCGCCCAGCCGACGCGCCAGCCGCAGGCGCGATGCACTTTCGACAGGCCGCCGAACGACAGGCACGGCAGGTCGCCTGCCAAGGGCGCCAGCGGTTGGAACATGCTTTTCGAGCCGTGCGCATCGTCGTACAGAATGTGGTCGTAGATTTCGTCCGCCATCAGCAGCAGGTTGTGCTTCGCGGCGATGGCGACGATGCGTTCGAGAATCTCGCGCGGATAGGTCGCACCGGTCGGGTTGTTCGGATTGATCAGCACGATCGCGCGGGTGCGCGACGACACCAGCTGCGCGATCTCGTCGGGATCGGGCAGAAAGCCGTTGTCGGCATGACAGCGGTAGTACACCGGGCGGCCGTCGTTGAGGATGGTCGCGGCCGACCACAGCGGGTAGTCGGGCGACGGCAGCAGCACCTCATCGCCGGGATTCAGCAACGCGCGCAGGCTCAGATCGATCAGCTCGCTGACGCCGTTACCGATGAACACGCGCTCGGGCGACGCGTTCGGCGTGCCGCGCTGCTTGTGGAATGCGGCGACGGCTTCGCGCGCGGCCGGCAGGCCCTGCTGGTGGGTGTAGGGATCGGTGTCGGCGATGTGGTCGGCGATGGCGCGCTGCAGGTGCTCCGGGGCGCGGAAACCGAAGGCCCCCGGGTTGCCGATGTTCAGCTTGATCTGCGTCCGGCCCTGGGCCTCCAGTTCGCGCGCGCGCCGGGCGAGTTCGCCGCGGATTTCGTAGCGGACTTCGGAGAGGCGTTCGCGGGTCTTGAGCGCGGGTTTCGGGCTGTTGTGCGTGCTGGAAGGAGACATCGTGTCGGCAGGGATAAAAAAGTCGGGAAAGACTAGCAGATCGTCGGAGAAGACCGGCCGGACGGGCGTCGTGGAACGCCGTCCCGACGTTCCTCCCGCCCGCCGCGGCCGGCCCGGTGTCATCCATTCCGGTCGGACCCGGCCGGGGCGACATAGAATCCGCGCATGACCAATCGCTTCCCATTCGTTTGACCGCGCCCGCGCCCGTTCCCGCCCTCGACGCCATCGGCTGGCCCTTTCCCCGCCAGGCCGGGCATGAGGTCACCGAGCCGGACTGGGCCGCTGCCTTCGCCGCCAATCCGCAGGCGCGGCCGGCGCGGGTGATCGAACAGCATCGCTCCGGCTATGTCGTCGCCGAAGCGCCAGGCCATGCGCTGAGCGTGGAATCGCCGCCGGAATGGATGCGCCGCCGCTTCCCGTCGCAGGATCGCGCCGCGGTCGGCGACTGGGTGCTGATCGAGGACCGGCCGCCGCGCACGCAGATCGTGGCCCTGCTGGCGCGGCGCAGCACGATCAAGCGCGCCGCCGCCGGCGAGCATTACCAGCAGCAGGTCATCGCCGCGAACATCGACACGGTGTTCGTGGTCTGCGGCCTGGACGCCGACTTCAACCCACGCCGGATCGAACGCTACCTGCTGCTGGTCCGCGGCGGCGGCACCGCGCACGGCTCGCCCAATCCGGTGGTGGTGCTGACCAAGGCCGACGTGGACGGCAACGACGCCGAGGCCTCGCTGGCGGCGCTGGCCGAACTGGCCGCGCAGGGCATCGTCGCGGTGGCGGTGAACGCCAAGGATCGCGCCAGCGTCGCCGCGCTGGACCCGTGGCTGGGGCCGGGCCGCACCGCGGTGCTGGTGGGCTCGTCGGGCGCCGGCAAGTCCACCCTGACCAACACCCTGCTGGGCGTGGAGAAGATGAAAACGAATGCCGTCCGCGAAAACGACGCCCGCGGCCGCCACACCACCACGTTCCGCACGCTGCTGCCGCTGCCGTCGGGCGGCTGCCTGATCGACACGCCCGGCATGCGCGAACTCAAGCCGACCGGCGAGGAGCATCTGGCCGACGGCGGTTTCGCCGATATCGAAACCCTGACCGGCGAATGCAAGTTCCGCGACTGCCAGCACGCCCGCGAACCGGGCTGCGCGGTGCGCGCGGCGCTGGAAGCCGGCACCCTGGACCCGGCGCGGCTGGCGAACTACCTCAAGCTGCGCGACGAGGTGGCTACCGCCGCCGACAAGCTCGCGACCCGGCTGGTGCAGAACGCGACTGCAAAACCCGGCGCGAAAACCGGAGGCAAGCCTCGGCACAAGCCGTCGGATGACCGGTATGGGAAGGAGTGAAGCCTTGATTGGGGTGTTCGCGCAAAAGCAAATCCCCCCGTCAACCGCTTCGCGGCTGCCGACCCCCTTTTCCAAAGGTGGTAAAAGACCCGAAACGCAATTGTTGTCAAGGTTATTTGCAGCAGGCCTCAACCCCAGCGGGCTGCAGCTCTTACTAGCCCCCTTTGAAAAAGGGGGTGGCCATTGCAGCGCAATGGCCGGGGATTTGCTCCTGTGAACTTTTCTCCCGACATCGCCCATCACGTCGCGCTCGACGCGCGCCTGGTCGCGGCGGTGCGCGGCATCCGCCTGCTGGAAACCCTGAGCTGGCCGGCGAGCGCGCAGGAGACCTTCCTGGCCGCATGGCGGACCGGCCGGATCCATCTGCCGGAGATCGATTACCCGAAAGCGGATTTCGCCGAAGTGCGCGCGGAGCTGGACGCGGTGAGTACAGGCGCCGATCCGGATCACCCGCTCGGCCATTATCTGATCCGGACCACCGACAGTTGGCGCATCGGCACCCGTCTGCTCGACGACGCCGGCGGCCACCAGGTCACCGCGTACTCCACCCGGCTGTACGGCCACCCTATGGCGCGGTTGCCGGGCGACGGCCCGAGCAACCTCGATGCCGCGCGGCATTTCATCGAAGTGGCCGACGACATGGATCAGGAACTGCGCGACATCGAGCCCGACGCGGTGATGGCCGCGGAAACCGTGCGCGATGAACTGCAGCGCGACATCGATGCGTTCTTCACCGGACACACGGTCAAGGTCGAGCTGGACCCGGCGCTGATCGCCAAGGCCGCCGCCAGTGCCACCCGCATCCGCCTGCGCACCAATACCGGTTTCAGCGAATACGACCGCCATCAGCTACTGGTCCATGAGGCCTTCGTGCATACGCTCACCGGCATCAACGGCCGTGAGCAGCCATTGCTGAAATCGATGATCCGCAGCGCGCCGCGCACCACCGCCACCCAGGAAGGGCTGGCGACGTTCGCCGAGCTGATCTCCGGCTCGATGGACATCGAACGCATGAAACGCATCAGCCTGCGCATCGTTGCCATCGACATGGCGATCGGCGGCGCCGATTTCGTGCAGGTGTTCCGCTTCTTCCTCGACGCCGGGCAATCGCCCGAGGACAGCTTCGCGTCCTCGCAGCGCGTGTTCCGCGGCGCCCCGCTCGGCGGCGGCGCGGCCTTCACCAAGGACACCGTGTATCTGCACGGCCTGCTCAGCGTGCATACCTTTTTCCGCTGGTGCCTGCGCCATCGCAAGCTCGCCGTCGCGCGGCAACTGTTCGCCGGCAAACTCGCGCTGGAAGACGTGTTCGCGCTGCAGCCGATGTTCGATGCCGGCGCCATCGCCGCGCCGCGCTACCTGCCGCCGTGGATGCAGCGCGCGAATGGATTGGCGGGCATGCTCGCGTTCTCGCTGTTCGCCAACCGGATCCGCCTCGACCGCGTGGATGCAGACGATCTGGTGCTGGGGCTGGGCGTTTGAATGACAGCGGGCGAATCAATACCCCTCTGTCATCCCGAACGAGGGCGTAGCCCGAGGAGGGATCTGCTTTCGGCAGGCCATGGAAAACACCAGCAGATCCGTCACCCCATGAAGCCGGGGTTCGGGATGACAATGGATGTACACACACGACCATTCGCCACCGCACGGCGAAAGCCACGGCTTACCGCTAGAATCGGTGGCCCTGACCCCATCAAGACGGCGCGGCGCCGCATCCGATGTCCGAGACCAACAACGATCTGAAGCAATCCGCCCTCGCCTACCACCGCCAGGATCCGCCGGGCAAGATCAAGGTCGTGCCGACCAAGCCGCTGGTGACCCAGCGCGATCTCGCCCTCGCCTACTCGCC
>JBKJHV010000094.1:0-20961 GCA_046598445.1 Lysobacteraceae bacterium
AGGCAGTGAGTTCCAAAAGTGGCTTGGGTCGTCCGTTTCGCATCGCGCAATCTCAAGGAAAAGATAGCGCAAATACACGCATTATTTATGCCAACTATTTGCGGGACAGGACACTAGCTTGGCGAGCTTGCGATACCGCGCATCCAATACAGCGACATGTCGTTGCAGGTCTTCCAAGCTGTCAGTGTTGACTACGATATCGTCGGCAAACGTCAGCCGCTGCTCGCGGCTCGCCTGTGCGGCGATCATCCTGTCGGCGAGAACGGCATCGATGCCGTCGCGTTGGATCAATCGGGCGTGCTGCACTTCGACCGGCACGTCGACGACCAGGATGCGTTGCAGCCACGGGTAAGCGATGCGCGCACCGACTTCGGCCAACAAAGGAATCGCGGCGATCGCGTACGGGCTCGTAGCTTCCGCACATTGCCGCGCGAGCGATTCGCGCACGCGGGGATGGATGATGGCTTCGAGCCGTTTGCGTGCGGCATCGTCGCCGAACACGCGTTTGCGCATCGCGGCGCGGTCGAGGGCGCCATTCGTATCGAGGATATCGTCGCCGAACAAGGCGACGACTTCGGCCAGGCCTTCGCTGCCAACGGCGACCGCTTCGCGCGCGGCGATGTCAGCGTCGGCGACGATGATACCCAAGGCCTCGAAGGCCTGCGCGACTGCGGATTTGCCCGAGGCGATGCCACCGGTCAGGCCGACGCAGTACATGCGCTACGGAAGCCGAGCCATGGGGGTCAGTCGAGGCCCGACATGCGCATGTAAGTACCGATGATGACATCGCCCCACATGAAGACGATCCAGCCGGCGATGGCGAGATACGGGCCGAACGGGATCTGGGTGTTGCGGTCGCGGCCCTGGGCCATGAGGAAAATCGAGCCGACGATGGCGCCGACCAGCGACGACATCAGCGCGATGGGTAGCAAGGCCTTGTAGCCGGCCCATGCGCCCAATGCAGCGAGCAGCTTGAAGTCGCCGTGTCCCATGCCGACCTTGCCGGTCAGCTGTTTGAACACCCAGTACACCGTCCACAGCGAAACGTAGCCGAGTACCGCGCCGGCGATCGCGGCTTTCGCAGGCACGAACAGGTTGTCGACGCTGGCGATGAGGCCGAGCCAGAGCAAGACCAGCGTGATCTGATCTGGCAGCAGTTTGGTGCGCAGGTCCATGCCGGCGCCTGCGATCAGGAAACAGCTGAGCAGCGAAGCGCCGAATCCCTGCCAGCCGAAGCCGAAGCGCCAGACGCTGGCGACGACCAACAGCATCGTCAGCAGTTCGACAGCGGGATATTGGATCGAAATTGGTGCCTTACAGCTGCGGCAGCGGCCGCGCAGCGCGAGCCAGCTGAAGACCGGGATGTTTTCGTACCACGACAGCTTGTGCTGGCAGTGCGGGCAATGCGAAGGCTCCACCACGATGCCGGGCGGTGGCGGATCGTAGAGATCGCCCTGCCCCAGTTCGTCCAGGGC
This sequence comes from Lysobacteraceae bacterium, assembly GCA_046598445.1. Taxonomy (GTDB): domain Bacteria; phylum Pseudomonadota; class Gammaproteobacteria; order Xanthomonadales; family Xanthomonadaceae; genus Lysobacter_I. The sequence goes on from JBKJHV010000094.1 coordinate 1,476, forward strand.
GTCGCGTTTCCACTCCCACTCCAGCCGTTTCGGCAGGCGCAGGATCACCACATTGAGGAAGCTGCCGACTAGCAGCCCAAGTCCGGCCACGATCGGATAACCGAGGGCCGGGTTCTGATCCAAGAACGCCATTGATGCGCGGCCTCGGACTCAGCCGCCGACCGCAGCGGCCAGCTTGAAGATCGGCAGATACATGCCGACGACCATGCTGCCCACCATCACGCCGATGATGACCATGATCATCGGTTCAAGCAGGCTGGCCAGCGCGTCCACGGCATTGTTCACTTCCTGCTCGTAGAACTCGGCCACCTTGAACAGCATGGTGTCGAGCGCGCCGGCTTCTTCGCCGATCGCCGCCATCTGGACGACCATGTGCGGGAACAGGTTGACCTGTTTCATCGCCATGTTGACCGGATAGCCGACGGACACGTCCTCGCGGATGCGCCACACCGCTTTTTCGTAGACCGAGTTGCCGGTGGCGCCGGCGACGCTTTCCAGTGCTTCGACCAGCGGCACGCCGGCCTTGAAGGTGGTGGCGAGGGTGCGCGCGAACCGCGCGATCGCGGAGTTGTGCATGATCGCGCCGAGCACCGGTACTTTGAGGATCACCTTGTCCAAGAAATGCTGGAACCCCGGTGAACGCTTGTACGCGTAGATGAAGGTCGCGATGGCGGCGATCGTGATGCCCAGCATCAGCCACCACCACGACACCATGAATCGCGAGAATTTCACGATCAGCTGGGTGAACGCCGGAAGCTCGGCGCCGAAGTTCTTGAACACGTCCTCGAACTGCGGAACCACGAACACCAGCATGACCGAGCTGACCAGGATCGCGACCACGATGACCATCGCGGGGTAGAACAGCGCTTTCTTGATCTTGCCCTTCAGCGCCTCGGTGTTTTCCTTGTAAGTCGCGATTGTGTCGAGCACGGTCTCGAGCACGCCCGCCGATTCGCCGGCGCGCACGAGGTTGCGATACAACTCATCGAATTGCACGGGATGCTTGCTCATCGCCTCGTAGATCGACGAGCCGCCCTCGATGTCGATGCGCACGGCGTCGACCAGGTTCTTCATCCGCAGGTTCTTCTGGCCGTTGCCGATGATCTCCAGAGATTGCACCAGCGGCACGCCCGACTTCATCATCGTGGCGATCTGGCGGCTGAAAATCGCGATGTCCTTGGCGCTGACCTTGCTGCCGGCGGCGCCGAACAGAGGTTTGGGCTTGGGCTTGACCACGTTTGGGGTGATGCCCAAGCGGCGAAGTTCGGCGCGCAGCAGGTTGCCGTTCTTGGCCTGCTGTTCGCCCTTCATCTTGATGCCGCGTTTGTCGGTGCCCTCCCAGACGAACATCGGCATCTGATTGCCCGCGCGTTCGGTGGCGGGGGCGTTTTTCGCGGCGGTGCGGGATGCGGCCATGGCTTAGTCCTTGGTGACGCGGTTGATTTCGGCGAGGCTGGTGATGCCGTTTCTGGCTTTCAGCAGCGCTGATTGACGCAAATTCTTCACGCCGGAAGCGCGTGCTGCTTCGGCGATCTGCATGGCATTGCCACCCTGCAGAATGATGGCCTGGATCTGTTCGGTCATCGGCATGACTTCGTAGATGCCGGTGCGGCCCTTATAGCCGCCCGTGCATTCGGCGCAGCCCACCGCTTCGTACAGTTTGATGCCGGCGTGCACTTCATCGGGCGTGTAGCCCTCGGCCAGCAGGGCGTGTTCGGGCAGGTGCGATTCCAGTTTGCAGTTGTTGCACAATCTGCGCGCCAGCCGTTGGGCGATGACCAGGCTCACCGAGGAAGTGATGTTGAACGGCGCGATGCCCATGTTCATCAGACGCGAGATGGTCTGCGGCGCGTCGTTGGTATGCAGGGTCGACAGCACCATGTGACCGGTCTGCGCCGCCTTGATGCCGATTTCGGCGGTTTCCAGGTCGCGGATTTCGCCGACCATGATGACGTCGGGATCCTGGCGCAGGAAGCTGCGCAGGGCGGCGGCGAAGGTCATGCCGCGTTTCTGGTTCTGTTGCACCTGGTTGATGCCGGGCAGGCGGATTTCCACCGGGTCTTCGACCGTGGAGATATTGCGTTCTTCCTCGTTGAGGATGCCCAGCGCGGTGTACAGCGATACGGTCTTGCCGGAGCCGGTGGGGCCCGTGACCAACACCATGCCGTAGGGCTTCTTGATCGCGTCGAGAAATAGTGTTTGCTGGTCCGGCTCGTAGCCGAGTTTTTCGATGCCGAGCTTGGCCGCGCTGCCGTCGAGGATACGCAGCACGACTTTCTCGCCGAACAGCGTCGGCAGGGTGCTGACGCGGAAATCGATCTGCCGGGTTTTCGACAGGTTGAGTTTGATGCGGCCGTCCTGCGGCACGCGCTTTTCGGCGATGTCCAGCTGGGACATCACCTTCAGACGCGCGGCGATGCGCTGGCTGAGTTTGACCGGCGCCTTCGCCACCTGTTTGAGGATGCCGTCGATGCGCAGGCGCACGCGGTAGTCGGTTTCGTAGGGCTCGAAATGGATGTCGGAAGCCCCGCGGCGGATCGCGTCGACCAGCACCTTGTTGATGAACTTCACCACCGGGGTGTCGTCGCCCTTGCTGTCGATGCCGCCGTCGCTGCCGCCTTCGTCTTCTCCGCTGGAGACATCGAGGTTGTCCAGACCTTCGGCATCGTCGAGATTGCCCAGGGCATCGCTGGACTCCATCCACAGCTGCATGATGCGCTTGATGGTGTCTTCGTCGATCAGGATCGGTTCCACCAACAGATTGGTGTGGAACTTCAGCTCGTCGAGCGCAGCGGTGTTGGTCGGGTCGGAGACACCGACGAACAGTCGCCCGCCGCGTTTGAACAGCGGCAGCACATGGTGTTTCTGCAGCAGTTCTTCCTTGACCAGGCGGATCGCGCTCTGGGTGGGGTCCATTACCGTGGGGTCGAACAGCGGCATGCCGAACTCGATGGAGTTGGCGGCGGCCAGCTGCGGCGGCGTGACCAGTTTGTGTTCACGCAGATAGTTGGCGATCGGTTTGCGCTCGCGCGTGGCGGCGTCGAGCGCCTCGCGGGCGGCTGCTTCGTCCAAGGCGCCATCCAGCACCAGTCGCCGGGCGATTCCGGTGATGCCGATCAGATTGGATGTGTGAGCAACGTTCACAATGCAGCCCCTAGCCCCGCAGACCCCAAGTGGATCATGCACTCCCGACAATAACATCGAAACGGCATGAAGTTTCGGGAAATAGTACCGCTTCTGTTCAAGCCCCGGGAGCAGGTTCGAGGCCGGGGTGCTTGAGGCCGCTGTCGGTATCTCTCATGGGGCGCCCCATCGGGAGCGGCGCGGGTAATGGCCTCCAAATCAGGATGGCTGTCTTGCGAGGGAAACTGGGACCCGCCGTGTGGCGGAATCAATCGAGTTCAGCGACGACCCAGATCGGAACAATCCGGCATCGGCAGCGGTCTGGTGTCAGGAGCAACCGTTTGGACGGTAGAGCGCGGTGACGGTGGTGCTGCAGCTCCAGAGTCCTTCGGCGTCGCGGGTCAGCGTCAGCGTTTTGCCCGCCACGTTAGGATTGCCGGCAAGAGTGCAGGCGATGGTCTGACCACTGGTGGCTGCCCAGGTGCCTGTAGGCGTGATGGCGCTGCAACGCACGGTATTGAGCGGCAGACCGATGTCGTTGGCGCTCGCCGGGCTGCCTGCGTTATCGCCATTCTGGATCTGTTCTTCGAACGTCACCACGCCGCCGCGCATGTCGGCTAAACCAGCGGTCACCTGCGAACGTCCCACATAGACCTGATAAGCCGGTAGTGCGATCGCGGCCAAGATGGCGATGATCGCGACGACGATCATCAATTCGATCAGGGTGAATCCCTGGATGCTTGAGCGTTCGGTGTGCATGGCATGGATCCCCCGGGGTGTGTCTGCTGGCGGTGCTGTCGAGTCGATGGACTGTAGGTAATGTGGTCGAATCAGGTGGTCAAACAAGAAAGGGGCGCCGAAGCACCCCTTTCCGGAACGAAACGTCCACGGCAGGGATTAGCAGCCGTTCGGCTCATAGTTGGTGTTGCCGATGTTGTTGGTGCAGACCCACTGGCCCTGTGCATCGCGGGTCAGTGTGACGGTCTTGCCCGCGACGTTCGGGTTGCCCTTCAGGGTGCAGGCGATGGTCTGGCCCGACGCGGCGGTCCAGGCGCCAGCGACGGCGATAGTGCAGCGCGGGGTGGTAGCGGCCAAGCCGATGTCCGGATTCGTGGCAGCGCCGACGCGTTCACCGCTCTGGATGCCTTCTTCGAACGCGGTCACGCCGCCACGGATGTCGGCCAGGCCGGAGGTGGACTGCGATTTGGCAACGTAGTTCTGGTACGCCGGCAGAGCGATGGCGGCCAAGATGGCGATGATCGCAACGACGATCATCAGTTCGATCAGGGTGAAACCTTGCTGCTTCTTCATGGGAGATCCCTCGGGAGTGGTGTGGCGTGGTGGTGTGGCTAAATTATTCACGTGCCCCGTGGCCATGGCATCCGGTCAGTGGGCGCCCGTGCTACCGAGCACGTGCAAGGGAAACGTACGCATAAGCCGTGCCAACATTCCTGAGCGGAACCCGGTCGCGAACGCGTCACCAAGGGTGTGGTTGGGGTCACGGTTTGGGAGAGGACAAAAAGTGACGTTGAACGTCAGGTTGGTGACCGACTGACCTCGCCAGTCAGGTCATGCCCCGGATACGTGGCGACACGCTGCCGGCGGCCGCTGGCGCGACATGGCCAATGATGGGCTCTCGATCGGCCGTTCATGCTCGGAAGCCGGCTGCAGACAGGTCTGCCATTCGCTGCGAACGATTCGCAGCGGGTCTTTGGTGTGCGTTGTGGTTGCGGAGGCCGTGCGCATTCAGGCTATGCTTTCCACTGATCTGGGAAGGGATGTGTTTCCATGCCGATGCCTGTGGCCCGCCTTGAGCGGGCGCTGCTGTTGCTGTTCGTGGCCTCCGGGTTTGCCGGTCTGGTGTATCAGGCGATCTGGTCGCACTACCTCGGGCTGATCCTCGGTCACGCGGCGTATGCGCAGACGCTGGTGCTGGCGATTTTCATGGGCGGCATGGCGGCGGGCGCATGGCTGGTCAGTGCCCGCGGCGGACGCTGGTCGGGATTGATCCGTTCCTACGCGATCGTCGAACTGATCATAGGCGCCACGGCGCTGGTGTTTCATCCGCTCTTCGTGGGTTACATGGAGGTGTCGCAGAGCACGGTCCTGCCGGCGCTGCAGAACGAATCGGCGATCCGGATGTGGCAATGGGGGTCCGCCGCGCTGCTGATCGCGCCGCAGAGCGTGCTGCTGGGCATGACCTTTCCGTTGATGAGCGGCGGCTATCTGCGGGTATCGCCGCAGCAGGATGGCGAAATCCTCGGCGGCCTCTATTTCACCAACAGTATCGGTGCGGCCGCCGGTGCGCTCGCGGCGACCTTTCTGTTGTTGCCCTGGATCGGGATGCCGGGTGCGGTCATGGTCGCGGGTGTCATCAATCTGCTGGTCGGCGTGGTGGCCTGGCGGGTCGCAGCATCGGTTCCGGACACTGTCGCCGCCATTGCTGCGCCGCCGTCCAGCAGCATTCCCGAAAGCGTTCCACAGGAACAGGCCGCCGATCGTCGTTTGAGCCGATTCCAGACCTTGATGCTGGCGGGCGCGGCGATCACCGGCGCCAGCTCCTTCGTGTACGAGGTGGGCTGGATCCGGCTGCTGAATCAGGCGCTCGGTACCACCGTGCATTCGTTCGAGCTGATGCTGACGGCATTTATTCTTGGCCTCGCATTCGGCGGCCTGTGGGTCCGCAAGCGCAGCCGGAATATCCAGGATCCGGTGGCGGTCGCGGGCGTTGCGCAGGTGCTGATGGGGCTGGCGGCATTGGCGTCGCTGCCGGTATTCGCCCAGAGCTTTCAGTGGGTGGGCTGGTTCATGGGGATTTTCCCGAGAAACGAGACCGGCTACTACCTTTTCAGCCTGGGCAGTGCGACCGTCGCGCTGCTGGTGATGTTTCCCGCGGCCTTCTTCGCCGGCATGACGTTGCCGTTGTTCACGATGGCCCTGCTGCGGCGGGGCTACGGCGAAAAAAGCATCGGCCGTATTTATGCCGCGAATACGCTCGGTGCGATCGTCGGCGTGGTGCTGGCGATGCACGTATTGATTCCAATGCTTGGCCTGCGTCTGGCGGTGACGCTTGCGGCGCTTGTCGACGTCCTGTTGGGTTTGGTGCTGCTGCGCGCCTTCAGCGCGACCTTCAGACCGAAGCTCTACTTCGGCGCCTTGGCCAGTATGCTGGTCGTGGCGTCGTTGAGCCTGTTGTTCGGCGCTGCGGACCCCCGTTCGTTGGCCTCCGGTGTGTTCCGGCACGGTCTTTTCAAGCTGGCAGAGGGGACCGATGTGCGGTTCCTGCGCGACGGCAAGACCGCGACCGTCGCGTTCTATCGTCAGGGCAGCGTCGGCACCATCGCGACCAACGGTAAGCCGGATGCTTCCATCGAGCTGTCCGCGGACGGTATTCCCACCGACGACGAATACACCATGGTGATGGCCGCGAGCCTGCCGCTGGCGCTGCATGCCGCGCCTGAGCGTGTTGCGGTGATCGGCTGGGGTTCGGGGCTGAGCACGCATACGCTGCTGGGCAGCAAGGTGCCCAAGGTCGTCGATACGATCGAGATCGAAGCTTCGATGCACGCGGGGGCCGAGGGCTATGGCAATCGTGTGCTGCGCGCCTACATCGACCCGCGCAGCCAGCTGCATATCGACGATGCGCGGACGTTCTTCTCCACAGGCAAGAAACAATACGACGTGATCGTTTCCGAGCCATCCAACCCTTGGGTCAGTGGCGTATCCAGTCTATTCACGCGCCAGTTCTACCGGTTTCTGACCAAGCATCTGGAGCAGGACGGGTTGCTTATCCAGTGGATGCAGACTTACGAATTGAACGATCCGCTCTTCTACACGATGGTGGCTGCGCTGATCGAAGAATACCCGCATGTCGAAGCGTATCTGACCAACACCTCCGACGTGATTTTCGTCGCCTCTCACTCGCCGATACGGGGTTTCGACGCAACCCAGTTGCAGGATCCTGGCTTGCTTGCGGATGTCACGCGATTGGGGCTGGAGTCCGGTCCGGATCACGAGGTCCGGCGCTTCGCCAATCGCGATGTTCTGGCCGGCCTGGTCGAACTGTACGGCGCGCCGGTGCATACCGATTTCCATCCGACCGTGGCGCTTGGCGCCCCGAAAAGCCGCTACAAGGTGGAGACTGTCAAGAGCGTGATGAACCTCATGGGCGTCGGTATGCCCGTGCTGGAATTCACCGGCGGACGCAAGCCTGTACCCGTCGCCGCGAACGTGCATGAAGTGAGTCCCAGCATGGGCGCGAAGGATCATGCGAGTGCGCGCCGGGTCCGTGAGCGCCTGCTCGGCATCGGCACCACGAAAGGACTTGATCCTGCGGTCATGAAAAAGCTCGATGCGCTGCTGTCGGCCGATACCGGAAAGGCGGAATGGCTGGATGCCGCATCGGTGATCGCCGATTTCAGCATCGGTTATCTGACCCCCGCTGATCTGCAGGGCGTGTGGATCCAGCCCGCATGGGCCGGCGAGCGTGCGAAGGATCCAGAAATCGCCGCGGTCCTGGCCGCGTACGAAGCCACCGCCAAACGCGATGCGGTGGCGATGTACGACACCGGTGTGGCGGGTCTGAAGGCAGTGCCGGGCACCGCGCCCGCACTGGTGAGAGATCACTTGCTGGTGATCGCGATGCTGGGGGCGATCGGTCAGGGCAAGGGCGAACTGGCCTTGGCCCTGGAGCGCGATCAGGGTGCTGCGGTGCGTGTGAGTAATGAGTATTACTGGTTGGCTCGCGCCTATATTCCGGCCTGGCTGAACGCGACCGGGCGCGTGAAGAAAGCTACTCGATCCCCAGCTTCTTGAGCTTGTAGCGCAGCGCCCGGAACGTGATGCCCAGCGCGGCGGCGGTCTTGGTCTTGTTGTAGCGGTGTTCCTGCAGCGCCTGCTGGATCGCGTTGCGCTCGATTTCCTCGATGTACGAGGGCAGGGCGCTGGTGCTGGTGTCGCGCGGGTGGCTGCCGCGCGGGTCTGCGGCAGCCAGCATGGCCGGCGGTTGTGGCGCAGGCGTCATGCCGGCGATCGGTTGGATAGCCGGCTGCGGCATCGCGGCGGCCGGTATATGCGGAGCGCTGGGCAGTCGCAGGTCGCGGGCATCGATGATTTCGTCGTCGGCCATGGCCAGCGCGCGTTCGAGGATGTTCTCAAGTTCGCGGACATTGCCCGGGAACGGATAGATTTCGAGCGCCGCGACCGCATCCGCCGACAGCGTCGGCGCGCGTCGTTTCATGGCGTAGGCGAGACGCTTGAGGATGGCCTCGGAGAGTAGCGGCAGGTCGCCGGTGCGCTCGCGCAGGGCCGGTACGTCCAGTTCGATCACGTTGATGCGGTAGAACAGGTCGTGGCGGAACTTGGCTTCGGCGACCAGGACATCGAGATCCTTGTGGGTCGCCGAAAGGATGCGCACGTCGACTGGAACTTCTGCGTTGGCGCCGACCGGGCGCACGGTCTTTTCCTGGATCGCGCGCAGCAGTTTCACCTGCATCGACAGCGGCAACTCCGCCACCTCGTCGAGAAACAGGGTGCCGCCGTCGGCGGCGGAGAACAGACCGGGTTTTTCGGCATGGGCGCCGGTGAAGCTGCCTTTTTTGTGGCCGAAGAACTCGCTTTCCATCAGCTCGGCCGGAATCGCGCCGCAGTTGACCGGGATGAACGGCCCGGCCGCGCGCGAACCCTGCGCGTGGATGGTGCGGGCGACCAGTTCCTTGCCGGTGCCGGATTCGCCGCTGATATGCACCGGCGCCTGGCTGCGGGCGACCTTGGTGATGGTATCGCGCAGGCCGACCATCGCCGCGGAATCGCCCAGCAACAGGGTCGCGCCTTCCGGATTGGCCTGGCGGCGGGTGTTGAGATCCAGCGCCTGGCGCACGAGGCCGCGCAGCACCGTGAGGTCCACCGGCTTGGTGACGAAGTCGAAGGCGCCGCTCTTGAGGGCTTCCACCGCCGCTTCGACGTTGCCGTAGGCGGTGATGACCGCTACCGGAGTCGTCGGGAAGCGGGTGGCAATTTCGCTGACCAGCTCCAGACCGGAGCCGTCGGGCAGGCGCATGTCGGTGAGGCACAGGTCGTAGGCGACCGTGCTGAGCATCTCCCGTGCCACTGCCAGATTGGGAGCCGTGTCGGTGCGCAACCCCATTCGCCCCAGTGTCACCACCAGTAACTCACGGATGTCATGCTCGTCATCGACGATCAGCGCACTGCGTTGCTCAGCCATATTGCCCTCCTGCGTCAACTTTAGCCCATTTACGGCAGTTGGAACAGCCGCGGAGCCGGTCAGAAGGTCTGATTGCGATGTTCAATCGAAGTCAGGCAGGCAGCAGCGTGTGCTGGCCCGGCATGCTGATCCGGAAGCAACAGCCGCCGCCGGGCAGGGGGACGTAGTCGAGCGATGCGCCGTTCGCGCGACACAGTTCGCGGGCGATGTAGAGGCCCAGACCGGTGCCGTGTTCGGAGGTGGTGAAAAACGGCCGGAACAGCTGCGACACCACTGCTTCGGGGATGCCGGGACCGCGGTCGATCACATCGATGACCGGTGCATCTTCCAGACGATACGTATGCAGCGTGATCCGCGCCGCTTCGCCGGGCAGATGACCGTGGCGACGCGCGTTCTGCACCATCGCGGTGATCACCTGATGCAGGTGCTTGGGATCGACCAGCGCCGGCACCAGCGGCTGCGGTGCAGCGAGCGTGATGTTGTCGGTTTCGTCCGGCACGCTCTGTCTGAATTCTTCGATGAAATTGCGCAGGAACGCGACCAGCTCGATGTGTTCGGCGGTGGCGCGTTCGCGCCTTGCGAGGCCGAGCACGCTTTCGACGATGCTGTTGGTGCGCATGCACTGCTGATGGATGATCTGGACCATGCGGCGGTCCACATCGGGCAGCTCGCGCGATTCTTCCAGCAGCTGCGCGGCGTAACTGATCGCCGCCAGCGGGTTGCGGATTTCGTGCGCGAGACTGGCCGAGAACCGGCCCATTGCCGCGAGCGTCAGCGATTCCGCGCGGCGCGACACCAGCGAAGTGTCGTCGAGAAAAATCAGGGTGTTGTCGCTGTTGGCCAGAAGCCGGGCGAAGCGCGGCACCACTTCAAACTGGTCGCCGCCCAGCCGCAGCGGGGTGTCGTTGGACAATCCGTTGCGCAGCCATTCGCTGAGGCGCAGGGCCAATTCGGGCGCGGCCTCGGCGAGGCTGCGGTTGCCGGCCGCGCTTTCGCCCAGCAGCAGCATCGCGGCCTCGTTCGCCAGCCGGATCTGCGCTTCGCGGTCCACCAATAGCACCCCGGTGCGCATCCGGCGAATGATCAGTTCGTTGATCTCCGCGAGTCGCACCGCTTCGGCGCCGCGGCGTTCGGCCAAGGCTTCGGTTGCGCGCATCTGCACCCGCAACTGGTGGGTCAGGGTAGCGATGGCGAGGAAGCTGACGGTGAACATCATCAGTTCGGCCATCGGCCGCGGCTGCTGTTGTTCGACCAGGAACGTCCACAGGTAGCCGACGGCGAGGCCCGCCGATGCCAGCGCGGCCACGCTCAAGCCCATGCGCAGCGACAGCAGGAGCGAGGCAGAGCCGACGTTGAATAACAGCATCAGGGCCACGCCCGAGGCCGCCGTCGGCACCGCATGTGCGACCAGCGCACCCGCCAGAATGTCGATGCCGACGCCGATCAGGGTCGGAGCGACCACGTCCTTTGCTTTGCGCGCTTGTACCACCAGGATCAGGGCAAGGACGACATAGGCCGCAGCGACTGCGGCCACCAGCCCGTCGTGGCCCTCCTGTGGCTGAAGCGTGGCGATAGGGCCGAACACCAGCAGCGCCAGCACCCCCGCCTCAAGCACCCGGTACAGCGCGAACAGGTAGAGTTCGCGCCGCTGATAGTCCTGGCTCGGCGGGGTGGCGGTGCGGGAAGGGCTCAAACCCGAATCCTGTGCGGCGGTGAGTCCGAGTATAGGTCAACACTGAACAAGTCCATCCCCGGATCAAGTCCGGGCACGCGCTGGACGTTCGCTGGACGTTGCCGAGTGTTCGCAAGTGCATTGCATGTCGAATTCGCCCCAGCCAATCAATCACTTACGTTCTTGATTGGCTGCCTGCGGCCCGGTGCTGCGGCAACGCTGGTTTCGCAGCGCCGCTACAAGTATCCGGCCGCATCCCAGCCGGGTTGGCTGTGGCTCCACGCATCGGCGACAATAGCCTGCTGTCCGCACCGGGCCGGTCCCAGTGTCGGTCCCGGTCCGCCCGCGAACCCCCGCACCCGCGTGCGACACGTCTTTCCCGCATGGAACCCACATGAACTTCCACGAATATCAGGCGAAGCAGTTGTTTGCCGACTATGGCATCGCAGTCCCGGCTGGGCGCGTCGCGCGCACTCCGGAGGAGGCCGTCGACGCGGCCAAGGCCATCGGCGGCGATTTCTGGGTGGTCAAAGCCCAGATCCATGCCGGCGGTCGTGGCAAGGCCGGCGGCGTCAAGCTCGCCAAGACCTACGACGATGTCCGCGCCTACGCCAAGGCGATGCTCGGCACGCAGATGACCACCTATCAGACCGCTGGCGTCGCCCTGCCGGTCGACAGCGTGCTCATCACCCAGGCCACCGATATCGCGCAGGAGCTTTACCTGTCGGTGCTGGTGGACCGTTCCACCCAGGCGGTGACCTTCATCGCGTCCGCCGACGGCGGCGTGGAGATCGAGAAGACCGCGGTCGACAATCCCGACGCGATTAAGACCCTCGACGTGAACTACGTGCAGGGTCTGCAGCCGTACCAGTGCCGCGACATGGGCTTCGCGCTGGGCCTCAACGCCAAGCAGGTGGGCCAGCTCACCAAGATCATGATGGGTCTGTACAAATTATTTAACGAGAAGGATCTGGCGCTGGTTGAACTCAACCCGCTCGCCATCCTCACCAACGGCGACCTCGCGGTGCTCGACGGCAAGATCAATTCCGACGACAACGCGACCTTCCGTCATCCGGAACTCGCCGCGCTGCGCGACATCCGCCAGGAAGACGAGACCGAAGTGCTGGCCAGCCAGCACGATCTGAACTACGTGACCATGGAAGGCAACATCGCCTGCATGGTCAACGGCGCGGGTCTGGCGATGGCGACGATGGACGTGATCAAGCTCAACGGCGGCGAGCCGGCGAACTTCCTCGATGTCGGCGGCGGCGCCAACAAGGAGCGCGTGACCGAGGCATTCAAGCTGATCCTGCGCGATCCCGACGTAAAGGCGATCTTCGTCAACATCTTCGGCGGCATCGTCCGCTGCGACATGATCGCCGAGGGCATCATCGCCGCGGTGAAGGAAGTCGACGTGAAGGTGCCGGTGATCGTGCGTCTGGAAGGCACCAATGTCGAGAAGGGCAAAGAGCTGCTGAAGACTTCGGGCCTCGCCATCATCCCCGCCGACGACATCAACGACGGCGCCAAGAAGGCCGTCGCGGCCGTCGCCGCCTGATTCCTATGAATTCCCTCCCCCGCATGCGGGGGAGGGCTAGGGTGAGGGCAGCCTCTCGCAAGATGCGCCCCCATCCCGACCTTCCCCCGCATGCGGGGGAAGGAGACAACCCGAGGATTCCAAACCCATGTCCGTTCTCGTCAACAAGCACACCAAAGTCATCGTCCAGGGCTTCACCGGCCAGCAGGGCACCTTCCACGCGCAGCAGATGCTCGACTATGGCACCCAGGTCGTCGGTGGCGTCACGCCGGGCAAGGGCGGCAGCGAGCACATCGGCCTGCCGGTGTTCAACACCGTCGCCCAGGCCGTGAAGGCCACCGGCGCCGACGCGTCGGTCATCTACGTGCCGCCGCCGTTCGCGGCCGACGCGATCCTGGAAGCGGCCGACGCCGGTATCCGCGTCATCGTCTGCATCACCGAAGGCATTCCGGTGCTGGACATGCTGCGCGTCAAGAACACGCTGAAGGGCTATCCGGACGCAGTGCTGATAGGCCCCAACTGCCCCGGCGTCATCACCCCGGGCGAATGCAAGATCGGCATCATGCCGGGGCACATCCACATGCCCGGCAAGATCGGCATCGTGTCGCGTTCGGGCACGCTGACCTATGAAGCCGTAAAGCAGACCACCGACGCCGGCCTCGGCCAGTCGACCTGCATCGGTATCGGCGGCGATCCGATCAACGGAACGAACTTCATCGACGCGCTCAAACTCTTTCAGGGCGACCCGCAGACCCAGGGCATCATCATGGTCGGCGAGATCGGCGGCAGCGCCGAAGAAGAAGCGGCCGAATACATCGCGCAGTACGTCACCAAGCCGGTGGTCGGCTTCATCGCCGGCGCGTCCGCGCCCGCGGGCAAGCGCATGGGCCACGCCGGTGCGATCGCATCGGGCGGCAAGGGCACGGCCGAAGGCAAGTTCGCGGCGATGGAAAAGGCCGGCATCACCACCGTGCGTTCGCCGGGCGACCTCGGCGCCGCCATCGCCAAGCGTCTGGCGAAGTAAGCCTGGCGGGCTGAGTGTTACCGGCGCGCTCTTCGCGCTGATGCACGCCAGCGAAGCGATATGACGAAGGCCGCCCCAGGGCGGCCTTCGTGTTTTTCGCGGAACAGCTATGACGATCAGGCCGGCTGCAATACCTCCATCTCCGCGCGCATCGTCCTTGCGGCGCCGATCATCGCTTCAAGCGCAGTGCGCGTTTCCGGCCAGCCGCGCGTCTTCAGCCCGCAGTCCGGGTTCACCCAGATCTGTTCGGGCTTCAACACCGAGGTCGCCTTGCGCAACAGTGCGGTCATCTCCGCCTTGTCCGGCACCCGCGGCGAATGGATGTCGTACACGCCCGGGCCGATCTCGTTGGGATAGCGGAATTTCACGAACGCATCCAGCAATTCCATCCGCGAGCGCGAGGTCTCGATCGAGATCACGTCGGCGTCCATCGCCGCCACCGCTTCCATGATGTCGTTGAACTCCGAATAACACATGTGGGTGTGGATCTGGGTGTCGTCGCGCACGCCGCTGGCGCTGATCCGGAAGCATTCCACCGCCCAGTCCAGATAATGCGCCCACGCGGTGCGGCGCAGCGGCAGGCCTTCGCGCAGCGCCGGCTCGTCGATCTGGATCACGCCGATGCCGGCGGCCTCCAGATCCAGCACTTCATCGCGCAGCGCCAGCGCGATCTGCCGGCATGTGCGCGCGCGTTCCTGGTCGTCGCGCACGAACGACCACTGCAGCACCGTCACCGGGCCGGTCAGCATGCCCTTCATCGGTTTGTCGGTGAGCGCCTGCGCGAACTGCGACCAGTACACGGTCATCGGCGCCGGCCGCGACACATCGCCGTAGATGATCGGCGGCTTCACGCAGCGCGAGCCGTAGCTCTGCACCCAGCCGTTGGCGGTGAAGGCGAAACCGTCGAGCTGTTCGCCGAAGTATTCCACCATGTCGTTGCGCTCGAACTCGCCGTGGACCAGCACATCCAGGCCGATGTCTTCCTGGAAACGTACGCAGGCTTCGGTCTGCGCGGCTAGGAAGGCGTCGTAATCGTGGTTGCTGAGTGTGCCGGCGCGGTTGCGCGCGCGCGCTTCGCGGATCTCGTGCGTCTGCGGGAACGAACCGATGGTGGTGGTCGGAAACGCGGGCAAGCCCAGCCGCTGCGCCTGCACGATCTGCCGCTGCGGATATGCGGCCTTGCGTCGCGCGCTGGCGGCATCGAGCTGCGCCAGGCGCGCGGCGACCGCCGGGCGATGCACGCGCTGCGAGGCGCGGCGCGAGGCGATGCGTTCGCGCGCGTCCGCGAGCGCGGCCTCGGCGGTGGGCTTGCCGTCGAGCGCGTCGGCCAGCACGCGCAGTTCGCCGATCTTCTGCCGCGCGAACGACAGCCATGCGAGGAGATCCGTCGCGAGCGTGCGCTCGTGGCTCAGATCGACCGGCACGTGCAGCAGCGAGCACGACGGCGCCAGCCACACGCCGCCCGGCGCGCGGCCGGCATGCGCGAAGCGCGCCAGCACCAGCGCATCGTCGAGATTCGAGCGCCAGATGTTGCGGCCGTCGATCAGGCCGAGCGACAGCACGCGATCCGCCGGCAGGCGTTCGAGGACTTCGTTCAACTGTTCCTTGCCGCGCACCAGATCGATGTGCAGCCCGTCCGCCGGTAGCTCGCAGGCCAGCGTCAGATTGTCGGCCAGCGCGCCGAAATACGTGGCCAGCAGCAGTTTCGGGCGCGCGCGTTCGCGCAGCCAGGCATAGGCGTGCGCGAACGCTGCGCGCGCTTCCGGCGGCAGGTCGAGGACGAGGCAGGGCTCATCGATCTGCACCCAGTCGGCACCCGCGTCTTCCAGTTTCGCGAGCAGTTCCGCATACACGGGTAACAGCTTGTCGAGCAGCGCGAGGCGGTCGCTGCCGTCGATGCTTTTCGACAGCAGCAGGAAGCTGACCGGACCCAGCAACACCGGGCGCGCATGCAGGCCCGCGGCCTTGGCTTCGAGAAACTCAACGACCGGCTTGTCGCCGCGCAGACGGAAGCTCTGCTCGCGATGCAGTTCGGGCACGAGGTAGTGATAGTTGGTATCGAACCATTTGGTCATTTCCAGCGCGCGCAGATCCACGCCATCGCGCTGCATGCCGCGGGCCAGTGCGAAGTAACCGGTGATCGGATCCTGGTCGGCCAGCGCGCGATAGGCATCCGGGATGGCATCGAACAGGAAGGCCGTGTCCAGCACATGGTCGTACAGCGAAAAATCGTTGCAGGGCACGACATCGGCGCCGGCGTCGCGCTGCAGGCGCCAATGCCGGTGACGCAGTGCGCAGGCGGTGTCGAGCAGCGATTGCTGGTCGGATTTGCCCTGCCAGAAGGCTTCCAGCGCGCGTTTGAGTTCGCGCTTCGCGCCGATGCGCGGGAAGCCGAGATTGGTAACGGTAGTCATTGCAGTGTGTCCTCGATTCGTGACGAATGGAGGAACGAAGGAACCGCGTCGAGACGCATGCCTCGCGCGATGAACTCGCGCAGGGATCGACTCCGGATCACTCCGGCTCAGCCCTTGCGCCAGCGACCTTCGCCCCCTCGGGCGAACCGGAGCCGCATGGCGCGCGCAGGGGCCCGCCGCGACGACGCACGGCGAATGCCCCGGAGCGTTTCCCCACGGAAACTCCAGGTCAGGCAGGGATTACTCCCTGGCCGGGGCAGGTCTTCGGGCTCATGGGCGTGGCCATCGCGATGAACGATGGCCGCCTACTGCCCGCCGCTTCCCGGTCTGTCTCATTGCGAGACGCGGCCAGTGCATGTGGCGGGGGTCGTTCCCAATTACCGCTGCGGGGCAGCGCCGGAATGGAGCCATGAAGGCTCGCACCGGCTTCCCTTTTAATCCCATCGCTTCATTCGCATGAAGCGATGAAAACCTTCGGCGGCGTCAAGATAAGCCCAGTCCGGGCACGGGTCAAGCGCGGCGTAGCCGCCGGGATAGGCTTGACGAATCGCCCTGTCGGTGATTCGACGAATCAATCGCAGAATTCGATATGTTGGGTTGAAGTCTGCGGCGGCACACACTATCTTGTGCTCCGTCGAAGGTGTCGACCTCGCCCGAGGTCGACTGAAATGGGAACCCGGTGCGGCAGAGACTTCGGTCTCACGCCTATTCCGGGGCTGCCCCGCAGCGGTAATTGGGAACGACCCGCGTCATGGCACTGGCCCGTCTCGCAATGAGACATGGGCTGGGAAGCGACGCGCAGTAGGAGCGGCCTGGCCGCACGCCCATGAGCCCGAAGACCTGCCTCGACCGGCGCCACGGCGCCGTCTGGCCAACCGTCTCCGCGGGGAGCGTCGGTCGAAGACGCACATGGGCGCATGCGCCCACATGGTGCTGCCTTCGGTCCCGCAACCGCGCAGACGCAGGCTCGCCCGAGGGGGCGAGGGCCGGTGTTCGCGCGGATCCGCGCCCGGCATCGCCGGTGGCGCGTCGTCCCACGTTCCGTCTGTCGGAGCCGCGCGTCGCACCGCTTTCGCTTCTTCTCCACGTCACCGGAGAGGAACCAATGACCACCACGCTGATCGACAACACACCGCAGGCCGCCGAATCATCGAGCGCGCCGGCACGCACCGCGACGCCCGGCGTCGCCGCGCATGCCGAACAGCCCGGCTTCGCCCTGGCGCCGCCGCACGCCGCCAACACCATGGGCATCACCAAGCGCGACGGTCGCCGCGAACCGGTCGATGTCGGCAAGATCGTGCGCGCCGTGCAGCGCTGCTGCGACGGGCTGGATGACATCGACCCGATGCGCGTCGCGCTGAAGACCATCGCCGGCATCTACGACGGCGCCACGACCCGCGAACTCGACGAACTGTCGATCCGCACCGCCGCCGCGTTCACCGCCGACGAGCCGCAGTACGCGCGCCTCGCCGCGCGCCTGCTGGCGGGCTACATCGACAAGGAAGTGGCGGGGCAGGGCGTGCATTCGTTCTCGCAATCGATCGCGCAGGGACACGCGATCGGCCTCATCAACGACCGCGTGCGCGCAGTGGTGGAAACCCATGCGCGCAAGTTCAACGATGCCATCGATGTCGCGCAGAGCCGCCGTTTCGAATATTTCGGCCTGCGCACGCTCTACGACCGTTATCTTCTGCGCCATCCGCAGCAGCGCACGGTCATCGAAACCCCCCAGCATTTCTTCATGCGCATCGCGGTGGCGCTGACCGATACGCCGAACGCCGCGCTCGAACTCTATCGACTGATGTCGTCGCTCGATTACCTGCCGAGTTCGCCGACGCTGTTCAATTCCGGCACCCGTCACGAGCAGCTGTCGTCGTGTTTCCTGCTGGATTCGCCGCGCGACTCGCTGGCCGATATCTACGCACGCTATGCCGACGTGGCGCAGCTGTCGAAGTTTTCCGGTGGCATCGGCCAGTCGTATTCGCGGATCCGTTCGCGCGGCGCGCTGATCCGTTCCACCAACGGCCGAAGCAACGGCATCGTGCCGTGGCTGAAGACGCTGGATGCCTCGGTGGCCGCGGTGAACCAGGGCGGCAAGCGCAAGGGCGCGGCTTGCATCTATCTGGAGACCTGGCACGCCGACATCGAGGATTTCCTCGAAATGCGCGGCAATACCGGCGATGAAATGCGCCGCACCCACAATCTCAATCTTGCCAATTGGGTGCCGGATCTGTTCATGCAGCGCGTCGAAACCGACGGCGACTGGTCGCTGTTCGATCCGAACACCGTGCCGGAGTTCGTCGACCTGTGGGGCGAAGCCTTCGAGCGCGCGTATGCGCAGGCCGAGCATCAGGGGCTGGCCGCGAGAACGATCAAAGCGCGCGATCTGTATGCGCGGATGATGAAAGTGCTGGGCGAAACCGGCAACGGCTGGATGACGTTCAAGGATGCGTCCAACCGCACCTGCAACCAGGTCGGCCCCGGCCGCACCGTGCATCTGTCGAATCTGTGCACCGAGATCATCGAAGTGACTTCGGCGGAAGAAACCGCAGTCTGCAATCTCGGTTCGATCAATCTCGCGCAGCATCTGGCCTTCGACGACCACGGCGCGGGGTATTTCGATTTCGACAAACTCGGCGAGACCGTACGCGTCGCGGTGCGCCAGCTGGACCGGGTGATCGATCTGAATTTCTATCCGATCGAATCCGCGCGTACGTCCAACCTGCGCTGGCGTCCGGTCGGCCTAGGGGTGATGGGTCTGCAGGACGTGTTCTTCAAACTGCGCTTGCCGTTCGACAGTGAAGACGCGCTGCGCCTGTCCACACGCATCGCCGAGCGCATCTATCTGCACGCGCTGGAAACCTCCTGCGAACTCGCGGAAGAGCAGGGCGCGCATCCCGCGTTCGCGGACACCCGCGCCGCGGCCTCCACGCTGCAGTTCGACCTGTGGGACGTGGCGCCTGCCGATCAGGTGGCATGGACTGCGTTAAAAGCACGGATCGCCGCGCACGGCCTGCGCAATTCGCTGTTGATCGCGATCGCGCCTACCGCGACCATCGCTTCGATCGCCGGTTGTTACGAGTGCATCGAGCCGATGGTCAGCAATCTTTTCAAGCGCGAAACGCTGTCGGGCGATTTCCTGCAGACCAACCGTCATCTGGTCGACGAACTCAAACGCATCGGTCTGTGGACCGACGCCACGCGCGATGCGATCAAGCTCGCCGAGGGCTCAGTGCAGGGTATCGAAGGCATTCCCGATGTACTGAAGCTGGTATACCGCACCGCCTGGGAATTGCCGCAGAAGGCGCTGATCGATCTCGCCGCCGCGCGCGGCCCGTACCTGGATCAGTCGCAGTCGCTGAACCTGTTCATGGAGAGCCCGAGCATCGGCCGGCTGTCGTCGATGTACATGTATGCGTGGAAGGCCGGGTTGAAGACCACCTACTACCTGCGTTCGCGACCGGCGACGCGGATCACAAAAACGACGGTGAGC
>JBKJHV010000103.1:0-13158 GCA_046598445.1 Lysobacteraceae bacterium
AAGCGGCGACGACCCGCGTCAACCGGTTGCGCGCCGTCACCCTGGGGGTGATCCGACCCGCTTTCGACTTTTGTTGCCATCCGGCACTCCGCAAAACGTAGGCTACATTTGGACTGCAGACCGGCTTCGTTGACGAAGCGGGCCGGCAAAGACGACAAAGTGTAACGGAACGCTGAATCGGCCGACAATGTTTACCGTCCCTCGTCCGCAGGATGGCAGCGGTCAAAAGGCCGCAACGGGCCAGAACAAGGCTTGAAACAGGGCTCGGAACGATTAAGTGAGGCCCAGGCGGCGGGCCTGAGGGGTCAGCCTCGACCGGCGAGCAGGCCGCGATAGCGCTCGGCGAGGAGCCGTACGCGCTCGACATAGCGCCGGGTTTCGCTGTAGGGCGGCACGCCTTTGTATCGGTCGACCGCGCCTTCCCCGGCGTTGTAGCCGGCGGCGGCGAGGGTCAGATCACCGTTGTAACGCTTGAGCAGCCAGGCCAGATATTGCACCCCGCCGCCGATGTTCTGCGTCGGGTCGTAGGAATTGCTCACGCCGAAGCGGCGCGCGGTGGGCGGCATCAGCTGCATCAGCCCCTGCGCCCCGACGCGCGAGCGCGCGTTCGGGTTGAAGGACGATTCGGCATGGATGATCGCGCGGACGATGGCCTCGTCGACCCCATGTTGCGCGGCCGCTGCACGGATTTCGGTCGCGTAGGCCACCATGTTCAGGCGCAGGGTGCCGAAGTTCACGCCCGGCAGCGGCGCGCAGGCGTAGCAGGTCTCGATGAAGCTGTAGCGGATCGAACGGATCGCGGTCGCGCCCGCTACACCCTTGGGCTGCTTGCTGGTGTAGTGGCGCACGCCATCCTTGATATAGGAGTAGACCTGCCCCTCGACGCGACGTGTGGCGCCTTGACGCGGCGCGGCCGGCACGGGCGCCGCCGCTTCGGTCGCGATGCCGGGCGATGGTGTGGCGGAGGCCGCGGCGGCCATCGATGCCATGGTCGCGGGCGGCACGCCGCCGGGCATGCTGGCCGGGGTCGTGGTCGGCGTACTGGAAGAGCGGGTGGTGGTCATGGTCGACGGGGCACTGCGCACCGCGGCGGCCGACGGCGTATAGCTGCTGACCACTTTGCACTTGGCGCCTTTCACCTGCTTGCTGGCGTAGGTGCGGCTGCCATCCGGGCTTTCGCAGCGATAGACCGTGCCGGCATGCGCCGGCCACGCCAGCGTTGCCGCCAACAGCAGTCCCCACCCCGCGATTGCCTTGCCCCCGATCATGCGCAGGAGTGTCTCCGGATTCAGAAGGTTTGCCAAGTGTTTGATTGTCAAACGGCTACCGCCGTCACCCGAGGACGCTGCGGACCACCGGAGACCGCTCCGGCTTACACTAGCGGCTCTTTCCGCCCTCTTCCGGCCCGGAATCACCGCCGCGCCCCGGACACGATCATGACCGACACCCTCGCTCCCCAAGCAGACACCGCATCTGTCGGCGTCTCGCCGCAAAACCCCGGGTCTCGCGCGGCCGCACCCAAAAAGCTGTTCATCGAAACTCACGGTTGCCAGATGAACGAGTACGACTCGGCCAAGATGGCGGAAGTTCTGGGCGCCGAGGAAGGCATGGTGATGACGCAGAACGCCGAAGAAGCCGACGTGATCCTGATCAATACCTGCTCGATCCGCGAAAAAGCGCAGGAGAAGGTGTTCAGCCAGCTCGGCCGCTGGCGCAAGCTCAAGGGCGGCGACCGCCCGGTGGTGATCGGCGTTGGCGGCTGCGTCGCCAGCCAGGAAGGCGCGGCCATCCTCAAGCGCGCGCCCTACGTCGATCTGGTGTTCGGCCCGCAGACCCTGCATCGCCTGCCCGACCTGCTCCGCGCCAAGCGCGAGACCGGCCAGCCGCAGGTCGACATCAGCTTCCCGGAGATCGAAAAATTCGACCGCCTGCCCGAACCCCGCGCCGACGGCCCCACGGCCTTCGTCTCGATCATGGAAGGCTGCTCGAAGTACTGCAGCTTCTGCGTGGTGCCCTACACCCGCGGCGAAGAAGTCAGCCGCCCGTTCGAGGATGTGCTGGTCGAAGTCGCCCAGCTCGCCGCCCAGGGCGTGCGCGAGGTCAACCTGCTCGGCCAGAACGTCAACGCCTATCGCGGGCCTTACGGGGACAACGAAATCGCTGACCTCGGCCTGCTGATCCGCACCATCGCCGAGATCGACGGCCTCGAACGCATCCGCTTCACCACCTCGCACCCGCTGGAATTCAGCGATTCGTTGATCGAGGCCTACCGCGACGTCCCCCAGCTCGCCAACTACCTGCATCTGCCGGTGCAATCGGGCAGCGATCGCGTGCTCTCGGCGATGAAACGCGGCTACACCGCGCTGGAATTCAAACAGAAGATCCGCAAGCTGCGCGCAGTGCGCCCGGACATCTCGATCAGTTCGGACTTCATCGTCGGCTTCCCAGGCGAAACCGAGGCCGAATTCGAGAAGACCATGAAGCTGATCGAAGACATCGGCTTCGACCAGAGTTACTCCTTTATCTATTCGCGCCGCCCGGGCACGCCCGCCGCCGATATCGAAGACACCGTGAGCAGCGAAGAGAAACATGCCCGCCTCGCCCGCCTGCAGGCGGCGATCAACGACAACGCACGCAGGATCAGCGCCGCGATGGTCGGCAGCACCCAGACCGTGCTGGTCGAGGGCCCGTCGAAGAAAGATCCCAACGAATTCACCGGCCGCACCGAGAACACACGCTTCGTGAACTTCCCGGCGCCGGCCGGCGCGAAGCTGATCGGCCGGTTCGTCGATGTATTAGTGACAGACGCGATGAGCAATTCGCTGCGCGGGCGGCTGGTGGGCGCAGCAGAGGCCTGAGCCATGACGATGTCGCCCCCCGACAACGGCGCGCAAGGCCGTTTCGTAAGCCGCGCCATGATCGGCTTCTGGTTCGCGGGAATGTCCATCCTCGGCTACGTACGTTTCTTCATGCGCGCCTTTCGCGAAAACACCTTCAATCCCGACCTTTCCGCCTGGCTGTGGCTGTGCGGCGCCGTCGCACTGAGTCTGGCGGGCATCTACATCATCGTGCGCGAAGCGCGGCGGAAACCTTCTTCCCGACAGTGATCGCGCCGCAGGCGCGGTCGAGTGTGAAGCCGGACTTCACACAGCCGCCACGTTCCGCCCTCTCCTGCTGTCGAGACTGCGCCGGTCTTCCCAGCCGGAGTCCCCATGGCCGCAGTTCCCGAACGCGATTACGACCTGGTGGTCGTTGGCGCCAGTTTCGCCGGCGCGGCTTGCGCCATCGCCGCGGCGCAATATGGTTTGCGGGTCTGTGTGCTGGAACGCAAACGCGACCCCGGGCTGAAGCTGCACACCACCGGCATCATCGTGAAGGAAGCCGCCGAACGCACGTGGCTGAACCGGATGCCTGCGCATCTGGTGCGCAAGGTCGATCGCGTGCGCCTGTACGCGCCGAACCTGCGCAACGTCGCGCTGCAGGTGCCGGATTACTACTTCCTCACTACCGACACGCCGAATCTGATGCGCTGGCTGGCCGACGAGATGCGCGACCAGGGCGTGGATCTGCGCCTGGCGCAGCCGTTCACCCAGGCTTCGCGCGAAACCTCGACGCATCGGGGTCGCTGGCATCTGCCGGGCATCGGCCGCACGCACTGGCTGGTCGGCGCCGACGGCGCGAAATCGCGCGTGGCGCAGCGTTTCGGCATGGGCGGCGTGCGCCACTTTCTGTACGGCATGGAATACGAGTTCGCCGGGCTGGAGCTGCGCGAACCGGAAGCTTTGCACTGTTTCGTCAACAAGGCGTTGGCGCCCGGCTACATCGGTTGGGCGACGCAGAACCCGACCGGCGTGCAGTTCGGTCTGGCATTCCGGCACCGGCCGTCGCGCAGCGGCACGCCGGACATCGACGCGCTGCGCGCACTGGTCGGCCACCGCATCGGCATTCCCGACGACCTCACGCCCAGCGCGATCCGCGCCGGCCTGATTCCCTGCGGCGGCCCGGTCGCGCCGCTCGCGCGGCCCGGCGTGATCCTCACCGGCGACGCCGCCGGCATCGTCTCGCCGGTGACCGCAGGCGGCATCCATTCGGCGTGGCAGCACGGCTGGACGGTGGGCGAAGCCGTCGCCCGCCACCTGCGCGACGGCGGTCCATCGCCGGAACGCATCGCCGAACGCGCCGCGCCGCGCTATCGCATCAAACGCGCGCTGCGCTGGGCCTTCGACCACGCGCAGATGGACTGGCCGTTCGACCTGATGCTGGGCTCCGCGCCGATGCAGTGGGCGGCGGAGCGGGTGTATTTCGGGAACGGATCGCGATGAGCGGCGCGGGCGATACGGCCGCATCCGACGCGCGGCACGGGACCGAATCCGGGCAAGCGGAATCCGAAGCGGACACGCGCGGCGGCGGAGTCGGCGGCATGCTGGTGGTGCATCTGTTCGTCGCATTGCAGGTCGGGCTGATCTTCGGCCCGTTCGAAGCGATCCTCTACGCGTTCATGCCCTTCATGCTGCTGGGGGTCGCGCTGAACCTGATGGGCGCCGCGCCGCTGTTCGCGCTGCTCTGCGTGGCGCCGTCGCTGGCCGCGCTGGCCGGCGGTGCGCCGCTGCTGCGCTTGGCGAATGCGCGGCTGGCGCCCCGGCTGCGCAGACTGGCCTGGATCGCACTGGCGATGTGGCTGCCGTTGGTGTGCGGCGAAGGCCTGCGCGCGCTGCTGATGCGGCCGGTGCTGGCCAGCACACCGGCGGCCTGCCAGGGCCAGGTGGACCTGTTCGTCTCGATCCAGCGGAAGTTGCCCAGCGCGCCGTCCCGCCGACCGCATGCGTGGGTCATCCGCAACGGCCAGCCTTGGCTGTGGAGTTACCGCAGCCTGCGCTTCGAGCCTGCCCCGGACTGGGTGGGTGCCCAATTGTTTTCGGACGCTTGCCCGCTGTTTGATGAACCTGGGAGTGCTTCATGAGCCACAGAATGCTTTCCATCGCACTGCGATGCGCCAGCGCCTCAGCACTGGCGACCGCCGGCTGGTGGTTGTTCGCAGACCTGTCCGCGCCGGACAGCTGTCTGGATACGGGCGGTGCGTTCGACTATGTCCGCTGGCTGTGCAGCTTCGACAACCACGAGCACCTGACCTATATCGACGTTCCGATCACCGCGCTGCCGTCGTTTCCGGTGTTCTGTGGCTGCGTCCTGATCTTCGTGATCGCACAGATGACACCGACAAAGGCGTCGATGAATCGTTCGCACCATTCATCTGGGCATCGCGACTGAAGTCACTCCTACGAAAGCGTGAACGCATCCCCGTCCAGCATCGCCGGAAAGCGTTCGCGATGCGCGGCTAGTGCTTTCGCCTGCAGGGTGACGGTGACGACGACATCCTCGTCGCCGCATTCGCTGACCGGATGGCCGAGGAAATCGATCACCGCACTGTCGCCGGCATAGTGCAGGTGGTTGCCGTCGGTGCCGACGCGGTTGAGGCCGGCGACGTAGCACAGGTTCTCGATGGCACGGGCGCGCAGCAGGGTCTTCCACGGATACGCGCGCGCCGACGGCCAGTTGGCGACGTACAGCAACAGGTCGTAATCGAGCTGACCCGGGCGCTCCACGTCGTAACGGTTGCGCGAAAACACCGGGAAACGCAGGTCGTAACAGACCAGCGGGCAGATCCGCCACCCGCGCCATACCACGACCAGGCGGTCGCGGCCCGCGGCATAGCGTTCGTGCTCGCGTCCGAAGCGGAACAGATGACGCTTGTCGTAGCTGCGCAACTCGCCGTCGGGCGTGGCGAACAGCAGGCGATTGAAGACATCGTCGCCGACGCGCAGCTGCACGCTGCCGCAGACCGCGGCGTCCAGCGTGTGCGCCTGTTCACGCAGCCACGTAACGGTCGGGCCGTCCATGGTTTCGGCTTCGGCGATGGCGTCGTTGGAGAAACCGCTGGTGAAGGTTTCCGGCAGCAGCACCAGATCGGTCTGCCCGCGCAGGCCGGCGATCAGCTCGCCATAGTATTCGCGGTTGCCGGCAGGATCGTGCCAGCGGGTGCTGCCCTGGACGAGGGTGATGCGCAGATCGTTCATGCAAGAAGCCACCTGTGGGAGCGACGGAAGTCGCGACTTGGGTTTCGACGCGCCTGCAGTCGCGACTTCCGTCGCTCCCACAGGAGCAGGCCTTAAAGTTTCTGCAGCCGCTCGATCGCGGCGTCCAGCGTGGCGTCGTTCTTGGCGAAGCACAGCCGCGCCAGACGCTGACCGACAGGCGGCGCGTCGTAGAACGGCGACAGCGGAATCGCGGTGACGCCCTTCTCGATGGTGAGCCAGCGGCAGAATTCGAGATCGTCGAGGCCACTCACCGCCGAATAATCCACCAGTTGGAAATAGCCGCCCGGCACCGGCAGCGGCGCCAGTTTCGTGGTCAGCAACTGTTCGCGGAAACGGTCGCGCTTGGCTTGATAGAACGCGCCAAGCTGTTCGTAGTGCTCGGGTTCGGCTTCGATCATCGCCGCGAACGCATGCTGCGCCGGGTGGAAGGTGCAGAACACATTGTATTGATGCACTTTGCGGAATTCGGTGCTGAGCGCCGGCGGCGCGATGCAGTAGCCGACCTTCCAGCCGGTGCAGTGATAGGTCTTGCCGAAGCTGGAGATCACGAACGCGCGTTCGCGCAGTTCCGGGTACTGCAGCGCGGACTCATGGCGGGCGCCATCGAAGACGATGTGTTCGTAGACCTCGTCGGAAAGCAGCCAGATGCCGGTGTCGCGCAGGATATCCGCGACGATGAGCATGTCTTCGGCACCCAGCATCGCGCCGGACGGGTTGTGCGGGCTGTTGATCATCAGCATCCGCGTCTTCGGGCCGATGGCGTCGCGCACGCGCTGCCAGTCGGGCGCGAAGGTCTGCGGGTCGAGCGGGATATGCACGGCGCGCGCGCCGGCCAGCTCGATCGCCGGTTCGTAGCAGTCGTAGCAGGGGTCGAGGACGATGACTTCCTCGCCCGCGCGCACCACCGCGTGGATGGCGTTGAAGATCGCCTCGGTGGCGCCGCTGGTGACGGTGATCTCACTGTCGGCATCGGGCGACACACCGTAGACGCGGGCAGTCTTGTCGGCGATGGCCCGGCGCAGCGCCGGGATGCCGGTCATCATCGAATACTGGTTGTGGCCGGCTCGCATGGCTTTGCCGAGTTCGTCGACCAGCCGCGCCGGCGCCGGAAAATCGGGGAAGCCCTGTCCGAGATTGATCGCGCCGTGCTCGGCGGCGAGTTGCGACATCACGGTGAAGATGGTCGTGCCCACCCTGGGCAGCTTGGTCTGCGGCATGTCGAGTCCATTTGTATGATTTGAATGTATGAAGCGGATCGTATCGATCAAGTCGTATTTCGGATCGTATTCGATCGAAACGGAAATTCGATGACCCGCCGCCGCGGCGCTAGCACATCCGCATCGACGGGCGCCAGAGTTTACGGGGCGGCGCGTCTGGGTTAAACCTTGTCGTATGCAATCGTCTCTTCTATGCGTCGGCGAGGCCAGAATCACCGAACTGGTCCGTGCCTATCTGGCTGCGGAGTATCGCTGGGAGCAGGACGGCGAGTGGCTGAACCTGCGCATCGGCGACGACGCACCCGTATTGCGGCAGCGTTACCCCGACGCGCGGCACTTCGGACTGTTGTCAGCCTGGGATCCCCACTCCATTCCCCGCCCCGAGCCGGTCAACCGCAGCGCGGACGATGCGCTGCATGCGGCCCTGCTAGCCAGCGGCTGCGACTTCGGGCCCGCGTTCTCCTCGGCCTCGAACCGCTCCTGGCGCGAACCGAGCTGGCTGGTGGTGGACATGCCGGTGGCCGAGTTCGATGCGCTTTCGCGTCGTCATGGACAATTGGCCACGCTGTACTGGCCGGCGCAGAGCCCCGTACGCATGCGCGTGGACACGATGCGCCCCGGCGCATACGAGGAGCATCGTGCTTTGGACTGGCTGCAAGACTGAACAGCATCCGGATGTCGGACCGAATTCCGAGCCGAAGCTCAGATGTCGGTCCTTTACCATCATCGCCCATCCACAGCCCCGGTGAGAGCATTGGCGAACGATTCGGCCATCGATGACTCGAGCGAGAACCTTCCCGAGCCGCATATCGCTGCGTTGCCCGCGGTGTTCATGGCCGCAGACTACAAATGGGAGCTGGATGGCCTGTGGTCGTCGATCCGCATCGGCGAGCCCGCCCCCGAACTCGACGCCGCCTTCCCTACCGCCAGGCGCTTCGGGATGACCGCGGCCGCCAATCCCGGGCAGGTCATCCGCGCCGACACCGAAAACCGCAGCGGCGACGAGGCCCTGCAACGGACGCTGACCCGTCTGGGGCTTGTCCACAGGCCCGCGTTCGTGGCCGCGCACAGCCGCATCTGGAAAGCCTACAACTGGCTGGTGATCGATCCGGACGAGGCGATCTTCGACGGACTGACGCGGGAGTTCGGCCAGATCGGCAGCCTGCTGTGGCTGCGCGGCCAGCCGGTGCGGCTGCGGATGCGGGCACGGCGGCCCGAGTCCGTCGGCGAACACGCCTACATCGACTGGGTGGGCGATGGCGGAGTGTGACGGTGCGTGGGCAAAGCCGCCGGCCAGCCCGTAAAATCATCGCTTCCGGCTGGAACGCAGCCCCGATCCGGCCCGACCGCCCGCGATGACCCGCCCGCGATGAGTGAACCCCACGTTTCAGCGTCGCCGCTGCTCGCAGCCCGCGGCCTCAGCTTCGCGCGCAACGACGAGCCGGTGTTCGGCCCGCTCGATTTCGCGGTCGATGCCGGCGAAGCCCTGCTGATCCGCGGCGACAACGGCGCCGGCAAAACGACATTGCTGCGGGTGCTGGCCGGGCTGCTGCGGCCGGAAGCCGGGCGGATCGAGATCGACGGCCACGGCACCGATGCCCCGGCGCGGACCCGCGCCCTCGCCTATCTGGGCCACCTGCCGGCGCTGAAGGCCGATCTGGGCGCGCTGGAGAACCTCGAATTCCTCTGCGGCCTGCAGGGCCGCCGCCGCGGCCAGTCGTCCGATGCCGCGATGCGGATCGTCGGTCTGGACGGCTATCAGGACGCCCTCGCCCGCCAGCTATCGGCCGGACAGAAGAAACGGCTGTCGCTGGCGCGGATCTGGCTGTCCCCGGCGCCGGTGTGGCTGCTGGACGAGCCCTACGCCAATCTCGACCTCGACGGCATCGAGCTGGTCAATCGCATGGTCCAGGCGCATCTGCGCGAAGGCGGCGCCGCGCTGGTCACCACCCACGGCGCCTATGCCGCGCCCCCGGTCCGCACCCGCGAACTGATGCTGGAGCGCCCGGCATGAGCGCGCCGCTGCCGCAGCACTCGCCGCGGATGAACGTCGCCGGCAATGCGCCGTCGCTGTGGCAGGCCGCCCGCGCCCTGCTCGCCCGCGATCTGCGCCTGCTCTGGCGCCGCCGCGGCGACGCCTTCCAGCCGGCGTTGTTCGCACTCATCGTGGTGGTGCTGTTCGCGCTGGCGCTGGGCAACGACCCCGCGCTGCAGGCCCGGGTCGCCGCAGGCGTGCTCTGGGTCGCGGCGCTGCTGGCCGGGCTGCTGGCGCTGGACACCCTGTTCCGCGGCGACGCCGAGGACGGCTCGCTGGAGCAATGGATGCTGGCGCCGGTGCCGCTGGCCTGGCTGGTCGCGGTGCGCACATTCATGCACTGGGCCACCACCGCATGGCCGCTGCTGCTGGCCACGCCTTTCCTCGCCGAACTCATGCACCTGCCGCGCGCGCAGTTGCCGGTGCTGATGACCGGGCTGGCGCTGGGCACGCCGCTGCTGAGCCTGATCGGCGCGGTGGTCGCGGCGCTGACCGTGGGCATGCGCCGCTCCGGTATCCTTGTCGGGCTGCTCGCGCTGCCGCTGTACGTGCCGGTGCTGGTGTTCGGCGCCGGCAGCGTCGCCGCCAGCGCGCAGGGTCTGGACCCGGTCGGCGCACTGCTGCTGTTGGCCGCGGGCCTGATCGTCGCGATGGTGCTGGCGCCGCTGACCGCGGCGGCGGCGATCCGCATCGCGGTCAACTAAGGAAGGTCTGAACAACTCGTCAACCCGGCGGCAGTGAATTATTCGGACCTTCCCTAGATTGATCCACATCAATCACCGCGCCGCGAAATGCCTGACGATTGCCGCTGCTCGCCTCCAAAACTTTCCCCGCCTCACCGAGCCATTTTTCTCCCCATGAATCCCGTCATCCGCTGGTTCCACCAACTCGGCTCGCCGCCGTACTTCGACCGCTTCGCCGCGCGTTGGGCGCCGTGGAGTTTCGGGCTGGGCCTGCTGGTGATGCTGTGGGCCGGGTGGCAGGGCCTGTTCGTGGTGCCGGCCGATTACCAGCAGGGCGACAGCTTCCGCATCCTTTATATCCATGTGCCGTCGGCTTGGATGAGCATGTTCATCTTCGGCCTGATGGCGTTCTACGCGGCGATCGCGCTGATCTGGCGGATCAAGCTGTGCGAGATCCTGGCGATGGCCTGCGCGCCCATCGGCGCCGCCTTCACCGTCATCACCCTCGCCACCGGTTCGATCTGGGGCAAACCGATGTGGGGCACCTGGTGGGAATGGGATCCGCGGCTGACCAGCGAACTGGTGCTGCTGTTCCTGTATCTGGGCGTGATCGGTCTGTATCAGGCCATCGACGACCGCCGAAACGCCGCGCGTGCCGCCGGGCTGCTCGCCATCGTCGGCGTCGCTTTGCTGCCGGTGATCCGCTATTCGGTGGAATGGTGGAACTCGCTGCATCAGGGCCAGACCATCCGCGTGTTCGGCGAATCGAGCATGGACCCGAGCATGCTGCCGCCGCTGATTGCGATGGTGATCGGCACCAAACTGTGGTTCATCGGTTCGCTGCTGCTGCGCGCCCGCGCCGACAATCTTGAACGCGAAGCCGGCAAGGACTGGGTGCGCCAGCGCGCCGGCATCGACACCGCGACGGAGCGCGCGCCATGAGCGATTTGCCATGAACGATACCTCGATGACTTACGCCGGCTATGTCGCCGCCGCCTACGCGGTGTTCGTCGTGGTGCTGCTGTGGGACGCGATCGCGCCGCTGCTGCGCATCCGGCGTACGCTGCGCAATGTCGCACTGCGTGCGAAACGCACTGCCGCCAAGGAAGCGCCCATCCCCATGGAGCTGCAACGATGAACCCCACCCGCAAACGCCGCCTGTGGCTGGTGCTGGCGCTGCTGATCGCCGCCACGGCCGTCACCACGCTGGTCGCGATGGCGCTGCAGCGCAACGTCGCCTATCTGTACACGCCCAGCGAAATTTTTTCCGGCAGCGCCGGCGCCAAGGTCGCAGCCGGCGACGCGGTGTTCCGCCTCGGCGGCATGGTCGCGGCGAATTCGTTCCAGCGCGACGAAGGTTCGATGGAAGCGCGCTTCAAAGTAACTGACGGCGATGCCGAAATGGCGGTGCGCTACACCGGCATCCTGCCCGACCTGTTCCGCGAGAAGCAGGCGGTGGTGGCCACCGGCCGCATGGACGGCCAAGTGTTCGTCGCCGAGCAGGTGCTCGCCAAGCACGACGAAACCTATGTGCCGAAGGAAGTCGCCGACAAGATGGGCCTCGCCCACAAGAAGCACAACGTGGCAGATCCTGCCGCCACTCTTCCCGCCGCCGCCCTGCCGCCGGAACGCTGACCGCGCATGCACCTGCTCCCCGAATTCGGCCAGATCGTACTGATCCTGGCGCTGTTGATCTCACTGCTGCTGGCCACTCTGCCGTTGATCGGCGCGCAGCGCGGGCTGTCGCCGTGGATGGCGGTGGCGCGCCCCGCGGCCTGGGCGCAGTTGGCGCTGGTCGGCGTGGCGTTCGCGATCCTGACCTGGGCGTTCGTGGCGCAGGATTTCTCGGTGCGCTACGTCGCCACCAACTCCAATTCGCTGCTGCCGATGCTCTACCGCTACTCGGCGGTGTGGGGCGCGCACGAAGGCTCGCTGCTGCTGTGGGCGTTGATTCTCGCAGCGTGGACCGCGGCGGTGGCGGCGTTCTCGAAATCGCTGCCTGAACAAGTGGTCGCGCGCGTGCTCGGGGTGATGGGCATCGTCAGCCTCGGTTTCCTGGCGTTCCTGATCTTCACCAGCAACCCGTTCGAGCGCGTCCTCCCGGCGGCCGCCGAAGGTCGCGACCTCAACCCGCTGCTGCAGGATTTCGGCCTGATCGTGCATCCGCCGATGCTCTACATGGGCTACGTCGGCTTCGCGGTGCCGTTCGCGTTCGCGATCGCAGCGCTGCTCGACCGCAACGCCTCGCAGCCCGAAGAAGTGGCGCGCTGGCTGCGCTGGACGCGGCCGTGGACCAATATCGCCTGGGGCTTCCTGACCATCGGCATCGCGCTGGGCAGCTGGTGGGCGTACTACGAACTGGGCTGGGGCGGCTGGTGGTTCTGGGATCCGGTCGAAAACGCCAGCTTCATGCCCTGGCTGGCCGGCGCCGCACTGCTGCACTCGCAGGCGATCACCGAAAAACGCGGCAGCTTCCGCAGTTGGACATTGCTGCTGGCGATCGCGGTGTTCTCGCTGTCGCTGCTGGGCACATTCCTGGTGCGCTCGGGCGTGCTGACCAGCGTGCATGCGTTCGCGTCCGATCCCGGCCGCGGGCTGTTCATCCTGATCTTCACCAGCAATCCGTTCGAGCGCGTGCTCCCGGCCGCTGCCGAAGGCCGCGATCTCAACCCGCTGCTGCAGGATTTCGGCCTGATCGTGCATCCGCCGATGCTGTACATGGGCTACGTCGGCTTCGCGGTGCCGTTCGCGTTCGCGATCGCCGCGCTGCTCGACCGCAACGCCTCGCGGCCGGAAGAAGTGGCACGCTGGCTGCGCTGGACGCGACCGTGGACCAATGTCGCATGGGCCTTCCTGACGCTGGGCATCGCGCTCGGGAGTTTCTGGGCGTACTACGAACTGGGCTGGGGCGGCTGGTGGTTCTGGGATCCGGTCGAGAACGCAAGCTTCATGCCCTGGCTGGTTGGCCTGGCGCTGCTGCACTCGCAGGCGGTGACCGAGAAGCGCGGCAGCTTTCGCGGCTGGACGCTGCTGCTGGCGATCGCGGTGTTCTCGCTGTCGCTGCTCGGCACCTTCCTGGTGCGCTCGGGCGTGCTGGTGTCGGTGCACTCGTTCGCCGCCGATCCGGC
>JBKJHV010000060.1:0-90169 GCA_046598445.1 Lysobacteraceae bacterium
GACGGCAAACCGCTGTCGGTGGAGATCGAACGCAGCAGCGGCAATCGCCGGCTCGACGATGCCGCACGCCGGCAGGTGTTGCGCAAGTGGATGTTCCGGCCGGCGATCCGCGATGGCCAGGCGATCCAGGTGTTCGGCATGGTGCCGGTGAGTTTCAGTCTGCAATAAGACAGACGCGGCGAACGTTTTCCGTTCCTGCCGGTCAGATCCCTCGGACCATCCCCTCGGAGGCTTGCCGCCGGTCGTCGACGAAGCGACCGGCGGTTTTTTTATGCAGCGGTTGCAGGCCGCGCGGCGTCAGTTCTGCACCCAGCGCACGTCCGACAGACACCACGACAGGCTGCCGCTGGACTTGTAGGTCCAGTTGTAGCGGCGCGGCGGGCTGTTGCGGTACGCGGTCAAGCCGCTGGCCGGCGCCGTGGGCCGGATCCACTCGTTGGTTTCGTAATCGTAGGTGCGGTACAGCTCGTTCGCGGCCACTGCGAGACTGTCGTCCTGCTGGCCGGTGATCTTGCTGAAATAGTAGGCCCAGGCCATCGCGCCCGAGACCGACAGCACATGCTCGGGGCCGACGCCGTCGGCGGCGTAGGTCGAGCCGTCGATCAGGGTGACGTAATCGACCAGGCGCAGGTTTTCCGGCACGTTCGTGTAAACAGTGCGCTGCGCCGGGGTGTACGACTTGGCGCCGTACTTCAGCGCGTTGCCGGTGCGGCGGATGAAGTTCGCGATATCGGTGCTGTCGGTGAGCACATAGGCGCGCACCATCGGATCGACCACGAAAGGCGTCTGCCAGAAACTCACCAGCAATTGCGTCTCCGGGCCGTTGCCTTCCTGGCTACCGTATTTCCACAGGCCGCCATCGACACGATTGGCCGGCAGCGCGCCGCCGGCGCCGTTCTGGTGCCAGACCAGATTATTGGTGAGCGTGATGAGGCGTTCGCGGTAGGTCAGCGCAGAACCCGCCTTGTACGGCACGTCGCCGAACAGTTCGTAGCCGACAATCATCCCCGACAGCTTGATGCCCATGTGGCGCTCGGTGTAGCTGCTGGTCGGCGACCAGCGATCCGGCTCATCGTTGGCGTCCTGCTGCGCTTTCGCCGCCAGCTTCGCGCCGTCCTTCGACAGATCGTCGCCGGTCGTCCAATGGGTGTAGGCCAAGCCTTCGGGATAGCTGTACATCGCACCGTTCGCGCCGATGTAGGCGCCGGGGTTCGGGTTCTTGAGCCTGAACGCGCCGACCGCACTGTCCGGCGTAGTGCCCTGCGGATACAGATTGACGCGGTAGTACTCGGACGCGCGCACCGATTCGCGCAGCGCCTTGAAGAAACCGCTGCGGAAATACAGGCTGTAGAACGCCGACACGCGGTCGTACAGCCAGGGCTCGCCTTCGGCGGCCTTGTATGGAATCTGGTTGGCGGCGGTGACGCGTGGGTCGTCTTCGTTGATGTGCGCGTAGAAGAAATTCTTCGCGCCGTACATCTGTTCGGTGTACTCGGGATAGTGCTCGGTCGCGTCCATCGTCGCCGGATTGTCGCGGGCGGCGAGGATTTCGGGCGCGAACGGCCGCATCGGGCCGAGTTTCAGCAAACCTTTGCTCAAGGTCGACGACGGCAGCACCGCATAGACTTTCGGTTCCGACACGCCGTCGCCGGCGACGAAACTGCCCGTGGTCACCGGCTGCCAGCCGTTGCGCGGATTCTCCAGCGTGGCGACTGGCTGACTACGGTTGGAATAGCCCCACTCGACGCGTATGGCTTCCGAATTCGGATAAGCCGTGGCGAAGGCGTAGCGGATCTGCACGCGGGCGACGCGCACGGAGGTGTTGTCGAGGGCAGCATTGGTCGCATGCCGCCACGGCGTGAGCTGTTCGACAAACGCGGGAATCTCGATGCCTTTCGCATCCAGCACGCGCAGCTTCGACAGGCCCGCCTGGGTGATCGAACCGCGCGGCAGCGGCACACCGAAGGTCACCAGCTGCGACACGCCGGTGGGCACGCCTTCCACCGGATGCAGACGCACATCGACCACGCCAAAGGTTTCGGCGGCAGCCATCATCGGTTTGAAGAATCGCGGACTGACGGTGCCGCCAACCGCATTGGCGGTGGGGGGCGCGGCCTGAGGCGGCGGTTGCGCCACGGCGGTCGCTGGGCGGATGCGCACGGGCCTCGCGTCGCGCGGTTCGGCCTGCGCCGGACGCTTGCCGACATCGCCGGTGATGCGGACCTGGGCGTTGCCGGTGTCGCAGGCATTGAGCGCGAACACCATTGCAACGAATGCCGCCATTCTTGCCGGGGCATGGAGGCCGGCGGGAGACATTCCCTTGGCAAACAGGGAAGCACCGCGCCACGCGGAAACCAACAGTTGCAGCTTTTGCATGCGAATCACCTGGAGCGCGGAACGCGCGGCGGGCCGTTCCGACGATGGCGCCGATGGGGGAATGTCTGCAGGCCGTCGGCAGCGGACTGCAGCGCCCCGGTCGCGCAGCAAGTGCGACGGAAAGGGCAGCGCAACTTATCCGCGCTCTTCGCGAACAAACTGTGACCATCGTCGTTAATATCAGCTTAGTAATTGTTCTGCATGATTTTTCTGCACAGATTCACACCATCGCGGTGACCTGTGTAGGGTTCAGGCCAGCCGGGATACGCAATAAATCGTGACAGTCGGCACATTGTGCGCAGACCTCACGCCCGCAGGCGGCGCGGAATCAAATCCAAAGGCTCAACCGGTTGCTCATGCCCGCGTTCACGCCCGGTGATAGGGATGGTTCGCCAGCAGCGCAGCAGCGCGGTAGAGCTGCTCGGCCAGCACCAGCCGCACCAGCATGTGCGGCAGGGTCAGCGGACCGAGCGACCAGCGTTCGTCGGCGCGCGCCAGCACATCGGGGGCATGCCCTTCCGGGCCACCGATCAGAAACGCGAGGTCGCGTCCGCCGCCGCGCCAGTGTTCCAGCCGCTGCGCCAGGTCTTCGGAACTGTGCATTTTGCCGCGGCCATCGAGTGCGATGACGTGCGTGGACTTGGGAAGCGCGGCGATCACCCGCACGCCCTCGTCGGCGGTCGCGCGCGCCGCATCGCGGCCCTTGCCGCGCAGGCCGGGTTCGATTTCGATCAGCTCCAGCGGCAGCCAGTAGGACAGGCGTTTCTGGTATTCGGCGAAGCCCTGCGCCACCCAGGCGGGCGCATGTTCGCCGACGGCGATGAGACGGGCTTTCACGAGACTGCGCTGCGAAGGATGGCGCTCAGGCCGCCGGTTCGCTCACGCGCACCGCGGTGCCGTAGCAAAGCACTTCGGTAATGCCCGCCATGACCTCGGTCGCGTCGTAGCGCACGCCGATGATGGCGTTCGCGCCCAGCCGGTCGGCTTCGCGGCACATCTGGTCGAAAGCATCGCGCCGCGCCTGTTCGCACAGTTCGCGATACAGACTGATATCGCCACCGAACAGCGCCTGGATGCCGGCGAGAAAATTACCGACGACCGAGCG
This sequence comes from Lysobacteraceae bacterium, assembly GCA_046598445.1. GTDB lineage: Bacteria > Pseudomonadota > Gammaproteobacteria > Xanthomonadales > Xanthomonadaceae > Lysobacter_I. Next base: position 3,482 of record JBKJHV010000060.1, read on the forward strand.
CGAACGCACCGTGAGGCCGCGCACCACGCCGAGATTCTTCAGCACCGGCTGGCCGGGCAGATCGAATGTAGTCGTCACCTGGACACGCTGCATCGCAGAGACTCAGTATCCGGCGTCCGGCGGCTCGTCGCCCACCGTCCACAGCCGTTCCAGCGCGTAGTACTCGCGGACCCGCGGCAGCATCACGTGGACGACCACATCGCCGAGGTCGACCAGCACCCATTCGGCTTCTCGCTCGCCTTCGACGCCCAGCGGCATCACGCCGAGATCCTTGACCTTGCGCACCGCTTCATCGGCGATCGATTTGACGTGGCGGGTCGAGGTGCCCGACGCGATCACCATGTAATCGCAAACGCTGGTCTTGCCGCGGACATCGATTTCGACCACGTCCTTGGCTTTGAGATCTTCCATCGCCAGGTGGACCTGGCGGAGCAGTGCTTCGGCCGACGGCGCCGGGGTGGGCAGCACGGTCTTGATGACGTGCGCATTATTGGTGTTGGACAAGAGCGATCCTCGCTTGGAATGCCGGGATTATACGCCCGGCGCCGCCATGGGCCGCGGGCCTGCGCCGTACAGCCCATGCTCGACGATGTAGCGCGACACCGCCAGCGGCAACAAATGGTGCCAGGTCTCGCCCGCGGCGATCCGGCGCCGGATCTGGGTCGCGGAGGCCTCATGCAGCGGCTGGCGCAAACGCAGCACCTTGCCGCCGGGGCTGTTGCGCAGGGCCGCGGCGTCCAGGGTCCAGCGCCCGCCGACCAGCCGGGCGGCCTCGGGCGGCAGGTGTTCGTCGAGAGCACTGCCGGGACGCTCGGCGACCACCCAATGCGCCCCTGCGATCAGGGCTTCGGGCTCTTTCCAGCCGGCCAGACCGTGCAGGCTGTCGGCCCCGATCAGGAACGCCAGCGGCGCCTGCTCACCGTGTTTGGCGCGCAGCTCTCGGAGGGTGTCGATGGTGTAGCTGGGCGTGTCACCGATCTTCGAGGCACGCTCCATTTCGCGCCGGTCCACGCGCAGACCGGCGTGACCCTGGATGGCGAGATCGAGCATCGCAGCGCGGTCTTCGGCGGCTGCGCCGGGCGCGGCGCGATGCGGCGGGTCGGCCGCCGGCATCATCCAGATCGTGGTGCCCAGCGCATCCCGCGCGGCCAGGGCAATGGCGACGTGGCCGTTGTGAACCGGGTCGAAGGTGCCGCCGTAGAACGCGCGCAAGGGCAAAGCAAAGGACATCAGACCACCGCCCGACGGGTCAGCAGCGTGGCGCCGCGCGATTCGGCGATGGCCACCAGCAGGCGTTCCAGCGCCAGCCAGGCGTCGGCCGGCTCCTCGCCGATCCGCGGACGGCCCTTGGCGATGCGGTCGACCCGGCCGGCCTCGACCACGAAACGTTCCCAGCGCACGGCGTCATGACGCTGCAGCGCACGCCTGTAGACCGCCTGCTTGGCGTCCCACACCCGCTGCGCCTTGAATTCGGCGGCCAGATTGCCGCCCTTGGCCTGCACCCGCGCCAGCGCGGCCGCGCGCTGCAGTTCCATCACCAGCATGCCCATCAGCGCCGGCACCGCCTCGCCTTCCGCGCGCAGCCCGTGCAGCATGCGCAGCGCCTGCGCCGGCTGGCCGTTGAGGGTGGCGTCGAGCAGCCGGAACACGTCGAAACGCGCGGCATCGGCGACGTAGGACTCCATCCGCGCCAGATCGATCGATTCGCCGTCGGACAGCAGCGCAAGTTTGTCGATCTCCTGCGCCGCGGCGAGCAGATTGCCTTCGACCCGTTCGACCAGCCGCTCCACCGCATCGCGGTCGGCGCGCAGGCCGCGCGCGCGCAGGCGGCGTTCGATCCAATCGGGCATTTCGTGCGGCTTGAGCGCCCAGGCGATGGCGTGATGGCCGACGCGGGCGATGGTCTCGCTCCATTTGCCACCGTGCTGGCGGCTCCAGTCCTCGCCGGTGATCAGCAACACAACATCGTGCGGCGGATCGGCGCAGAACTCGGTGATGAACGCGGCGCCGTCCTTGCCCGGCTTGGCCGAGGGCAAGCGCACTTCCAGCAACCGGCGCGACGCGAACAGGCTCGGCGCGTTCACGCTCTGCGCGAGCTGGTTCCAGTCGAAATCGCGGCCGTCGGCGTCGAAGATCTCGCGCTCGCCGATGCCTTCCGCACGGGCCTGGACGCGCACCGCATCGGCGGCTTCCAGCACCCGCAGCGTTTCCGGGCCGGCGATCAGATAGGCGGGGCGCAGCGGTTCGGAGGCGAGCTGCGCGCTCAGGCGTTCCGGGGTGAGTTCCATGCGGGCGGTCGTAATGCTCGGCGGCGCAATGCTCGACCGCGCGTCAGGGCGTCTTCGCGGGCGCCGGCGCGCGCAGGGCGGCGTCGATGCGGCGCAGGATCGCGGCGCTCATGTCGCGGCGCATTTCGTTCACCAGCAGCTCGCGCTCGCTGTTGCGGCCGATGGCGTCGTTGGCCGGCGCGATGTAATCGCGCGACAGCTCCACCGCCTGCTGCGGCACGATGATGCGATCGTCTTCCGCGGTGACGCCTGGCTGGCGCAGCCGGAACACCACCGCATAGCGCAGGCTGTATTCCTGGGCGCGGCCGAGGCCATCGACCGCGATCGGCAGGTCGGCCCACTTCTCGGACATTATTTCGAGCTTGGTCGAAGTGTCGACCGCATCGGCCGCCGCCGGCGTCGCCCCCGCGCGTTCCAGCGAGCGCGCCAGCGAATCGGCGAGCGCGCTGTAGGGGTCGCCAGCGATCACCGCGACCGGGCCGAGGTCGGGCGGCAGCACCAGGGCATTGCGCAGTTGGAAGCCACAGCCGGTGAGGGCCAGCAGCAGCGACAGGCCGAGGATCAGGCGGGCGACTTTAGGACGGGTGATATTCATGGGCGCAGTCTGGCGGAGGTGGCGGCGAGGGGCAAGCAGCGACGGCCTCAGCCGGCGACGATGTTCACGATCTTGCCGGGCACCACGATCACCTTCTTCACGGACATGCCGTCCATGAACTTGGCGACGTTGGGCTCAGCGAGGGCCGCGGCTTCGATGTCCTCGCGCGGCGTCTGCACACCGACCTCAATGGTGCCGCGCAGCTTGCCGTTCACCTGCACCGCCAGCGTCACCGCGTCGCGGGTGAGCGCGGCCGGGTCGGCCTGCGGGAACGGCACGTCTTCGAGCAGCGCCTCGGCATTGCCCAATACCTGCCACAGGTGATGGCTGATGTGCGGCGTCACCGGGTTCAGCAGCAGCACCATGGTCTGCAGCGTTTCGTGGCGCACCGCCCGCCCCTGTTCGCTCATGTCGTCGAACTTCGAGACATGGTTGAGCAATTCCATCAGCGCCGCGATCGCGGTGTTGAAGCTGTAACGGCGGCCGTAGTCGTCGCCGACCTTCTGGATCGCCTCATGCAACTGCCGGCGCTGGGTCTTCTGCGCGGCGTTGAGCTGCGACCCGCTCTTCAACAGCTGGTCGACTTCAGGATGATCCGGCTGCGACGCGTGCGTGGTCACTTCACGCCAGAACCGGCGCAGGAAGCGCGACATGCCTTCGACGCCAGCCTCGTTCCACTCCAGCGACTGTTCCGGCGGCGCGGCGAACATCGAGAACAACCTCACCGTATCAGCGCCGTATTTGTCGACCATCGCCTGCGGATCGACGCCGTTGTTCTTCGACTTCGCCATTTTCTCGACCGCGCCGATCTGCACCGGCTGGCCATCGCTGCGCAGGGTCGCACCGTTGATGCGACCCTTTTCTTCGCGCGTTGTATCAACATCCGCGGGGTTGAACCACTCTTTCGAGCCGTTGGCATTCTCGCGATAGTACGTCTCGGCGATCACCATGCCCTGGCACAGCAGATTGATCGCCGGCTCGTCGCTGTTCACCAGGCCTTCGTCGCGCAGCAGCTTGTGATAGAAGCGGAAGTACAGCAGATGCAGGATCGCGTGCTCGATGCCACCGATGTACTGGTCGACCGGCGTCCAGTATTTCGCGCGCTCGTCGACCATATCGGTCGCGCCCGGCGAGGTGTAGCGCGCGTAGTACCAGCTCGACTCCATGAAGGTGTCGAAGGTATCGGTCTCGCGCTCGGCCGCGCCGCCGCACTGCGGACAGGTGGTCTTGCGCCACTCGGGATCGGCCTTGATCGGCGACAGCACCACGCCGGCGGCGAAGGCGTCTTCGACGTTCTCCGGCAATATCACCGGCAGCTGTTCTTCCGGCACCGGCACCGCATCGCAGGTCGGGCAATAGATCACCGGGATCGGGCAGCCCCAATAGCGCTGGCGGCTGACGCCCCAGTCGCGGATGCGGAAATTCACCTTGCGCTCGCCGCGGCCTTCGGCCTCGAATTTCGCGACCAGATGCTCGAAGGCCTGTTTGAAACTCATGCCGTCGAGTTCGCCAGAATTCATGACAAGCACACTCTGGCCTGTCACAGGATCTTTTTCAAACTTAGAGCTATACCAATCCTTCCACTGAGTTGGATCGAAGTAGAGATATTCGTATTGGTCTCGCGGGAAAGATTTCTTTCCTTCTTCGGTATAGATCGTAGCGTTCTCAAGCACCTGCTTGATCGGCAGTGAATATTTGGTCGCGAACTCGAAATCGCGCGCGTCGTGGCCCGGCACCGCCATCACCGCACCGGTGCCATAGCCCATCAGCACGAAATTGGCGACCCAGATCGGCACCTGTTCGCCGCTGATCGGATGAATTGCGAACAGGCCGGTGGCCATGCCGCGTTTTTCCTGCGTTTCCAGCTCGGCCTCGGACACGCCGCCCTTGCGCAGATCGGCGATGAACGCGGCCAGTTCCGGATTGTTCTCGGCGGCGCGCACGGCCAGCGGATGTTCGGCGGCGATGCTGACGAAAGTCACGCCCATCAGCGTATCGGGGCGCGTGGTGTAGACGCGGAGCTGATCTGTAGGAGGGGCTTCAGCCCCGATTGTGCTGGACGAAGGGCTCGGGGCTGAAGCCCCTCCTACAGCCCCTCCTACGGGCGATCCTGCAACGTCGAACGCGAACTCCAGGCCTTCGCTGCGGCCGATCCAGTTGCGCTGCATGGTCTTGACCGAATCCGGCCAGCCCGGCAGCGTGTCCAGACCGTCCAGCAGCTCCTGCGCGTAAGCGGTGATCTTCAGGAACCACTGCGGGATTTCGCGCTTCTCGACCACAGCGCCGGAGCGCCAGCCACGGCCGTCGATCACCTGTTCGTTGGCCAGCACCGTCTGGTCCACCGGATCCCAGTTCACCACCGAATTCTTGCGGTAGACCAGGCCTTTCTTCATCAGCCGGGTGAACATGCGCTGTTCGTGGACGTAGTAATCCGGGCGGCAGGTGGCGAACTCGCGCGACCAGTCGATGGCGTAGCCCAGCGCCTGCAACTGGCTGCGCATATGTTCGATGTTGGCGTAGGTCCACTTGGCCGGCGCGGTCTTGTTCTTGATCGCGGCGTTCTCGGCCGGCAGGCCGAAGGCGTCCCAGCCCATCGGCTGCAGGACGTTGTGGCCGGTCATCCGCCGGAAGCGGCTGATGACATCGCCGATGGTGTAGTTGCGCACGTGGCCCATGTGCAGCGCGCCCGACGGGTACGGCAGCATCGACAGGCAGAAGTACTTGGGCTTGTCCGAACGCTCGTCGACCTCGAAGGCGCGGGACTCGCTCCAGAAGGTCTGGGCGGCGGCTTCTGCGGATCGGGGAAAATACTGAGTGGGCTCAGTCTGGGCGGGCTCGGCGGACACGGCGGCATCATCGGTTCGGACAGAACCGCCAAGCCTACCGCAGCGCACCATTCGCCGCCAGAAAGTCGCCCTTTGTCGGAGCCCAGACCCGCCTGATCGGCTGGAACCGCCGGACTTGAAGGCGACCCGCCGCGCGCCGAACGCCCGCTCAGCCGTTCCAGGCGCGAGCGAGCGCGGTCTCGATGCCGGTGTCCACGCTCAGCGTGCCGAACACCATGCCGCGGCCGCCGCCGAGCCGGCTGCGGCAGAACGCATCGGCCAGCGGGCTGCCGGCCCGCAGCAGTACGCCGGCCTGCAGCACCAGCGCAAGGGATTCGACAAGACGCCGCGCGCCGGCCTGCGCCGTGTCGGCATCGGCCGACAGCGCCGCGCGCAGCGTGCCGTGCGCATCTTCGACGGCGGCGTCGTAGGCGGGATGCGCGCCCACTGCGTCCGCGAAAACATCGCGCAGCGTTTCCAGTGCGGCGGGCTCGCGTTGCAGTGCGCGCAGCACGTCGAGGCACTGGATATTGCCGCTGCCTTCCCAGATCGAATTCAGCGGCGCCTGCCGGTACAGACGCGGCAGCAGCGACTCTTCGACATAGCCCGCGCCGCCGAGGCATTCCTGGGCCTCGTTGACGAAGGCCGGCGCGCGCTTGCAGATCCAGTACTTGCCGATGGCGGTGGCGATGCGCGCGAATGCCGCCTCGCGCGGATCGTGCGGCGCGCGGTCGACCGCACCCGCCACACGCAGCGCGAACGCGGTCGCAGCCTCGGATTCGATCGCCAGGTCGGCCAGCACGTTGCGCATCAGTGGCTGATCGATCAAGCGGCGTCCGAATGCTTCGCGATGACGCGCGTGATGCAGCGCCTGCAGCAGCGCCATGCGCATCTCCGCGGCGGAGCCGAGCATGCAGTCCAGGCGGGTCAGCATCACCATTTCGAGGATGACCGCAATGCCCCGCCCTTCCTCGCCGATGCGGTGCGCACGCGCGTTCTGGAACTCCACCTCGCCCGAGGCATTGGACCGGTCGCCGAGCTTGTCCTTCAGCCGCATGATCCGCAGCGCATTCAGTTCACCGTCGGGCAGCCGGCGCGGCAGCAGCAGGCAGGTCAGTCCGCCCGGCGCCTGCGCCAGCACCAGAAAACCGTCGCTCATCGGCGCGGAGAAAAACCATTTGTGGCCGACGAGACCATATGTCTCATCGCCATCGTCGCAGGGGATCGCCAGCGTCGCGTTGGCGCGCACGTCGCTGCCGCCCTGCTTCTCGGTCATGCCCATGCCCAGGGTGACACCGGTCTTGTCGGCGATGGGCACGTCGCGCGGGTCGTAGACGCAGGCGGCGACCTTGTCCGCCCACGCACGCAAGGCCGGTGCGCGGCGCAGCGCCGGTACCGCCGCGTGGGTCATGGTCAACGGACAACTGGTACCGGGTTCGGCCTGGTGATGCAGGAAACTCAGCGCCGCACGGGCCACATGCCTTCCGGAAACCTCCGCGCCGGCCCACGACAGCCCCGCCACGCCGTGGGCGATCGCGGTGGACATCAACTGGTGATAGGCCGGATGGAATTCGACCCGGTCGATGCGGCGACCGTTGCGGTCGTGCGTGCGCAGACGCGGCCTGTCGCGATGCGCGTCCCAGCTCAGCGCGAGCAGTTCGTTACCGGCGAGACGCCCGTAGGCCGCCAATGCGTCGTTGAAAGCATCGCCGCCCTCGCGCGCAACCGCTTCGCGCAGGACGCTGTCGGTGGCCCAGAGGTCGCAGGGCGCGAATTCGGGCGGTACGTTGTCTACTGCATGCGTATCGAATGCGTGCGTGTCAAATGCGTGCTTATCGGATGCGTGGATATCGGGAATGCGGGCCATGCGGCGCTCCGTGCGGCGACCACGCACTGTAACGCCGCTTCAGCGCGCCGCGAGCGTTGCGATGAAAGCTTCCGGCAGCGCGAACGTCCCGAACCAGCCGCGACGGGTGCCGGTGAGGATGCGCAGCGATTGCCCGCGCCCACCGGGGATCCGCGACAAGGGATGAAACAGCGCATCGCGCAGCAGGGCGATGCGATCATGCTCGGACTGGAACAGCGGCGTCAGCCAACGGCTCCAGAAATGATAGGCGCGCAGATGCACGCGACGCCCACGCTCATACGCATCGAGCGCCGCCGGAATGCTGTCGGCGGTGCGCAACGCATCGCGCAGCGCCAGCGCATCGACCAGCGCCATGTTCGCGCCCTGCCCGAGCTGCGGGCTCATCGCGTGCGCCGAATCGCCGACCAGCACTGCACGGCCCCGGTGCCAGCGACGCAATACGGTGTCGCGATAGCGCGCCTGCGCGAGTCCATCGGGAACAGCGGTGTCGCGCAGGTTGTCCAGCGCTTCCGGCCAGACCTCGGCCAAGTCCTCGCGCCAACGCGCGGCATCGCGACCCGCTTCGCCGAGTTCCGTTGCAGGCAGGCTCCAGAAGAAACTCAGCCGCGGCACGGGATCGTCCGGCCGCGTACCCACCGGCAACATGCCCGCCATCCGCCGCGCGTGGCGGTAACGCTGGCGCAATTCGTCGGACCATGGCCAATCGCCCGCGGGTACCAGACACCACTGCGCGCCCCACGGATACGGTCGATCGAATGCGATCTCGCCGATCTCCGCGCGCAGCTTCGATGCGGCGCCATCGGCGACTGCGATCAGATCGTAAGGGCCATGCGCATCGCCCTGCGTATCGCGCAGCACACCACGTTCGTGATCGACATGCGCGATCTCGCGACCGCAGTGCAATCGCCGTTCCTGCGTCCACGCGGCGTCGAGCAACTGGAAGATCGCGCCGCGCTGCATGCCCAGCCCGAACAGCGCCGGATGCAGTTCGCGGTAACGCATGTCCATCACCGGGCGCGCGTCCACGGTTTCACCGAACAGACGCAGCACCACTGCGCCATGCTGCAGCACCGCATCGAGCAGACCGAGTTCCCACAGCGCACTCAGACCGGTGGGTTGCAGCAGAAATCCGGCACCGACCGGGCCCGGCTCGGGCACGCGTTCGAAGACTTCCACACTGTGGCCATCGCGGCTCAAGGCTACGGCCAGCGCCTGTCCGGCAGTCCCATATCCGACGATGGCGATGCGCATGACTGTGTTCATTCCGGCGACGACCTTATCCTGCGTGAAGCTGGAAAATCCAAGAAAAAGGCCCCGCCGAAGCGGGGCCTGATCACGAAAGCAGCGACACGGAGTCGACTGCGTCAAGCAGTCTCTACCGGCCTCACGCTGGCGGCCTGGGCGCCTTTCGGGCCCGTCGTCACTTCATAGCCAACACGCTGACCTTCCTGCAGGCTGCGAAAGCCTTTGGAGTCGATTGCCGAAAAGTGGACGAACACATCGTCTGTACCATCCTCGGGGGCAATAAAGCCAAATCCCTTGGCATCGTTGAACCACTTCACTGTTCCGTATGGCATAAATTCCTATTGACCTCGATTGGGATGCGATGGCGTGCGTCGTCGTATTGCGGCGGTCGCACAGCCGCGAGTATGCCTGAGCGAAACCCTGACGCAAGAGTATGGATCGCAGTTTGGAACCTTGCGGCTGCATGCCGCGCGGACCTTATTCTCAGCCGCGCGCGAGCAATGCGCGCAGCAACGATCCCAGGCCGGAACTCGCCGCTTCGACGTTGGCTAGTACTTCTTGCAGGGTGATCTGCTCGTCCGGATCGGGGCCGGCACCGGCGGCCCAATTGGCGACGATGGCAAGACAGGCGTAATCCAGGCCGAGCTCGCGCGCCAAGCCGGCTTCGGGCATGCCGGTCATGCCGACCAGATCGCAACCGTCGCGACGCATCCGCGCGATTTCAGCCTTGGTTTCCAGCCTCGGGCCCTGGGTCGCACCGTAGCAACCGCCATCGACGATGGCCACGCCCGCACGTGCCGCCGCGGCCAATACTTCGCCACGCAATGCGGTGGTGTACGGGTCGCCGAAATCGACGTGCAGCACATCGCTCCCTGCCTCTTCGCACAGGGTGGAAATACGGCCCCAGGTGTAATCGATCAGTTGATCGGGACAGCCGAGCACGCGCGGCCCGAAGCGTTCGCTGATGCCGCCGACGGTATTCAGCGCCAGCACCCGCTGCGCACCGACCGACTTCAGCGCGGCCAGATTGGCGCGGTAATTGATCCGGTGCGGCGGCACCGAATGGCCTTCGCCGTGGCGGGCGAGAAACGCCACGCGCTTGCCGCCCAGCGTGCCGACACGGATCGGGCCGGACGGCGCGCCGTAGCGCGTCACCGGCTGATGCGTTTCCACATCCTGCAGTTCCGCGAGGTTGTACAGACCGGTACCACCGATGATGGCGAGGGTGAGATCGGAAACGATCGTCATCGGCTCTTCAATCCTTCAGCGCGTAAATCGCGGGCAGATTGCGTCCCTGCTCGCGATAATCCATGCCGTAACCGAACACATAACGGTCCGGCACTTCGACGCCGACGTAATCGGCATCGATGCCTTCGACGCGACGGTCGTGGACCTTTACCGCCAGCACCGCGACGCGCACATCGGCAGCGCCCTGATCCTCACACCAGCGTTTCACCGCGAGCAGCGTATGGCCTTCATCGAGAATATCGTCGGCCAGCAGCACCCGGCGCCCGCGCATCGGCGTGGCCGGACGATGCAGCCACGCCAGCCCGGAACCCGAGGTATTGCCGCGGTATCGCGTGGCGTGCAGGTAATCGAATTCGAGATCGAGCCCACGCTCGCCCAGCGCGAACGCCAGCTGCACGGCGAACGGCATCCCGCCGTGCATGATCGTGATGAACAGCGGTGGCGACGGATCGGCGGCGTAGGTGCCGTGGATGTCGTCGGCGATGCGCAGGATCGCGGCGTCGAGCGTCGAGCGGTCGTGGATCACGTCCGCGACCGGCAGCACTTCGGCGAGGGTCGGCGCGGTCATGCGAACGCCCCAAGTTCGCCGGCCAGACGCGTCTGCGCTTCGCCGTAACGCGCCTCGGCGAGCAGGCTGTCCCAGCCCATCGCACCGCGCCCCATCAGACTTGCGCATGCCGTCGTGTCCAGCGTGCGCCCCTGCACCGCGGCCAGCGATTCCTCGACCAGCTGCGGGTGGCAGACCAGCACCACATCACAACCGGCATCGAGATGCGCATCGATGCGCTGCTTGATACCGCCGGCGGAGAACGCCGCGGCCATGCCGATGTCGTCGGAGAACACCACACCACGGAAACCCATCTGCTCGCGCAGGATGGTGTTGATCCAGTACGGCGAATAGCCCGCGGGCTCCGGCGCGATCTGCGGATAGGTCACGTGCGCCAGCATCACCGCTTCGGCGCGGGCTTCGATGCCGGCGACGAACGGCACCAGATCGGTGGCGCGCATCACGTCCAGCGAACGGTGGTCCACCGCCACATCGAAATGCGTGTCTTCGCGCACCGTGCCGTGACCCGGGAAATGCTTGATCGTCGCCGCCATGCCTGCGCTGTGCATGCCACGTACGTAGGCGCGGGTGAACTCGGCGACGACGTCGGGCTCGGTCGCGAACGCGCGATTGCCGATGGCGAGATTACCGCGCCCCAGATCGACCACCGGCGCGAAGCTCAGGTCGACGCCGGTGGCGCGGATTTCGCTGGCCATCAGCCAGGCGTGCTCTTCGGCCAGCGCCAGCGCGCGCACCGGGTCGGCGGCGTAGATTTGGCCGAAACCCTCGAGCGCCGGCAGTGCGCTGTAGCCTTCCTGGAAACGCTGCACGCGGCCGCCTTCCTGGTCGACGCAGAGCAATTGCGGACGCGACGACGCCTCGCGGATCGCGGCGGACAGCTCAGCAACCTGCGTTTTCGAGGCGAAATTGCGTTTGAAGAGGATCACGCCGGCGCAGGCATCGTGCTGCAGCCAGTCGCGCTCCTGCGCGGTCAATTCGGTACCGGCAACGCCGATTACGAGCATGTAGCGGACTCCAGGTCGATGCCGGCTTTCTCCGTTCCGCTCCATTGCGAATACGGGCGCGATGCCAGCGCGAGGTTGTAGTAACGGCTGGCTTCGGTGACTTCCATGCCGAGCCACGACGGGCGCTCGAACCATTCGTCGCCGGAATCGAGTTCGATCTCGGCGACGACCAATCCGGCATTATCGCCGAGGAATTCGTCGACTTCCCACAGATGGCCCTCATGCTCGACCAGATGCCGACGTTTGTCGATCAATCCGCCGACCGCCAGCGCAAGCAGCGCGCGCGCGTCGGCGACCGGGATGAGGTAATCGAATTCCTGCCGGGTATGGCCGAGTTCGCGGGATTTCATGTTCAGCCGGGCTTCGTCGCCTTCCAGCCGGACCCGCACCGACACCCGCTGCGCGCCCGCGTCCATGGAGGCCTGGTCGTTCAGATACCCCTGCGCCATCGGAATCACCTGCTTGGCCTGCGCGCGCCAGGCATCGTCGACGACGAGGAATTTCCGTTCGATTTCGAGGGCCATCATCGGCTCCATACATACCCGTAGGCTGGGGCGACATTGTAGAGGTTCAGAGGCCATGGCTATGCCCCCGGACAGCCTCCCGGCAAGTGGCTGTCGACGTATTCCCCGGCCGGGAACCCGTGCTACGATGAATACGGTTGCCCGGCCATTAGCGAATTTTTAACATTCTCGGCCTGCCTGGCGAAACTGACGAACGCCGATCGTCCACCCACAACACGCAAGGAATATCGCGATGAGCAGCGAAACTCCAAAGGACGGCATCCCGGCTTCCAGCACGGGCGCTGCCCATCAGTCCGGCACTCACGGACACGGCAAGGATCACGACACCCCGGGCGCTCTGGGCCTCGAGAATCTCGAACCCTCCATCGGCGACGATTTCGACAACAGCGACATCGGCCACGGCATCGGCACGGACAGCGATAGCGAGAGCGTGAACTTCCTGACCGTCGGCGAACGCAAATTGTCGTTGGGCGAACAGCGCCAGATCCTGGCGGGGCGTCGGCGGATCGATGACGACAGCGATACCGAAGAAGTCCTGGAATTGCGCACCGGCCGCCGCCACATGCGCGAAAAGTTGAATGAGCAGGTCCGCGCATCGCTCAAACCGGGCGGCGCCAAAGCGGACGAGCAGCAGCCCGGCGGCGTCACCGGTGGAACCGCTCCCGGCGGTTCATCAGCGATCGTCGTCGAAAGCACGACGCCCCCGGCGGCGACCGTCGCATCCAACCCCGGCGCTACGCCCGGCGAAACGACCCTGCTCAACGATCCCGCCCATCCGAATAAACCGCTGTTCGATGCGGTGTTGAAGGGTGTGGGCGATCTCGACCCGGCGCTGGTCGCGCTGACGCCGGCCGAGCAGGCCAATGTTGCGGCGGCCCTCACCGCAAGCATGACCCAGACCCATGGATTCCCGCGCGAGCAGACCGATGCTGTGCAGGTATCGGTCGCGGCCAGCGACAAAGGCGATCGCGTGTTCGCGATCAACGGCCAAAGCCCGGATGCACCGAATGCGGTCTACACCAGCGTCGCGGTGGAACAGGCGCGCGCGCAACCGCTCGACGTGAGCACTGCGCAGGCAATCGCGCCGCAGCAGCAGGAACTGCAGCAGACGAAGCCGGTGCAGGAACAGTCGACACCCATCGAAACGCCAGCACCGCGCGCCATCGTCTGAAACATTTCTGGCGGCAGACACGACGACGCCCGCGCACCGTGCGGGCGGTTCTTTATGGGTCTTTTTGAATGCAGCGGCTTCGGATGAAGTCGCTTCATTCCCGCAATGTCATGCCGACCGAGATTATTTCGGCTCGAACACCGCGATCGATTCGACGTGCGCGGTATGCGGGAACATGTCCATCACGCCCGCGGACTTCAGCACCCAACCACGCTCGTTGACCAGATAGCCGGCGTCGCGCGCCAGCGAGGCCGGATGGCAGCTGACGTAGACGATCCGCTTCAGGCCTTTCAACGACAATTGCTTGAGTACGCCATCGGCGCCGGAACGCGGCGGATCGAGCAGCAGCTTGTCGAAACCCGCCCGCATCCACGCCAGTCCGGACAGGTCCTGGGCCAGATCGGCGGCATGGAACTGCACGTTGGTCAGCGCATTGTGCGCCGCGTTCTCTTTCGCGCGCGCGACCAGTCCGGCCTCGCCTTCCACGCCCACCACTTCGCGCGCAACGCGCGCCAGCGGCAGCGTGAAATTGCCCAGGCCGCAGAACAGATCGAGCACGCGGTCGTCGGGCTGCACGTCCAGCAGTTCCAGCGTTTTCGCGATCATCTTCTGGTTCAGTCCGGCGTTGACCTGGATGAAATCCAGCGGGCGGAAGTTCAACTCGACGTCCCACTGCGGCAGCGCGAACGCCAATCGCGGTGCCTCGGGCCACAGCGCATGCACCGAATCGATCCCGCCCGGCTGCAGGAAGATCGCGAACCCGTTCTTCTGGCCGAAACCGATCATCGCGTCCTGGTCGGGCACGCTCAGCGGTTGCAGGTGACGGAACACCAGCGCGACACCGCTGTATTCGGGCATGGCATCGCCGGCGATGAATTCGATCTGAGGGATATCGCAGCGCGCTTCAAGCCCGTCGACCAGCGCCGACAGCGCCGTCAGCTTTTCGCCGATCTGCGGAATCACCGTGCGACAGACCGACAGGTCGGCAACGAAGCGCGGATCGGCTTCGCGGAAACCAACCAGGGTCTTGTCCTTCTTCTCGACCCGGCGCACCGACAGCCGGCCTTTGCGGCGATAGCCCCAAGCGGAATCGGTGAGCGGCGGCAACCGCGTCCCCGCCTGCACGTGGCCGATCCGCTGCAGATTGTCGAACAGCACCTGCTGTTTCGACAGAATTTGTTGGTCTTCGGCCAGATGCTGTAGCACGCAGCCGCCGCAGAGGCCGAAATGCGGGCAGTGCGGCTCGACCCGGTCCGGCGATGGGTTCAGCACCTCGACCGTTGTCGCCTCGTCGAAATGGCGCGAGCGCGCCGTCTGTTTCGCCATCACCCGCTCGCCCGGCAGCGCACCGGCGACGAAGATGGTCTTGCCGGCCTGCCCGTCGCTGCCGCCACGGCGCGCGACGCCCCGACCGTCGTGGCCGAGACTGAGGATGTCGAGTTCGAACGGGGTCTGGTCGATGCGGGCCACGGGTTCTGCGGGTGTCAAAAACGGCCGACGATTGTCTCATGATGCCGGAAACGACGACGCCCGCCGAAGCGGGCGTCTTGCATGCGATGCCGGAGATCCCTCGCTACGCTCGGGATGACCTCGCGCAGCAGCAGCTTATTTCTGCTTCCACGCCCCGCCGCGCTGATACCACCAGCCGCCGCGGGCGCTGTCGACCCACTGCTTGGCGAACAGGCCGCGGATCTGACCTTCCCATTCCGGGTGGCCGTTGGCAACGGCGATTTCGCGATAGACCGCTTTGCGGTCGCGGTTCTCGTCGGCGACGGCGCTGTTGACCGGTACGCGGTCCTTCAGCGCCAAGGCGGCAGCATCGCGCACCACGACCAGACCGTCCTCGGTGAAGCCGAGCGCGCCGGAGTCGAAATGCGGACGCAGGGCGCTGTCGAAGCGCTGTTCCATCCGCGACTGGATCGCGGTGATCGCCGGGGTCTGGATATTGAAGTCGGGCTGGCTCTGGGCGTAGGCCGGGGAGATGCCGATGAGCATCAGCGGATCGAAGCGCGGCGCCTGGAAGGCCATGCCACCGCCGCCTTCGGGCTTGGGCGCTTCGGCCGCGTCGTTGAGGACCTTCTCGACGAAGACCTTGGCGGCTTCCTTCGCTTCGGCGGCCGGGAAATACACGTTGATGGTGACGCAGGCGGTGAGGACCACCGTGGCGACCATGGAAAGCCCCAACAAACGACGCATGCTCGTATCTCCCGGAAAGTGTGCCGATGCTACTGGATAAAGCTGATGCTGCTGGATGAAAAAGACGATCGACGAAAGCTTACTCGACCACAGGCTTCAGATCGCCGCTGCCGACCGCTTCCAGGCGTTCGACCAGGGTCGGCCAGTCCACTTGCCTGTTGAAGCCCACCACGTTCAAGCGCGGAATGCCCGAACCCTGAACGATAGTAAATCCACCAATGTCTGAACCGGAGCCCGCTGCGGCCGCGTCGTCGTTGTGCGCGCCGAGGCTTTCAAGGCCACCCATCGCACAGATCTGGTTCTGCAGGCGGCAGGAAATGCCGATCCGGCGATAGCCGAAATCGTTGAACAGCCCGATCAACTGGCCCTGCAGACTGGTCACGAACGACGCATCGCCGACGCTGGAAATGTTCTGCACCGCGCGCTGGCTGATCCGCTGTTTCACGCCACGACGACGCTGGGTCTGGAACTCGGCGTCGAACGCGGTGGCGGTCCAGTCGACCAGCCGCAACTCGCGGATGCTGCCGTCGAGACGACCGCTGATGCTGCCAAAATCGAAAACCTCGGTGACCGAGAGCAGATCGAGATCGTCCAGCGCGAGGTCGGCCGACAGCGTCGGCGCCACGCCGAACGGCCGCTCCATCGCCAGCGACGACACCTTGACGCTGCCGTCGAACACGCGCATCTCCAGGCCGCCCTCGAAGACAAGTCTGTCGTCGACGTAGCGCGCATCCGGAATGCTGCCGCTGAGGGTGCCGCGGAACGCCGGCCAGTCCATGCTCTGCGCGAGTTTGCCGATGTCGAATTTGTCGAGGGTCAGACCGAAATTCGCCTGCAGCACCTTGTCGCCGTTGGGCGGCTGCAGTCGGAAATGGTCGAATCGCAGCGTGCCGCCGATCGCATCGACCGAGGCCGGCGCGCGCAGCGCGATCGCGGCCTCGGCGCTGCGCAGCGGCAGTTCGGCGGCGCCGAAATCAAGGCCGTACAGTTGCCCGCTGCGCCAACGCAGCGCGCTGTCCACCGGCGCATCGGCGGAATAGCGCAGATCGCCGTGCAAGCCGTCGAAACGGAACATGCCGCCCGGTTCGATGACATCGACCTGATCGAAGCGCGCATCGAATCCGCGCATGCCGCCGGCGTCGAGCCGCAGACGGCTGTGCAGACGCCCTTTCAGACCGAGTTCGCCCAAGCCGAAACCGCCGAGCCAGCCGGACAGGTAGCGACCGGTCACCGGCGCCAGATCGTCGCTGTCGATCTCGATGTCGAGCGCGCTCAGCGCACCGTCGGTTGCGAGCGCGGCGCTGCCGCGCACGTCGAGTGTGCCGCCGTCGCCCCAGTGCAGGGTCGGCAAACGCCAGCCGCCGGTAGCATCACCATTGGCATCGATGCGCAGCGCCACCGGCGTCGGCGGCAGTGCGACATAGGCGCTGCCGAACAGCAGCTCACCGCCGCGCAGGTCGCCGCGCACATCGACGCGCTGTTCGTTGTCCGTGCTGCGGTAATCCAATACCAGATTCGCGCCGAGACCTTCGGCGGCGATGCTGCCGTCCGGCGTTTCCAGCGCCGCGCCGGCCAGCGTCAACGGCCCCGCCACGCGCAGCGGCTGATCCGTGGGCACGCTGACCACGAGGCGACCGTCGAGTTGGCCGGTCTTCCAGCGACCTTCGGCCCACGCGCGGCTGAGCAAAGCCTGCGACCAGATCAGCGGCACCTTCACCAGATCGATGCGGGTGTCGTCGGGCGCCGCGGCCTGGCGATGCACTTCCAGCCGCGCGTCGCCCTGGCGCAGCACGACATCGGTGAACGCGGTGGCGAGATCGATGCCCAAGCGCATCGGCCGCGCATCGCCGCTGCGCAGCTCGCCGTCGCAGCGCCAGCCGCCCTCGCCGTCGCGCTGCAGCGGGCACTGCCAGGTCAGATCGCGGAAGGCATAGCCCAGGCCCGGGGCGTCGAGTCTGCCGACGCGCAGTTTCAGGGTGCCGCGGTCGGCGGTTTTCGACCAGTCGAGGCGGACATAGACCTGCTCCAGCGTTGCCAGGCCGGTGCGGATGCGCGCGATCTCGGCGGTTGCGGTACGGGCCTGCGCCGCGTGCGGCCAACACAGCGCGCAGAGCACGAACAGCAGGAGAATGCGTAAGATCGGGGCCGACATGGCCGTCAGCATAAATGACCCGCAATGAACGCATCCGCTTCCGTCGCCCTGCCCCGCATCCTGCTGCTGGAAGACGACCCGGTCAGCGCCGCGTTCCTCAGCGCCGCCATCGAGGGATTGCCGGCGCAGGTCGATGTCGCCGGCACTTTGGCCGAAGCGCGCGGCATGGCCTCTGCCCACACGCACGATCTCTGGCTGTTCGACGCCAACCTGCCCGACGGGCGCGGCACCGACCTGCTCGCCGAGCTTCGCGGGCGCGGCATGACCGTCCGCGCGCTGGCGCACACGGCGGATGCGCGCCGCGACGAACTCGATGCGCTGATCGACGCCGGTTTCGAGGAAGTCCTGTTGAAGCCGCTGTCGGTGGCGCAGTTGCAGGGGGCGATCCGCCGGCTCTGCAAAATCGGTTCGCCGATCGAAGCAGACTGCGCGCGGCAGGACGCGCCGATGCACTGCGGCAAGTTGCCCGTTTGGGACGACGATGCGGCGCTGCGCGCGATGAACGGCCATCGTGCGCATGTCGATGCGATGCGCGGTTTGTTTGCGGAGGAGCTGCCGCAGGTGGCGATGCGCGTGTCCGCGGCGCTTACGAACCGGGATACGACCGCGCTGCGCAACGAATTGCACAAACTGCAGGCGAGTTGCGGATTCGTCGGCGCCGCGCGTCTGGGCGCTGCGGTCGTGGGTCTGCGCGATGCACCGGAGTGCGTGGACGCGACGGCACAGTTCGAAGGCGCGCTTCAGGACACGCTGTTGTCGCTGTCAGTTTGAACGTCGGCCACCGGCTCGGCCGCCACGCGCGGCAGCGCCGCGATCAGTTCCCACGATTTCAAACCACGGCCGCCGAGGTGATGCAGCAGCAGCGCGCGGATCACCCGGCGCAGGCCGGGCATGTCTTCGGCGCAGGGCTCGCGGTCGGCGGCGAGATCGAGCAGCGCGCGACCGGTCGCGGTGTGGCTGCGATCGTTGCGGCCGCTGTCGCCGAGCACGCGCCGCGGCCCATGTTCCGGATCGAGCCGATAGCGCGCGGCCGGGTCGATGGCGGTGCCGTCGCCGTCGCAATCCCAGGCGAAACCGACGCCCAGCGCTTCGAAGAGATCGCGCTCGAACCGCCGCAGCGTCCACGCCAGCGGCAGTTCCAGGCCCAGGCGCGCGCGGGTTTCGCCGTAGATCGCGTACAGGATGCCGGCGCCGTCGTGGCGCGGCGCCAGCCGCAGCATCAGCTCGTTGAGATAGAAACCGGCCAGCATCACATCGCCGTGCAGACGCGGCGCTTCGTCGATGGCTTCCGCCGATGCCAGCTGCGCCAACTCGCCGCGCTGCACGCCGTCGAAACGGATGTGCTGCAGCGGCTGCAGCGCCGCGCGCAACTGTTGTTTCTTCGGCCCATGTACGCCGCGCGCCACCAGGCCCACACGCCCGTGCTCGTACGTGAGCACTTCGACCAGCAGACTGGTCTCGCGCCAGGCGCGGGCGTGGATGACGAAGGCGGGTTGGGCGGTGTAGCGCATCGTCAGCTGCGATGAGCGGGTCGTATCGGCGGGAAAATAGCGATGTCAGCCCGAGGCAAAGCCGAGGGATCTGCTTTTGTGATTGAAGCGATATCGAACAGCAGATCCCTCACCCCATGAAACCGGAGTTCTGGATGACAGACATTCCAGTCGCTGCCACCTCGCGGATTCCCGGCTATTCCGTGTAGCCGAACGATTTCAGCGCCGCCTCATCGTCAGACCAGCCCTCGCGCACGCGGACCCAGGTTTCGAGGAAGACCTTGCTGTCGAACATGCGCTCCATCTGGATCCGCGACTTGGTGCCGATCTCGCGCAGGCGAGTGCCGCCCTTGCCGATGACGATGGCTTTCTGGCTCTCGCGTTCGACGAAGATCACCGCGCCGATGCGCAGCATGGTGCCGTCGACCACGAAGCTTTCGATCTCGACCGTGGTCGCGTACGGCAGTTCTGCGCCGAGCTGGCGCATCAACTGTTCGCGCACCAGTTCGCCGGCGAGGAAACGCTGGCTCTTGTCGGTAATTTCGTCCTCGGCGTACAGCGCAGGCTGTTCCGGCAGGTGCGTCAATACGGCTTTCACCAGCGATTCCAGGCCTTTGCGCTTCAGCGCGGACACCGGATGCACACTGGCGAATTCGCGGCCTTCATTGGCCGTCTGCAGGTACGGCAGCAGCACCGATTTGTCGGGATAACGGTCGACCTGGTTCACCACCAGCACCACCGGAATGCCGGCGTCCTTCATCGCATCGTAGGCGAAGGTGTCTTCTTCGCTCCACTGCCCGGCGCGCACCACCAGCAACGCGACATCCACGCCTTCCACCGCACCGCGCGCGGCGCGGTTCATCATTTTGTGCATCGCCGAGGCGGTGGATTTGCCCTGGTCGCGGTGCAGGCCGGGGGTGTCGACCAGCAGCAACTGGCCTTCCGGAAAGGTGGCGATGCCCAGCAGGCGGTGGCGGGTGGTCTGCGGCCGCGGCGAGACGATGCTGACCTTGCTGCCGACGAGCGCGTTGATGAGGGTGGATTTGCCGACGTTCGGACGGCCGAGGACGGCAACGTGGCCGGCGCGGTGGGGAGAGGTGTTCATGCCGGCATTGTAACCGCCGGGCTTCCCCCGACGCTGGAAGACGGACTCAGCCGCCTGCCACAAGTGCCTGCAGCACCGCTTCGGCCGCCAGTTGCTCGGCGGCGCGGCGGGAACCGCCCTCGCCTTCGCGGACCAGCACCGGGTCCGACAGGGTGCAGTTCACCCGGAACGATTTGGCGTGATCCTCGCCACTTTCGCCCAGCAGCGCATAGACCGGCAGCGGGTACTGACGACCCTGCAGCCACTCCTGGAGTCGGGTTTTGGCGTCTTTGCCAAGCTTGTGCAGCGGCGGCAGGGCGTCGATGGATTCGGCGAACCACGGCAGCACCGCGGCCCGGCAGGCCTCGAAACCGGCGTCGAGATAGATCGCCGCGACCACCGCTTCCAGTGCATCGGCCAGAATCGAATCGCGGCGATGGCCGCCGGATTTCATTTCGCCCGGGCCGAGCAGGATCCGCTGACCCAGATCCAGTTTTCTCGCCAATCCGGCGAGAGAGGATTCGCGCACCAGTTCGGCGCGCGCGCGCGTGAGGTCGCCCTCCGCCGCCTTGGGCCAGCGCAGATAGAGCGCCTCGGCGACGAAGGCCCCGACCAGGGCGTCGCCGAGGAATTCAAGGCGTTCGTTGTGCGCGGCGGCGGCGCTGCGATGGGTCAGCGCCCGCTCCAGCAAGGTCGAGTCGTGGAAGACATGCCCACCGAGGGCATGACTTCCACCGGCGTGGGCAACGTTCACCGCAGTGTTGGCTTCAGTACGACGCTGTGCCGCCGAGCGGCTGTTCGACGTCGAATTTACCGATCGCATCGAGATTGCCGAACAAGGTGACGCGCACTTCGTAATTGATGCGCATGACTTTGCCGTTGCCGGAGGTGTCGATCTTGACGTGTTCGGGCTTGACCGAATTCACGTAGCCGATATTGAACCGTTTGAAGAGCTTGTCCTTGATCTGCGCCGGCTGCTCATTGGCGATACCCACTTCGCCAGCCAGGCTTTTTGCCGCCGACTTCACGCCGTAGAACTCCTGGTACATCGGAAACAGCTTCATGGCGATGAACAGGAAAGACCCGACCACTGCCGCCACGATGACGAAACTGATCAAAGTCATACCGCTCTGATGACGTCGCATATTCAATCCCCCGGAACGATGATGTGGTTGATGACAGAGCGCGTCGCCGCGCGGGTATTGTCCAAGCCCGGCTTACGGAATGCCGTTGCCGATCCGGGAGGGTTCGAAGCTGTCGGTGCAGAACCAGCCGCTGCAGTTCAACCAGACCAGAAAGGCCCTGCCGCGAAGCCGATCCTCGGGCAAGTACCCCCAGAATCTACCATCATCGCTGCGGTCGCGGTTGTCGCCCATCACAAGATAGTGACCGGCGGGAACCACCCACTGACCCTCGCCGCGCGGGTCGGCGAACTGGTCCGGCAACTCCAGCACTTCGTGCTCGTGACCCGGAAATTTTTCGACCAATCGCGAAGCGCCGTTCATTTCGGCATTGCGGCCGTTACCGCTGAACGGGCCTTTCGTCTCATATTCCAGGGTTTTGCCGTTGATCTTCAGCGTACTGCCGGCGTACTCGATGGTATCGCCCGGCAGACCGATCACGCGCTTGATGTAGTCGGCACCGGTGTTCGGATCGCCCGGTCCCTTGCCGGGATAGCGGAACACCGCGACATCGCCGCGTCCTGGTACGCCGACCTCGATCACCTTTTTGTTGGTGACCGGCAAGCGCAGGCCGTAGGCGAATTTGTTGACCAGGATGAAGTCGCCGATCAGCAGGGTCGGCATCATCGAGCTGGACGGGATGCGGAAGGGTTCAGCGACGAAACTGCGCAGCATCAGCACCAGCGCCAGCACCGGGAAGAACGCCCGGGCGTAATCGACGATGACCGGCTCCTTGTTTTCGTCCAGCAGGCCATCGGCCCTGGCCCGGCGCTTGGCGAAGAACAGCCGGTCCAGCAACCAGATCACACCGGTCAGCAGGGTCAACGTGACGAGGACGATTTCGAACCAGACCATACAGTCTCCATAATGAAAGCCCCTCGCCCAGCCGGACAGGGGTTGCAGCGAGAGTATGACAAAGTCGCGGCGATTCATCGCCAGCGCTCCTTCGTACCCTCATCCACCCCCGGATCGGGTCCGGGCCAAGTTTTTCGGGCGCCTTCCCCGGGCGGGAGAAGGCGGAAACATCACTTGCTGTCCATCTGCAGCACGGCGAGGAAGGCTTCCTGCGGGATTTCCACCCGTCCGACCTGCTTCATCCGCTTCTTGCCTTCTTTCTGTTTCTCGAGCAGTTTCTTCTTGCGGCTGATGTCGCCGCCGTAGCACTTGGCCAGCACGTTCTTGCGCAGCGCCTTCACGGTACTGCGCGCGATGATCTGCGAACCCACCGCCGCCTGGATGGCGACGTCGAACATCTGCCGCGGGATCAGTTCCTTCATTTTCTCGCACAGGTCGCGACCGCGACGGTCGGCGTAGTTGCGATGAACGATGATCGACAGCGCATCGACCTTGTCGCCGTTGATCAGCGTGTCCACGCGCACGAACGGGCCGGCGTCGAAGCGCAGGAAGTGATAGTCCAGCGACGCATAACCGCGCGACACCGACTTCAGCTTGTCGAAGAAATCCAGCACCACTTCGGCCATCGGCAGTTCGTAGCTGATCTGCACCTGGCCGCCGAGATAGTTGATGCCGATCTGCGAGCCACGCTTTTCTTCGCACAGGGTGATGCAGTTGCCGACGTAGTCCGGCGGCGTGAGGATGTTCGCGCGGATGATGGGTTCGCGGACTTCCTGGATGTAATTGGTCGGCGGCAGCTTGGCCGGGTTGTCCAGCGGCATCACCGTGCCGTCGGTTTTCAGCACTTCGTACACCACGGTGGGCGCGGTGCTGATCAGATTGAGGTTGTATTCGCGCTCCAGGCGCTCCTGCACGATTTCCATGTGCAGCATGCCGAGGAAGCCGCAGCGGAAGCCGAAGCCCATCGCTTCGGAGCTTTCAGGCTCGAAGCGCAGCGCGGCGTCGTTGAGCTGCAGTTTGTCCAGCGCTTCGCGCAGGTCCGGGTAGTCCTCGGCGTCGACCGGGAACAGACCGGCGAACACGCGCGGCTGCATTTCCTGGAACCCTGGCAATGGTTTGTCGGCGGGATCGCTGGCCAGCGTCAGTGTGTCGCCGACCGGCGCGCCGTGGACGTCCTTGATGCTGGCGTTGATCCAGCCCACTTCGCCCGCGCCTAGTTTTTTCAGCTCTTTGCGCTTGGGGGTGAACACGCCGACCTTGTCGACCAGATGGGTGCGGCCGGTGGTCATCACCAGGATCTTGGTGCCGGGCACGATTTCGCCCTGCATCACCCGCACCAGCGAGACCACGCCGAGGTAGTTGTCGAACCACGAGTCGATGATCAGCGCCTGCAGCTTGTCGGTATCGCGCGGCTTGGGCGGCGGAATGCGGTGGACGATGGCTTCGAGCACATCGATCACGTTCAGACCGGTCTTGGCGCTGATTGCGACCGCGTCGGTGGCGTCGATGCCGATGACGGCTTCGATTTCGGCCTTGGCGCGCTCGATGTCGGCGGTGGGCAGATCGATCTTGTTGAGGACCGGCACCACTTCCAGGCCCTGCTCCACCGCGGTGTAGCAGTTGGCGACCGACTGCGCTTCCACGCCCTGGGCGGCGTCCACCACCAGCAGCGCGCCTTCGCAGGCGGCCAGCGAACGGCTGACTTCGTAGCTGAAGTCGACGTGGCCGGGAGTGTCGATGAAATTGAGCTGATAGGTCTGCCCGTCCTTCGCCGTGTAGGGCAAGGACACGGACTGGGCCTTGATGGTGATGCCGCGCTCGCGCTCGATCGGATTGGAGTCGAGCACCTGCGCCTCCATCTCGCGCGCCTCCAGCCCGCCGCACAGTTGAATGATGCGGTCGGCGAGCGTGGACTTGCCGTGATCGACGTGGGCGATGATGGAAAAGTTGCGGATGTTCCGCATTGCGTCAGACATGGGGAGCGGCGCGTGCCGTCATGGCCTTGAGATCAAACGTCGGATTATCGCACAGCGCAGGGGCCGACCCGCCGGGAATGACGCCCGACAGGCCGGACCACGCTTTCATGCCGCTCCGCAGGGCGTGCGTTTACTGTTTCTCACCCTCGTCGGGCGTGACCGCCAGGAACTGGGTCGCCGCGCCGCGACGGACCAGCAGCATCGCGGTCTGATCGTCGCGGACCTTGCCCAGCTCACGCTCCAGTGCGGCGACGCTGCCCACCGGCGTAGTGCCGACCCGCAGGACGATATCGCCCGGGCGCAGACCGGCTTTTCGTCCGGCTTTGCCTTCGATCCGCGCCAGGGCCACGCCTTCTCCGGCCTTCAGGCCCAGCTCCCGGCGCTGGGCCGCGTCGATATCCTCGCCAACCAGGCCCAGCCGGTTCTCGGCGCGGGCGGCCGCGGGTTCCCGCGGCGCGACACGGCGCTGATTCCCGGCGGTATCGGTTTCATCGAGGCGGGTCAGGGTGACATTGCGCTCCAGTGGCTTGCCATTGCGCAGGATGGCGAGCTTGGCGGTGGCGCCCGGCGCCATCGCGCCGATCACCGGCGGCAGATCGCTGGAGTCGTCGATCGGGGTGCCGTCGACAGAGCGGATCACGTCTCCTGGCTCGATACCGGCTTTTTCGGCAGGACTGCCGGCCAGGACATCGTTCACCAGCGCGCCGCGGGTGTCGGGCAGATTGAAGCCCTTGACCACGTCCGAGCTCACGGCACCAACCGACACGCCGATCTGGCCACGGCTCACCTTGCCGGTGGACTTGAGCTGCTGGGCGACGTTCATCGCCACGTCCATGGGAATGGCGAAGCTCACACCCATATAGCCGCCGGAATTGCTGAAGATCTGCGAATTGATGCCGACCACTTCGCCGCGGGTATTCAGCAGCGGGCCGCCGGAATTGCCGCGATTGATCGCCACGTCGGTCTGGATGAAAGGCACGTAACGTTGTTGATTGTTGGCGGCGCGGCCGACCGCGCTGACGATGCCAGCGGTGACCGAGTGGTCAAGCCCGAAGGGCGAGCCGATCGCCACCACCCACTGGCCGGGCTTGAGCGACTTGGAATCGCCGCTGCGCAGGTAAGGCAGGCTGCTGGCCGGAATCTTCAGCACCGCGACATCCGATTGCGGATCGCTGCCGATGACCTTGGCTTTGAATTCGCGACGGTCCGAAAGCTTCACCTTGACCTCATCGGCACCATCGACCACGTGATGATTGGTCAGCAGATAACCGTCTTCCGAAATCAGGAACCCGGTGCCGATGGACTGATTCTGCGGGCCTTCATCCCCATCCGGCGACTGCGGGCCACCCGGACCCGGTCCGCCCGGGCCGAAGAAACGCCGGAAGAACTCGGGCATGTCTTCCTCATCGGGCATCTGACCGTCGGGCATCTGCCCGCCACGCATGGCTGCGCCCTTGGCGCTGCCGGTCGCTTCGATGTTCACCACCGCCGGGCCGACGCGTTCGACCAGTTGGGTGAAATCGGGCAGACCGGTCACCATCGGCGCATCGATGGCCTGGGCGGCAGTAGCGACGGTCACGGACGATGCCGCCATCGGCATGGCGGTGGCCGCAGGGTGGCCAGCACCGATCGGTAGAACCGTGGTGGCCGCTGCGGTCGCTGCAGCGGTGACAGTCACAAGAGCAAGGGTACGAAGCGTCGGTTTCATCGGGGAAACGTCCTCGATAAAGGAGTGGGATGGGGCGGAGCAGCACTACAGAGCCGGCGACGCGATGCCGCCGGCCGCGATCAGGGCGGCGGCGCGGCGGCAGCTGACGATGCTGCGGTCGGCGGACGCCATTCGGGCCGAGGTGGCTGGAACGGCTGGAAGGCCGGCGAGCCCTCAAAACCTGCGGCAACCTCGCCGCCAGCGGATGCACCAGGCACCAGCGCACGCGGCCAGGGCTTCGACGTCATGTTTGCGTGGGGCGCGAGATCACGGCCATGGGTCGCCTGGGCGAATTGGACGGGTGCTTGTGACGAAGATGACGAGGCGGATACCCTCCGCGCGGCAGCGGTGGAACGGCCAACCGGAACAGCCTGCGCGCTTGCCAACAGTTGCGGACGCCGGGTGCGGCTGTCCTTGGAGGCAGCAGCGGCCACGACGATGGCGGCGGCACCGGCTTGGGCGATGCCGTTGGGCACTATCCGCTCGGGGGCAGGTACGGAACCCGCCGGCGCCACGACCAACGGCGCGACCGGGACGGGTGCGACGGCGATGGCAGGCGGAGGCGCTTCTTCGGAAGACGACAGCGTGCGCGAACCGATCAGCGCAGCCAGCACGACCGATGCGGCCAGCGCGGCACCGCCACCCCAGCGCAACAGCGGCCGACGAGCGCCCGGCGCGGCAGCAACTGCAAAGGTCTGTTCTTGAAGGACTTCGTCGACAGCGAGGTCGGCGGCGGCGAGGTCGCTGGCGATCGCACGGCCGACGCGACGCGAGAAATCCGCCGGCAGCGCGCGTCCGGCGTGGCCGCGCATGGCATCGCCAGCGAACTGCCAGCGTTCCCAGCAGTCGGCAAGCTCGTCGTCGTGCTCCATCCGTCTGAGCAGGAAGCGGGCTTCATCCGCAGACAGCGCACCGTCCATCATCGCGGAGAGCTGTTCGCGGTGGAATTCCCGGGAATTGGCGTCGCGTGCCGTTGAGGTGTCGTGCAATCCGGTCATGGGGCTCGATATATCAGGATTGGGGGGCTTGAAACATTCGTGACTTGAACATTGGAGATTTGAAACAAGGGTGCGGTGAAACGTGCCTGTTGGGCTCAGCGGATCGCGCGTTCACGCGGATCCGGTGCGTCCATCAGCGGTCGCAGTTGCACGTCGATCGCATCGCGGGCCCGGAAGATGCGCGAGCGGACGGTGCCGATCGGGCACTGCATCTGCTGCGCGATCTCCTCGTAGCTCAAACCATCCACCTCGCGGAGCGTGATCGCCACCCGGAGTTCCTCGGGCAAGGCTTCGACCGCGCGCATCACCGTTTGTTCCATCTCATGACGCATCAATTCGCGCTCCGGGGTGTCGTTGTCTCGCAGGCGCAGGCCCGACTCGAACTGCTCGGCATCGTCGATATCCACATCGTCGCCCGGCGGGCGGCGTTTGTGGGCCACCAAGTGGTTCTTGGCGGTGTTCACGGCGATGCGATGCAGCCATGTTGAGAACTGCGCGTCGCCACGGAAGTTCCCCATCGCCCGGTAGGCGCGGATGAAGGTGTCCTGGGCGACGTCCTGGGCCTCGCTCCAGTCGTGGACATAGCGCCCGATCAGCGCCACGACCCGGTGCTGGTGCTTGCGCACCAACAGGTCGAAGGCTGCGCTGTCGCCGCGCTGCACCCGCCGGACCAGTTCGAGGTCCACATCCTGCAATGTCGTTGCTTCGGCCATCCGGCCGGCTCTCCTGGGGTTTGGATCGGGCCGGTACGGTAGCCGGGCCTTCGGACAATACTCGCCGGGCAAAAGTTCCCGGTTCTCGCTGGCCCATGCCGGGCCGCCTGTGCAACATGCGTTCATCTGGGGGCTGCGCGCCACTGCCACAAGCCATGCGTGATGAGGCATGCGCCGTGAGACAGTGCCGGCACCGATTTGACGCCATCCCTCAATGGTCCGGATCATAGGGACATTCTCCGGCGTATGGATTCCAACTCATGACCTCCACCCTGCCCAGCTTCGACGGCCTGCGCCTCCGCCACTGGAAGACCGAATTGCGCCAGGACGGCGTGCTGGTGCTGTCCTTCGACCGCGAAGGCGAATCGGTGAACACCTTCGGCCAAGGCGTGCTGATCGAACTGAACAGCCTGCTTGAACGCATCGCGCTGGAGCCGCCGAAAGCGCTGGTGCTGCGCTCGGCCAAGGAAAAAGGCTTCATCGCCGGCGCCGACATCCGCGAATTCCAGGAATTCGACGCCAAGGGCACCATCGGCGACTCGATCCGACGCGGCCAGAATCTGTTCCAGCGCATCGCGGAACTGCCCTTCCCTACGGTCGCCGCGATCCACGGCTTCTGCATGGGCGGCGGCACCGAGATCTCGCTGGCCTGCCGCTATCGGGTGGCTTCCAACGACCCATCGACAAAGATCGGCCTGCCCGAGGTGATGCTGGGCATCTTCCCCGGCTGGGGCGGCAGCGCCCGTTTGCCGCAACTGGTCGGCGCCCCGGCCGCCATGGACATGATGCTCACCGGTCGCAGCCTTTCGGCCTCGGCGGCGCGCGCGATCGGCCTGGTCGACAAGGTGGTGGACCCGGCGGGCCTGATCGAAGCCGCTGCTGCTATCGCGCTGAAGGGCGTCGACCGCCCATTCAAACAACGTTTCATGGGCTGGGCCACCAACACATGGCTGGCGCGACAGATCCTCGCGCCGCAGATGGTCAAACAGGTCGCGCGCAAGGCGCGCAAGGAGCACTACCCGGCGCCGTACGCACTGATCGAGACCTGGCGTCGCAGCGCAGGCAACGGCATCCGGGCACGTCTGGATGCCGAGCGCAGAGCCGTGGTGAAACTTGCCGGCACACCCACCGCGCGCAACCTCACCCGCGTGTATTTCCTGCAGGAACGCCTGAAATCGCTGGGCGGCAAGGATCACGGCATCACCCACGTCCACGTGGTCGGCGCCGGCGTGATGGGCGGCGACATCGCCGCCTGGGCGGCGTACAAGGGCTTCCAGGTCACGCTGCAGGATCGCGAGCAGCGTTTCATCGACACCGCCATGGGTCGTGCGCAGGAATTGTTCGCCAAACGCGTGAAGGACGCGGGCAAACGCCCCGAAGTCGCTGCGCGACTGGTCTCCGACCTGGGCGGCGCCGGTGTCGCCAACGCCGATCTGCTGATCGAAGCCATCATCGAAAAGCCCGAAGCCAAGCGCGATCTGTACACCGCGGTCGAGCCGAAGATGAAGGCCGACGCGCTGCTGACCACAAATACGTCGTCGATCCCACTGGCCGAACTGCGCGAGCACATCGCACGCCCGGCGCAGTTCGCCGGCCTGCATTACTTCAACCCGGTGGCGATGATGCCGCTGGTGGAAATCATCCAGCACGACGGCATGGCGCCGGAGACCGCAAAGCGTCTCGCGGCATTCTGCAAAGCGATCGACAAACTGCCGGTACCGGTCGCCGGCACGCCCGGTTTCCTGGTCAACCGCCTGCTGTTCCCCTATATGCTCGAAGCCGTCACAGCCTATTCCGAAGGTATTCCCGGCCCGGTCCTCGACAAGGTCGCAGTGAAGTTCGGCATGCCGATGGGGCCGATCGAACTCATCGATACCGTGGGGCTGGATGTCGCTGCCGGCGTGGGCGCCGAACTAGCGCCCTTCCTCGGCCTGCCGATCCCGGCCGCGCTCGCTGCACCGCCGGAAGCCGGCAAACGCGGCAAGAAAGACGGCCAGGGCCTCTATCGCTGGGAGAACGGCAAGGCGCAGAAACCGGAAATCCCATCCGACTACAAAGCCCCGGACGATCTCGAAGACCGCCTGATCCTGCCTTTCCTCAACGAAGCTGTCGCCGCCCTGCACGAAGGCGTGGTCGCCGATGCCGAACTGTTGGATGCCGGCGTGATCTTCGGCACCGGTTTTGCCCCATTCCGCGGCGGTCCGATCCAGCACATCCGCGACAGCGGCGCCGAGGTGCTGCTGGCCAAACTCAAGGTGCTGCAGGCCAAGTACGGCGACCGCTTCGCGCCGCGTCCGGGCTGGGACAATCCGGCGCTGCTCAAACAGTGACTCCTGCCTATCGCCGCGATGATCCCGAAACCCCGCCCCGACGGGGTTTCGGCGTTCAGGGCTTGCAATCCAGATGCAATCGACGGTATAACATACGTTACTACTGTCTTCCATGTGATCGACATGAAACTGAAAATTACGACCGTAGGCAATTCCGCCGGTGTGATCCTGCCCAAGGAACTGCTGACCCGGATGCGTCTGGAAAAAGGCGATGAACTGTATGCACTGGAAACCCCGGGCGGCATCGTGTTGACCAGCTACGACCCGGAACTCGCGGCGCAGATGGAGGTGGCCGAAGAAGTGATGCGCGAGCGCCGCACTCTGCTGCATAAGCTCTCGCAGTAGATGACCCATGGTGATCTGGATCAGTAAACGACTGGCACTCGCCATCCACGACCGACAGCTCGCCGAACATGGCGGTAGCATCGGCGTGCGCGACGAGACTCTGCTCGACTCTGCAATCGCGCGTCCGCAGCAGTTGTTCGCCTACGGCGATCCACCGCCGGATCTGGCGACACTGTCTGCCAGTCTGGCCTATGGGTTGGCACGCAACCATCCATTCATCGACGGAAACAAACGTACCGCCGCCGTGGCCTGCGAAACCTTCATTCGTCTCAACAGCGCCAGACTGCGGGCGGACGACATCGAACTTTACCCGGTCTACCTTGCGCTCGCCGAAGGCAACCTGTCCGAAACCGGATTCGCCGATTGGCTGCGCGCACATCTGGTGCTGAATGCGAAAGCCAACGTCAACGAACCGCAGGCGGCATACCAGCGCTGATTTACGCGGCGGCCCGCTCTTGTGTGCCGCCGGTATCGGCTGAGATCATTCGGCCGGCATCCACCCACAGCATCGCCAGCCACCAGCATGGCGGCCGCCACCACAATTATTCAAGCCCATCATGCACGACGACACCCCGTTCGATCTTTTCGGCTCTGCCCCACCTCCTGCTCCTGCTCCGGCTTCGGGGAAGAAATCGCTCGCAGCCAGCGCCGTGGCTGCGAAGCGTTCGCCGCTGCAACGCGAGTTCGATCGCCTGACCGGGCAGATCGAAGAGCGTCAGGCATTGCTCGCCGCATGGCAGCAACAGCCGGCCGTGATCATGCAGAAGTACCACGCGGAATTGGAACCCGTCCTGCGGCAGCTCACGGATGTGCAGAAAAGCCTGGTCGTACAGCTCGACGCGCTGCTGACCTCGCCGCCGAAAGGCCTGCGCATGACGGCGCGGCGCCGCGACGCATTGACCGACTGCCTGCTCGATCTGATCGACAACGTCATGGCGCACAGCGCCGACGACACCCTGATCGATATACACGACCGTCACAGCGACACGCCCATGGTCGAAATCGAGAAGGAGGATGAGGCCGAGCGGGAGGCGGAAATCATCGAATTGTTCCGCCAGATGTTCGGTGAAGCCAGCATCGAGCGGCGAGCGGACGAATCGCACGAAGCCTTCGTGGAACGCGCCCAGACGCGGCTGCTCGACGCAATGGAAGCCGAAGAGCTCAAGAAGGACGCCCAACGCCAGAAGCGCGCCGACAAGCGCTCCGCGAAAAAGAACGCCAGGCAGCACGCGACGCCGCCGCCATCGGTCAACGACGACGATGCCGCATCGCCCAGGCCCGACCTGCTGCGCGCGCTCTATCGCAAACTCGCCAGCAGCATACATCCCGACCGCGAACCGGATGCCGACGAAAAGCTGCGCAAGACCGAAGCGATGCAGGGCCTCAACACCGCATACCAGAACAAGGATCTGCTCTCGCTGCTGAAACTGCACAATCGGACCCTGCAGAGCGACCCCGTCGCCGACACGCTGGCCGAAGACACCCTGCGCGAGTACAACGCGCTGCTCAAGGCGCAGCTCAAATCGCTGGAATCGGATATCGCACGCGCCATCGACGACGCCACGTCGCCCGGCATCGCGATGATGCATGGCAGCATCAAGCGCCCGGAACAACTCGAACGACTGATGGACGCGGACATCCTGAAGATGGCGCGCAGCGTCGAAAGCGTGCGCGTCACCGTGCGCGATCTCGACAACCCGAAGCTGCGGGCCAGTGTGATCAACGATCTGGTGGAGATGGCCGAGGAGCGCCGCATTCTGGATGCGTTCGACGAGATCGCGGGCGATTACTTCCGTTGAGGAGTGAGACGCGCGAAGTCCTGCGCACGCCCTGATCGACAGGCGCTTACCCGCACCTGCGCAGCTCTACCGTTTCCTCGATGCACCCGCCGCCTCCAGCCACGCATGACCCTGCAACGCCGTCACCATCACATCGCTCCCCAGCGCCAGTTCGGTGTCTTCGGCGCGTTCGGACAGACGACGCAGGCGCACGAGGCGCGGATGCAGCGCATCCGCCGCAGCCAAGTCGGCCTGCGCAACAGCGAGATCCAACTCGGGCACCATGACGGACGACTGCGCGGCCATCGCCGCCAACGTCCGTCGACAGAACGCCTCGGACTTCTCGCCCATTCTGGCCAACCCGCGCCGGATATCGGGCCGCAGCGAAATCAGCATGCCCAACCGCGATTCCAGCGCATCGAGCGCCGCATCCACTGCCTGCAGATCCACGGCGGCGAACACCAGCGACAACCGAGCCTCCGACAAACACTCCACCTTCATCCCACACCTCCCGTCGTTCACGGGCGAATTCCCGCGCTGCATGCAGCATCGCGAAACCGAGGCATGGCCCAACATCAGCGGACCCCACCACGTCGTGTAGGGATTTTCCGATCCACCGCACCGGCCGCGCTTTGCGAATACCAACAAAAGCACCGCACACATAAGCCCGCAAGCTTCTGTAGGAGCGCCGGAAGGCGCGACAAACCACCAGCACCGCATCCGCAATCCCCTGTGGGAGCGACGCAAGTCGCGACGAACCACACACCCTACCAGGTTGTTCAGCAGGCCCTGCAGTGCGCTCATGCGTCCGGGTTCCATCGAAAAGAAGCGGTCTGGGGCCGTGACAGCATTTTGGCATGAGGGTTCATGCGGATATCCGTCATTTCTGGCAGGGACATGGAGGGAAGTCGCAGCACTTGGCAGCGATGCCGGCAGCAGATCCCTCCACCCGCTGCACGGGTGTTCGGGATGACAGGGTGGCGATGCGGCGGCGGGGTTCGTGGTGGTAGGTTATGCGTGTGGCATTAAGGGACTGGCAACACGGGGGCGGGGCGCCCCGCGAAGAGCAAATCCCCTCGCCTCCGCTGCACGGAGTCGGCCCACTTTTGCAAAGGGGGGCTGGGCAGATGCTCGCCTGCGCTGTGAGGCGCACTATCTCTACCCTGCAACGATCCAGGCCCTGCAATGACGAAGGCCCCGCGGTGCGGGGCCTTCTTGTATGCACGCTTCGGACGGTGTGAGCTTTCGGCGCTGTAAAGCAGACCCCTCGCCTGCGGCTCGGGATAACAACACGGTTCCGATCATTCAGATCGCCAGAACCGATATTCAGATCATCGGTTCCGACATCAAATCATCGGTTGCAATATCCAGATCATTCCGATCAGGCGAACGGGTCGCGCAGCACGATGTTCGCGTCGCGGTCCGGGCCGGTGGAGACGATGGCCAGCGGGCAACCGGCGAGTTCTTCCAGCGAGCGCAGATACGCGCGGGCGGCGGCGGGCAACTTGTCCCATTCGGTGATACCGGCGGTGGATTCGCTCCAACCGGGAAATTCGAGGTACACGGGCGTGCACTCGTCCCAGCCGTCGGCGTCCAGCGGCGCGTATTCAGTGCGCTTGCCGCGGTATTCGTAGGCGACGCACATCTTCAGCTTGTCCATGCCGTCCAGGATGTCGAGCTTGGTGATGCACAGGCCGCTGATGCCGTTGATGGCGACGGCACGCTTGAGCGCGACGATGTCCATCCAGCCGCAGCGGCGCGGGCGACCGGTGGTGGCGCCGTATTCCTGGCCACGGTCGCGGATGCCCTGGCCGATCTCGTCGTCGAGTTCGGTCGGGAACGGACCGCCACCGACGCGCGTGGCGTAAGCCTTGGCGATACCCAGCACGTAATCGATGGCGTCCGCGCCGACGCCGGTGCCGGCGAGCGCGCCGCCGACGGTGGTGTTGCTGGAGGTGACGTACGGGTAGGTGCCGTGGTCGATGTCGAGCAGCGAGCCCTGCGCGCCCTCGAACAACACGCGTTTGCCCTGCTTGCGCAGTTCGTGGAGGATCCCGGCGACATCGGACTTCATCGGTTCGATGTATTCGCCGAAGGCGAGCGCCTCGTCGAGGGTTTTCTGGAAGTCGACTTCCTCGACCTTCAGATAATTCTTGAGCACGAAGTTGTGGTAATCGAGGGTGCTACGCAGTTTTTCCGCGAGTTCCTTCGGATAGCTGAGATCGGCGACGCGGATGCCGCGACGCGCGACCTTGTCTTCGTAGGCCGGGCCGATGCCGCGGCCGGTAGTGCCGATGGCGCTCTTGCCGGCGGCCTTTTCGCGGGCCTGATCCAGCGCTATGTGGTACGGCATGATGATCGGCGTGGCCGGGCTGATCTTCAGGCGGCTGCGCACTTCGACGCCGTTAGCCTCCAGTTCGCCGATTTCCTTCTGCAGCGCGCCTGGGTGCAGCACCACGCCGTTGCCGATCAGGCAGAGCGCATCGGGGCGCAGGACGCCGGAGGGGATGAGGTGCAGAACGGTTTTCTTGCCGCCGATCACCAGGGTGTGACCGGCGTTGTGGCCGCCCTGGAAGCGGACGACGGCGCCGATGTCCTGCGTCAGCAGGTCGACGATCTTGCCTTTGCCTTCATCGCCCCACTGGGCGCCTAACACAACGACTGACTGACCCATCACATGTCTCCAAATTCAATTGCGCCCTGATCGGGGGCGACCCGGCCCTGCGCGTCGCGCAGGGCGTTCGAACGAGCGCGTGCCAATGGCACGCAAACGCTCGTTCTCACCCCCACTGGGCGCCTAACACCACCACTGACTGACCCATTTCGTACTCCGGATATTTCGATGCAGGAGCGGCCTTGGCCGCGACCGTGTCGCTGGGGCGTTCTCGCGGCTGAAGCCGCTTCTACAACCGCAGGGGCCGACACGGAAAAAGCCGGAGGGGCAGATGCCCCTCCGGCTTTTGTGCATTATCCGGGTTTCGGGGGGGTGGGGCCACCCTTTCGACGGATTTTTTTGCGGCGCAGCAAGACCGGACGGACGGGTATGGCCGTCCAGCACGCAAAAGATTCAGGCTGCGCGGACTTCAGGACCGGACGAAATACAGGCCGACCAGCCCGCCAGCCAGAACCAGGCCGCCGATCAACCGCAACTGCTGCGGAGGCATGGCCAGCAGTTGCTCGGCCGCCCGTCTCCAGACGTTGGGGAAGGCGAACAGCGCGAGGCCTTCGAGCACGGCAACGAGAGCAAGTGCGGCCCAGAGGTCGGTCATATGCGATGCAGTACTGTGCGCTTAACGATCGCTGCGCATGTACTGCAGGAACGGGTCGTCCTTGTCGAGCACGATCACCGCGTCGCCGTCGGAGAACGAGCCACGGTAGGCTTCGAGGCTGCGCTGGAAAGCATAGAAGCCGGGGTCGGCGTTCGCGGCGCTGCCGTAGATGCGCGCGGCTTCGCCATCGCCCTGGCCTCGCATCACCTGCGCGTCGCGTTCGGCTTCGGCCAGGATGACGTTGCTGTCGCGGTCGGCCTTGGCGCTGATTTCGTTGGCCAACTCTTCGCCCTCGGCGCGGAGTTTGCTGGCGACCTGCTGACGCTGCGCGCTCATGCGGCGGTAGACATCGCGGATGACCTGGCTGTCGGTGGGCAGATCGATCTGTTTGATTCGCAGGTCGATGATGCGTACGCCAAGCGTGGCGGCGGCTTTGTTGATGGCGATGAGCTGTGCACTGGCGATCTTGCTGCGTTCGCCGGAAACCACCTCAGACAGCGTGCGCGCGTTGATCTCGTTGCGCAGCGCGTCCTTGATGATCGGCTCGAGGCGGGCGATGGCCACGCTTTCATCGCCAGCGGTGGCCCGATAGAACGCGCGCGTGTCGCGGATCTGGCCGACGGCGAAGAAATCGACGCTCACGTCCTTGCGTTCAGAAGTGAGGTAACGCTCGGGTACGGCCGGCAGCACCTGGAAGCGGCCGTCGAAGATGCGCGCGCTTTCGACCAGCGGCACCTTGAAGTGCAGGCCGGGGCCGAGGTCGCTGCGCACGACCTTGCCGAGATTCAGCACGATTGCGGTGTGGCCTTCGCGCACGATGAAGACCGAGCCGAGCAGCGTGAACAGCACGGCGACGACCAGTGGGATCAAGACGGACATTCTCATCGGCTGCCTCCATTGCGACCCGCGCTGCGGGCCTTGCGGGCGGTCGTGGGTTCTTCTGGGGTGGCGGTGACGGTGGGCGCGATCAGCTCCAGCGGAGGCGCTCCGGCCCCGGCCGGTGCCGCACCGCGACCCGGCGCGACCGGCATGTACAGCAGCTGGCGGCTGTCGCCGCCGACGATCTTGCGGTTATCGGCCAGCACTTTCTGCACGGTTTCCAGCCACAGACGCTTGCGGGTGACTTCCGGGGCGCCGCGGTACTGCTGCAGCAGCAACGTGAAGCGCGCGGCATCACCGGTGGCGCGGGCAATCGAAGCGGTCTTGTAGCCTTCGGCCACGGTGCGGGTGCGTGCGGCTTCGCCTCGGGCTTCCGGCACGATCTTCGCGGCGTAGGCGCGTGCCTCGCTGATCAGGCGGTCCTTGTCCTGCTGGGCGCTGTTCACGTCGTCGAAGGCGGGCTTCACTTCTTCTGGCGGACGCGCATTGGGCAGGTTGAGCTCGGTGACGGACAAGCCGGTGTTGTAGTTCTGCAGCGACTTCTGCAAGCGGGTGCGCGCGGCCACGGCCAAGGAGTCGCGCGCGCCCAGCACGGTGTCGAGGGTGGAACGGCCGACCTGCTCGCGCACAGAGCTCAGTGCGGCCTGCTTCAGCATTTCCTCGGCGTCGCGGGTGCCGAACAGCATCTGCCGTGCGTCGTTGATGCGGTACTGCACGTTGATCTCGACCTGGACGATGTTCTCGTCGCTGGTCAGCACCGGCACGCTGTCGCTGTAGTTCTTGATCTCGGTCGCGTTGACCTTGTAGACGCTTTCGATCGGCCACGGCAACTTGAAGCCGGGGCCAGGTGCCATGGTCCGCGAGAAAGCGCCGAACCGCAGCACCACGCCGCGCTGCTGCTCGGTGACCAGCACGAAGCTGCTGAAGACCAGCCAGACCACAACAAGGCCCGCGACCCACCGCAACGGGTTACCGCCGCCACCGCCGCCGCCGTCGAATAAGCCGCGCAGGCGCGCGAGGATCTCGTCCACACCTCCGCCGCCGCGGCCGTTCGGGCGCGGTTTCCACGGGGAACGGTTACCGCCCCCGCCGGAAGAAGAACCGTTGTTGTTACCGGGAGTATTCCAGGCCATGCCCGCTCCAAAGCGAAGGTGTCAAAGCGAATGCGCTCCGCAGGAATGCGGGCGGGGGGTGCATATTACAAGGGAAGCTCGTCGTCGCCCTGTGGGAGCAGTGCCTCGAAGGCGTCTCCACCGGGGCCGGCGGCCAGTTTCTCGGCATCGCTGAGGGCCAGATCGACTTCGATCGTCCAGCCGCCATCGTCGTCGTGGGTTTCCGCGCGCACCGCCTCCAGCGCATACAGGCGCGCGCGCAGCCCCCCTGCGCGTGCCGGCAGGCGGATCTCGCCGGCGATGCGGCGCAGACCCAACCGCGCCACCAGCGCCGCACGCAGCAGGTCCAGACCCACGCCGTCGCGCGCCGACAGCCAGACCCGTTCGCGCACGATTTCGTCCAAGCCATGGTCGTCGACCGGCTCGCCCTCGTCGGTCGGCCGCACGGCGGGATCGTGGCGCGGCAGAGCGCCTTCGACCCGGTCGATCTTGTTGTAGACCAGCAATTGCGGGATCTCGCCCGCGCCGATTTCGGCCAGCACCGCGTCGACCTGGGCGATACGCTCGTCGCGCAGCGGGTCTGCGGCGTCGATCACATGCAGCAGCAGGTCGGCCTCACGCGCCTCGGACAAGGTTGAGCGGAACGCCGCGACCAGATCGTGCGGCAGGTCGCGGACGAAGCCGACGGTGTCGGCCAGCATCGCCGCGCCGCCGGGCAGCGTGATCCGGCGCACGGTCGGGTCGAGGGTCGCGAACAGACGGTCGTCGGCATACGCATCGGCGCCGGTGATCGCATTAAACAGCGTGGATTTGCCGGCGTTGGTGTAGCCGACCAGGGCGACGCGCGGCAACTCGCTGCGCACGCGGGCGCGGCGCATCTGGGTGTGCTGCACTTCAACCTTGTCGAGCCGCTTCTGCAACTGCTCCACCCGCTTCTGCAGCAGGCGGCGGTCGGTTTCGAGCTGGGTTTCGCCGGGGCCGCGCAAACCGATGGCGCCGCCGCGCTGGCGTTCGAGATGGCTCCAGCCGCGCACCAGGCGCGTGGCCATGTGCCGGAGCTGGGCCAGTTCGACCTGCAGCTTGCCTTCATGGCTGCGCGCGCGCTGGGCGAAGATGTCGAGGATCAGGCCGGTACGGTCGACCACGCGACGGCCAAGCGCCTTTTCGAGGTTGCGCTCCTGCACCGGGCTGAGCCTGTGGTTGACCAGCACCAGATCGGCGCCGGTGGCGTCGGCCGCGGCCTTGACCTCCTCCAGCTTGCCGCTGCCGATGAGGATGGCGGCGTTGGGACGGTCGATGCGGGCGTGCAGCAACGCCGCGACCGTGGCGCCGGCGGAACGGGCGAGATCGGCGAATTCTTCCAGCACATCGGGTTCCGGCGGGCCGCCGGCATGGGTCTGGATCAACAGCGCTATTTCGCCCTTGCGGGATCGTTCGAACAAACCGGGGGATATCCGTGGGGAGAACAGATGCGCAGTATGCCGCGCGCAGCGTCGCCACGCGCGTGCTCATGGCAAATGACCGGTGGCACATGAGAAAAACCAGCCGTCGCCCGCTGTGGAGCGACTACCTTCTCAGCGAGCAGCCGGCAGCGTCGAAACGCCACCGGCTGTTCGCTCAATCAATCCACGGTGGCCGTGGCGGCGAGGACGCCGCTGGTATCGTCGTCGCTCTCGGCCGAATGCACATAGCCGCCGCCCGGGCCCACGCGCACGTTGCGCGCCGGCACCACGGTGGAAATCGCGTGTTTGTAGACCATCTGACTGACGGTATTGCGCAACAGGACGACGAACTGGTCGAACGATTCGATCGTGCCCTGCAATTTGATGCCGTTGACGAGATAGATCGAAACCGGAACCCGCTCGCGGCGTAAAGCGTTCAGGAAAGGATCCTGCAAAGACTGCCCCTTCGACATGGTGTTCCCCACTTTGGGTCTTGTTATTGGATACAACTTGATCGTGACGATTGCATGATTGGTCGTTCGCCGGCGGCCCGGTCGCATCGCGACCCGCATCCCCTGCCGGACACCCGGATGGTTACACAACTGCGCGTGAACCGGAAGCCGGCCAAAGGTTGCGACTGTCCGCATCGCGACGATCGTCGCAGTGACAACCTGTTCAGACTTTCAGGAAATCGCGCACCGCCGTGTGCAATCGCGCGTCATCGGTCGCGGGATCGAACCAGCGCACGTCCAGCTCGCCGCGCAGCCAGGTGAGCTGGCGTTTGGCGAGCTGGCGGGTGGCGAAGATCGCGCGATCGCGGAATTCGGTCACGGAAAGTGCGCCGTCGAGATGTTCCCAGGCCTGGCGATAGCCGACCGCGCGCAGCGCAGGAAGATCCAGCGGTGCCGGATGCGTGCGCAGTTCCGGCATCGCGCGCAGCGCAGACACTTCATCGAGGAAACCCGCGTCGAGCATCGCGTCGAATCGACGCTCGATGCGCACGTGCAGCACCGCGCGATCCGGCGGTGCCACCGCGAGTTTCAGCACGCGGCATGGAAATTTCTGCGATGCCGCAGCAGACTCGCGCTGCCAGTCGCTGATCGGCCGGCCGCTGAGCCGATACACCTCCAGCGCGCGCTGGATGCGCTGCGGGTCGGTCGCATGGATGCGCGCGGCGGCGACCGGATCAACAGCCGCGAGTTCGGCGTGCATCTCCGCCCAACCGCGTGCGCCGGCTTCAGCTTCGAGCTGCGCACGCGTCGCCGGATCGGCCTCGGGCATCGGCGAAAGCCCCTGCAACAAGGCGCGGAAATACAGGCCGGTGCCGCCAGCGAGAATCGGCAGGCGACCGCGCGCAACGATGTCTTCGACCGCTGCGCGCGCATCGTTGGCGAAGTCCGCCGCCGAGTAGCGCTGCCATGGATCGCGCACATCGATCAGATGATGCGGCACCGCCGCAAGTTCGCCGGCAGTGGGTTTCGCCGCACCGATATCGAGCCCGCGATACACCAGCGCCGAATCGACGCTGACGATCTCGCCACCGAAACGCTGCGCCCAATCCAGCGCGAGCGCAGTCTTGCCCGAAGCGGTCGGGCCCATCAGGGCGATGGCGAGCGGGCGGGTGTCGGTGGTCATCGAGCGGAAACCGAAGCATCGAGGATAATCAATCGACCCACAACCCTTGTCATTCCGAATCCCAGCTTCATCGGGGTGAGGAATCTGTTTTTCCGCTGCTCGAACAAGCAGAAACAGATCCCTCGCATTCGCTCGGGATGACAGTGCATATTGCTTCGCCCAATCCTCGATTGCCCAATCAGCAATTCCAACTCAATACCCATGCACCTTCAGCGTCTCCATCACGCCCTTGTGCCGGAACTGCACCTCATCCGACGGCGCCTTGCCGATGCGGCTCACCAGCAGGATCGCGGTGCACGCGGCGATGACGCCCGGCACCATTTCGTAGAGTTCGCTGCCGTGCTGGCCGACCGCGATTTCCTTCCAGAGAATCACGGTCACAGCGCCGGCCACCATGCCGGCGAACGCGCCGTTGCGGGTCATGCGCGCCCAGAACAGCGAGAACAACACCACCGGGCCGAACGCAGCACCGAAACCGGCCCAGGCGTACGACACCAAGCCAAGCACCTTGCTCGACGGATCGCGCGCGATCCAGATCGCCAGCAGGGCCACCATCAACACCATGGAGCGACCGAACCACACCAGTTCGCGCTGGCTCGCGTGCGGACGCACGAAGCCCTTGTAGAAATCCTCGGTGAGCGCGCTGGAACACACCAGCAACTGGCACGACAGCGTGCTCATGATCGCGGCGAGAATCGCCGACAGCAGTACGCCCGCGACCCACGGATTGAACAGCACGGTCGCGAGCTGGATGAAGATGCGTTCGGAATTTTCCGCCACCGGGCCGACCTGATCCGGATGCGTCGCGAAATAGGCATTGCCGAAGAAGCCCACCGCCATCGCGCCGAACAGACACAGCACCATCCAGGTCATGCCGATCCGGCGCGCCTTGGGAATGGTGGTGAGCGAGTCGGCGGCCATGAAGCGCGCGAGGATGTGCGGCTGCCCGAAATATCCCAGCCCCCAGGCCAGCAGCGAGACGATGCCGACGAAACCCAGGGTGCCGCCCTTGAACCAGTCGAGCTTGGCCGGATCGGTCTGTTCGATCAGCGCGAGACTGGCATCGACGCCGCCACTGCCCAGCACCACCATGATCGGCGTGAGCACCAGCGCGAAGATCATCAGCGACGCCTGCACGGTATCGGTCCAACTCACCGCAAGGAAACCGCCGATCAACGTATAGAGAATGGTCGCCGCCGCGCCCCACCACAACGCCTGCGCATACGGCACGCCAAACACGCTTTCGAACAGCCGCGCGCCGGCAACGATGCCGCTGGCGCAGTACACGGCGAAGAACACCAGAATCACCACCGCCGAAAACACCCGTAGCACCCTGCTCCGGTCCTCGAATCGATGGGTGAAATAGTCCGGCAACGTCAGCGCGTTGCGCGTGCGCTCGGTGTAGATGCGCAGCGGACCGGCCACGAATTTCCAGTTGCACCACGCGCCGATGATCAGGCCGATCGCGATCCACGCCTCCGATACGCCGCCGAGATAGAGCGCGCCCGGCAGGCCCATCAGCAGCCAGCCGCTCATGTCCGAAGCGCCCGCCGAGAGCGCGGTGACCACGCTGCCCAGCGAACGCCCGCCGAGGATGTAGTCGTCGAAACTGCGGGTCGAACGCCAGGCCCACAGGCCGATCAGGATCATCGCCATCAGATAGATGCCGAAGGTGATGAGGAGCGGCTGGCCAGCGGTCATGTCAAGGTCCGGGATCGTTGCGGATGGCGCGCAGCATACCCCGACCGGCGCCGGCGGCGAGGCCGCTGCCGGATCGGCTTGCAACCGCAGCGGGTTTGCGTACGCTTGACCCATGCCTCTGTGGAAACGCCTCGGCTTTCTTTTCGTCTTCGTGGTGCCGGCGTTGATGCCCGCGGCCGCATGGCTTGGCGCGCGCAGCGGCTACCCCGACCTGATGGCCTGGTTCCCGCTGTTCTTCCTGTTCGTGCTGCTGCCGCTGGCCGACTACGGCCTCGGCCACGATCCGCGCAATCCCGATGCGAAGCAGGCGAAAGCGCTCGAGGCCGACCGTTGGTTCCGGATCATGACGCTCGCGGCGCTGCCCGCGCAGCTAGGCGTGCTGGCATGGTCGGCCCGGCATTTCGCGCACGCCGATTTCGGCCCCGCCGGCGTCGCCGGCTGGCTGCTGTCTCAGGGCATCGTCGGCGGCGTGCTGGCGATCAACGTCGCCCACGAACTGATCCACAAGGACACCGCGCTGGAACGCGGCGCGGGCGGCCTGCTGCTGACCAGCGTCGGTTACCACGGTTTCAAGATCGAACATGTCCGTGGCCATCACGTGCATGTGTCCACACCCGAGGACGCCTCCAGCGCGCGCTTCGGCCAGTCGCTGTGGCATTTCTTGCCGCGTGCGCTCGTGCGCAACACTTCCAATGCATGGAAGCTCGAAACGCAGCGCCTCGCCAAACTGGGCAGGCGCTGGTGGAGCGCCGACAACGAACTGATCCGCTGGAGTCTGCTGTGGCTGGCGCTGACCGCTGCCTTCGGCGCATGGCTGAGGCTGCCCGGGCTGGCGTTCTTCCTGGCCCAGGGCTTCCTCGCCGCATGCTCGCTGGAGATCATCAATTACATCGAACATTATGGCCTTGAACGCACGCGCTTCGCCGATGGCCGCTACGAGCGCACCACGCATCTGCATTCGTGGAATTCCGATTATCTGATCAGCAACCTGCTGCTGTTTCACCTGCAGCGTCACTCCGATCACCACGAAACGCCGCGTCGCCGCTATCAGTCCTTGCTGCACCACGCCGACAGCCCGCAGTTGCCGGGCGGCTATGCCGCGATGT
Source organism: Lysobacteraceae bacterium (assembly GCA_046598445.1). Taxonomy (GTDB): domain Bacteria; phylum Pseudomonadota; class Gammaproteobacteria; order Xanthomonadales; family Xanthomonadaceae; genus Lysobacter_I. Next base: position 46,767 of record JBKJHV010000060.1, read on the forward strand.
TCCTGCTCGCGCTGTGTCCGCCGCTGTGGTTCCGGATCGTGGATCCGCGGGTGCGGGCGTTTCGCCGGCAGAGCTGCGACCAAACCCACGCATAATGCCGATCATCGAATACAGCGAAATTCTGCCCGGCTCAGCGGAGTCGTTGTTCGATCTTTCCCAGGACTATGGCCAGCGCCTGCTATGGGACCCGTTCCCGCAGGGCTATCGCTTCCTGCCGCCGTTCGAGAAAGCGGAAATCTCGGCGCAGTTGGTCGTGCGTGCACGCAACGGTTTCGAGATGACGGTACGGTATGTCTGCTTTCAGCGCCCGCGGGTTGCGGCGGTCGAAATGATCCGCGGACCATGGTTCATCGCGAAGTTCGCCGGCAGTTGGAGCTTCAACGAGGCCTCACCGGAACGCACGCGCGTGACGTTCAAATACAACATCGTCGCAGGCCCTGGTCCGCTGGCGTGGCTGATCCAGCCGCTGCTCGAGCGGTCGTTCGCGAAGCACACGGTCGAACGCCTCAAAGCGTTGCATCGTCACATCGAAACGATTGTGTAGCGCGGTCGCCAAAGACATGCGGATTCGCAAACCCGTATGACGCCCGCATGACCCGCGATGCCGTGCGTAAAGTCGCGAGCAACGTCCGGGCCATCACCATTTCGCTCGTGCGCCAAGCCCTCAACCTCCGCATTCGGCCTTGGGCGCATCGCCAGTCTGTTGGCGTTCCAGGGACTGATCTACTGTTGTTTCATCGCCCGTCGCAAACGCTGATGAAGCGCCTCAAAACACACAGATCAATCGTCGTCCGACCAACGGATCGCCGGCGTGGATGACGCGTCGGTACGTGGGATGGGGACTTCGCTCACCGCCTGCCACACCTTCAAGGCGTCGACCGTCGCAGCGACATCGTGAACGCGCAGGATCCGCGCGCCGCGCTGCGCAGCGATGACATGCGCGGCGACCGAACCGTAGATGCGATCTTGCGCGTCGCTGCGGCCGGTAAGCTCACCGATGGTCCGCTTGCGCGACAGTCCGGCCAGCACCGGTACGCAGAGGTCGGCGAAGCGGTCGAGCCGCGCGAGCAGTGCGAGATTATGCGCGGTGGTCTTGCCGAAGCCGAAACCGGGATCGACGACGATCTTCTTCTTCTGGATGCCGGACATCTCCGCCGAGAAGATCCGCTCGGCCAGGAAACGATGCACCTCGGCGACCACGTCGTCGTAATCCGGCGCCGCCTGCATCGATCGCGGCTCGCCCTGCATGTGCATCAACACCACCGGAACGCCGAGCGCGGCGGCGGCATCCAGCGCGCCATCGCGACGCAGCGCGTACACATCGTTGATGAGGCCGGCGCCGGCCGCGACCGCTGCCCGCATCACTTCCGGCTTCGCGGTGTCGATACTGATCGGCAATGTGGTTTCCTTCGCCAAACGCTCGATCACCGGAATCACCCGGCGCAGTTCTTCTTCCAGCGACACGTCGTCCGCGCCCGGGCGGGTGGATTCACCGCCGATATCGAGGATGTCCGCGCCCTCCTCCGCCAACCGCAAAGCGTGCGCCACTGCGGCATCGACGCTGGCGTGCTCGCCGCCATCGGAAAACGAATCGGGCGTGACATTGACGATGCCCATGACCCGCGGGCGGTCGAGCACAAGGATGCGGCCGTTGCAATCGAGCATGGGGGAGGTGTCGAACATCGCAGGTTCCGGAACGGAAAAGGCCAGAGCGGACTCTGGCCTTTTCGGGGTTGCGGGGCAACTGGGTCTCAGGCGCTAGTATCAGGCGCTGGTCTGAGGGTCGCCCAGACTCACCGCAGGCGGCGACGGCGGATCCGATGGCGTCGACTCCGGCTTCTTGACCCAGCCCGCGGGCGGCGTCGGCGTGCGCCCTTCCATGATGTCCTTCACCTGATCGGCGTCGATCGTCTCCCACTCCATCAAGGCAGTGGTCATGGCTTCCACGCGGTCGCGTTTGGCTTCGAGAATGTCGCGCGCCACCTTGTACTGCTCATCGAGAATGCGGCGGATTTCGGCATCGACCCGCTGCTGCGTCGCCTCGGAAACGGTTTTGTTCTGCATGCCGAAGTTGGCGTCGGTATCGGCATAGACCATGGTGCCCAAGGCATCGGACATGCCGTAACGGGTCACCATGCTGCGGGCAAGTTTGGTGGCGCGCTCGAAATCGTTCGATGCACCGGTGGACACCTGGCCCATGAAGATTTCCTCGGCGATGCGGCCGCCGAACAGAATGGAAAGCTCTTCCAGCATCTTGTCCTTGTACTGGCTCAGCTGGTCGTGTTCCGGCAGCTGCCAGGTCAGACCCAAAGCCCAGCCGCGCGGCATGATGGTGACCTTGTGAACGGGATCGGCCTTGGGCAAGGACATCGCCACCACGGCATGACCCGACTCGTGATAAGCCGTGTTGCGACGCTCCTCATCGCGCATCACCATGCTGCGGCGCTCCGGACCCATGTAGATCTTGTCCTTCGCGTCCTCGAAATCCACCATCTCCACTTCGTTCTTGTTGCGGCGCGCAGCGAACAACGCGGCTTCGTTGACGAGGTTGGCCAAGTCGGCGCCGGAGAAACCCGGCGTGCCGCGCGCCAGCAGGTCCGGGCGCACGTTGTCGCTCAGCGGCACTTTGCGCATGTGGACGCGCAGGATCTGCTCACGTCCCTTGATGTCGGGCAGCCCCACCATGACCTGGCGGTCGAACCGGCCGGGGCGCAGCAAGGCCTTGTCCAGCACGTCCGGGCGGTTGGTCGCGGCGATCACGATCACGCCTTCGCCACCTTCAAAACCATCCATCTCCACCAGCATCTGGTTGAGCGTCTGTTCGCGCTCATCGTGCCCGCCGCCCATGCCGGAACCGCGATGGCGGCCCACGGCATCGATTTCGTCGATGAAGATGATGCAAGGGGCGTGCTTCTTGGCCTGCTCGAACATATCGCGCACGCGGCTGGCGCCGACGCCGACGAACATTTCGACGAAATCGGAACCGGAGATGCTGAAGAACGGCACCCGCGCTTCGCCGGCGATGGCGCGGGCGAGCAGAGTCTTGCCGGTGCCGGGCGGGCCGACCATCAGCACGCCGCGCGGAATCTTGCCGCCGAGTTTCTGGAACTTGCCGGGGTCGCGGAGGAATTCGACCAGTTCGGCCACTTCTTCCTTCGCTTCGTCGCAGCCGGCGACATCGGCAAATGTGGCCTTGGTCTGGTCTTCATTGAGCAATTTGGCGCGCGAACGCCCGAAAGACATCGCGCCCTTGCTGCCGCCCTGCTGCATCTGGCGCATGAAATACAGCCAGACACCGATGAGCAATGCGATCGGCAGCAGGTTGAGCAACAGGCTCAGGAAAAGATTGCGTCCCGACGACTTCGGCGTCTGCACGATTTCGACCTTGTGGTCGATCAGATCGTTGACCATATCGCGGTCGCCGGGGCTCAGCGTATAGAACTCGGAACCGTCCTTGCGTTCGCCGCGGATGGTCATGCCGTCTTCTTCGATGACGACTTTCTTGACCCGGTCGGTCTGTACCTGTTGCACGAACTGGTCGTAGGTCAGGGCCTTGTCGGCCGTGCCCATCCCCGGTGGGGTGAAGCTCTGGAACACCACCATCAGTACGATGGCGACGATCACCCACAGCAGCAGATTCTTGGCCAAGTTCTTCATCCTTCGCTATCGCCCCGAGAGGGGACGCTTGTTTGGAAACGCTTTACCCGTACCGCTTGCGGTCACCCGGCCGAGGCCGGGAGCCTGCCCTGGGCGAGGGCATACACTTCCGGCGACCGCTTGCGCGAAGCCGCCGGCTTGCGGATCACGACACGGGTGTAACGCTTGCGCAAGGCCCGGACGTAATCGTCGAATCCCACTCCCTGGAACAGCTTGATCAGGAAGGCGCCCCCGGGCCGCAGATGACGGTCGGCGAATTCCATCGCCAGCTCCGCCAGAAACATGGCCCTGGGCAGGTCCACAGCATCGACTCCGCTCATATTGGGGGCCATGTCGGACAGCACAAGGTCCACGGCCTGCCCGTTCAGCATCGCCTCCAACTGGCCAAGTACCTCATCTTCGCGGAAATCGCCCTGGATGAACTCCACCCCTGCCAGCGAGGGCATTTCGAGGATATCCAGGGCCACGACCCGACCGCTGTCGCCCATCGATTGACGGACCCACTGCGACCAGCCTCCGGGGGCGGCGCCGAGATCCACCACGACCATGCCCGGCTTGAGCAGCCGGTCGCGTTCGACCAGTTCTTCCAGCTTGTAGGCCGCCCGCGACCGCAGCCCCTCGGCCTGCGCCTTTTTGACGTAGGGGTCGGAGAAATGCTCTTTGAGCCAGCGTTGGCTGCTCTTGCTGCGGGTGGCCATGGGGAGGGTACGGGGAGGGGCGGGAAAAGGAGGCAAAACCCGGAGAATCGGGCGAGTTGCGGGCCATGATACCCTGCGCGCCAGTTCCCGCCCGCTTTCCAAGACCCTGTCCCGCATGTCGATCACGCTCAGCAATGCCCAGAATCGCTTCCTCCGCGGCCAGGCCCACGGCCTGAAGGCAATGCTGCAGATCGGCGCCAAAGGCCTGACCGATGCGGTCGTCGCCGAGATCGAGAACGCTCTGGAACATCACGAGCTGATCAAGGTGAAGGTGTCCGCTGAGGATCGCGACGCCCGCGACGCGATGATGGCCGGTCTGGCGGAACGCTGCGGCGCGGCCCTGGTGCAGCGGATCGGCAACGTCGCCATCCTTTATCGTCCCAGTCAGGATCACCGCCAGATCGTGCTGCCGCGTAGCTGAGACCCGCAATCCGGCATTCGATCAATCTGCTGTTCTCACTCCAGACCGCCGACAGCGCCGATGCAGCTTCATCTCGATCGCCCCGACCACGAATTCTTCCTGCGCGGCGCCGACGGCACCGCAGCGCTGGTCAACGACCGCCGGCTGACGGCCAGTTTCGTGCTCGCGCCGAACACGCTGATCGAAGGCTGGGCGGTGCGTGATATGAGGGCGATGACGCCCGCCGACCTGGAGCCGCTGTTCGCGCTGCAACCGGAAGTGATCCTGCTCGGCTGCGGCGCTACCCAGACCTTCCCGCCGGCCGCCACGATGGCCGCCTGCCTGTCGCGCGGCATCGGCCTGGAAACCATGACCAACAGCGCCGCCGCGCGCACGTTCAACGTGCTCGCCAGCGAAAGCCGGCGCGTGGTCGCCGGTTTCGTACTGAACGGCTGAGCATCGCTTGCACGTGTCGCGCATGCTGAAAACCGCGGTTGTCGCACTCCTGCTGCCGATGGCCGCCTGCAAGGCCGAACCGCCGGCGTTCCTGTCGCCGGCCTCGCCCGGGGCGCGATACGAAGCCTGGCTCGCTGCCGGCCATCGGGCCGAAGCACGGGCCTATGCGGACGACTTGCGGCGGCAGGGGGTCGGCGACGTGGTGCCGATGGACGCGCTCTCGCGTACGTCGCGAAGCTGGCGCCAGTGCCGCAGCGACGAATTCGCCACGCCGCCGTCGATACTCTGGCCGAACATGACGCCGACCCTGCGCGTGGTGGCGCGGCTGCGGGACGCCGGCATCCTCGTCCCGTCGCTGGCGCGATCGGTCTATCGCGATGCCGATGTCAACCGCTGCGCCGGCGGCAGCGCCCGCAGCAAGCATACGGAGAACCGGGCGATCGATTTCGATCTGCCGCCGGATGCCGGCAGCGTCGACAAGCTGTGCGCGTTCTGGCGCGAACACGGCCAGACCTTGAATCTGGGGCTCGGCTTCTACACGCCGACCGCGATCCACCTCGATACCGCCGGCTTCCGCACCTGGGGCAGCGATCACCATCGCGGCACGTCGCTGTGCATCGAACGCAAGTCTCTGTAGGAGCGCCGGAAGGCGCGACAGACTTACGGCAAGTCTTTCCGGCAGCCAGAGTCGCGCTTCCCGCCGCTCATACAGAAGCCTGCATGGTGCAGCAGGCTTAACGCACTACCAAGTGTCACCGCCTCGGCAGCGCCAGCAGCGGATCCTGCGGCTTGCCGTTGTAGCGAATCTCGAAATGCAGCATGTCGCGCGAGGCGCCGCTGCGGCCCATCTCGGCGATCTGGTCGCCGGCTTTCACGCGCTGACCTTCGTTGACCAGACGCGCGCGGTTGTGGCCGTAGGCCGACAGCCACTGTTCGTCGTGCTTGACGATGATGAGTTCGCCGTAGCCGACCAGGCCGGCGCCGGAATACACCACCACGCCGTCGGCCGCGGCGCGCACCGGGGCGCCGCTCTTGCCGGCGATGTCGACGCCTTGGCGGGTCGGATCGCCCGCGGCGAAGCGGCCGACGATGGCGCCGTCGGCGGGCCAGCGCCAGTCGAAGGCGGCATTTGCCGTCGGTGGTGGCTGCGTGGGCGGTTTGACCGGTGGCGTGACTGTGGGTGGCATGCCTGTCGGCGGGCGCGTCGCGGGCGGCTTCACCGGGGTACCGGCGACCGGCGGCGGATCATTCCATCGCGGAGAATCGGCGCGACGCGCGTCGGGTGCGGTCAGGCGCAGTCGCCGGCCCGGGTAAATGGTGTACGGCGGCGGGATGCGGTTCCACACCGCCAGATCCAGCGGGCTGACGCCATGCGTGGTCGCGATGCGATACAGCGTGTCGCCCTTGCGGACCAGCGCGGTGGCCCCGGGTTTCGGCGGCGAGACCTGACGTGTGACCGGCGGTTTCCCGCGGGAAGGGCCACGCACCACGGTCGTGCGCGCGCAGGCGCCGAGTAGCGCCAGCATCGCGAAGACAGCAAGCAGCGTGCGCAGGCGCAGATTCATCCGCCCCTCGCCTTGTAGATGAGATAACCGATCGCGGCGACCAGAATGGCAGTGGCGACCCAGCCGATCGGTTCGACATAACGGTAGAGCGCGCGCTCCGCGCGCTCGCCGCCGAGGCGGATCGCGATCGCCACCAGATACACGCGCTTGCCGCGGCCGATCGCCATGGCCGCGAGGTACGGAATCCACGGCACGCCGACCACGCCCGAAGCCCAGGTGAAGACTTTCATCGGAATCGGCGCGAAACCGCCGGCGACCAGCAGCCAGAACACCGCCCATGGCGATTCGGCCATTTTGGTTTTCACGGTGTCGATGCCGGACTGGATGCCGTCCATCATGCCCAGCCACTCGAACAGCGGGCGCATGATCTCGAACGCGTAGTGGCCGAGCAGATAGCCGACCACCGCCCCGGCCATCGAACCGATCAGGCTGAGGGTGGCGAACCAGATCGCGCGTTTGGGCTGCGCCAGCGACATCGGTGCCAACATCACTTCCGGCATCACCGGGAAAATGATGGCTTCGACGAAACTCAGGCCGGTAAGGAACGCGGGTGCGCGCGGATGACGGGACCAGACGATGGCGCGCTGGTACATCGGTTCAAAGATTTTCATGCGGCGCGCGCGCCCGGCAATCGGCTCATCGGTAAGGTCATCCGTCGATCATGCCCGACAGCAGCGGCACGAACACCACCGGCGCCAGATCGGCTCGCTCGATGTTGCCGTCCGCGTCCTTGCGCAACTTGACCAGCGACTGCCCGCCGCTGCCGCCGACCGGCGCGATGAGCGTGCCGCCGACCGCGAGTTGTTCAGTCAGCGCATCCACCAGGGCCGGCGCCGCGGCGGTGACGATGATCGCGTCGAACGGGCCGTTCTCCGGCCAGCCGATGCGGCCGTCGTCGTGTTTGCTGCGGATGTTCAAGCCGAGCGTGCGGAAACGCTTGCGCGCGGTGCGCAGCAGGTCGCCGATGCGTTCGACGGTATGCACTTCCAGCCCCAGCGCCGCCAGAATCGCGGCCTGATAGCCCGAACCGGTGCCGATCTCCAGCACTTTTTTAGGCGCGACGCCGTCCTCGAACAGCGCCTCCGTCATCCGCGCGACCACCCACGGCTGCGAAATGGTCTGGCCGTGGCCGATGGGCAGCGCGTTGTCCTCGTAGGCGCGCGCGGCCAGGGCTTCGTCGACGAACAGATGCCGCGGCACGGTGCGGATCGCGTTGAGCACGTTCTCGTTCTGGATCGCGCGGCTGCTGGGCGTGCCTTCGCGCAGGCGCTCGATCAGGCGATCGCGTACGCGCTGCGAGGTCATGCCCATGCCGATGGCCTCGGGCTGCAGACGCATGCGTGCGGTCATGCCGCGTCTCCGCCGCTTTGCCGACTGTCGGCGAGCGCGGCGGCGAGTCCGCCGACCCAGCTCGCGACGTGGTCGAGCGCCTGGTAGCGGGTCAGATCGACATGGATCGGGGTGATCGATATGCAGCCGCGTCGCACCGCATCGAAATCGGTGCCCGGGCCGGCGTCCTGTTCGGCGCCGGCGGCGCCGATCCACCACCACTGGCGGCCGCGCGGATCTTCCTGCTGCGTGCAGGCTTCGGCGCGATGGCGGTTGCCCAGGCGGGTGACCTCGAAACCGGCGATCTCGCGCCACGGCAGATCGGGCACGTTGACGTTGAGGATCGTGTCGGCCGGCAGCGGATCGGCGCGCAGCCGCGAGACGATCTCGACCGCGGCGCGCGCGGCGGTTTCGTAATGGCGGCCCTTGTGATCGGCGGTGACCAGCGACATCGCGACCGCGGGCAGGCCGAGGAAGCGGCCTTCCATCGCCGCGGCGACGGTACCGGAATAGATCACGTCGTCACCGAGGTTCGCGGTGTTGTTGATGCCGGACACGACGATGTCGGGTTCCTGCTCCAGCATGCCGGTGATCGCGACGTGCACGCAGTCGGTGGGCGTGCCGTGGACGCGCCAGGTGGCGTCGTCCTGACGTACCACCCGGATCGGCATATCGAGCGTCAGCGAATTGCTGGCCCCGGAACGGTCGCGATCGGGGGCGACCACCAGCACCTCGTGTCCGGCCTCGCGCAGACCCGCGGCGAGCACGCGGATGCCGGGGGCGTCGACGCCGTCGTCGTTGCTGACCAGGATGCGCATGGGTTCGGAGATTCGCCTTGTCGCGTGAAGAAGTCCTCGCCATGATACCGGAACCCTCTGTCCGATCCGCGGCAGCGCGCCCCGTGGCAAGCCCCTGCTAACCTCGACTGCAATGAACGCCCGCAACGACCGCCACAACGACAGCGAAGACGACGCCGACGATGCGGCGCTGTTCCGCTCGGCCATCGGCCCGGTGCGCGAATTGCCAGCGGCGCCGACCGGGCCGCAGAAACCGCGTCCCAAGCCGCAGGCGCGCATGGGCGACCGCGACGAGGCCGATGCACGCAGCGAATTCCAGCGTGCGCTGGACGCGACGCCGCTGCGGGCGGGCGATGTGTCGAGCTATCGCCGCGACAACGTGCCCAAAGGCGTGCTGCAGCGGCTCGCGCGCGGCGAGTACGCGGCCCAGGACGAACTGGATCTGCACCATGTCACCGCCGCTACCGCCGAGGCGATGCTGCGCCGGTTCATGAAGGAATCGTTCGACGACGGCATGGGCTGCGTGCGGGTGATCCACGGCAAGGGCCTGAATTCCCCGGATGGCGTACCGACGATCAAGAATCTGGTCGATCGCGTGCTGCGTCATCGCAGCGACGTGCTGGCGTTCCATTCGGCGCCGCCCGCGCAGGGCGGCACCGGGGCGGTGTTGGTACTGCTGGGCCGGACCAGGCCCGCATAGAACCGGGACAACGCCGCGAGGTCGACAACGCAGCGAGTTCTGCATTGTTCCGACACGGATGAGATAACGCCCGCGCATCGAACATATCGCAGATGCGGGAACGCCGATCTCCATGTCACCTCTTTTCAGGGTCGCGCTTCACCGGTTTGTTGACCCAGTGCACGTTCACGCCACGGCGACGGGCGACGTTCTCGACGTAAGCCATGTATTCCGCGTTTTCCACGATCTGCGGGGCGTAGGTCGAGCCCGGCGGCACCGGCTTGGCAGCAGGGACGAATTGGGCGGTTTCGCCCGTGGTCGTGCAGCCCGAAAGCGACAGACCGGCGGCGAGGACGAGGAGCGAGCACAGCTTGGCGTTCATGGGAAACCTCCGAGACGGTGACTGCGGCGCGCCCGGGCGATTTCAGGAGTGAATCTGCCGGGCGTTCAGTGGCTTATACGCCTGCGCCGGCAGGGCGGCTTTACACGCCGTGGCTTTCTGACAAACGGTCATTCAGGGCAACACTGAATTACTCAGCGTTTCAGGCCCCGGCCGCCGCGCCCGCAATCGTTCCGAGTTCGGCCAGCACCGTGGTGGCGTAACAGCCGGCAGGCAGCGCGAACCGCAGGCGCAGCACGCCCGGTTCGGACCAGTCGAACGTCAATCCGTCCGGCCGCAGGCGCAGCGCACGCCGCTCCTGGTCCATGCCGGCGCGCTCCAGCCCGTCGCGCAGGGCGTGGAGGTGTTCGTCTTCGAGCGTCGCAAGCTCCAACGCACGCGCGTCCGCCTGCGTGCGCAACTCGCCGCGCCCCCACAGCGGGCCGCTGGGATGGATGTCGAACCGCGCCAGCCGCTCGGCCAACGTGTCGTTCCACGGCTCCGGCCCGAACACGCTGCGGCTGCCGTCGAGCATCCACGCTTCGCCGTCGAGGCCGGTGTCCCAGCACTTCGCATCGACCCGCGCAGCGAGCACGCGATTGAACAGTTCGGAACGCGCCGCCGACAGCAGATAGCCGCGCTCCTCGCGCGCCACGCGGCGGCCGGCGAACATCGACAGTGCTTTCGACACGTTGTCGCCGCCGCGCCCGAAACGCTGTTCGCCGAAATAATTCGGCACCCCGCGTTCGGCGATCGTATTCAAGCGGGTTTCGATCGCGGCCGTATCGCCTTCAACCTCACGCAGCGTCAGCGCGAAACGATTGCCCGCGAGCGCGCCACGCGGCAGTTTCCGCGAATGCCAGGCATGTTCGAGTACGCGAAGATCCTCGGACTGCAGCGCATCGATATCGGGCGCGATCTTCTTCGGGATCCAGACGCTGAAGCGTTGCCGCGTCAGCGCGTGGCGATCCTTGAGGCCGGCGTAACCGATCGCGGATTCGGCGACGCCCGCCCAGGCCGCGATGCGCTTGGCCGCGAACGCGGTGTTCATGCCGCGTTTCTCGACGGTCAACAGCAGGTGTTCGCCCGCGCCGCTGGCCGCGAACGCATCGATCTCATCGACGGCGAAATCTTCGGGCACGCTGCGGATGCGCGCGCTCAGCACCGATTCGCCGTGAGCGCGCGCAGGCGATGCTTCGTTCATGCCCGGATCAACAGACACACCGCTTGTGCGGCGATGCCTTCGCCGCGCCCGGTGAAACCCAGGGTTTCGGTGGTGGTGGCCTTCACGCTGACCGCATCGAGTTCGATGCCCAGGTCCAGCGCGATGACGCGACGCATCGCCTCCGCGTGCGGACCGACCTTGGGCCGTTCGCAGATCACGGTGATGTCGACATTGCCGGCCATCCAGCCCTGATTGCGGATCAGGTGATCGCAATGGCGCAGGAACGTGCGACTGTCGGCGCCCTTCCACTGTGGATCGGACGGCGGGAAATGCCGACCGATGTCGCCCAGCGCCAGCGCGCCGAGCAGCGCATCGCAGAGCGCATGCAGCACCACGTCGCCATCGCTATGGGCGACGATGCCGCGGTCGTGCGGCACGCGCACACCGCCCAGGGTGACGTGGTCGCCCTCGCCGAAGGCGTGGACGTCGAAGCCTTGGCCGATGCGGAATGGGGTCATCGCTCTCTTCACCTGTTGATCGAAACGCCAAATGCGGCCAGACCTTGCTTACCACTTTCATCCAGAGCGCAGCGAGGAACCTGCTGCTGTAGAACATGTGGGAAACGTAAAAAAGCAGATCCCTCGCTGCGCTCGGGATGACATGTCTGGATCATCTGACACACAGGTTCATCACCGCGCCAGAATGAACTCGAACCGCACCAAGTCCGCCGGCGTGGTGATCTTGAAGTTGTCTTCACTACCCTCCACCAGCAGCGGGCGCAGACCCTGTCGCTCCATCGCCATAGATTCGTCGGTGATGGAAATGCCTGCGTCATGCGCGGCGGCGAGCGCGCGGCTCAGCTGCATGCGCCGGAACAACTGCGGCGTGAACGCGCGCCACAGGCGTTCGCGCGGCTCGGTGCCGTCGATACCGCCATCGTCGCCGGCGCGCTTCAGCGTGTCGCGCACCGGCGCGGCGAGAATCGCGCCGACCGGGTCGCCCATGCCGACTTCGAGCAGCCGGTCCAGATCGCTGTGCGAAAGATTGGGACGCGCGGCGTCGTGGACGAGCACGAATTCATCGGCGCGCACCGATTCGGGCAGCGCGTCGAGACCCGCCAGCACCGAATCCGCGCGTTCGGCGCCACCGATGCAGGTCATCAGCGGCTTACCCGATATCGAGACCATGGCGCGCGCAAAGAAATCGCCCCAGTGATGGTCGTCCTCGGCCAGCACCACCATCACGCCGACGATCGAAGGATGCGCGAGCAGCGCGTCGAGGGTGTGGGCGATCAGCGGCCGACCGGCGACTTCAAGATACTGCTTCGGCACTTCGGCGCCGAAGCGCGCGCCGCGGCCGGCGGCCGGCACCACCGCCCAGAGCCTGCCCCGGACTTGATCCGCGGTCATGGCGCGTCGCCCTCGCCCGCAGACGCATCGATGGCCGCAGGTGGCTCAACCACGCGATAGAAGGTTTCGCCGGGCTTGATCATCCCCAGTTCGCTGCGCGCGCGCTCCTCGGCGGCGGCTTCGCCCGATTTCAGGTTCTCCACCTCCGCCGCCAGTTGCTCGTTGCGCTGACGCAGGCCGCGGTTCTCCACGACCTGCCGGTCGACCTTGTCCTGAAGCCCGGCAGCAGCAGCGGCACCACCTTCGCCGAACCACAATCTGTACTGCAGCCACGCCAGCAGCACGAGCAGCAGCAATGCCAGCAATCGCAGCGTCCGCGTCGCGTCGGTCATCGATGCCGTCATCGAGTCCGTATCAATCCCGGCCGATCGACACGAACGCAGCGCGGCCGGCGTACTTCGCCGCGGCGCCGAGCTGTTGCTCGATGCGCAGCAACTGGTTGTACTTGGCGACACGATCGCTGCGGCACAGCGAACCGGTCTTGATCTGGGTCGCGGTGGTCGCGACCGCGATGTCGGCGATGGTGGTGTCTTCGGTTTCGCCCGAGCGATGCGAGACGATCGACGCATAGTTCGCCGCATGCGCCATCGCGATGGCTTCCAGCGTCTCGGTCAGCGTGCCGATCTGGTTGACCTTGATCAGGATCGCGTTGGCCACACCCTTGTCGATGCCCTCGCGGAAAATCTTCGGGTTGGTGACGAACAGATCGTCGCCGACCAGTTGCACCTTGCCGGCGAGGCGATCGGTGAGCAGCTTCCAGCCGGCCCAGTCGTGTTCGGCCATGCCGTCCTCGATGGTGACGATCGGGTATTCGCGCGCCCAGTCGGCGAGGAAATCGACGAACTGCTCGCTGGTCAGGCGCTTGCCTTCACCGGTGAGATTGTATTTGCCGTTCTCGAAGAATTCGCTGGACGCCACGTCGAGGCCGAGCAGCACGTCTTCGCCGGCCTTGTAGCCGGCCTTGCCGATGGCTTCGATGATCGTATCCAGCGCTTCCGAGTTGCTGCGCAGGTCCGGCGCGAAGCCGCCCTCGTCGCCGACCGACGTGCTCAGGCCGCGACCTTTCAGCACCGACTTCAGCGCGTGGAAGATTTCGGTGCCGCAACGCAGCGCTTCGCTGAAAGAATCGAAACCGACCGGCAGCACCATGAATTCCTGCAGATCGACGTTGTTGTCCGCATGCGCGCCGCCGTTGATGATGTTCATCATCGGCACCGGCAGGGTCACGTCGCGGCCATCGGCAAGGTATTCCCACAGCGCCTGCTTGCGCGACGCGGCGACCGCGTGCGCAGCGGCCATCGACACGCCCAGCAGCGCGTTCGCGCCGAGGCGGCCCTTGTTCTCGGTGCCGTCGAGATCGATCAGACGCTTGTCGAGGCCGGCCTGATCGGCGGCATCGAAACCGGTCAGCGTCTGCGCGATCGCGCCGTTGACGTTGCCCACAGCCTTCAGCACGCCCTTGCCCATGTAGCGGGTCTTGTCGCCATCCCGCAGTTCGACGGCTTCCTTGGTGCCGGTGGAGGCGCCAGACGGCACCATCGCGCGTCCGAAACTGCCGTCGGCGAGGGTGACTTCGGCTTCCAGCGTCGGGTTGCCGCGGCTGTCGAGGATTTCGCGGGCGTGGATCTTCGTGATTGTGGTCATGGGGGCGTAGGGGCCTTGTCGGTGGCGATGCGTTTGATGGTATGCAGGTAGGCGCCGTCGTCCATCCGGGGATCGTGGTGACGCGTGCCTTCGGATTCGGTGCGGGCGGTCAGTCGGCCGTCGGCGTCGCGCGCGGCGAAGATGATGTAGTCCATGCCCGGCATGAGGAGCGTGTCGCAGCTGGAATACGACGAGGCGACCGTGCCTGGGCCCGTCACCGCGCCCTTCACCGATTCGATCACGTTATAGCTGGCGAGCAGCGCGACCGGCGCTTCGGCATCGCCGCGCACTTCTTCCAGCCGGGTGATGTGGGCGACGAAAACGGCGTCGGCGCCGGCGACGTTCTGCGCGTCGGTCGGCTCCATGCCGGCGGCGATCTTGCAGGCCCACGCGGGCTGCGCGCACGCGCAGGCCCACAGCAGCGCCAGGGCGAGCCGGCTAGACATCGGATTCCAGAAAACCGTTGCGCTTGGTCACCGCGTCCAGCGCCTGCAGCGTTTCCAGCAATGCGCGCATCTTGTCGAGCGGCCATGCGTTGGGGCCGTCGGACAGCGCCTTGCTCGGATCGGGATGGGTTTCCATGAACAGGCCGGCGACGCCGACGGCGACCGCTGCACGTGCCAGCACCGGCACGAATTCGCGCTGGCCGCCGCTGCTGTTGCCCTGCCCGCCCGGCAACTGCACCGAATGGGTGGCGTCGAACACCACCGGGCAGCCGGTGTCGCGCATCACCGAGAGGCTGCGCATGTCGCTGACCAGATTGTTGTAACCGAAGCTGGCGCCGCGCTCGCAGACCATGATGTCGTGGTTGCCGGTCGACTTCGCTTTCTCGACCACCGGCTTCATGTCCCACGGCGACAGGAACTGGCCTTTCTTGATGTTGACCGGTTTGCCGGCAGCGCAGACCTTCTTGATGAAATCGGTCTGGCGCACCAGGAAAGCGGGCGTCTGCAGCACGTCGACCACGCTCGCTACTTCGTCCATCGGCGTGTATTCGTGGACATCTGTGAGCACGGGCACGCCGATCTGTCGCTTCACTTCGGCCAGCACGCGCAGGCCTTCTTCCATGCCGGGGCCGCGGAAGCTGTTGCCCGACGTGCGGTTGGCCTTGTCGAAGCTCGACTTGAAGATGAAGGGAATGCCCAGCGCCGAGGTGATTTCTTTCAGCTGGCCGGCGACATCGAGCTGTAACTGTTCGGATTCGATGACGCAGGGGCCGGCGATCAGGAAAAAAGGTTGGTCGAGGCCAACGTCGAAGCCACAGAGTTTCATTGGATCCACTCCTTCCCCCGCATGCGGGGGAAGGTCGGGATGGGGGCCATACGATGCGGGGTTGGCCCCCACCCCAGCCCTCCCCCGCATGCGGGGGAGGGAGATGTCTGGAAGCATGTTTCAGTCACGCGCTCGCCTCCTTCAACAACCCAAGGCTTCGGCCTTCGTCGACCTGGCTTGAATTCGCTTTATGCTCACGCGCGGCGCGGATGAAGCCGATGAACAGCGGATGGCCGTGACGCGGCGTCGACAGGAATTCCGGATGCGCCTGGCAGGCCAGGAACCACGGGTGCATGGTCTGCGGCAGTTCGACCATCTCGACCAGCAGATCGTCCATCGACTTCGCGGCGACCACCAGTCCTGCGTCTTCCAGTTGCGTGCGGTAACGATTGTTGAATTCGTAGCGATGCCGGTGACGCTCGCCGACCACGTCCTTGCCGTACATGCGATGCGCCAGCGTGCCCGGTTTCACCCGCTGCTCCTGCAGGCCCAGACGCATGGTGCCGCCGAGGTCGCTCTTCTCGCTGCGGCGCTCCACTTCACCGGTGGCGGTGCGCCATTCGGTGATCAGGCCGATCACGGGATGCTGGCTCTGGCGGTCGTTTTCGGTGCTGTTGGCGTCGCTCAGGCCCAGGACGTTGCGGGCGTAATCCACCACCGCAGCCTGCATGCCATAGCAGATGCCGAAATACGGCAGGCCCTGCTCGCGCGCGTACTGCGCGGTCAGCACCTTGCCCTCGAAACCACGGTCGCCGAACCCGCCTGGCACCAGAATGCCGTCGACGCCGGCCAGCGTCGCCGCGGCGCCGTCGCGCTCGATGTCCTCGGATTCCAGCCATTTCAGCGTGACCTTGCTGCGCTGGCGCAGGCCGCCGTGTTTCAGCGCCTCGGCTACCGACTTGTAGGCGTCCTGGTGATCGACGTATTTACCGACAACCGCAATCGTGACGGTATCGATCGGATGCTCGGTCGCATCCACCACCGCCAGCCATTCCGACAGGTCCGCGCCGGCCGAGGCCTTGTGCTGCAGATGCAGGTGTTCGACCACGATCTGGTCCAGTTCCTGCGTGTGCAGCCACATCGGGATCTTGTAGATGTTGTCGAGGTCGACCGCGGAAATCACCGAGCGTTCCGGCACGTTGGTGAACAGCGCGATCTTGCGGCGCTCGCCGTCCGGCAGCGGTTGTTCGCTGCGGCACAGCAGCACGTCCGGCTGGATGCCGATCGAACGCAGTTCCTTCACCGAATGCTGGGTCGGCTTGGTCTTCAGCTCGCCTGCAGCGGCGATGTACGGCACTAGGGTCAGGTGCATGAACATCGCCTTTTCCGCGCCGCGTTCGGTGCGGATCTGGCGGATGGCTTCGAGGAACGGCAGCGACTCGATGTCGCCGACGGTGCCTCCGATCTCGACCAGGGCCACGTCGTAGCCCTCGGTCGCGGCGTCGATGCAGCGCTTGATCTCGTCGGTGATGTGCGGGATCACCTGCACGGTCGCGCCGAGATAATCGCCGCGGCGTTCCTTGCGGATCACCGCCTCATAGATCTTGCCGGTGGTGATCGAATTCTTGCCCGACAGGCGGGTGTTGACGTAGCGCTCGTAGTGGCCGAGGTCGAGATCAGTCTCGGCGCCGTCGTCGGTGACATACACCTCGCCGTGCTGGAACGGGCTCATGGTGCCCGGATCGACGTTGATGTACGGGTCGAGCTTCATCATCGTCACCCGCAGGCCGCGGGCTTCGAGGATGGCGGCAAGGGAGGCAGCGGCAATGCCTTTGCCGAGCGACGACACCACGCCGCCGGTAACGAAGACGAGGGGAGTCGCGGAGCTGGGGGGGTTCATGTCGGCAGCGGGTCGCTGGAAAGCGATAGTCTACCGGGATGCGGCCGTCGAGGCGACACGCCGCGCGCAAGAAATTGATTTATCTGGAAAAAAGAACGCCCCGGCTTTGCCGGGGCGTCGATGGCTGCGAAACCGGGGAAGCGGTGGCTCAGATGTCTTCCTCTTCCTCAAGCTCACGATCGGAGCCCTTGTCGTCCTTCGACTTGTCGCGTTTGGCCTTGCGGGCCTCGGCGGCTTCGGCCTGACGACGCTTCTCGGCTTCCGCCTTGGCCTTGTCTGCCTTGGCCTTCTCGGCGTCCTGCGCGGACTGCGCAGTCGGATCCGACTGCGCACCGGTCGCGGTCTGCGCGAACACCGCACTTGCCGCGAGCGCGAGGCCGGCGATGGCGAGCACACCGAGCAGGGAACGGGGGCGGAACATGCCGGCTGGAATCATGCTTGTCGTATTGGTCTTGCGGATCATGATGTCTGCTGCCCGCGGCGCCACCGGGAGGGGTGGGCTTCGGTACGGACGGCGGCACCTTAGCGCCCGGGGGCCCACTCCGCCATGAACACCCGCTTCCACCGCGGTAGCGCCTGAACGGCTTGACCCTGTCACGCCGGACCGCCAAGCTCGCCGGCCTCGGCGTCGCCAACCCGGCGCACGCCCGTTCGGACCCACGCCCAACGCCCATGAGCAGTCGCTACAACGCCGCAGATATCGAAGTCCTTTCCGGCCTGGACCCGGTGAAACGCCGGCCAGGCATGTACACCGACACCACCCGCCCGAACCATCTGGCGCAGGAAGTGATCGACAACGCGGTCGACGAAGCCCTCGCCGGCCACGCCCGCAGCATCGACGTGGTGATGCACACCGACGGCAGCTGCGAAGTCTCCGACGATGGCCGCGGCATGCCGGTGGACATCCATCCGGAAGAAAAAATCCCCGGCGTCGAACTGATCCTCACCCGCCTGCATGCGGGCGGCAAGTTCAGCAACAAGAACTACACCTTCAGCGGCGGCCTGCACGGCGTCGGCGTGAGCGTGGTCAACGCGCTGTCGAAACAGGTGGAACTGTTCATCAAGCGCGACGGCAACGAATACCGGATGGCGTTCCGCGACGGCGACCGCGCGTCGGACCTGGATATCGTCGGCAGCGTCGGCAAGAAGAACACCGGCACGCGGCTGCGGTTCTGGCCGGATCCGAAATATTTCGATACCGCCAAGTTCAACCTGCGCCACCTGCGCCACATCCTGCGCGCCAAGGCCGTGCTCTGCCCGGGCCTGACGGTCAATCTGCTGGATGTCGCGACCGGCGAAAAAGACCAGTGGTTCTACGAAGACGGGCTTCGCGCATATTTGAAGAGTGAACTCCTGAAGGGCGAGCTGGGCGCCAGCGAATGCCTGCCGCCGGAGCTGTTCGTCGGCCAACTCAAGAAAGATTCCGAAATCGTCGACTGGGCAGCCGCCTGGGTGCCAGACGGCGATCTGGTGCAGGAAAGCTACGTCAATCTGATTCCGACCGCGCAGCACGGCACCCACGTCAATGGTCTGCGCACCGGCTTCACCGACGCTTTGCGGGAATTCTGTGATTTCCGCAACCTGCTGCCGCGCGGCGTGAAACTCGCGCCCGAAGACGTGTGGGACCGCGTCGCCTTCGTGCTCAGCGTGAAGATGACCGACCCGCAGTTCAGCGGCCAGACCAAGGAGCGGCTGTCGTCGCGACAGGCCGCTGCGTTCGTCGAAGGCGCCGCGCACGATGCGTTCTCGCTGTGGCTCAACCAGCACACCGAACTCGGCGAACGGATCGCGCAGCTCGCCATCGAACGCGCGGCCGCGCGTCTGAAGACCGAAAAACAGATCGTCCGCAAGAAAGTCACGCAGGGTCCGGCGCTGCCCGGAAAACTCGCCGACTGCATCAGCCAGGATCTCTCGCGTACCGAATTGTTCCTGGTCGAAGGCGATTCCGCCGGCGGCTCGGCGAAACAGGCGCGCGACAAGGATTTCCAGGCGATCCTCCCGCTGCGCGGCAAGATCCTCAATACGTGGGAAGTCGCTTCCGGCAGCGTGCTCGCGTCGCAGGAAGTCCATGACCTCGCGGTCGCGATCGGTTGCGACCCGGGCAAGGACGACATCAGCGGTCTGCGCTACGGAAAAGTGGTGATCCTCGCCGACGCCGACTCCGACGGCCTGCATATCGCGACCCTGCTGTCGGCGCTGTTCCTGAAGCACTTTCCGGCATTGGTCACTGCCGGCAACATCTTCGTGGCGATGCCGCCGCTGTTCCGCGTGGACGTGGGTAAACAGGTGTTCTATGCGCTGGACGGGGAAGAGAAACGACTGCTGCTTGAAAAGATCGAGCGCGAAAAAGCCGCGAACACCAAAGGCTTCGGCGGCGTGGTCAACGTCACCCGCTTCAAGGGTCTGGGCGAAATGAACCCGCAGCAGTTGCGCGAATCGGCGATCCATCCCGACACCCGCCGGCTGGTGCAGCTCACCGTCGACGGCGGCACCGAAACGCACGCATTGATGGATATGTTGCTGGCGAAGAAGCGGGCGAGCGATCGCAAGACGTGGCTGGAAACGAAAGGCGATCTGGCGACGCTGGAGGTTTGAGTGGCCGCTTCATTGCCATCGGCCGTTGCGACGGCATCCATGTCGATGCGACCGCATCGCCCGCGTGGCGCGGTCTGAGTGGCCGTCCAGATCGCACTGTTCCGCGGCATCAACGTCGGCAAGGCGAAGCGCATCGCAATGGCCGACCTGCGCACGATGTTCGAGACACTGGGATTCACGAAGGTGCGCACGCTGCTCAACAGCGGCAACGTGGTATTCGATGCCGGCCGAAGCTCGACCAAGGTCAATGCAAAAAGTATCGCCGAGGCGTTGATCCAGACCACCGGCGTCTCCGCCAACACGCTGGTGCTGACGGCGCCAGAACTCGATGCCGCCGCGGCCGCAAACCCGTTCCTGGGGCGCATGGACGATCCGTCGCGGATGCTGGTGGGCTTCATGACCGCCGGCGCTGATCGCGCACCGCTGCAGGCGCTGGTCGACGCAGCAGGTGCCGACGAACACGTCGCGCTGGGCGCGGATGCGCTTTATCTCTGGTGCCCCGACGGCATTCTGGACAGCGCATTCGGCGCGAAACTGGTCGGCCCGAAATTTCGCGATCTCATCACCAGCCGCAACTGGTCGACGGTGTGCAAACTGCAGGCGCTCGCCGCCACAAACGCCTGAGACGACGCCCGGGACTCAGGTCGAAGTCACATACAACTGCGCATACAGCGGGTGATCCACCTCGCCCAGCAGCCGCAGGCGCTGCGTTTCAGGCAGTGCGGCGGTGATTTTCTCGAAGGTGTCCAATGGCGAAAGTTCCAACGCCAACACGCGCGCGATCATCGGTTCGATGGCTTCGTAATCGCAATTGCTGCGCGCAAGCCCGGCCGCGTCTTCGCGGCTCAGCAGATCGTGCACGATCGCAAGCCGGTCGCGCACGCGCTCCCACTCGCGCGCGCCGACCTGCCCGGACTGCAGGTAACGGTCGATAATCGCTTCCTGCAGCGCGGCCAGGCGGGTGTTGCGCTGCATTTCGACCGCGAACTGCATCTGCTGGTCGTCGAGTTCCGGCACCGGCATGCCGGTCGCTTCCGAGACGCGCGCACCGACGATGCGCATCATGTCGGCATCGGGCATCTGCTTCGAGAGGATGTGATCGATCGAGCGCGCATACAGTTCGACGAAGACCGGCTCGAAGTTTCCGGCATCCAGCGGCAGCAGGTTCCCCGCCAAGGGCTGTGCACGCAGCGTCTCCAGCGCGGTCTGCGGCGACATCGCAGGGTCGGCGATACAGCGGCTGCCGGGCGGCACGTTGCCGGGATCGTGGATGGGATTGGTGCTGACGGTATCGGTGGCGTGATCGTCGTAGACCCGCACCAGATCGAAAAACAGCGGCATCGTGCCGTGGTCGTACACCGCCACAGCCACGCCATCCTGCGGGTGAGTGCCTGCCCAGAGCTGCATCGTCGGCATTTCCGGCACCGCGTAGCGGCTGATTTCCTCGAACCCCAGTGCCAGCATCCCGTCGATCAGGCCGGCGGTACCCGGCTGCTGCCAAGCCTGCACAGTGGGCGCCAGGGTGATGCGCGCGGCGATCCCGGCGTTCTGTGCCATACCGGCCATCGCCGCGATTTTCCGGCTCAGCCACCAGGGCAGCGCGAAGCGCAGCAGCAGCCACAGCAACACCACGAAGCCGATCAGGGTCGCCGCGATGACGACCAGCACCTGCACAAGACTCATTCTTCACTCCCCCGTGGCCGCATTGGCCAGCGAGCGGGAGTGTACGGAATCCGGAGCCGGGCGCGAACCCCGTCACGGTTTAGCCCACGACGCCTTGTAGAGCGCCTTTCAGGCCGCTCCTCCGGTTCCGGCAAGCAGAGCAGCGGCCTGAAGTCCGCTCTACAAAAGGCCGGCCAAGCATTCAGACCGCTTTCGAGCGCGACACCATCAGCACGCCAGCTACCACCAGCCCGGTGCCCGCGATCTGCCACGGCCCCATCGGTTCGTGCAGGATCAACAGGCTCAGCACGATGGTCGACACCGGCCCGATCATGCCGATCTGCGAGGCCGGCCCCGAGCCGATGCGGCGGATGCCCATCATCGTCGCCAGCACCGGCACCACGGTGCACAGCGTGCCGTTGAGCAACGATTGCCAGTAGAGGTCAACCGGCAAGTCGGGCCAGGCCCACGGTTTCAACAGCGCGTATTGGCCGATGCACAGCACGCACGCCACGGTGCTGGCGTAGGCGGTCAGGCGGACGGCGCCGACCCGGGCGACGATCTCGCCGCTGCCGTAGAGATAGATCGAGTACGAGACCGCGCTGCCCAGCACCAGCACGCCGCCGCGCACGACATCGCTGCCGGCGACGTGCAGATCGTGACCGAAGGCCAGCGCCACGCCTGCATAGCTGATCGCGAGCGCGACGAGCTGTCGCCGCGTCGGCCGCCGTCGCGCCAGCACCGCGCCCAGCAACAGCACGAACGTCGGCGTGAGGTACAGGATCACCCGTTCGAGAGTGGCCGAAATGTAGGCGAGGCCGAGGAAATCGAAGAGGCTGGCGAGGTAATAGCCGAAGACGCCCAGCGCAACGATGCGCCAGCGGTCGCCGCGCGCCAACGGCGGTGCGCGTCGCGCGGCCCATGCCGCCATCGCCACGAACAGCGGCAGCGCCACCGCCATGCGCAGCGCGAGCAGGGTCACCGCGTCGGCGCCCAGCCGGAACCCCAGCTTGACGATGATGGCCTTGCCGGAGAACGCGACCGCGCCGAGCGCGACCAGCAGCACGCCGGTCATGTCGAGCCCGCCCCTCTGGGGTCTGCTCTTGTCGAGCATGCTTGTGTTTTGTTTGTTCGCGACGACGGCGCCCTCGCCCGCCACCGGGCGCACGGTCACGCCAGGGCCGCTTCGATCAACGCACGGATCGCGCGCTGCGCGTTCGCGGCCAGCGTTTCGTCGTATTCGAAGCTGTCTTCATTCATATAGATACGCTGCGCGATTTCCAGCTGCACCGCGTCGATGCCGTTCGCCGGGTCGCCGTAGTGACGGGTGATGAAACCGCCCTTGAAACGGCCGTTGAGCACCCAGTCGTAACCGGTCTGGACCCGCAGCGCGGCTTCGATACGCGCCTGCCGCTCCGGCGCGCAGCTGGTGCCGGACGCCGTTCCGACATTGAGATCCGGCAGCCGTCCGTCGAACAGGAACGCACACTCGCCACGGATCGAATGGCCTTCCCACAGCAGCATCCGGTCGTGTTGCGCGCGCAGGCGGTCGAGTTCGCCGCGCAGCGCGTCGTGGTACGGCCGCCAGTAGGTTTCGATGCGTACGTCGATCTCGTCCGGCGTCGGTTCTTCGCCCGGCAGATACACCGGATCGCCGGAAAAACGCACGATCGGGCACAGCCCGGTGGTGTTCTGGCCCGGATACAGCGACACGTCGTCCGGCGGACGATTGAGATCGATGACGTAACGCGAATGCTGCGGCGCGAGGATCGAGGCACCGAGTTCGCGGGCGAAGGCGTACAGCCGTGAGACGTGCCAGTCGGTGTCCGGCGCGCGACGCGCTTCGGGCGTCATCCGCGCGGCGAGCGCATCGGGAATCGCGCTACCGTCGTGCGGCAGGCTGACCAGCAGCGGCGCTGTACCCTGGTGCAGATGGAAGTTGGGCGTGGTCGATTCGGTGGTCGGCATGTCGGAAAGTATCGTTGTGTTCGTCAGGATTCGGTCGGGTTCGATGGCGTCAGCGCATCAACACCACTTCCTCGGCGCTGGTCGGATGGATCGCGACCGTGTCGCGCAGATCGTCGAGGGTGATGCCGCGCTTCAACGCCACCGCGAAACCCTGCAGAATCTCGTCCGCACCGTCGCCGAGCAGGTGGATGCCGACGACACGACGCTCTTCGCCGACGCAGACCAGCTTGAACAGGCTGCGCTGCGGCGAATCCGCCAGCGCGTGCAGCATCGGCCGGAACCCGGCCCGGTACGCGCGCACTGCGTCGCCGTGGCGCGCGCGCGCGTCCTCTTCGGTCAGGCCCACGCTGGCCAGCGGCGGATGCGAGAACACCACGGTCGGCACGTTATTGCGATCGAGCAGCGCCGTGGCGCCTGCGTAGAGCCGGTCCATCAGCCGGCGCGCGGCGGCGATCGCCACCGGGGTCAGTGCGGGATCGGTGGTGACATCGCCGACCGCGTACACGCCGTCGACATTGGTCGCGTTGCCCGCGTCCACGACGATGCGCCGCTGCGCATCGAGCGCGACGCCGACCGCTTCCAGTCCAAGATCGTCGGTGCTCGCACGACGCCCGGTCGCGAACAGCAGCGCGTCGAAGCGTTCGCTCACGCCGCCGGCCACATCGCGCAGGCGCAGGCCTTCGCCGTCCGCATCGCGTTCGACCGATTCGAGTCCGTATCCGAAATGCAGATGGATGCCGGCCTGGCGGTAGTCTTCGGCCAGCTGTACGGCGAGTTCGGCGTCGAACCCGGCGAGCAGACGGTCGCCGCGACCGAACACCTCGACCCGGCTGCCCAGCGCCTGCAGCACGCCGGCCAGTTCGACCGCGATGTAGCCGGCGCCGACGATCGCCACGCGCGACGGAGGCGCCGTCCAGTGGAAGAAATCGTCAGACACGCCGCCGAGCTCGGCGCCGGGCACGTCGGGACGCTGCGGGCGGCCACCGGTGGCGATCAGCAGGCGTTCGCCGCGCATCGCGATGCCGTTGGCACAGACCACGGTGTGCGCGTCGCGCAGCCGCACCCGGCTGGCCGATACCGCGATGCCGGCCTCGTCGAGACGGCGCCGGTAGCTGGCGTGGATGTTGTGGATGTAACGCTGGCGATGGACGAGGAACGTCGGCCAGTCCAGCGCTGCCGCGGGCAGATCGAAGCCGAGCGCGCGCGCCAGTTCGAGCTTCGCGCCCACGTCCGCCGCCAGCCACATCGCTTTCTTCGGCACGCAGCCGACGTTCACGCAGGTACCGCCCAGCGCATCCGGCTCGCACAACGCGACGCGCGCGCCGTGTTCGGCGGCGCGGAATGCCGCAGCGAGACCACCGGAGCCGCCGCCGATCACGATCAGGTCGTAGTGCTGTGCGCTGTCGTTCATGCGAATCGCTCCGGACGGTAGGGGGCGGGATCGATGGCCGGTGCGCGACCGGCCATCAGGTCGGCCAGCAACTGCGCGCTGCCGGTGCTCATGCCCACGCCCATCATGCCGTGGCCGGTGTTGAGCCAGGTGCGGCGGGAGCCGGGCGAGCGACCGATCAACGGCATGTCGTCGCGACTCATCGGCCTCCAGCCGTACCAGCGTTCGCGCACCTCCGGACCGACCGGCTCGTGCAGATACTCGCGCGCGCCGCGCTCCAGCGCGCCGAGCCGACGCGCGTTGAACGCCTCGTCGAAACCGGAGAATTCCATCGTACTGCCCAGACGATAACCGTCGTTCCACGCGGTGACGCACACCCAACGCTCGCGCAGCACCAGCGGACGCTTCGGCACGCGGCCCGGCGTGCGATAGGTGATCGAATAGCCCTTGCCGGGCTGGATGATCTTCTTCATCCACGGCATCCCCAGCGCGTCGGCCGATTTCGCCGACCACGCGCCCAGCGCCAGCACCGCTTTGCGCGCGCGCAGGGTGCCGTGATCGGTATGCGCGAGCACGCCTTCACGGTCTTCGCGCAGTCCGTGCAGGGCGCAGTGTTCGACGATCTCGCCGCCGCGTTCACGGACCGCGCGCGCCAGTTCGGCGAGATAGCGATCGGGCCGCAGCGCAGCGTCGCCGCTGAAGCGCAGCGCACCGGCCACGCCGGGCTTCAGCGCCGGCTCCTGCGCTTCGTAAGCCTTGCCGTCGATCGCCTCCACCGCCACACCCAGCTCGCGCAGCAGCGACAGTTCGTGCTGGCCGTGGGCGAACGCGCGGGCGTTGCGAAAAACGTAATCCTCGCCGGATTCGAGGAATTCGCACTGCAGTGCGTAACGCTGCACCCAATCGGCGAGCCGCTGGCGGGAATCGTCGAGCAGCGCGTACTTGCCTCGCGCGCTGGCTTCCCAGTCCCGCGCGTTGCAGCGCCCGGCGAAACCCAGCAGCCAGCGCCACAGCAGCGGATCGAAACGCGGCGGGATGTACAGCGGGGCGTCGGGCTTGAACATCCATTTCAGCGCGGTCGCCACCGTGCCCGGCGCGGCCAGCGGCGGCGCATGGCTCGGGGTGATGGTGCCGCAGTTGCCGTGCGAAGCGCCGCTGCCGATGGCGCTGGCGTCGATCACGCGCACGCCGCGTCCGGCTTCGAGCAGCGCCAGCGCGGTCGCCAGGCCGTTCACGCCGCCACCGGCGATGAGTACGTCACATTGCTGTTCCATGCGAACAGTGTAGCGGCGCCGCGATGGGCGCTGCCAAGTCCGGCGCGGACAAGGCCGGCGACCGGATCATGGAATGCAAACGGCCCGCTTTCGCGGGCCGTTCGTTCTGGCGCTGTCGCCGAGTCGCGGGTCAGTGCTGGTGACCGCCGTCGCCATGCACGTGGCCGTGCTCGATCTCTTCGGCGCTGGCTTCGCGCACGTCCACCACTTCGATGTCGAAGTGCAGCGACTTGCCGGCCATCGGGTGATTGAGGTCGACATCGACCACGCTCAGACCGACTTTCTCGACGGTCACCGCGCGCGGGCCGTACTCGGTCTGCAGGACTACCTGCATGCCCGCGGTGAGGCGCTGGTCGCCGAAATGCTTCTTGGCGATGCGCTGGGTCAGGCCATCGCGGCGCTCGCCGTAGGCCTCGCCGGGGGCCACGTCGACGGCGAAGGTTTCGCCGGCTTCGCGGCCTTCCATCGCCTTCTCCAGGCCCGGAATGATGTTGTTGTGACCGATCAGGATCGCCAGCGGCTCGCCGCCCTGGGAGCTTTCGGTGGCCGGCTGGCCGACTTCGCCGACGGTGTAGTGGAAACGGACAGCGCGGTCTTTCTCGATTTTCATGGGTCTGGCTCGGGTGTGGTTCGGTCTGGGCCGCGTCGTGGCGGCAGGGGGCGGCTTGATCGCCACCCGGCGGTGCGGCCAAGATTGCCGCCGTGAAGTTCATGACGCAAATCGCGGCCGCGCATTATCCGCACTCCATCGCTCCGGCGCCATTGGCCCCGGCGCCGGCGCGTGCGGCCGTCTCCGCTGTCCTGCTGCTGGGCCTTGCGCTGGCCGGCTGCGGCGGCCCGGACACGGTACGCAGCTCGCCGCCCCCGCCGCCATCCCGCGACTGGTCAGGGGTCGAACCGAACAACCCGGCGGCGGCCAACGCCTTGCTGATCCGGGCGATCAGCCTGGTCGGCACGCCCTACCGCTACGGCGGCAACACCCCGGACACCGGCTTCGACTGCAGCGGCCTGGTCAATTACGTGTTCCGCGACATGCTCGACCTGCGCCTGCCGCGCACCTCGCGCGAACTGGCCGCGATGCAGGGGCCGAAGATCGCCACCAACCGGCTGGCCACGGCCGATCTGGTGTTCTTCGGCAGCGGGGGCAACGTCAGCCACGTCGGCATTTACGTCGGCGAGGGCCGCTTCGTCCATGCCCCCAGCACCGGAGGCACGGTCCGCCTCGACCGTCTCGATGGGGCGTACTGGCGGGACCACTACACCGGGGCCAAACGCGTCCTGAAGTGATGGCGGGGGAGGCCGGATGCCCCGTTTCGCGACCCTGGTCACCTTTTTCGGCTTATCGCTAACGAAATGTGAACCCCCCGGCGGCCTGTGTCGGGCACTATCCATCCTCCTTTTGCAAAGTGCATGACGCGTGACGACCCAAGCCCAAGGCTCCGGCCGCCCCACTGCCATCCACCGTTCCACGCTTGGCAGCACCCGATTCATGCTCACCTGCCTGTTCGCTCTCGGCAGTTTCGCGGCTTTCACCCAGCCCGCCTTCGCACAGAAGCGCGCGGACACAGTGGCGCCCCACGACCCCCTTGAACTCTCCACCGGGCTGTTCTCGCAGGTCGGCGATGCCACGTTCCACGGCCCGCTGTCCCTGCCCGGCCGCAGCGTCATGTTCGCCAAAGACATCCGCAGCATCTTCGAGACTGGCCCGGTCGCACTGAACGCCACCGGCGACGAAGTCCCGGCACAGGGCGAGGGCCGCATCAAGACCATGCTCAAGCGCGCCTTGACGCTGCTCGGCACCCCGTACCGCTGGGGCGGCACCAGCCCCGAGGGCGGCTTCGACTGCAGCGGCCTGGTCGGCTATGTCTTTCGCAACAGCCTCGGCATCGAACTGCCGCGCATTTCGCGCGACATGGCCAACGTCGGTGAACTGATCCGCGACCCCAAGGCACTGGTCGAAGGCGATCTGGTGTTCTTCAGCCGCCGCGGCAAGCACGTCGATCACGTCGGCATCTATATCGGCAACGGCCAGTTCGTCCACGCCCCGCGCACCGGCAAGGACGTGGAAGTGGCCAACCTGATCACCGGCTACTGGAGCCAGAAATTCTTCCAGGCCCGGCGCGTCGCCACCCAATAAGCGCGCCAACAGTCAGGGTGTTTCCGCAAAGGCCGCGAAAGCGGCCTTTTGCTTGCGAGGGCATGTCCCGCTTGCGAGCCCGCCCCGGCAGGCACATGCTTCGTAGACCGTTATTGACGAGGGGACAACGACGATGGGCCGCACGATCCTGGGCATGCTGTTGGGCGTGGTGACGATGATGTTCACCATTTACGCCATCGAATCCATCGGCCACCTGTTGTATCCGCCCCCCGCCGGCCTGGACCCCAGGAATCCCGATCATCTGCAGATGATCGTCGCCGCCGCACCGGCCGGCGCCATGGCCATGCTGGTGTTGGGCTGGACCGTCGGCGCGTTCGTCGGCGGCTGGGTCGGCGCACGCATCGCCCGTCACGCGCGCGCCGCCGCCATCGCTGTCGCGCTCTTCGTCATGGCCGGCGTCGCCGGCATGATCGTCATGGTGCCCGATCATCCGAAGTGGGTGTCAGTGCTTGGACTGCTGTTGCCGATTCCGGTGGCGTTGGTTGCGGCGAGGTTGGCGGGCAGGCGCGAGAAAACTTTGCCGAATTGATGGTGTTGTAGGAGGGGCTTCAGCCCCGATCAGCGTTGCCATCATGGGTATTTGATTTCCCTCCTTTGAATTGCCTCCTTTGGAAAAGCGGGCTCTGGGGGATTGGCTTTGTGCGCATTGGGAAATCTCTTCGCAAAGGGCTAGCTTCGACCATCCCGGGTGCGCGCATTGCGCTTGCCCGGAAGACCGCTGCTCCGCCATGCACGCGAAGCGGCCAGAAAAATCTCAACGGCGGGCCGGGGCCCGCCCTACGTTTCTTCCTCCATCCCCACATTGGTCGGCGCGCGTTCGTAGACCTCGCGGTCGAGCAGGCCGGTTTCCTTCGCCACCAGCACCGGCACCAACATCTGTCCGGTAACGTTGGTCAACGTGCGCATCATGTCGAGCACACGGTCGATGGCGTACAGGTAGCCGATCACTTCCAGCGGCAGACCGGCGGCGCTCAGCACCACGGTCGCCATCACCACCGCGGTGCCGGGCACGCCCGCGGTGCCGAAGCTGCCGAGTACGGAAGCGATCAGCACGATCAGGTATTGCTCGGGCGTGAGCGGGGTACCGGTGTATTGCGCGATGAACACCGCGCACAGCGCCGGGAAGATCGCGCCGCAGCCGTCCATCTTGATGGTGGCGCCCAGCGGCACCGCGAACGCGGCGTAGTCTTTGTCGACGCCGAGGTTATGGGTGACGCTGCGCAGCGACGACGGCAGCGAGGCGAAGCTCGATGAGCTGACGAAAGCGACCTGCATGCCCGGCGCGGCGCCGCGGAAGAATTTCAGCGGATTGAGACCGTGCGCCATCAGCAGACCGCTGTAGACCACGATGATGTGGATCGCACAGGCGACGTAAAGCGCCAGCACGAAGTTGCCCAGCGGCAGCAGTTTGTCGAAGCCATAGGCGCCGACCAGCGAAGCGATGAGGCCGAAAGTGCCGATCGGCGTCATCTCCAGCACGAAGCGCGTGAGCTGGATCGAAATCTCTGCGGCTTCGCCCGCCAGTTTGCGCGCCAGCGCGACTTTTTCGCCGAGTTTCACCATCGCGAAACCGACCAGTCCAGCGAAGAAGATCACCGGCAGGATCGAACCCCTGCCCGCACGCAACACGGTTTCTCCGGCTGCGTTCTTCACTTCGCCGATCCCGGTCAAGGCGTGGAAAGGGTTCGCCGGCACCACTTTCAGCAGGACATCCACGACGCTCGGGATGTCCTTCTGCACATAGCTCGGATCGACCACCAGCGGAATCTGCACCAGGCCCGGCTGCATCACCGTACCCACCGCCAGACCAACGCAGACCGCCAGCACCGCGGTGATCGCGAACCACAGGAAGGTGCGGCCGCCCAGCGCCGCCATCGACTTCTGGCCATGCAACGACGCCACCGCGTTGATCACCGCGAAGAAGACCAATGGCACCGCGATCATCTTGATCAGAGTGACGTACAGATCCCCGAGCGGGCCGAACCAGGTCTCGGCCGCCGGCCCCATCAGCCAGCCCGCCATACCGCCGAGTACGAAGCCGGCGAGCACGCGCTGCCAGAACGGGATGCGGAACCAGGCCGAGATCAGACGCATGAACGGTCTCCGGCGCGATGCGCGCCCTGTCAACGATGACGCACGATAGCCGAGCACGGCAGCCCCGGCGAGCGTCCGGGCGACATGACGGCATTCCACGATTGCAACGTTGGCCGGGCATAATCGAAGTTTCCGCCCGAACGCTCGCGCCCATGTCCTTTCACATGCCTCTTCGCCACGCACTGCTCGCCTTCGCCTGCACGCTTGCGGCCAGCTCATGCGCCACCACGCCCTCGACGGCAGGCGCCGCGCCGCGCGCTGGCGCACGGCCGGTCGCCGCGATCGATGTCCCGCAGATCCGCCGCCCCGCTGGCGAAACCCCGGCCTGGTGGTTCCGCGCGGGCGCCGCGCAGGCTGCCGAACGCGGCGCGATGTCCGGCAAGGCGAAGAACGTGATCCTGTTCGTCGGCGACGGCATGAGCCTGCCCACGGTGGCTGCGGCGCGCATTCTGGATGGTCAGCGCAAGGGCGGGCCGGGCGAAGAGAACGCGCTGAGCTGGGAGCGGTTCCCGCACACCGCGCTGAGCAAGACCTACAACACCGATACCCAGACGCCGGATTCCGCCGGCACGATGACCGCGATGGCCACCGGCGTGAAAACCCGCGCCGGCGTGCTCAATATCGGTCAGGAACCCCTGTTGGGCGACTGCGCCGGTGCTCTGCGTTCGCCGTTGCTGAGTCTGTGGGAACTGGCGGCCGGCGCCGGGCTCGCCACCGGCGTGGTCACCACCACCCGGCTCACCCACGCCACACCGGGCGCGACCTTCACCCATACGCCTCATCGCAACTGGGAAAACGACGCCGAGATGCCGCAGGAAGCCATCGACACCGGATGCACCGACATCGCGCGCCAGTTGATCGAATCGCCATACGGCAACGGCCCCGATGTGCTGATGGGCGGCGGCCGCAGCAATTTCTTCCCGGCGACCGAGCGCGACCCCGAATACGACGACAAGGTCGGCCTGCGCCTGGACGGCCGCGATCTGGTCGCCGAATGGAAACGCCGCCACTCCGATGGCAGCTATGTCTGGAACGCATCGCAATTCGCCGCTGCGCCGAAGGACAAGCCACTGCTGGCGCTGTTTGAACCCAGTCATATGCAATACGAACACGACCGGCGGAAAGACAAGGCCGGCGAGCCGTCGCTGGCGCAGATGACCCGCAGCGCCATCGAGCGCCTGCGCGGCAACCCGCAGGGCTTCGTGCTGCTGGTCGAAGGCGGCCGCATCGATCATGCCCACCATTCCGGCAACGCCTATCGCGCGCTGACCGACGCCATCGCGATGAGCGAAGCGGTCGCGGTGGCCGCACAGATGACCTCGGCCGACGACACCCTCATCCTGGTCACCGCCGATCATTCGCACACCATGACCTTCGCCGGCTATCCGCTGCGCGGCAACGCGATCCTCGGCAAGGTCAAGGGCAGCAGCGGCGAAAGCAGCAGCCCCGGCATCTATGCCACCGACGCCACCGGCCTGCCCTACACCACCCTGGGCTACGCCAACGGCCCCGGCCACGTTGGCGCCACCGACCAGCAGCCCGAAGGCCCGAAAACCTTCCTGCACGAAGTCAGCGGCTATCAGAAAGCGAATGACGGGCGACCGGATCTGACGGACGTCGATACCGAGCATCCGGACTACATGCAGGAATCCATCGTCCCGCTGTCCAACGAAAGCCACGGCGGCGACGATGTCGGCATCTGGGCGCGCGGCCCCGGCGCAGAAGCGGCGCGCGGTTCGCTGGAGCAGAACGCGATCTTCCACATTCTGGTGCAGGCCACACCGGCGCTGCGCGAACGCCTGTGCGCGGCAAAGCTCTGCAACGCCGACGGCGTGCCGGTGACGCTGCCGAAGCCGGAAGAATTCAGGACGAAGTGATTCGCGTGCACTGTCATCCCGAACATGGGCGCAGCCCATGGAGGGATCTGCTTCACTGTTTTTTCGCAGCGGAAAGCAGATCCCTCACCTGATGAAGCCGGATTCGGGATGACACTGACGGTAGAACAGCCTTCAGGCCGCTAGCCCACGAAACCTCAGAACGGCTTCGCAAGCACCAGATAGACGATCGCGATCAGCGCGAAGACCGGAAGCTCGTTGATCCAGCGCATCGCCTTCGCGGAAGGCAGCGCGCGGCCCTTGTCGACGCCTTTCAACCAGCGGCCGCAGACGATGAAGTACGCCAGCATCAGCAGCACCAGCGTCAATTTCGCGTGCAGCCAGCCCCCGGCGATATCGAAATGCAGCCACAGCGCGAGGCCGAACAGCAGCGCTATACCGAACATCGCGTGGCCGAAGCGATATAACCGGCGGCCCATCAGCACCAAGCGCTCGCGCACCACCGGCACATCGCCGACTTCGGCGATGTTGACCAGTATCCGCGGCAGGTAGAACACGGACGCCATCCAGGCGATCACGAACACGAGATGCGCGGTTTTGGTCCACAGATATGCGGTCATCGGGGCGTTGGTGTATGGGGGTGGGTCACGATAGCAGAACGCATCGTTCGGCCAAGGAATCGGCGCGTCGGCGGCGCTTCGAACCATCGGCTGCCGTATGGCGTCACCTCGACCTGGAAATCGACCCCGCCAGCGCCTTGCAGTGGAACAAACTGACTCCCAGCGTCCAGAAAAGCGAGACTGGGACCGTTTTCACAAAATTATGACGTGACTGATTTCTCATTATTGATCGACTTACGACATCCCAGGGTTTGATCGTCATGCTTGGCATGGAACATGCTATTGATCCCGTATGTCCAGCACAACACTCCACGCGCAGGCCGTCCCGACATCGATGAACGATTCGAAGGCCGCGCATAAAACGACAGCCGCTACGCACGCAAAAATGGAATGTCTGGCCGTGCTTGCATCGCTCGTCGAAAAAGCGCCCGCCATCCGGTTCGCATCGGTGGCCCTGGTCGATGGCCGCAGCTTCGCGCACGCCAACGGTGCTTCGAACGACGCCGACCCGCAGCGGTCCGCCGCGCTGATGAGCTCGCTTCTGGGACTGGTCGAATCCTTCAGTCGCGAAGCGCTCGACAGCAGGGCGCTCTACAACAGTACCGCGACCGAACACGGCTCGATCGTGATGGTCCGGGTTCCGACCAAGGCGAAGATGCACACCCTGTGCATTTGCGCCGATGCGAGCGACAACCTCGCGATGACCATCCGCACGGCGCTCGACACCGCCGCGCAGTTGGCGCTGTTGATCGACGCACACCACTGAATTCCGATCTCCGCCGACACGGCGACCAGACCGGTTTGTGTCCCGAGGCATCGGATCTTTTCGACTCCGATTGCCCGAAGCACCACCGCAACGCCCACGCAACCTCCACCCCGCAACCTCCAAAGGATCGATTTCCATGGCAAAAATTTCGCTTGAACCACTCCGCAGTCTCGATGGCTACATCGCCTCCGCCCTCGTCGACACCGAAAGCGGCATGCTGCTCGCCGGCGACGGCTCCGCCGTGAATCTCGAAGTCGCTGCGGCCGGCAACGCCGAAGTCGTGCGCTCCAAGCGCAAGGTGGCCAACAACCTCAAACTCAACGACACGATCGAAGACATCCTGATCAGCCTGACCAAGCAGTACCACATCATCCGTCCGCTGGAATCGAACCAGAAGCTGTTTCTGTACGTGGTGCTGGACCGCTCGAAGTCGAATCTCGCGATGGCCCGTCACGAACTGCGTACGTTCGAGAAAAGCATCGACTTCTCCTGATTTGCATGAATGATTTCCGCGAATGGAATGATTCCTGCAAACCATTCGTGGAAATCCGCAGGACCGCACAGAGCCGGCCGTAAAGGCCGGCTTTTTCCGACCCCCATCATCGCAACGGTCATGATCCGAGCCGATATCGCAATCGCCGCACTGAACGAACAAGTAGAGCAGCGCATCCGCATCGCGGCCTCGTTGCTGCCCGCTTACAGAATCGGAGCGAAGGTACGTCCATGGGACGGCACCCGCTGCGGCCTGCTCATCACCGATCCGTCCGACGAATACGGCCGTCAGGCATTCGAGCTCGCCAGGAAACGCGGCACGCCCATCCTCGTGATTTCCGACAGAGTGATTTCCGACAGAGTGATTTCCGACAGAATTTCCGACAATCCGAACGATATCGAAACGGAATGCGTGACCGTATCCGAGAGCAGTCCCGCACCGGTGCTCGCCCAGCATCTGCGCGAATTGCTGACGCGAGACCAACTCGTCGACAGCGTGGTTCCAGTCGTCGCCAACGGCATCGTGCCCGCCCTTTGCAAACTCGCCGCCGCCGAATACCGTGGCCAGGCGGTCGATGCGATCTGCAACGGCAGGACCATCCACATCCGGCCCGTCGAAGGCCGCATCTACGCGAACACCCTCAGCGACCTGCTGTCGGCATGCGATACTTTTTCCAGCAGTGCTTGGGAACTGCAGATTTCCGCTGCCTCGGATCGCGCTCCATCTACCGACGGCGCCAGCCGGAGTCTGGAAGCGTTCCTGCTGCAATCGGCCTTCCAGGGCCGCGATCGGCTTCCGTCTTTCCCGACAGGTCGCTACGAGTTGAAAGACTGGCCCGACGTGGGCACCGCACCTGAATTCATCGGCGCGCTCAAAGTCGCCAGATC
The DNA here is from genome assembly GCA_046598445.1 of Lysobacteraceae bacterium. GTDB lineage: Bacteria > Pseudomonadota > Gammaproteobacteria > Xanthomonadales > Xanthomonadaceae > Lysobacter_I. The sequence continues at coordinate 81,799 of JBKJHV010000060.1, forward strand.
GCTGCTGCGCGCACCGGCGAGCGAACGCGAGCTCCAGCTCGCATGCGATGTGAGCGAAGAAGAAGTCAAAGCCAGCCTGTGGGCCTATCAGGCATCCAACCTGTTGTCTTCCTCCGATAACAGCATCGACGCGATACGATTACCGCCGCCACCGACCGCACGTTTTTCCGGCATGCTTGCCCGCATCGCCAGTCGGTTCGGGCTCGGCAGGAACTGAATCGCTACCCCTTGAATCGCGATACTCCGTATCGCAACCGGTCGGCCATCATGATCCGACCTCCAACGCAGAACAGAACGAGACACCACGTGGCATTCGACAGCGCAAAACTCGTATTCGCAGGCCCGGTCGGCGCGGGAAAGACAACCGCGATCCGATCGCTGTCCGACTTCGCCCCGATCTCGACCGAAATGCCCATGAGCGACGGTCCGATGGGCGAAAAGACCACCACCACCGTCGCCCTCGATTTCGCGCCGATGCTGCTCGACGACGGCACGCCCCTGCACCTTTATGGCCTGCCTGGCCAGGAACATTTTTCGCATATGCGGGCGATCGTGCTGGAAGGCGCGGTCGGCGTGATCGTGGTGCTTCCGGGAGACAGCGAACGCATCTCGGACGAATGCGAGGAATGGATCCGTTCGATCAGGAGCATCACCGAAGATGCAGGACTGGTGATCGGCATCACCAAGACCGATCTGTCCCGCGGCTTCCGGATGGACAGCATCCGCCAGGCGGTCCGCCGCTGCGGGCCGGCGATTCCGGTCTTCACCTTCGACGCACGCGATCGCGAGCAGACGACGCACCTCGTCCGCGCATTGCTGCTGACCCTCGATTGAATGCGCAGATGAACGCGCAGAGCCACGAACTCGTCATCGCATTCCAGCGAGCGGATCTGGGCCTGCACAAAACCCTGCACGAGATGCTCGATGAGCATCCCTCGCACCGCACCGAACGCCGCGGCTGCGGCTACACCCAGGCGACCCGCTTTCTATCGACCTACATCAACCGGCCGCGCACTGCGGACGAGGCATTTGATCTGGGGATCTTCGCCGATTGGCCGAAGCATCAGACCGAGTCGCTCGCACGGCAGGCGATCGCTGCGGGATGGCAACACGGTTGGAGGAGATTGAAGCAGGCGGGGCCGGATGTGCTCGACCGCCTGGCGCCTTCCGCACTGGCGGTGAAGCTGGCGGCATTGCCGGTGCGGCTCGCCGAGATCGAAACGCACATACAGCGCGAGGAAAGCCGACTGCTGCTGCGCTTGATCCGCGGCATCACCGAACCCGTCATTCCATGCGATCCGCGCGTTCCGAACATTCCGGAAATGCCGGAAAAACCCGAGATCGGCAGTTGCTCTCAGGCCGAGGAATTCTTCCTCGAAATCGCCCACGGACGCGTGCGCCGCGGCGGAAGGGTCAATGTCTTCGTGGACACCGACGACCGGCCGTTGCTCGTGGAGAAAATCGGTCTCGGCGAATCGCATTCGGCGATGGCGGTGGCATCGGTCTCCATCTGCGGCGTCGCCCTGCCCCCCGGCGCGCTGTTCGCGCTGACCTACCCCGAAGATGCCGCATGCTCGCGTGCGATCGCATGCGGCCATGTCATGGCGTTGGATACGATCGTGCAGGCGCGTTTTTTGCGGCTGACATCGCTCACGGTCTCGCCAGAAGTGAGACAACGCGCATTCAGCGCACAGCTCGATGCACAGGTGCGCGGCGACATGCTGTCGCCACGCACCACGACCATCGAAGATCTGCACGCCTTCGCTTCCGCACAACTTCGCGGCGGATGAACGTGCGGATCGCTGCCTTCTTCGACGACCGTTACGCGCCTGAAGAAGAGCCACTGTTCGCACGGCTGGGCACGACGGCATCGAAACTGGCGCGTCTTGGGCTGGTGGAACTCAGAGCCCCCGCACCATTGCCGATGCAACTGCTGCGCGGGCTGCACGACGAACGCTATCTGGACGCCTTCCTGAGCGGCGAAGAACCCATGGCCTCGCGCCAGGGCATCCGCTGGTCGCCCCGCGTCCGCGATGCGACGCTGGCGATGCTGGGCGGGCAGCTGGATGGCGCCGAAGAAGCATTGCGCAGCGGGATCGCGATGAACATCGCCCGCGGCTTCCATCATGCCGTGCATGCGTCCGGCAGCGGTTTCTGCCCCTTGAACGGGCTTGCGCTGCTCGCGCACGCCTGGCCGCAGCGCAGGGTGATGGTGATCGATTGCGACGAGCACGGCGGCAACGGCACCGAGGAATTCGCTGCGCGCCTGCCCAATCTCTACAACGTGTCTGTGTTCGGCACGCGCTTCGGATGTCGCGGCGGCACGCGCTCATGGGCCTTCATGGTGCGGGCACGCAGCGAGGGCTTCGAACGCTATCTCGATGCCCTGCACGAAGCGGAAAAGATCGTCGATGCCCACCGCCCGGATCTGCTGGTGTATCAGGCGGGCGCGGATTGCCACGAGGACGACCCCAAGAGTCTGAGCGGGCTGACCACGGCGCAGTTGTTCGAACGCGACGTCGCGGTGTTCCGGATCGCGCGCGAACGCGGGATTCCGATCCTGTTCGTGGTCGCCGGCGGTTATCAGGGCGCGGACCGCATCGCTCGTCTCAATGCCAATACAGTGCGTGCTGCGCGCTGGGTGTGGCGCAGGCATTCCCCCGCGCACCATACTTGACGATCGATCGGGACTTGTCAGAAGCCTTCTGCCCGACAAGTTCTACTCGACAAGATCCGCATACCCACCGCGCACGCACACGCTGCGCCCATGACGAGCCCACCCCATGCACCGTGCGCCTGCACACACGCTTCCCGTCCTGTTCCTCGGCCACGGTTCGCCGATGAACGCGATCGAAGACAACGTCTGGTCGCGTGCGTGGCATGCGCTCGGCACGCGGCTGCCGCGGCCGCGCGCGATCCTGTGCGTGTCCGCGCACTGGGAAACGCACGGGCCGTGGGTCACCGGCAACGCCGCGCCATCGACCATTCACGATTTCGGCGGCTTCCCGCGCGCGCTGTTCGATGCGCAATATCCCGCGCCGGGCGATCCGGCGCTCGCGCAGCGCGTGGTCGATCTGCTCGGCGACGCTCAGGGACGCATCGACCCGGAACGCGGCCTAGACCACGGCGCCTGGGGAGTACTCAAACCGATGTATCCGGAGGCCGACATCCCGGTGGTGCAGCTCGGCATCGATTCGCGCCGATCGGGCGCATGGCATGTCGCGCTGGCGCAGCGCCTCGCGCCGCTGCGCGACGAGGGTGTGCTGGTGGTCGCGAGCGGCGACATCGTCCACAACCTGCGCCTGTTCGATTTCCGCGATGCCGCGCCCTTGCCGTGGGCATCGCGATTCCGCGACCGCGTCAACGCGCTGATCCTGGACGGCAACCTGCCGGCGCTGGCGGACTGGCCGGCGCTGGGCGATGATGCCGCGCTGTCGATCCCCACGCCCGAACACTATCTGCCGCTGCTGTACGCACTGGCGCTGGCGCGCGACGGCGACGCGCTGGAATTCTTCAACGACGATGTGATCGGCTCGCTGTCGATGACGTCACTGATCATCGGTAACGCATGAACGTTTCGGACAAGATCTACGACCGCGTCTATTTCGACCGCTGGTATCGCGACGCCGGCATCGGCGGGCGCCAGCGTCTGCAGCGCAAGGTCGCGTTGGCGATCGCAAGCGCCGAATACCATCTCGAACGCCCGATCCGCAGCGTGCTGGACATCGGCTGCGGCGAAGGCGTGTGGCGCGCGCCACTGCTGAAGCTGCGGCCGAAGCTGCATTATCTCGGTTTCGACAGCAGCGAATACGCGATCCGCCGCTACGGCCCGCGACGCGATCTGCATTTCGCGCGCTTCGCCGACTTCGCATTGCTACGCCCCTGCCCGCCGGTGGATCTGCTGATCTGCAGCGATGTGCTGCATTACCTGCCGACGCGCGAACTCGACCGCGGCCTGCCGGGCCTGGCCGAACTGTGCGGCGGCGTGGCGTTCCTCGAACTGTTTACCTCCGCGGACGAGACCGAGGGCGACGATGTCGGCTTCATCGGCCGTCCGCCGAAGTTCTATCGCGGCCGCTTCGAAGCGGCCGGCTTCCGTTTCGCCGGTTCGCACTGCTGGCTGTCCCCGGCATTGGCCGACGATGCGGCCGCGCTCGAAGTCGCGCCCTGATTCTGTAGCGGTCTTCAGGCCGCTGAATTGCCTGCATCACGATCAGCGGACTGAAGTCCGCTCTACACAAGCCTTGACTCAGCGTTTCGGCTTCTTCGCGGCACTGCGCAACGCCGCATCCAGCGCAAGCCGCGCCCACGGCCGCATCGCTTCGGGCGAATCCATCGCCTCTTCCGGGGGCGTCCAGTAACTCATGGTGATCGGCTTGCCCTTGCCGTCGTAAACGAAGGGATGACCGCCCGCATCGGCAAAGGCCTGCCGGCTGGCCTGGTCGGTCTTCAGATAGAGCGCGCCCTCCACCTCCAGGCCGACGATCAGCCCGTCGGCATACAGGCCGGCGCCGCCGAACATGCGCCGGGCGGCGATCCGGCCCAACGGCGCCAATAATTCGCACAGCCAGGCGATGTCTTCGTCTCGTGAAGTCATGCGACCAGCCTACCGCAAAGGGCCGGATTAACGCCGGAATATGCCAGCCTTCCCACTCCGCGCCAGGGGATCGGGTATGCTGCGTCGCAGCATTACACGTGGTCACAACAGGGGTTCGCCGATGTTGTTCTATCAGATGCACGAACTGGGTCGCGCCTGGATGGCGCCGATGACGTATTGGGCGGACGCCAACGCACGGATGTTCTCCGCACCCGGCAGTTGGCTGTCGAACATGCCGTACGCGCAGCGCGCCGCCGCCGGCTACGAACTGCTGTATCGCATCGGCAAGGATTACGAAAAACCGAAGTTCGGCATCCACAGCGTGACTACCAGCGGCCGTGCCGGCTCTGAACTCACTTATCCGGTCGTGCAGCGCGAAGTCCTGCGCACGCCGTTCTGCCAGTTGCTGCGCTTCAAGCGCTTCTCCGACGAAGCCGACGGCATCGTAGATCTGAAGGACGACCCGCCGGTACTGGTGGTCGCACCGCTGTCCGGCCATCACTCCACCCTGCTCCGCGACACCGTGAAAACGCTGCTGCGCGACCACAAGGTGTACATCACCGACTGGGTCGACGCGCGCATGGTGCCCAAGGAGGCCGGCGCGTTCACGCTCGACGATTATGTCGCCACCATCCAGCAATTCATCCGTCATATCGGCGCCGAAAGCCTGCACGTCATCAGCGTCTGCCAGCCGACGGTGCCGGTGCTGGCCGCGGTTTCGCTGATGGCCGCGCGCGGCGAAACCACGCCGCGTTCGCTGGTGATGATGGGCGGGCCGATCGACACCCGCGAATCGCCGACCGTTGTGAACAATCTCGCCACCGAAAAACCGATCGGCTGGTTCGAGCAGAACCTCATCCACACCGTGCCGGCCAACTACCCCGGCAGCGGCCGCCGCGTGTATCCGGGCTTCATGCAGCACATGGGTTTCCTCGCGATGAATCCCGAACGCCACATGACATCGCACTGGGATTTCTACCAGGATCTGCTCAAGGGCGACCTCGAAGACGCCGATGCGCACCGCCGTTTCTACGACGAATACAACGCCGTGCTCGATATGCCGGCCGAGTATTACCTCGACACCGTGCGCACCGTGTTCCAGGAACACCTGCTGCCGCGCGGCCTGTGGGACGTGGCCGGCGAGCGCGTGACGCCTTCGGCGATCCGCAACACCGCGCTGATGACCATCGAGGGCGAACTCGACGACATTTCCGGCCTCGGCCAGACCCGCGCCGCGCACAAGCTCTGCAGCAGCATCCCCGATGCCGACCGCGTGCATCTCACCGCACAGGGCGCCGGCCATTACGGCATCTTCAGCGGCCGGCGCTGGCGCGATCAGGTCTATCCGCAGGTGCGAGATTTCATCGCGAAATATGCGGCGCCGACAGCATCCGTAAAAGCCGCCGCACCCGCGAAACCCGCTGCGCGCCGCCGCAAGGCCGGCTGACTGTTCTTGTAGGACCGCTTCATAGAACAGACTCGCAGAGCCAATTCGCTGCGCCGAAACAAAAAAGCCCTTCCGCCATCGAGCGGAAGGGCTTTTTTTGCGCAGGGAACCTTCGTCGATCGCCGCCGGACGGCCATCAGGCATCGAAAAAGCGCATCGATCAAGCGTACTGCGAGCTTTTCACCAGTAGATGCTTGGCCAGCTGGCCGTGCAGATAACCGATGCCGCGCGCCAGATGCAGGGTCGCGAACAACAGGACGACGCCGGTCACGAACACCAGCGGCAGCGCCATGTACCCCATCGACGTACCGAAGATGCCGTCCTGCACGCCGAGGAACACCCAGCCGCCGAAATCGGCGTTGACGTCCGCCCATCCGAACAGGACCGCCATCGGCGCTGCGATGAAACTCAGCGATGTGCTCAGCAGGCTGATCGTGATCGTGAAGTAGATGATGCCCAGCGGCAGCATCAGCAGCATGTACAGCAGCGTCGTCCAGGTGCGCGGATCCGAGAACATTTCGCCGATGCGCGTCAGCCACGGTTTGCCGCGGCTGCTGTACAGCGGCCGGCGCGGCATGCGTTCGCCCAGCATCACTTCGACGATGCGCCCTTCCAGCAATGAAAACATCCGCACCGAGCCCAGGAACAGGATCGCGAACGGGATACCGATGATCAGGATCGCCAGACCCACCGACAGCGAAAGACCGGTGACCACCCAGGTGAAATAGAAGATGCCGGTCGCCAGCGACAACAGCATGTAGAACAGCGCCGCGTAGGTGCGCGGTTCCGCGATCACGCCGAAGAAACGCCCGAACAGCGAGCGATGCGGACGCGTCGGCGGCGTACGTAATGCGGCCTGCACTTTCACTTCGGTGTCGCGGTAGATATCGGCGACTTCGTCGGGAGCGCCATAGCTGGACGCCACCTGGGCGATCACCTGGGCCTCGCTCATGGCCGGGGTCTCGGCCATTTCCGAGCGCAGATACTCCTCGGCGTCGTACAGCGCGTCCTGGATCAGCGCAGGATCGGCGCCGGCCAGCGAACGTCGCAGGTGTTCGAGGTAATCGGGAATATTGGTCGGCAGCGACGGCTGCGCGGTGGACGGCTGTGTGAAGGCATTCATGGCTGGCTCCCCTTCAGGACGGAATCGACGGAATCCCGGGTGGCGCCCCAGGCGGAGGTCCATGCCTCCAGCACTGTGCGGCCGTGCGGGGTGATGTTGTAGTAGCGGCGCGGTGGGCCGCTGATGGATGGTTCGACCAGGCTTTCCAGCAGCCCGGCCCCTTCCAGGTTGCGCAGCACCGGGTACAGCGCGCTCTGCTTGCCGCTGAGCACGCCGTCGCCCTGGCGTTCCAGGGTCTTGGCGATCTGGTAGCCGTACATCGGCTCGTCTGCCCCGCCCAGCACCGCAAGCAGCGCCAGAGACACCGTGCCGGCCGAAAGCTCCTTCTGGAACTTCCGCAGCAGCGCATCGGTGGCGTCATCGGTGATCGGTGGCTGGTTCATACGGTGCCCTTCATACCGTGCCCCTCATGAGGCCGCCTGCGGCGACCTGCTTGATATCGTTGAGATCACTCTATTCATAACTTGAACATAGTGGACGTGCCAGAGGTCACGCAGGGCGTCGTCCGCCCTGCTCAAACCAGCCCTGCCCGAACGGGCGGGTGGCCGCGGAGCGGCTTCTCGGCCAGAATCCGAACCCATATCGAAAGGAGAATCGCCCCCATGCCTCTGTTCCGTACCCCGCTCGTTGCCGCGCTGTTGCTTACCGCACTCGCCGCTTCAGCGCAGACCCCGCCGCAGTCCGAGTCCGCCAACAAATCCAAGTCGATGCAGGAACTGCTGGACGCTTCGAAATCCGGCGACTGGCGCAACCTCGATCCCGCGCGGACGCTGTACATGGATCTCGCCAGCGGTCGCGTGGTGATCGAGCTGGCGCCCGAGTTCTCCCCGGCGCACGTCGCCAATATCCGCGCGCTGGCCAAGGCCGGTTACTGGAACGGTCTGAGCATCAATCGTTCGCAGGACAACTTCGTCGTGCAGTGGGGCGACCCGGCCGAAGACGAGGGCACGCGAAAGCCGCTGCCGAAAACCGCGAAAGCGAAGCTGCCGGCCGAATTCACCCGCAGCAGCAAGAACATCCCGTTCACGGCACTGCCAGATGCCGACGGCTGGGCGCGGCAGGTCGGCTTCAGCGACGGCTTCCCGGTCGGCCTGGACACCACCGACAGCACCGCGTGGCTGGCGCACTGCTACGGCATGGTCGGCGCCGGCCGCGACACCGCCGCCGATTCCAGCACCGGCGCCGAGTTGTATGTCGTCACCGG